>NZ_NEJM01000014.1:0-193227 GCF_002113725.1 Pseudomonas sp. B23(2017) | reverse complement strand
CAGGCTGCGCAGGCCGGCCGGGATCGGCAGGGCTTCGTGCAGGTGCGACTGGGTCAGCAGCAAGGCGATGCCGCTGTCCTCGAACATGTAGCTCAGGCGATCCTGGGGGTATTCCGGGTCCAGCGGCACATAAGCGCCGCCGGCCTTCACGATGCCGAGCAAACCGATGACCATCTCCAGGCTGCGCTCCATGGCGATGCCCACCAGCACATCCGGGCCCACGCCCTGCTCGCGCAGCTTGTGCGCCAGCTGGTTGCTACGGCGGTTGAGCTCGGTATAGCTCAGGGTCTGCTCGCCAAAGGCCAGCGCCGGGGCATCCGGGGTGGCGAACACCTGGGCCTCGATCAGCTGGTGAATGCTGCGCTCGTCCGGGTACGTCGCCTGGGTTTCGTTCCAGCCTTCGACCATCTGTCGCTGTTCTGGCAGCCCCAGCATTGGCAGCTCGCCAATCACCGCGTCAGCATTCTCCACCAGCGCCTGCAGCAGGTTGGCAAAGTAGCCAGCCAGGCGGCCAATGCTTTCGTCGCTCCACAGCGCACGGTCATGGCTGTACTGCATCGACAGCGTGGTGCCCAGTTCCACCACCAGGGTCAGCGGGTAGTTGGTCTGCTCCTGCACGGCCACGTCGCCGAAGCGCAGGCCACCGGGCGCGCCCTGTTGCAGCGCCTCGGCCACCGGGTAGTTCTCGAACACCAGGATGCTGTCGAACAAGGCGTCACCGCCCTGCCCCGCCCAGCGCTGCACATCGTACAGCGGGGTGTGCTCGAACTCGCGCACGGCCAGGTTGCCGGCCTGCACCTGGCCGATCCACTCGGCCACGGTCTGCTCGGCACGCGGGGCGCCGATCACCGGCAAGGTGTTGATGAACAGGCCGATCTGTTCCTCCACCCCCGGCAGGTCTGCCGGGCGGCCGGCGACCGTGGCGCCGAAGCACACGCTGGCCTGGCCGGTGCAGCGCTGCAACAGCAGCAGCCAGGCCGATTGCACCAGGGTGTTGACCGTGACCCGGTTGGCCCGGGCGAAGGCTTCGATGCGCGTAGTCTGCTCAGGGTCGAAGGCCAGGCGGTGGTCGCCATGACCGCTACCGCTTGCGCCTGCACTGCCGGCGATGGCCTGGGCCAGGCGGGTCGGCTCGTCCAGGGCCGCAAGCTGGGCTTTCCAGAAGGCTTCGGCAACGGCCGCGTCCTGGCCCTGCAGCCAGGCGATGTAGTCGCGGTAGTGCGTGGCCTGTGCCTGCGGCGCCAGGCCGGCATAGCGCTGCAGCACTTCGCCCAACAGGCGCGAGGTGCTCCAGCCGTCCATCAGGATGTGGTGGTTGGTGTAGACCAGGTGGTGGTGGGTATCGCCCGTAAGTACCAGTACCAGGCGCAGCAGCGGCGCGGCAGCAAGGTCGAAGCCGCGCTGGCGCTCACCCTCGGCCAGGGCCTGCAATGCCTGCTCCAGCGCCGGCTGGCCACGCCAGTCATGCTCGCTGCACGGCAATTCGACGGCCTTGCGTACCACCTGTACGGCCTGCTCCAGTTCGCCCTGCAGGATGAAACCGCTGCGCAGGATGTCGTGGGCATCGAGCGTGGCCTGCCAGGCCTGCTGGAAACGCTGCACATCCAGCCCATCCACATCCACGCGCAGCTGGTTGATGTAGTTGCCGGCCTGCTGGTCGTAAAGGGTGTGGAACAACATGCCCTGCTGCATGGGTGACAGCGGGTACACATCGGCGATCTGCCCGGCCTCCAGCGGCAGGCTGTCCAGTTGCGCCTGGGTCAGCTCAGCCAGCGGGAAGTCCGACGGCGTCACGCCCTGGTGCCGGGCATCGCAGCAGTGCTCGACCAGCTCTGCCAAGGCCTGCCCGTAGGCCTGGGCCAGCTTCTCGATGGTGGCAGGGTGATGAACGTCAGCGCTGTAGGTCCACTCCAGGAACAGCTCGCCGCCGTACACCTGGCCGGTGATGCTCAGCCAGTTGCCCAGCTGTGCGCCGGCACATTGGGTACGGCCTGCGCTTTCCCCGCTCGGGGTGAACAGGGCGCCGGCCTCGGCATCGAAGCTGGCATCGAACTGGCCCAGGTAGTTGAAGGTGACACGGGCCTGGGCGGCACGCTCGAGCCGGTCACGCACTTCAGCATCGCCAAAGTAACGCAGCAAGCCGTAGCCGAGGCCTTTGTCCGGCACGCCGCGCAGTTGCTCCTTGATCGCCTTGATCGACTGGCCAAGGTCCTGGCCGGGTGTGAGACGCACCGGGAACAGGCTGGTGAACCAGCCCACGGTGCGGCTGAGGTCGAGGTCGTCGAACAGGTCTTCGCGGCCATGGCCCTCCAGCAGTACCTGCACGTTGTCCTGTGCGCTCCACTGGCACAGGGTGCGCGCCAGCGCGGTCAGCAGCAGGTCGTTGATCTGCGTGCGGTAGGCCGCCGTGGCCTGTTTCAGCAGCTTGGCGGTGCGCTCGGCATCCAGCCGTGTGGCGGCGGTACGGGCATGGGTGTTGGCCAGGCTGCCCAGCGGGTTGTCACGCGGCAGTTCGGCGTGGTCGCCGGCCAGCGCCTGCAGCCAGTAGTCGTGCTGTGCTTGCAATGCGGGGCTGCCGGCATGGCTGGCCAGGCGCTCGGCCCAGGTCTTCACTGAGGTGGTCTTGGCGGGCAGGCTCACGGCCTGACCGTTCAGCAATTGCCGGTAGGCCGCTTGCAGGTCTTCCAGCAACACCCGCCACGACACACCGTCGACCACCAGGTGATGGACCACCAGCAGCAGGCGCTGCTGGCCATCGGCGAAATCGAACAGTTCGGCACGCAGCAGCGGCCCGCGCTCCAGGTTCAGGCTGGCCTGCACCTGGTTGCCGGCGGCGTCCAGCTCACTCAGTGCGGCCAGGTTGCGCTGGCGCAGCAGTGGTGCATTGTCCAGCGGCTGGAAGCGCGCCTGCCAATGGCTTTCGCCACGGCTGAAGCGCAGGCGCAGGGCATCGTGCTGCTCGACCACGGCGCGCAGGGCTGCCTCCAGGTGTTGCACCTGCACCGGGCTGGCAGGCTTGAGCAGCACCGATTGGTTCCAATGCGCCGGCTGGGCGATCTCCATCTCGAAGAAACGCGCCTGGGCCGGCAGCAATGCCAACTCGCCGCTGGTGGCGGTGTCCACAGCTGCGGCCGCAACTGCTTGCTTGGCCTCGATGCGCTTGGCTACCTGGGCCAGCTGGGCGATGGTCTGTTGTTCGAACAACTGCTTGGGGGTGATCCTGATGCCCTGGCGTTTGGCCCGGGCGATGATCTGCAGGCTGAGGATCGAGTCGCCGCCCAGTTCGAAGAAGTTGTCGGTGCTGCCGACCTGCTCCAGCTTGAGCACATCGGCCCACACTGCGGCCAGCTTCTCCTCGATATCGCCTTGCGGCGCCACATAGCCACGGCTGACCGCGCCCGGTGCCGGCAAGGCACGCTTGTCGAGCTTGCCGTTGGCGGTCAGTGGCAGGCGCTCCAGCAGCAGTATCTGCGCCGGCACCATGTAGTCCGGCAGGCGTGCCTGCAATTGCGCCTGCAGTTGCTGCACGGTCACGCCTGCGTCGGCCACACCGTAGGCCACCAGCTGCAAGCGCTCGGCGTCACCTTCCAGTGGCAAGGCCAGCACCACGGCCTCGCTGACACCGGGCAGGCCGGCCAGCACCCGGCCGACTTCACCTGGCTCCACGCGATAGCCGCGGATCTTCACCTGGTCGTCGGCACGGCCGATGAACTCGACCAGGCCATCGGCCGTTAGCCGCGCGCGGTCGCCGGTGCGGTACAGGCGGGCACCACCCTCGGTCGGCACGAAGCGTTCGGCGGTCAACGCTGGCTGGCCCAGGTAGCCCTGGGCGACGCCTTGCCCGCCCAGGTAAAGCTCACCGGGCACCTGCGCCGCCAACGGGTTGAGGTAGCCATCCAGCACCTGGGCGCAGGCGTTGCCCAGCGGGCGCCCGACCGGCACCGTGCGGCAACCTGGCAGCGGCTGCCCCGGCTCGAAGGTGAGCACGCCGACAGTGGTTTCGGTCGGGCCGTAGTGGTTGATGACCCGGCAAGCCGGGCGCAGTTCGCGGATTTTTTCCAACAGGCCCCAGCTGCATGCCTCACCACCCAGGATCAATGCCTCGGCGGGCAGCACATCGGCGGCGCGGGCCGCTTGCAGCAAGCCTTGCAGGTGGCTCGGCACCAGCTTGAGCACGCCGACCTGGTGCTGCGCCATGTAGCTGGCGAAGCCATCCGGGTCGAACGCCAGTTCCTGTGGCAACAGGTGCAGCAGGCGGCCCGAAGCCAGGGCACCGAACAGCACGGTGTGGCCCAGGTCGGCCGCGGTGGTGGACACCATCGCCATGCTTGCCGCGGTAGGCAGTTGCAGGCGCTCCAGCACCGCCTGGGTGTAGCTGGCCAGCGCCCCGTGGCTGACCACCACGCCTTTCGGCTGGCCGGTCGAGCCCGAGGTGTAGATCAGATAGGCCGGTTGTTCGGCGGCGATGGCCACCTCGACCGGGCTGTCGCTGCAGGTTGCCCAGGCGGTGTGATCGCAGGCAATCAGCTGCACACCGTCCAGGCCGGCGAAGCGCTGGTCGCCCGGCTCATGCAGGAGTACGGCGGCGCCACTGTCGGCAATCAGTTGTTGCAGGCGCTCCTGCGGCTGCTGGGTGTCCAGCGGCAGATAGGCGGCGCCGGTCTTGAGCACTGCGAGCAAGGCGCCGACCCACTCGATGGAGCGCGGCAGGCACAGGGCGACGATGCTGCCGGCACCGACGCCGTGCTGGCGCAGGTAGTCGGCCAGGCGGTTGGACGCCGCCTCCAGCCCAGCCTGGGTCATGAACCGGTCACCGGCACGCACACCGCCGTGGGCCTGGCCTTGCGCCATTGCCTGGCGCCACAAAGCGAGGAAGTTGCCGTGCGGGTAGGCCTGCGTGGCTGCCGGCAGCAGCGTCGCCACTTGCGGGCTGTCGACGATCGCCTGCTGCGGGTCACGGATCAGCGCATCCAGCACCTGGCGCAGCGAAGCGGCCATGCGTTCGATGGTGGCCTGCTCGAACAGGTCGGTGGCGTAGGTGAAGTAGCCTTCGATGCCGTCGGCCTTGTCGGAGAAGTCGAACGCCAGGTCGAAGCGGGCATCGCCACTGTCACGGGCAAAGCCTTCCACCTCCAGCGCGCCCAGGCGCTTGCGCCCTGCATCGCTGGCGGCCACGTGCTGGTTGATCTTGAACTGGAACAGCGGGTTGTGGGCCAGGTTGCGCTCCGGCAGCAAGGCATCGACCAAGTGCTCGAACGGCAGTTCCTGGTGCGACTGGGCGCCGCCGATCACGTCTTTTACCTGCTCCAGCAGCGCGGCGAAGGTGACGCGCTCGTCCACCTGCACGCGCAGCACCTGGGTGTTGATGAAGAAGCCGATCAGGCCTTCCAGCTCCTTGCGGTTGCGCCCGGCGTTCGGGGCGCCGATGCGGATGTCGGCCTGGCCGCTGTAGCGCGACAGCACCACCGCCATGGCCGCCAGTACCAGCACGAACAACGTGTGGCCACCCTTGCGCGCCTGGCTGCGCAAGGCCTCGGCCTGTTCGGCGCCGATGTCCACGCGCACCACCGCGCCACGCTGGCTGGGCGTGGCCGGGCGCTCGAAGTCCAGCGGCAGGCTCAGCACCGGCTGCTCGTCGCCCAGCTGGGCCTGCCAGTAGGCCAGCTGGCGCTGCGCTTCACCGGCCTCGAGCCAGGCGCGCTGCCAGATGGCGTAGTCGGCGTACTGGATCGGCAACGCCGGCAACTCGGCCTGCCGGCCTTCGGCCAGGGCGCTGTACAGCTGGATGAATTCCTGCACCAGCACATCGCTGGACCAGCCGTCGGAGATGATGTGGTGCATGCTCAGCGCCAGCACGTGGTGATCGGCGGCCACGCGCAGCAGGGTCACCCGCAGCAGCGGGCCGGCCAGCAGGTCGAAGGGCTGCTTGAGGGCGGCGTCCACGGCCACGCTCAGCGCTGCCTCGTCGGCGGCACCGTCGAACATCACCCGTTCCAGCGCCAGCGGGCAGTGCTCGAGGATTTCCTGGTAGAACTCGCCCTCCTCCGAGGCGAAGCGCGTGCGCAGCGACTCGTGGCGTTGCACCAGCGCATCCAGCGCCTGCTGCAGCACCGCCTGGTCCAGCGCGCCCTTCAGGCGTACTGCCATCGGCACGTTGTAGGCCGGGCTGTCGGGCTCCAGCTGCCAGAGAAACAGCAGGCGTTGCTGGGCGTACGACAGCGGAATACGCGCCAGGCCCTGGCGCGCGGGCACGATGGGCAGCAGGCGGAAGCTCTGCCCGGTGGCCTGCATCTTTGCCAGGATCTGCTGGCGTTGCTCCACGGGGAGGCCAACGAAACGTTGGGCGATGCGTTGTGCGGCAGTGAGTTCCATGTCAGGCCTCTGTGAATGCATTCATCATTTGTTCGATATCGCTCAGGCCATCGTCGGAGAGCGACAGGCCCTGCTCGTCCAGTGCCTGGGCGAACGCGCGTAGTTCGGGGTGGCTGAAGATCAGCCGCAGGGGTATGTCCAGCCCCAGCTCGACGTTGATCCGCGACACTGCCTGGGCCGCCAGCAAGGAGTGGCCGCCCAGCTCAAAGAAGTTGTCGTTCAGGCCGACCCGGGCAACGTTCAGCAACTGCGCCCAGATGTTCGCCAGCTGCTGCTGCCGCTCGCTCTGCGGCGCCTGGTAGTCATGCTGTGGCTGGTTCGGGTCGGGCAGCGGCAAGGCCTTGCGGTCGAGTTTGCCGCTGGGGGTCAGCGGCATGCTCGGCAGGGTCACTAGGTAGGCCGGGATCATGTAGTCCGGCAGGCTGGCCTTGAGGTACTGCTTCAGGGCCTGGCGCAGATCGCCGCGGTAACCTTCGGCCGGCACCGCATAGGCGCACAGCTGCTTGCCACTGGGCAGGTCGATGGCCAGCACGGTGGCTTCGCGAACGTCCGGGTGCGCCCGCAGGTATTGCTCGATCTCGCCCAGCTCGATACGGAAGCCGCGCACCTTCACCTGGTGGTCGACCCGGCCGCGATAGGCCAGCTGGCCGTTTTCGTCGTAGCAGCCGAGGTCGCCGGTGCGGTACAGGCGGCCACCGCCAACCGGGTCGAACGGGTCGGGGATGAAACGCTCGGCGGTGAGTGACGGCCGCTGGTGATAACCGCGTGCCAGGCACCCTGCCCCGCCGATGAACAGCTCGCCGGGCACGCCCACCGGTGTCGGCGCCAGGCCATCGTCCAAGGCATGCAGGGTACGCCCCGGCAAGGCACGGCCGATCGGCACGCCGCCCTGGCTGATCTGCTCCACGGTCATCTGCGAGCAGTCGTAGGTGGTGGCGACCACGGTGGCTTCGGTCGGGCCGTAGGTGTTCAGCAGGCGCACCGCTGGCGGGCCATCGGCCAGCCAGGCGCGCAGGGCATCTTCCGGTACCGCCTCTCCCCCCACGTGAATCTGCTTCAGCCGGCCATAGGCCTCGGGGGCGCGGCGCTCCAGCGCCAGCAGGCGCCAGTAGGCCGCTGGCAGGTCGGCCACGGTCACGCCGTGGCGGTTGATCTCGTCCAGCAGGGTGGCGGTGTCCCACAGCCGCAGGTCGCGCAGCACCACACAGGCGCCCTGGGCCAGCGGCGGGAAGAACTGCTCGATGAAGCCATCGAAGCTGATGGTGGCGAACTGCAGCACGCGATCGCCTGGGCTGAGGCGCGAATAGTCGCCGGCCACCTGGCAGAACAGCGACAGGGCCTGGTGGTCGATGGCCACGCCCTTGGGCATGCCGGTGGAGCCGGAGGTGTAGATGACGTAGGCGAGGTTGTGCGGCGCCGCCAGGTTGGCCAGCGGTTCGGCGGGCCAGGCGTGCAGCCACTCGGTGCCCGGCTCCAGTACCACGCAGGGCAGTTGCTTGCCCAGTTGCAGGCGCTCACGCGAGGGCACGTCGGCCAGCAGCAGGCCGATATTGCTGTCCTCGACCATGTAGGCCAGGCGTTCTTGCGGGTAGTCCGGGTCCAGCGGCACATAGGCGCCACCCGCCTTGTGAATGGCGATCAGCGCCAGGGCCATGCCCAGGCCGCGCTCGACAGCCACGCCAACCAGGCAGTCCGGCCCAACGCCCAGCGCCCGCAGGCGATGGGCCAGCTGGTTGCTGCTGCGGTCCAGTTCGGCGTAGGTCATCTGCTGGTCGTCGAAGATCAGCGCCAGCGCATCCGGCCGCTCGTGGGCCTGGAGTGACAGCAGCTGGTGCGCACACAAGCCGCTGCCAGCCTGGGGCGCCGGGTTCCAGCCGTGGGTCAGCTGCTGGCGTTCGGCACTGCCAAGCAAGTCCAACTCGGCAATGCAGCGCTGTGGCTCGGCGCAAATGGCTTCCAGCAGTGCTTGCCAATGCCCGGCCATGCGCTCGATACGTGCGGCATCGAACAGGTCGGTGGAATAGTTGAACGAGGCAGTAACGCCGTCGGAGCGCTCCAGGGTATTGAGCGACATGTCGTACTGCGCGCCCGGCTCCAGCAGGTCCACCTCCTTGACCTGCAAGCCGTGCAGGGCATCGCTGGACACCTGCTGGCCAAGGTCGCGCAGGTGGTTGTACAGCACCTGGAAGAACGGGTTCACACCTTGGCCACGGTCGGGGTACAGCGCCTCGGCTACCTCGAGGAACGGCACGTCCTTGTTGGCCTGGGCCTGCAAGGTGGTTTCCTTGATTGCCGCCAGCAACTGCGCGAAAGGCTGGCTGCCATCGACACTGATACGGGCCACCACCACGTTGATGAAGAAGCCGATCAGCCCTTCCAGCTCCAGGCGGTTGCGGTTGGTGACCGGCACGCCGATGTTGAGCGTGCCCTTGCGGCTGTAGCGCGACAGCACGATGGCATAGGCTGCCAGGAACACATGGAACAGCGTGGCGTTGGATGCCACCGCCAGTGCCCGCAGGCGCTCGGTGAGGGCCTGTGGCAGGCGCACGTCGAAGCGGCTGCCCTGGTAGCTTTTGACCTGCGGGCGAATGCGGTCGGCAGGCAGTTCCAGCACTTCGAAATCATCTTCCAGTCGGGCCTTCCAGTAGTCGATCTGCGCCTGCATCTGCCCCTCGGCCAGCCACTTGCGCTGCCAGGCGGCGAAGTCGGCGTACTGCACCGGCAGTGGCTCGATGGTTTGCGCCTGGCCCGTGGCGGCGGCGTTGTAGGCGGCGGCGAATTCGCGCACCAGCAGGCTCATCGACCAGCCATCGGAGACGATATGGTGCAAGGTCAGCGACAGCAGGTGCTCCTGCGCATGCACCTTGAACAAGCGTGCGCGCAGCAGCGGGCCGTGCTCCAGGTCGAACGGGACGAAGGCTTCGGCTTCCAGCTTGCGCATCTGCGCGGCGTGGTCCTGGCCGCTGAGGTCTTCGAAACCGATCGCTACCGTGGCGGCCGGCAGGATGCGCTGCCAGGGCAGGCCGTCGGCCTCGACGAACACCGTGCGCAACGATTCGTGGCGGGTTACCAAGGCATCCAGCGCAGCCTGCACGGCGCAGTGGTCGAGGTGGCCCTGCATGCGCACGGCCATCGGCGTGTTGTAGGCCAGGCTTTCGGGGTTGAGCTTCCAGAACAGCCACTGGCGGTTCTGCGAGCGGGACACCGGCAGCGGTTGCTGGCGATCGAGGATCTCGATGTCCAGGCCTGCGCCCTGCTCGCCTTCGGCCACTGCCTGGGCAAAGGCCTGCAGGTCGACGGTGTCGAACAGGCTGCGCAGCGGGATATCCACGCCCAGCTGCTTGCGTATCCGCGATACCGCCTGGGTGGCCAGCAGCGAATGGCCGCCAAGGGCAAAGAAGTTGTCACCCAGGCCTACCTGCGGTACTTGCAGGACTTGCGCCCAGATCTGCGCCAATTGCGCTTGCAGCGGGGTCTGCGGCGCTTGATAGGCCACTTGGGTGGCGACAGGTTCCGGCAGCGCCTTGACGTCAACCTTGCCGTTGACCGTGACCGGCAGGTGCTCCAGCACTATCAGGTGGGTCGGCACCATATGTTCGGGCAGCAGGCTCTTGAGGCTGGCGCGGACCGATTCCTGCCAGGCCAGGCTTTCGGCCGGCATCTGGCTGGGCACCAGCCAGGCAGCCAATTGCAGTTGCGGCGCCTGGCCATGCACGCGCACCAGGGCATTGGCGACACCGCCCAAGGCACGCAGCTGGTTTTCGATTTCGGCCAGTTCCACGCGATAGCCACGGATCTTCACCTGGCCATCCATGCGCCCGGCAAACTGCAGGTCGCTGCCTTGGCGAACCCAGTCACCGCTGCGGTACAGGCGCTGGCCGTGGCTGCCGTCAGGGTCGGGGACGAAGCGCTCGGCGGTGAGTGCCGGGCGTTTCAGGTAGCCACGGGCCAGGCCGGCGCCACCGATGTACAGCTCGCCCTTGGCTTTGGCCGGCAGGGGTTGCAGGCAGCGGTCGAGCACCGCGACACGGGTGTTGGCCAGGGGCTGGCCGAGGCTGGCCTGCCCGTTCAGTTCAGCGACCAGCACACCGACGGTGGTTTCGGTCGGGCCGTAGTGGTTGAACACCTTGAGCGCCGGGGCCAGGTTGCGGATCTTGCCCAGCAGGCTCGGGCTGATGGCCTCGCCGCCGAGCACCAGGCACTGTGCCGGCAGCGCCGAGCGGCCAGCCACCAACATGGCTTCCAGGTGCGACGGTACGATCTTCAGCGCATCTATCTGGTGCTCGGCCAGGTAGGCGGCGAAGCCTTCGGCATCCAGCACCTGCTCGCGTAGCAGCAAATGCAGGGTATGGCCGCCGCACAAGGCACCGAACAGCATGGTGTGGCCGAGGTCGGCAGCCGGGGTCGAGACCTGGGCCATGCTGCGGATACGGTCGACCGGCAAACGTGCGGCGATGCCTTCGACGTAGTTGGCCAGGGCGCCGTGGCTGATCGCCACGCCCTTGGGCTGGCCGGTGGTGCCGGAGGTGTAGATCACGTAGGCCAGGTTGGCCGGCGTCGGGGCGATGCGGGCGGCGCTGCCGCTGCCGGTTTGCGCCCAGTCCAGGCGCTGCACGCCCTCGGGCAGTTCGGCCGACCAGTTATCGGGTGCCAGTACCAGACGGGTACCGCTGTCGGCAAGCATGTAGGCCAAGCGTTCGGCCGGCTGCTCGGGCTCCAGTGGCAGGTAGGCACCACCGGCCTTGAGTACGCCGAGGATACTGGCAAGCATGCCGACACTGCGGTCGGCCAGCACGCCGACCAGTGTGTCCGGCCCTGCTCCGGCTTCCACCAGCCGGCCTGCAATGGCCTCGGCGCGGGCATCGAGTTCGGCGAAGCTGGCCTGCTCGCCCGCAGCCATCACCGCCGTGCGTTCAGGGTGGCGGCTGGCGGCGACGGCAAAACGCTGGTGAACCAGCAGCGTTGCGTCAGCCTGCGCAGGCGCGCCAATGGCAGGGGCCAGGCCTGGCAATGGCAACTCGCCGACTGCGCCACCCGCTTCGTCGGCCAATGCCTGCACCAGCGCCAGCCACTGCTCGCCAAGGGCTTCGACGGTGGCCGTATCGAACACGTCGGTCGCATAGGTGAACGCTGCGTGCAGCTGCCCCGCTCGTTCATGGGTGTCCAGCGCGAGGTCGAAGCGGGCGCTGTGCTTTGCCAGCATGACAGGCGCCAGGCTCAGGCCGGAGCGGGTCTCGATGGCTTGCACATCCGCCACCTGCGCCTGGTGGTTGAACAGCACGCGGAACAGCGGGCTCTCGCTGCTGCGCGGCAGGTCCAGGGCTTCGACCAGTTGCTCGAACGGCAGGTCCTGGTGGCTTTGCGCGCCTACGGCGGTTTCGCGCACGCGTTGGAGCAGACCGGTGATATCCAGCAGCGGGTCGATTTCGGTGTGCAGTACCTGGGTATTGATGAAGCAGCCGATCAGCCCTTGGCTTTCGCCGCGGTTGCGGTTGGCGATGGGCACGCCGACACGGATCGCCGACTGGCCGCTGTAGCGCTGCAGCAGCAGCTTGAAGGCGGCCAGCAGGACCATGAACAGGGTGACGTTATGCTTGCGTGCCAGGCCGCGCAGCCGTTCGGCGACATCTGCAGCGACAGGGAACTCGTGACGTGCGCCGCGATAGCTGGGGCGGCCCTGGCGGCTGCGGTCCAGTGGCAGCTCAAGCGGCGAATGGTCGTCGCCCAGGCGCGCCTGCCAGTAGACCAGCTGGCGCTCCTGCTCACCGGCCTGGAGCCAGCTGCGCTGCCACAGGGCGTAGTCGCGGTACTGGATCGGCAGCGGTTCCAGGCGGGCTTCGCTGCCGGCCACGGCGGCATCGTACAGGTGCAGGAATTCGTCGATCAGCACGTTCATCGACCAGCCGTCGGCGACGATGTGGTGCAGGGTGAGCAGCAGGATGTGCTCCTGTGCCGCCAGTTGCAGCAGGCGCACCCGCAACAGCGGGCCGCTGGCCAGGTCGAAGGGGGCCAGGGCTTCGGCTTCGGCGATGGTTTCGATGGCGGCCTGACGGGCGCCTTCATCCAGGCCGGCCAGGGCATCCTGGTGCACCTGCAACGGGGCAGCGCTGGCATCGACCTGCTGGCGCACGTCATCGCCGTCGGCGACGAAGCGGGTGCGCAGGGTTTCGTGGCGGGCCACCAGGGCATCGAAGGCGTGCTGCAGGGCTGCCAGGTCCAGGGGGCCATTCAGGCGCACGGCCATAGGCAGGTTGTACGCCGCACCTTGCGGGTCGAGCTGCCAGAGGAACCACATGCGCCGCTGGGCGTACGACAGCTGGTCACGCTCGGCCACCTCTACCCCGGGCGCAATCGGCAGCACGGAAAAATCCATGCCCTCGCCCTGCAGCGCCTTGAGGAACAGGCGGCGCTTGTCGGGGCTGAGTTCGATGAAGCGGCGGGCGAGCTTGAGCGTTTGGTCGGCATTCATGTCGAGCGGTGTCCTGGCAGTCGAGCGGTAACTGTCAGACGAAGGTGTGGGGGGGTGATTTAGTGTGTATGGCACCGGCTGCGCCGGTGATCGCCGGCAAGCCAGCTCCCACACCGACCGCGCAGGTTTCAAGGTCTCTGAGCAAGGCCATAGCCGCTACAGGAATGGCGCCAGCCAGGACGCGACGCTATCTCTGTGGGAGCGGGCGTGCCCGCGAAACAGGCGACGCGGTGGCTGGTACCGGCTGCGCCGGTGTTCGCGGGTAAACCCGCTCCCACAGGGGCCGTGCATACCCTGAGGCATGCACAATCCCTGTAGGAGCGGCTTTAGCCGCGAAAGGGCCAGCCCAGTCAATACAAGGATCAGCGCAGCAAACCCAACTCGGCATCATCCAACAACGCCTTGGCCATGGCTGCGAAGTAATGCGAAGCCCAGAGCATCTGCTGATCGCCGTCCATCAAACCGGTCAGTGACAAGTCGCGTGCATAGCCCATCAGCTCCGAGGCTTGCTCGCGGGCGCTGCGGCAGGGGATGTCCTCAGCGATACGGAACAGCGGATGGGTTTGGCCTTCGCCTTGGTAGAAGTAGGTAACGCCGGGGGTGGTTTTGGTTTCGTCTGTCATGGGTTCTCCTGAATGTAACGACAAACCCTGAAATGCTTACTACAGGTTTCCACACCCGATCGCTGAACCGTCAGCGACGGGCACAGCCTAGAGAGCGGGATTTGCAGGAACAATCAGACGCATGTCGACAGAGGTTGTAGGATATTTCGCAGGGGTGGAGTTGCCAGTCCCGAGGCGTAGGAAGAGTCTGGGATTGTTGTAGGTTGCAAGAGGTATGTCTGGGGAATGCATCTGGGCTGACAGGTGTTCGCCACAACCCTTTCAGTGCCTATGAGATCGAGCGCCGCCCGCGCGGCGCTTCGCGGGACAAGCCCGCTCCCACATTTGTTGCAACGTGCCGAACCTGTCAGGCCATGGTTGCCAGCCTTGGTGGGTTGACTGGATTTCTGAGTTGGCATTGCTGCCGCATCACCTGTCTCAAGCCATGCACCCAGGCTGACAACGCCTCTCCCACAGGCATGGCCACGTTGCAACAAATGTGGGAGCGGGCTTGTCCCGCGAAGCGCCGCGCGGGCGGCGCTCGATCTCACAGACACCACACCTCTCAAGGCAGGCACATGGCAGCCCTCACTCCCAAATCAGCCCAACCCCTCGCTATACCCCTGCGCCATCGCCACCACCACCTTGCGCTTGCCGGTAAACGGCGACCGCGCATGCGCCGCAAGCATGTTGTCCAGCATCAGCACATCGTTTGCCTGCCACGGAAAGCTGATGGTGCACTCGTCCAGCACCCCGCGCACTTCATCGAGCAGCGAATCCTCGATGGTCGTACCGTCGCCGTAGTACACGTTACGCGGCAGGTCCTCTTCCTCTACGATGTCCATCAACGACTCGCGCACTTCTGGCTGCAGGTTCGACACATGGAACAGGTGCGCCTGGTTGAACCACACATCCTCCCCGGTCACCGGGTGGCGCGCCACCACCTGGCAGCGCTGGCGGGTGCGCAATTCGCCGTCATCTTTCCAGATGCACTCGATGGCATGCGCCCGGCAATAGGCCTCGACCTGGCGCGGGTCTTCAGTGTTGAACACCTGCGACCATTCCACATCAAGGCCGTTGCCGTAGTTGCGCACGTACATCAGCCCCTTCTCCACCAGCCGCTCACGAATGCGCGCCGGCATGCGCCGGTACACCTCGCGGCTGTCGGCAATCGGCGTCTCGCCACCGGTCTCGGCGGGGATCACGCTGTAGAACCAGATCTTCATCGGCCATTCCAGGGTATAGGCCTGCTCGTTGTGCAGGGGGATGCTCTGGTGCGCCGGGTACTCGGTGGAGGTGTACACGCCCTTGGTCACGTTGCTGCGCGGGGTGGAGCCAAACTCGTAGTTGAGCAGCGGGTGACCGAAGGAAGCGGCGAACTGGCGGAACGCTTCGGCACCACCCACCTCGAAGCCGCGAAACAGGATGCCGCCAGCCTGCAGCAGGTGCCGGTCCACCAGCGGCTGCAACTCGGCAAAGGCTTCCAGCAGGTCGATACCCGGCTCTGGCGCGCGCACCAGCAGCGGCAGGTTGCCGCGTGCGGCGTCCAGGGGTTCGATCGCAAAGCTCAGCAGTTCACTCATGTCCGGTCACCTCAGGCCAGGGCCGCATAGGCGGCGAAATCGGGATGTGCGCCATGTCGGCGCCTGACTGAATGAACGAGCGGGCGATGGGGAAATTCACCTGGGCCGCACACACAGGTAAAGCCGGCGCGCGCCGGTTCGTCTGAACGATGTGCACCCTTCTATCGCCCAGGAACCGTACATGACTCGCCAGCTTCTGCTCCTCGCCCTGCTCGCCGCGGCCCCTGCCGCGTGGTCGGCAGAGCCATGCGCCGTGGAAATCCATGGCACCGACCAGATGACCTTCGACAAGGCCGCCATCACCGTGCCCAAGGCCTGCGCCGTGTTCACCGTCACGCTCACCCACCCTGGCGACATGCCGAAGAACGTGATGGGCCACAACTGGGTGCTGAGTACCCAGGCCGACATGCAAGGCGTGCTCGACGACGGCCAGAAAGCCGGCGAGGCACTGGACTACGTGAAGCCCGGCGACACCCGGGTGATCGCCCACACCCGCCTGATCGGCGGCGGTGAAACAGACAGCATCAGCCTCGACGTCCGGTCGCTGAAGGCAGGTACCGCGTACAGCTTCTACTGCTCGTTCCCGTTCCACAGCACCTTGATGAAAGGCTCCCTGACCCTAGGCAGCTGACCCGCCCCCACCTCACCAGCGAGATCACGCTTCATGAAAACCTCCTCCCCCGGGGCCATCCGCGAATTGCTGGGCCTGCTGAAACCCTACCGCCCGGCGGTAATCGTCTCGGTGCTGCTGGGCATGCTCGGCGGCCTGGCCGTGACCGCCCTGCTGGCCACCGTCAACCAGGGCCTGCATGCCGCTGGCGGCATGAGCCAGGGCGTGATCCTGGCCTTTGCCGGCCTGTGCGTGCTGGCCTTGGTCAGCAGCGTGGCGGCCGACAGCGGCACCAACTACGTTGGGCAGAAAGTCATCGCCAGGCTGCGCAAGGACCTCGGCGCCAAGGTGCTGTCAGCGCCGATCGAGCAGATCGAGCGCTACCGCACCCATCGCCTGATCCCGGTGCTGACCCGCGACGTCGACACCATCAGCGACTTTGCCTTCGCCTTCGCCCCGCTGGCCATCTCGCTCACCACCGTGACTGGCTGCATGGCCTACCTGGCCTGGCTGTCGTGGCCGATCTTCCTCATCACCCTGGCGGCCATCGGCATTGGCAGTGGCATCCAGTACGTGGCCAGGCAGAAAGGCGTGGCCGGCTTCAACGCCGCCCGCGATGCCGAAGACAACCTGCAGAAGCACTACTCGGCCATCGCCGAGGGCGCCAAGGAGCTGCGCATCGACCGCCGCCGCCGCCACGCCATGCTGACTCGCAACATCCAGGGCACCGCCGACTTCATCGCCAACACCCATATCCGCGCCATCAACATCTTCGTCGCGGCCAAGAGCTTGGGATCGATGCTGTTCTTCGTGGTCATCGGCCTGACCCTGGCCCTGCAATCGCTATGGCCGAGCAACGACCCGGCGGTGATGAGCGGCTTCGTGCTGGTGCTGCTGTACATGAAAGGCCCGCTGGAAACCTTGATCGGCAACCTGCCGATCCTCGGCCGCGCCCAGGTGGCGTTCCGCCGCATTGCCGACCTGTCCGAGCGCTTCTCCTCGCCCGAGCCGCACCTGCTGCTGGAGCCGCCGGTCAAGCGCGCCGCCCCGGCCAGCGCGCATCTGGAGCTGCACGACGTCGAGTACGCCTACCCGCCGGTGGACGGCAACGAGCCGTTCCGCGTGGGGCCGGTGAACCTGAGCATCGAACCGGGCGAGATCCTGTTCATCGTCGGCGAGAACGGCTGCGGCAAGACTTCGCTAATCAAGCTGCTGCTGGGCCTGTACACCCCGCAAAGCGGCGAAGTGCGCCTGAACGGCAAGGCCGTCGGCCCGGAGGGGCTGGATGACTATCGCCAGCTGTTCACCACGGTGTTCGCCGACTACTACCTGTTCGACGACCTGCCCGAGCATGAACACAGCCTGCCCAGCGATGCCACGCGCTACCTGGAGCGGCTGGAGATCGCCCACAAGGTGAGCGTGCGCGATGGTGCCTTTACCACCACCGACCTGTCGACCGGCCAGCGCAAGCGCCTGGCACTGGTCAATGCCTGGCTGGACGGGCGGCCGGTGCTGGTGTTCGACGAATGGGCAGCGGACCAGGACCCGACCTTCCGCCGGGTGTTCTACACCGAGCTGCTGCCGGACCTGAAGCGTTTGGGCAAGACCATCATCGTGATTTCGCATGATGACCGGTACTTCGATACGGCGGACAAGGTGGTGCACCTTAGCCGGGGGAAAGTGGTGGAGGCGTTGGAGCCGGCTTGAGGCAGCAAAGGGGGCTGCGCGCCCCCTCATCAACCACGATCTATAATCGCTCTATAGTCTGTCTATAATTCCCTATAAACACCGCCCCTGTCAGATCTATAATGCCTCTATAATCAATCTATAATCGACTATAAATTGAAACGGAGGGGCCGAGATGCCTGAAACTGTCTATCACCGTCCGGCGCTTGCGTCCCGCCTGTCGAAATTGATCCTGCAAGTCGCCGTGGGCAGCGCAGCAAGCTCTGGGGTGTTTCTCGCTGCGCCACGACGTACCGGTAAATCCACCTTTGCCCGCGAAGACCTGCGCCCTGCCCTCGAAACAGCCGGGGCCATTGTGCTGTATGCCGATCTGTGGAAAGACCTGACCAAGGATCCCGGGCAAGTCATCGTAGAAGCAGTGCGTGAGGCGGTCGGGCGTAACGAAGGCTTCATCACGCGGCTGGCAAAGTCATCTGGCATGGAGAAGGTCACTGTCGGCGGCCTGAATTTCAGCATGGACAAGATCGGGCTGGGGCAAGATGTCGACCTGACCACCGCCCTTGCGGCGCTCTCCGATGAGTCCCGCAAGATCATCGTGCTGATCATCGACGAAGCACAGCATGCAATCACGACCGAGCAAGGAATAGCGGCGCTGTTCGCCCTCAAGGCAGCCAGAGACGAACTCAACAGTTCGAAGCACCATGGCTTGCGCATCGTCTGCACCGGTTCAAACCGGGACAAGCTGGCCATGCTGCGCAACAGCAAGGACCAGGCGTTCTTCGGCGCTTCCATGGTGCAGTTCCCGACCCTGGACCAGGACTTCATTGACTGGCTGTGCGCCAATATCGACCTGCCATGCGCACTCGATTCAACGGAGGTGTTTCAGCTCTTCAAGGAAAGCGGCTATCGCCCAGAGCTATTGGGTGCGGCAGCGGATGAAATCCGCTTCGACTTCGGCATTGAACCCGAGGCCATTCCGGCACGATTCAGAGAGCTTGTTCAGGCACAAGCCAATGACTTGAACGCAAACCTGAAAAAGGTGATCCACAGCCTCACGCCTATCCAGGCTGCGGTTCTACGTGTCATGTGCGCAAAGGGGAACGACTACGCGCCGTTCGAGGCCCCGACCCTGGCACTGTACGCCAAAGCGATGGAACAGGCTGGCGTGGATGCGAGCGAAGTGAAGGCCGAGGTACCGGGGGTGCAGCAAGCGCTTATCGCCTTGCAGGACAAGAATCTGGTCTGGAAAGCATCGCGGGGGGTGTACGCGGTAGATGAACAGGTGATAGTCGATATCGTGCGAGCGGACGGTTTGCTGGAAGGTCTTGCCTGAGTAGTTTTCTGAGAGGATGCCGGGGGCGCTTTGCGCCCCTGTCGCGACACAAGGCCGCTCCTGCAGGAGTACTCGATCACCTGTAGGAGCGGCCTTGTGTCGCGATGGGCTGCAAGGCAGCCCCAACAGGCAGAAATCAGAACAACCAGTGATACAACAGGTACACCACCACCGCCGCCAGCACCGGCCGCAGCACGCGGTAGGCCTTGGGGTTGGCGCGCTTGAACTGCTTGACCTTGCTACTGATCCGGTTGCTGAAGCGCTTGCTCCAGGCGTAGGCCTGGTTGATCCCGCCCACACGCTCGTCGTCGGTGTTCTGCGGCGCAGTGGCACGGCCGAGGAAGGCGCTGACCTGGCGGTTGATGCGGGTCATCAGCGGGCTGCTCAGCGGGCGTTCGATATCGCAGAACAGGATCACCCGGGTAACGTCGGTCTCGTTCTTGACCCAGTGCACGTAGGTTTCATCGAACATCACGTCCTCGCCGTCACGCCAGGCATATTCCTCGCCATCGACGTAGATGCGGCAAGCATCGGAGTTGGGGGTGGACAGGCCCAGGTGGTAGCGCAGGGAACCGGCGAACGGGTCGCGGTGCGGGTTCAGGTGGCTGCCGCCGGGCAGCAGGGCGAACATCGCGCCCTTGACGTTGGGGATGCTGCTGACCAGCTCGACGGTGCGCGGGCACAGGGTTTCGGCAGAAGGCAACGGTTTGTCGTACCACTTCAGGTAAAAGCGCTTCCAGCCTTTCTTGAAGAACGAACCGAAGCCTGCGTCGTTATCCTTCTCGGCGGCGCGGATGTAACCCTCGTCGAACAGGCGCATGGCCTCTTCGCGGATTTCCTGCCAGTTGTCCTTCAGCACGTCCAGCTCGGGGAAGCGCTGGCGGTCCAGATAGGGCTTGGACGGTACGCCGGAAAACAGGTACATCAGGCTGTTATAAGGGGCGAACAGCGCCGAATGGTTGACGAACTGGCGCAACACCGGCAAGCGAGCCTTGCCGCGCAGGTGCACGAACAGCACGCTGCCAAAAAACACCAGCAAGACACCCGCCTTGGCTGCAAAGGAAAAGGTCATGCTTTCACTCCTTGAGGAAGAAACAGGGCTGCGCGCCCTGCACTCCGATAAATCATCCTGCCATCATAAACTGATGCCGCCAGGGTAAAAACAGCCCTGGCAGCAACTCAATCATGAAGATTTTGCAATAAACCAAGCCGCCGAACGTTGCGCGGGATCAGCGGCAAGGCCATTACTGCTGGTTTTCCTGCTCGCTGAACATGTCGCTGAACAGCATGCTCGACAGGTAGCGCTCACCGGAGTCCGGCAGAATCACGACGATGGTCTTACCCTGCATTTCCGGCTTTTCGGCCAGGCGCACGGCCGCCGCCATCGCCGCACCACAGGAAATGCCACAGAGGATGCCCTCTTCCTGCATCAGGCGGATGGCCATGGCCTTGGACTCTTCGTCGGTCACCGTTTCCACCTGGTCGACGATCGACAGGTCGAGGTTCTTCGGCACGAAGCCTGCGCCGATGCCCTGGATCTTGTGCGGGCTGGGCTTGAGCTCTTCGCCGGCCAGGGTCTGGCTGATCAGCGGCGATGCCACTGGTTCCACCGCCACCGACAGGATCGCCTTGCCCTGCGTATGCTTGATGTAGCGCGAAACACCGGTGATGGTGCCGCCGGTGCCGACGCCCGCCACCAGCACGTCGACCGCGCCGTCAGTGTCGTTCCAGATTTCCGGGCCGGTGGTTTTTTCGTGGATCGCCGGGTTGGCCGGGTTTTCGAACTGGCCCGGCAGGAAGTACTGGGCCGGGTCGGAGGCGACGATTTCGTTGGCTTTCTCGATGGCGCCCTTCATGCCCTTGGCCGGGTCGGTCAGCACCAGCTCGGCACCCAGCGCCTTCAGCACCTTGCGGCGCTCCAGGCTCATGGAGGCGGGCATGGTCAGCATCAGCTTGTAGCCACGGGCGGCGGCGACGAAGGCCAGACCGATGCCGGTGTTGCCCGAGGTGGGTTCGACGATGGTCATGCCCGGCTTGAGCTTGCCGCTGCTTTCGGCGTCCCAGACCATGTTCGCGCCGATGCGGCATTTGACCGAGTAGCCCGGGTTACGCCCTTCGATCTTGGCCAGGATGGTCACGCCGCGCGGGGCAATGCGGTTGATCTGCACCAGCGGTGTGTTACCGATGGAGTGGGCGTTGTCTGCAAAGATACGGCTCATGGCAGGGGTCCTTGGCATGAAAAAAAGCAGGGAAAGACCTCAAGGGTAAGCCCGGGCCGGTGGCCCGTAAAGCCTGTTCGAACTCACGCGGACTCGTTGCGGTCAACCGCATATCCTGCGTTGGAGACACTTCGATGAGAGCCCGTTATCGCTGGCCGCTGATCGGCCTGGCCAGCCTGATCGTGCTGTTGGTGGCGCTGCACCTGGCCCTGCCCTACCTGGTGCGCGACTACCTCAACGACAAACTGGCCGACATGGGCGACTACCGTGGCCAGGTGGCCGATGTGGACCTGGCCTGGTGGCGCGGCGCATACCAGATCAATGGGCTGAAGATCGTCAAGACCACCGGCAAGGTGCCGGTGCCGTTTCTCGACGCGCCGCTGATCGACCTGTCGGTGAGCTGGCACGCCCTGTGGTACGACCGCGCAGTGGTTGCCGAAGTGGTGTTCGACCGGCCGGAGCTCAACTTCGTCGATGGCGGCAACAAACAGAACTCGCAGACCGGTCAGGGCACCGACTGGCGCCAGCAACTGGAAAAACTGCTGCCGATCACCCTTAACGAGGTTCGCATCGACAAAGGCGTGCTGACTTTCCGCAACTTCAACTCCAAGCCACCCGTCAACCTGAAGGCCACTCAGCTCGATGCCAGTATTCGTAACCTCACCAACATTCGTGACGAAAAGGGCCGACGTGATGCCAGCTTCGATGGCACGGCGCTGATCGTAGGCGATGCCAAGGTGGAAAGTCGCGCCACCTTCGACCCGTT
Source organism: Pseudomonas sp. B23(2017) (assembly GCF_002113725.1). Classification (NCBI taxonomy): domain Bacteria; kingdom Pseudomonadati; phylum Pseudomonadota; class Gammaproteobacteria; order Pseudomonadales; family Pseudomonadaceae; genus Pseudomonas; species Pseudomonas sp. B23(2017). Next base: position 171,587 of record NZ_NEJM01000014.1, on the reverse strand, counting down.
CAGCGATTTCGACGACTTCGAGTTCCGCCTGCGCGCCACGGGTATCGAGTTGCGCAAGCTCAACGACTTCGCCAGCGCATACGGCAAGTTCGACTTCAATGCCGGGCACGGCGATGTGGTGATAGAGGCCGAGGCGACCAACGGCCGATTGAATGGGTACATCAAGCCACTGTTGCGGGATGTGGATGTGTTCGACTGGCAGCAGGATGTGCAGGAAAAGGACAAAGGCTTCTTCCGCTCAGTCTGGGAAGCGCTGGTGGGCGCGACCGAGACGGTATTGAAGAACCAGCCGAAGAACCAGTTCGCGACCCGGGTAGAGCTCAGCGGTAGCGTGCACCAGCAGGATATCAGCGCCTTCGAGGCGTTTCTGCAGATCCTGCGCAACGGGTTCATTCAGGCGTTCAATGCGCGGTATGAGCGTGACGCGCCGGATTCCGACTAGGATCGAGTGACGGGGCATTCAGGGACTGAATACCTGGTCTGCGTTTCCAGTCGGCGAACCCCGCGTTATAGTCGGTGACAAATCGAAAATATGTACTGCCTGTTCCGGCCCTATCGCCGGCAAGCCAGCTCCCACAGGATCCCCACAGTTCTCAAGACCTGTGCTGTACCTGTGGGAGCCGGCTTGCCGGCGATAGGGCCAGTACAGACTACCCTCAGAGGACAGACCCATGAAGTTCGAAGGCACCCGCGACTACGTCGCCACAGACGATCTGAAACTGGCGGTAAACGCGGCCATCACCCTCGAACGCCCCTTGCTGGTCAAGGGCGAACCCGGCACCGGCAAGACCATGCTCGCCGAGCAGCTGGCTGCTTCGTTCGGTGCGCGCCTGATCACCTGGCACATCAAGTCCACCACCAAGGCTCACCAGGGCCTCTACGAGTACGACGCGGTCAGCCGCCTGCGTGACTCGCAGCTGGGCGTGGACAAGGTCCACGATGTGCGCAACTACCTGAAGAAGGGCAAGCTGTGGGAGGCCTTCGAGGCCGAGGAACGGGTCATCCTGCTGATCGACGAAATCGACAAGGCCGACATCGAGTTCCCCAACGACCTGCTGCAAGAGCTCGACAAGATGGAGTTCTACGTCTACGAAATCGACGAGACCATCAAGGCCAGACAGCGCCCGATCATCATCATCACTTCCAACAACGAAAAAGAGCTGCCGGACGCCTTCCTGCGCCGCTGCTTCTTCCACTACATCGCCTTCCCCGACCGCACTACCCTGCAGCAGATCGTCGACGTGCACTACCCGAACATCAGCCAGTCGCTGGTCAGCGAGGCGCTGGACGTGTTCTTCGACGTGCGCAAGGTACCAGGCCTGAAGAAAAAGCCGTCCACCTCCGAACTGGTCGATTGGCTCAAGCTGCTGATGGCCGACAACATCGGTGAAGCGGTGCTGCGCGAACGCGACCCGACCAAGGCCATTCCACCGCTGGCCGGGGCGCTGGTGAAGAACGAGCAGGACGTACAACTGCTCGAGCGCCTGGCCTTCATGAGCCGGCGCGGCAACCGCTGACAGGAGCCGGGCCATGCTGCTCAACCTGTTCAATGAAATGCGCGCGGCCAAGGTGCCGGTGTCGGTACGCGAACTGCTCGACCTGCACCAGGCCCTGCAAAAGCGCGTGGTGTTCGCCGACATGGACGAGTTCTACTACCTCGCCCGCGCCATCCTGGTGAAAGACGAGCGCCACTTCGACAAGTTCGACCGCGCCTTCGCCGCCTACTTCAAGGGCCTGGAAAACCTCGACCAGCATATCGAGGCGTTGATCCCCGAAGACTGGCTGCGCAAGGAGTTCGAGCGTTCGCTGACCGATGAGGAGCGCGCGCAGATCCAGTCGCTGGGTGGCCTGGACAAGCTGATCGAGGAGTTCAAGAAGCGCCTCGAGGAGCAGAAGGAGCGTCACGCCGGCGGCAACAAGTGGATCGGCACCGGCGGCACCAGCCCGTTCGGCTCGGGCGGCTTCAACCCCGAGGGCATCCGCGTGGGCGAGGCCGGCAAGCGCCAGGGCAAGGCGGTGAAGGTGTGGGACCAGCGCGAATACAAGAACCTGGACGACCAGGTGGAGCTGGGCACCCGCAACATCAAGCTGGCCTTGCGCCGGCTGCGCAAGTTCGCCCGTGAAGGCGCCGCAGAAGAGCTGGACATCGACGGCACCATCGACCACACCGCGCGGGATGCCGGGCTGCTGAACATCCAGATGCGCCCCGAGCGGCGCAACACGGTGAAGCTGCTGTTGCTTTTCGACATCGGTGGCTCGATGGACGCCCACGTCAAGGTCTGCGAAGAACTGTTCTCGGCGTGCAAGACCGAGTTCAAGCACCTGGAGTACTACTACTTCCACAACTTCGTGTACGAGTCGGTGTGGAAGAACAACCTGCGCCGCACCTCGGAGCGCTATTCCACCTTCGACCTGCTGCACAAGTACGGCGATGACTACAAGGTTGTGTTCGTCGGCGATGCGGCCATGGCGCCCTACGAGATTACCCAGCCGGGTGGCAGCGTGGAGCACTGGAACGAAGAGGCCGGGTATGTGTGGATGCAGCGCTTCATGGAGAAATTCAGGAAGATCATCTGGATCAACCCGTACCCGAAGCAGGCCTGGGACTACACCGCATCGACCCACCTGGTGCGGGACTTGATCGAAGACAAGATGTACCCGCTGACCTTGCAGGGGTTGGAGGAAGGGATGCGTTACCTGTCCAAGTGATTTTGCCGGTACCGGCCCTTTCGCGGGTGAACCCGCTCCCACAGGTATTGCGCATGCCTTGAGGCCTGTGGGGTACTTGTGGGAGCGGGTTCACCCGCGAAGAGGCCGGCAGCCTTAACGCCAACGGTCCAGATATACCTGCTGCTCCCGCCACGCCTCATCCTGCACCACCGCCCGGAACCGCACCACCGCCCCCGGCATACACTGCGCCAGTTGCACCAGCGCCAACGGCGTCAATGCCCCCAGCCGCGGATAGCCACCAATGGTCTGCCGGTCATTGAGCAACACGATCGGCTGTCCATCCGGCGGCACCTGCACCGCCCCCAGCGGAATCCCCTCGGAAATCATCGGCGCGCCCTGGTAGACCAGCTGCGGCCCCAGCAGGCGGATGCCCATGCGGTCGGCACGGCTGTCCAGCGTCCACTCGCGGTTGAACGCCTCGAACAAGCTGGTACCGCTGAAGTCACCGATCTGTGCGCCGATCACCAGGTCAAGCACTGGCTTTTGTGCGTACTGTGGCCGCAGCGCTGCCGGTACCTCACGCAAGGTCGCTGAAGCGCTGGAAAATGCCAGCAGCTGGCCTTTGCCTAGCGCAGAGCCCTGGCCATAGATACCGCCCAGTTCTTCCCGCACGACCGTGGCACGGCTGCCCAGCACATCCTCGCCCAGGAACCCGCCAGGTGCTGCCAGGTACGCCCGCACGCCCTGCTTCGGCTGTTTCAGGGTCAACCGCTGCCCCTTGGCCAATACAAAGCTGCGCCAGGGCGCCAGCGGCTGATCATCGACCCGCGCATCCAGGTCGGCACCGGCCAGGGCCAGCACACAATCCTGCTCTGCGACCACACAGAAACCACCTAGCGCCACCTCGACCACCGGCGCCGCCAACGGGTTGCCCAGCAGCCAGTTGGCCCAGTGCATCGCCACCCAGTCCAGCGCCCCGCCCTGGGTCACGCCCAGGTGGCGTACGCCAAAGCGCCCGGCATCCTGCAACTGGCACAGCGGCGTACTGGCCTCGATCTTCAACTGCTTCATGCTTGTGCCTCCACATCACCGCCCAACGCCACGAACTCGCTGCGCGAAACCGGCACGAAGCGCACCCGGTCACCGGGTTGCAACAGGCTGTAGCCCTCGCGTTCACGGTCGAACAGGCGCACCGGGGTACGCCCGATCAGGTTCCAGCCACCCGGCGATACCGCCGGATAGGCCGCCGTCTGGCGCTCGGCAATGCCGACGCTGCCGGCCGCCACGCGCTTGCGCGGGGTGCTAAGGCGCGGGCTGGCCAGGCGTTCGTCCACCAGGCCCATGAAGCCGAAACCGGGGGCGAAACCCAGGGCGAACACCGGGTACTCGCGCTCGCTGTGCAAGCGGATCACCTCTGCTTCACTCAAGCCACTGCTGGCCGCCAACACCGGCAGTTCCGGGCCGACGCTGGCGTCGTACCACACCGGGATCTCATGGCGGCGGCCACCGCTGCCCGTGCCTGGCTGCAAGCCCTCCAGCGCACGGATGATCAGTGCCCTCGCCTCACCCGGTGGCAGGTCGAACTGCACCATCAGCGTGGTGTAGGACGGCACCAGGTCCAGCAAGTGCTCGCCGAACGCCGCACGCAAGCGCTGGCTGGCAGCAAGCATCCACGGCATGTTGCCCTCGTCGATGGAATCGAACAGGCGCACCATCAGGCTGTCGATGGCCACAACTTCAATACGCGGCTTCATCGCGACTCCAGGGCATCGAGGGCCTGGCGAATCTGCCGCACCGCCGCCACCGAACTTTCGTTGTCGCCGTGCACGCACAGGGTGCTGGCTGCAAGCGTCAACGCACTGCCATCGTCCGCCACCAGCGTGTCGCCACGGGCCAGGCGCACGGCCTGCTCCACCACCAGCGCCGGGTCGTGGTGCACCGCACCGGGCAGGCGCCGCGACACCAGGTGCCCGCTGGCGGCGTAGGCGCGGTCGGCGAATGCTTCGAACCACAGCGGCACGCCAATTTCATCGCCCAGGGCCTGGGCAGCGCGGTTGTCGGCGGTAGCCATCAGCATCAGCGGCAGGCCGCCGCCATAGGCCGCCACAGCCTCCAGTACGGTACGCAGCTTGAGCGGGTCGGCCATCATGTCGTTGTACAGCGCGCCATGGGGTTTCACGTAGGCCACACGGCCGCCCAACACTTTGCAGATGCCGTCCAGCGCACCGATCTGGTAATGCAGCAGGTCGCGGATTTCCTCCGGGCTGCAGGCCATGGAGCGGCGGCCAAAGCCGACCAGGTCCGGGTAGGCCGGGTGCGCGCCGATGGTCACGCCGTGCTCCAGCGCCAGGGCCACGGTGCGGCGCATGATGCTGGGGTCGCCGGCGTGGTAGCCGCAGGCGATGTTGGCGCAATCGATGTAAGGCATGACTTCGGCATCCAGGCCCATGCGCCAGCTGCCGAAACTCTCGCCCATGTCGCAATTGAGTAGCAGGCGTTCCACCGCACGGCCTCCGTTGTCGTTGTTCATATGCCTACCTTAACGCGCCTGCAGCTGTTTGCCGCGGGTTTCCGGCAGGCTCAGCGCCGCCACGATCACCACCCCGTAGGACACGGCGGAGAACACGCCGATACCCAGGCCCAGCGGTACCTTCTGGCCGAGCACGCCGATCAGCAGCGGGAACAGTGCCGCGATGACCTTGCCGATGTTGTAGCAGAAGCCCTGCCCTGAACCGCGGATACGCGTGGGGAACAGTTCGGTGAGGAACGCGCCCATGCCGCTGAAGATGCCCGAGGCGAAGAAGCCCAGCGGGAAGCCCAGCCACAGCATCACGCCGTCGCTGACCTGCATTTGCGTGTACAGCAGCACGATGACGAACGAGCCCACGGCGAACAGGATGAAGTTCTTCTTGCGCCCCAGCAGGTCGGACAGGTACGCACTGACCACATAGCCGACGTAGGAGCCGACGATCACCATGGCCAGGTAGCCACCGGTACCCAGCACGCTCAGGCCGCGCTCGTTCTTGAGGAAGGTCGGCAGCCACGAGGTAATGGCGTAGTAGCCGCCCAGCGCGCCGGTGGTCAGCAGGGACGCACGCACGGTGGTCCAGAGCATGCCCGGGGCGAAGATTTCGTAGAACTGCGCAGGTGCCTCGGCGTTTTCCACCGCCTTGGCCTCGCGGTATATCTCGGGGTCCTTGACCAGGCGGCGGACGAAGATCACGAAGATCGCCGGTACCAGGCCCAGCAGGAACAGCGCGCGCCAGGCCTGCTCTGCCGGCAGCCAGGAGAACAGCAGCGCGTAGAGGATGGCGGTGAGGCCCCAGCCAAGCGCCCAGCCGGACTGCACCATGCCCACCGCCTTGCCACGGTCCTGGGCGCGGATCACCTCGCCGATCAGCACCGCGCCGGCGGTCCACTCACCGCCAAAGCCGAAGCCCATCAGGGTACGGGCGATCAGCAGCTGTTCGTAGTTCTGGGCGAAGCCGCAGAGGAAGGTGAAGAAGGCAAACCACAGCACCGTCAGTTGCAGGGTGCGCACGCGGCCAATGCGGTCGGAGAGAATGCCGGCCACCCAGCCACCCACGGCCGAGGCGATCAAGGTGCTGGTGTGGATCAACCCGGCTTCGGTGGTGGTGATGCCCCACAGCATGATCAGCGTCGGAATGACGAAGCTGAGCATCTGTGTGTCCATGCCATCCAGGCCGTAGCCGATCTTGCAGCTCCAGAACGTCCGGCGCTGCTGTGAGTCGATGTCGCGATACCAGGCGAAAGGCCCGGACGAAGATGGGGAACTGACCTGCTGCTGCACGCCGGTGGGGTTCATGCTTGCCTCGGCTTGTTGGTATTGTTTTATGGGCGACAATGAGTCGCGGCCTGGCTGCCATTGTTCAGACGCCGCGCCATTTGCGTCCAACGAGAAAAACCGCCGGTCTGGAACAAGAAAAACTGATCATGAACCTTCGCTTCCTCGAAACCTTCGTCTGGGTCGCCCGGCTCAAGAGCTTCCGCCTGACCGCGGAAAAGCTGTTCACCACCCAGGCCTCGGTGTCCAGCCGCATTGCCGCGCTGGAAGCCGACCTGGGCGTGAAGCTGCTGCTGCGCGATTCACGCGGCGTCAGCCTGACCCCGGAGGGCAGCAAGGTACTGGAATATGCCGAGCGCATGCTGGAAACCGCCAAGGCCATGAAACAGTCGCTGGACAGCGACCGGGCCAAGGTCGGGCGCATCCGTATCGGGGTGATGGACACGGTGATCCACACCTGGATGAGCGCGCTGGTGGCGGAGCTGACCGAGCGTTACCCGCAGGTGGAGATCGAACTGGTGGCCGACACTGCGCTGAACCTTCGCGAGCAATTGCAGAAGGGCTTTCTCGACGTGATCCTGCAGACCGACCTGCTGCGCGAGCAGTCGATCCGCAGCCTGGACCTGGCGCGCTACCCGATGGGTTGGGTGGTGGCCGCCGGCTCGCACCAGCACCGCGACTACGCTTCGCTGGCCGAGCTTGGGCGTGAGCGCATCATCACCTTCTCGAAGAACTCGCGGCCGCACCAGGAAGTGCTGAGCCTGCTGCTGAGTGCCGGGGCCGAAACGCCGAGGCTGAACTGCGTGAACTCGGTGGCGGCGATTACCCGGCTGTTGCGCGACGGGTTTGGCATTGGTGCGTTGCCGCCGGCGCTGGTGGATGCCGAGTTGAGCCGGGGTGAACTGGTATTGCTGCAGGGACTGCAACCGCCGCCGAGCCTGGAGCTGGTGGTGGCCTGGCAGACCGGGGTGGCGTTGGTGGATGAAGTGGTCGGGGTTTGCCGGCAGGTGCTGGAGCGGTATGCGCGGGATGTGGGTGGGCAGCGCATAGTGTTGGTCCCACCCGGCTAACATGGTCTTTGTGGGAGCGGCCTTGTGTCGCGAAAGGGCCGCAGAGCGGCCCCAGCAATCTGTGCATCTCTGCTGAGACCCTGGGGCCGCTCCGCGGCCCTTTCGCGACACAAGGCCGCTCCCACAAAGTCCGCGTAACGCAGATGGACTAGCGCCAGCTCTCTTTCACCGCCCCACGCCGCCCGCCCAGGATCACCCAGCCAATCGCCAGCAACAGGCTCTCAACCACGAAGGCCAGCACAAACCCTGCACCAAGCCCCCAGCCAACCGCCTCGGGCACCAGCAGGATCTGGTAGCTGTAGCCATTGAGGGTTTCTTCGCGCAACTGCGGGTCGGCCTGTACCAGCACGTGCCAGGTACGCTGCGCCCATGGCGCTTGCAGCGCTTGCCATTCGTTTTCCAGCAGTTCGTTGCGGATCATCAGGCTTTCGATGCTGTTGGCATCACTGTTGAACACCGGGTCGTCGCTGCTGCGGTAATGCCGCAGCAGCGCCTGCAGGTCACCATTGAAGAAACGTTCGGCGGTCTGCCGGAAGCCGTCGAGCGCCTCGCGTGATTCGAACAGGTGCGCCTCGACCCGCTGGCTGTAGTCCTTCACCAGCCCCGGGACCTGGATACCGGCCAGCAGGCCGAAGGTAAACAGCAGCAACCGCAGGTAACTTCTGAACATGCCGCGTCCTTAGCTCTGGCCGTGCGCCACACACTCGCCGTGCCGCCACAGGGCCCACTGACCCGGCTCGTAGCGCTGCCAGGTCTCGTTCTCGGTCAAGGCCTCGGTGGCGATCACCGTGACCACGTCATTAGGGGTGGTTTCGGTGTGAAAATCGACGATCAGGTCGACATCCTTCAACCGCGCCGCACCAAAAGGTGCCCGGCGGGTAATGTGCACCAGCTTGGTCGAACAGAAGCAGAACAGCCAATCGCCGTCGCTGAGCATGCAATTGAACACGCCCTGGCCGCGGTAGCCGGCACAGGCTTCGACCAGCACCGGCAGCAGCTGTTCCACCGGCACGGGCTCTGGGAAGGCGCTGCGGATGCGGTTGAGCAGGTCGCAGAAGGCCGCCTCGCTGTCGGTGTCGCCCACCGGCCGGTAGAAACTGGCCTGGCCCTTGAAGTCACCCAGCTGGCCATTGTGCGCGAAGCACCAGTTGCGGCCCCACATCTCCCGCACGAACGGGTGGGTGTTGGACAGGCACACCTTGCCCACGTTGGCCTGGCGGATATGGCCGATGACCACTTCGCTCTTGATCGGGTAACGCTGCACCAGGTTGGCCACTTCGGACTCGCTGCTCGCGGCCGGGTCCTGGAACAGGCGCAGGCCACGGCCTTCGTAGAAGCCGATGCCCCAGCCGTCACGGTGCGGGCCGGTACGGCCGCCGCGCTGCATCAGGCCGGTGAAGCTGAAGACGATGTCGGTGGGGACGTTGGCACTCATGCCCAGCAGTTCGCACATAGGCGTGTCTCCGCTTACAGACGGGGCTCGACCCGGCCGCCGCCTCGGGAGACGGCAGGGGCGGCAGGGGGTGGCGCATCACGGTAACGGTCGCGGCGCTCCGCGGCCAGCGGGCCCTGGGCGCCAAGCTGGTCATCTTCGGCAGCCTGGCGCTGGGCAGCGGCCTCGGCCTGCGCGCGGCGCTCGCGGGCGCGCTTTTCCAGCGGCAAACGCAGCAGTACGAAAAGGAAATACAGGGAAAACGCGCCCATGCCGTACATGGCGAAGTCGGATACCGCGCGCCAGGCGTTGTTGCCGACCTTGAAGGCGACATCCAGGGCGGTGATGGCAATGGCCGGGGCGAAACTGTCCTTGACCGGGTCGACGATGGTCGGGGTCAGCAGCAGCACCGCCAGCACCACCCGCAGCGGTTCGCGCAGCCAGCGCCACATCCAGCCGGTGAGCTTGAAGCCCACCATCAGGCAGCCCAGGGCGGCAACGGCGTAAAGGCCCCAGGCGAGGGTGTAGTCGTTCTCGGTCATGGTGTTCGTGCAAGCCAGGCAAAGAGATGCCTATGATAAACACTTTTCCGGGCGCAGACAGCGTTTGCCTGTACCGGCCTCTTCGCGGGCTTGCCCGCGAAGAGGCCGGCACAGGCAACCCCAATCAAGAGATCCTCAATGCCAACCAAGCCCCAACCCCCGATTGCCCACCAGGCCCAGGCCAGCGACCCGTACGCCTGGCTGCAACAGCGTGACACCCCCGAGGTGCTCGCCTACCTGCAGGCCGAGAACGCCTACCAGGAAGCCTGCCTGGCCGACCAGGCGCCGCTGCGCGAACAACTGTTCGAAGAGATCAAGGGCCGCATCCTGGAAACCGACCTGTCGCTGCCGGCGCCCTGGGGCCCCTACCTGTACTACACCCGTACCACCGCAGGCGACGAGTACCCGCGCCACTACCGCTGCCCGCGCCCGGCCGACGACTCCAACACGGTCGATGAAAGCCAGGAACAACTGCTGCTCGACCCCAACGCCCTGGCCAATGGCGGTTTCCTGTCCCTCGGCGCGTTCAACGTCAGCCCCGACCACCGCCTGCTGGCCTACAGCCTGGACACCAGCGGCGACGAAATCTTCACCCTGTACGTGAAGGACCTGGCCAGTGGCAGCGTCACTACCCTGCCCTTCGACGACTGCGACGGCAGCCTGACCTGGGCCAACGACAGCCAGACGCTGTTCTTCGCCGAACTGGACGACACCCACCGCCCGTGGCGCCTGCGTCGCCACACCCTGGGCAACGAAGGCGCGCAGACCGTGTTCGAGGAGCCCGACGGGCGCTTCTTCCTGCACTGCTACCGCACCAGCTCCGAACGCCAGCTGGTGCTGCTGCTCAACAGCAAGACCACCAGCGAAGCCTGGGTACTGGACGCGGAAACCCCGCAGGCACCGTTCACCTGCCTGGCGCCACGGGTCGAAGGCCACGAGTACTTCCCCGACCACGGCCAGCTCGACGGCCAGTGGCGCTGGTTCATCCGCACCAACCAGGACGGCATCAACTTCGCCCTGTACCACGCCCCAGTCGCACCGGTGCCCAGCCGTGAGCAATGGCAGGTGCTGGTAGCGCACCGCGACGCGATCATGCTCGAAGGCCTCAGCCTGAATGCCGGCGCGCTGACCCTGAGCCTGCGCGAAGGCGGCCTGCCGATCATCGAGGTACGCCCGCAGGGCCTGGCGGCCTACCGCGTCGAACTGCCCGACGCGGCCTACAGCCTGTACGTGCAGGACAGCCTGGAGTTCGCCAGCCCACGCCTGCGCCTGCGCTACGAAGCACTCAACCGCCCGGCCCAGGTACGCCAGCTGGAGCTGGCCAGCGGTGCCCAGGCGGTGCTCAAGCAAACCCCGGTGCTGGGGCCGTTCGATGCCGACGACTATGTTAGCGAGCGCCTGTGGGCTACCGCAGCGGACGGCACCCGGGTGCCGATCAGCCTGGTGCGCCGCCGCCAGGACCTGGGCCAGACCGTGCCGCTGTACCTGTATGGCTACGGCGCCTATGGCGAAAGCCTCGACCCGTGGTTCTCGCACGCGCGCCTGAGCCTGCTGGAGCGCGGCGTGGCCTTTGCCATCGCCCATGTGCGTGGCGGCGGTGAACTGGGCGAAGCCTGGTACCGCGCCGGCAAGCAGGAGCACAAGCACAACACCTTCAGCGACTTCATCGCCTGTGCCGAGCACCTGATCGCCGAGGGTGTCACGGCTGCCGACCGCCTGGCCATCAGTGGCGGCAGCGCCGGTGGCCTGCTGATGGGCGCGGTGCTCAACCTGCGCCCCGAGCTGTTCCGCTGTGCGATTGCCGAAGTGCCGTTCGTCGACGTGCTCAACACCATGCTCGACCCCGAGCTGCCGTTGACAGTGACCGAGTACGACGAATGGGGCAACCCTGAGGAGCCGGAGGTGTATGAGCGCATCAAGGCCTACGCACCGTACGAGAACGTGAAGGCACAGGCCTACCCGGCGATGCTGGTGGTGGCGGGCTACAACGACAGCCGCGTGCAGTACTGGGAAGCGGCCAAGTGGGTGGCGCGGCTGCGCACGCGCAAGACCGACGACAACCTGCTGCTGCTCAAGACCGAGATGGGGGCTGGGCATGGCGGGATGAGCGGGCGGTATCAGGGGCTCAAGGATGTGGCCTTGGAATATGCGTTCGTGTTTGGTGAGCTAGGTCTGGCTTGAGAGAGCCGGGGGCGCTTTGCGCCCCTTTCGCGACACAAGGCCGCTCCTACAGGGATAGCGCATGTCCTGAATCCTGCGCGATCCCTGTAGGAGCGGCCTTGTGTCGCGATGGGCTGCAAAGCAGCCCCAAAATCCCAAAGCCAACACGGCCCTCTAAGTCAATCATCCTGCACCGCCGGCTTCGGCGGGTCCTGGCGCAACCCCGGCAATGGCTGGTCCTTCGGTGGCCCGGGCACCGGCATCGGCGGCAACAGGGGCGCCCCCGGCTGGCTGTCATAGGCCTTGGGCGGCGTACTCGGGGTAATCTGCGGATATGGCGTAGGCGTCGGCGTACCCGGTGCACCGGGCACCGGCGTGCTCAACCGGGGTGGCGTGCTGGCAGCTTCGGCCATGGGCAGGCCGGCGAACAACAGCACAACGAGGATCGCGCGAAACATCAGCAACCTCCTGTCGGGAACCTTCCTACAGGCTACGCCTAAATCACGGCTTTCGCCTGTCCGCCTGCCCCGCAAGCGCGCTAGACTCAATGCATAACCGTCATTTGCCTGATCAGAACAAAGGAAACACCATGAGCTCCACCTCTTCCGCCGCCGCCACCGCGCGCCTGGACCGCATCCTGGCCGATGCCAAGCGCGACAAGGAAATGGGTTACCGCGACAAGGCCCTGAAAATGTACCCGCACGTCTGCGGCCGCTGCGCCCGCGAGTTCTCCGGCAAGCGCCTGAGCGAGCTGACCGTGCACCACCGCGACCACAACCACGACAACAACCCGCAGGACGGCTCCAACTGGGAGCTGCTGTGCCTGTACTGCCACGACAACGAGCACTCGCGCTACACCGACCAGCAGTACTTCAGCGAAGGCTCCACCAGCACCCCGAGCATCGCCAAGGCCACCCACAACCCGTTCGCCGGGCTGGCGGGCATGCTGAAGAAAGACTGACCATCGATTCGCCCCCCGCTGCTACCGGGCAGCCCGTATAATCGCGCTTTTTTTCGCGAAGGGCCCCGGTACGTGGCAAACAAACGATACAGCTGCATCGGCCTGTTCAACCCCAAGTCGGCAGAAAACGTCGGCTCGGTGATGCGCGCCGCGGGTTGCTACGGCGTCAATTCGGTGTTCTACACCGGCAAACGCTACGAGCGTGCCCGTGACTTCGTCACCGACACCAAGCGCGTGCACTACGACATCCCGCTGATCGGCATCGACGACCTGCAGCGCATCATCCCGCTGGGCTGCACGCCGGTGGCTGTGGAATTGGTGGAAGGCGCGCGGCCATTGCCGGAATACACCCACCCGGACCGGGCCATCTACATCTTCGGGCCGGAAGACGGCAGCCTCAGTGCCGATGTGCGGGCGTGGTGCGAAGAGACCATCTACATTCCGACCGAGGGCTGCATGAACCTGGCAGCGACGGTGAATGTGGTGCTGTATGACCGCATGGCCAAGGGGCTGAATACCCGTTCGGGGCCCAAGTTCAAGTAGTAAAAAGGCCGCCACTGCGGCAGCAGGACCGGCCCTTTCGCGGGTAAACCCGCTCCCACAGACTGTGCATTCCCTGTGGGAGCGGGTTTACCCGCGAAGAGGCCGGCACTGACAACACAGGGCGGCCAGGTGCCGAACTCCGTCAGAACAGCACCGGTCTTGCTCAGGTCACGAAGCGTTGATCCAGATGGTCTTCAGCTCCGTGTACTGGTCATGGGCCCAGATGGACTTGTCGCGCCCACCGAAGCCGGACTCCTTGTAGCCACCGAACGGCGTGGTGACATCCCCTTCGCCGAAGCAGTTGACCGTAACCACGCCCGCGCGGATTTCACGCGACAGGCGCAGCGCATTGCGCAGGCTGCCGGTGTAGGCCGAGGCCGCCAGGCCGTAGACGGTGTCGTTGGCCAGCTCGATCGCCTCGTCGATGGTCTCGAAGCTGGTCACGCTCAGCACCGGGCCGAAGATTTCCTCGACGAACAGCTTGTTGTCGCGGCCAACGTTGTCGACGATGGTCGGCTGCACGAACACGCCGTCCTCGGTCTCGCCACCCTGGACGATACTCAGCTTGTGCTCGGCGGCGTATTCCAGGTACGACTTGACCTTCTCGAAGTGCGACTTGCTGACCATGGCGCCCAGGCGGTTGTCCGGGTCCAGCGGGTCGCCCAGCTTCCAGTCCTTCAGGTGCTTGGCGATCAGGCCCAGCAGCTGGTCCTTCACGTCCTTGTGCACGATCAGGCGCGAGGAAGCGGAGCAGTTTTCGCCCATGTTCCAGAACGCACCGGCGGTGACGAACTGGGCCACCTCGTCCAGGTCCTCGCAGTCGTTCATGACCACGGCCGGGTTCTTGCCACCCAGCTCCAGGACGATGCGCTTGAGGTTGGACTCGGCGGCGTACTTCAGGAACAGGCGGCCGGTGTCGGTGGAGCCGGTGAAGCTGACCATCGGGATGTCCATGTGGCGGCCAATTGCCTCGCCCACTTCACGACCACCGCCAGGTACCAGGTTGAACACGCCTGCAGGAATGCCCGCCTCATGGGCCAGTTCGGCCACGCGCAGGGCGCTGAGGGTGGTTTCCTTGGCCGGCTTGACCACGATCGAGCAACCGGCGGCCAGCGACGGGGCAATCTTCCAGGCCAGCATCAGCAGCGGGAAGTTCCACGGCAGTACCAGGCCGACCACGCCGATGGCCTCGCGCACCACCATGGTCACGGCGGCATTGCCGGTCGGGGCCGTGGCGTCGTAGATCTTGTCGATCAGCTCGGCGTGCCAGCGGATGGTGTGGATGGTTTCCGGCACGTCGACGTTCTGGCACTCGCTGACCGGCTTGCCGCTGTCCAGCGCTTCCAGCACGGCCAGTTCGTGGGCGTTGTCTTCCAGCAGCTGGGCGAACTTCAGCAGCACGTGCTTGCGATCGTTCGGCTGCATCTTCGACCAGGTGCCCTGTTCGAACACGCGCTTGGCGGCGGCCACGGCAACGTTCACGTCGTTGACGTCGCAGGCGGCGACTTCGGCCAGCTGCTTGCCGGTGGCCGGGTTGGTGGTGACGAAGGTGTTGCCCGAGATGGCATCGCGGAACTCACCGTCGATGAACGCCTGGGTACGCAGTTGCAGTTCGGCGGCGAGGGCCGCGTATTGCTGCTTGCTCAGCAAATCGGCCATTTTCAAGCACCTCCGGTGATCTGTGCGATGTTGCGCTTGAGTTCAGTGACCACGCGCTGCAGTTCCTGCTTCTCGGCGGCATCCAGGTCATACAGCGGCTTGCGTACGCCACCGGTGCTCAGGCCATTGAGGGCGCAGCCGTACTTGATCGACTGGACGAACTTGCCGCCTTCGAGGAAGTCCATCAGCGGCATCATGGCGCCCATGATCTTGCGGCCTTTGTCGAAGTCCTTCTCGATCACACAGGCCTCGTACAGGGCCACGTGCTCGCGCGGGATGAAGTTGGAGCCGGCGCAGACCCAGCTCTTGGCACCCCAGGCAAAGAACTCCAGGGCCTGGTCGTCCCAGCCGCACGACAGCTGGATGTTCGGGCGCTGGATAGCCAGGCGGTGCAACTGGCCCATGTCACCGGAGCTTTCCTTGATGGCGACGATGTTCTTCACGTCGGCCACGGCATCGAAGAACTCTTCACCCATGCTCACGCTCATGCGGCCCGGGTAGTTGTAGAGCATGATCGGCAGGCCGGCGGCAGCGTCGACGGCTTTGACGTGCAGGGCGATTTCCTGCTGGGTCGGCAGTGCGTACGGCGGGGTGCCCACCAGCAGTGCGTCGGCCTTGATTTCCTTGGCGTGCTGGGCGAAAGCCACGGCGTCTTCGGTGCGGATGCCACCGGTGCCGACGATCAGTGGCAGGCGGCCGGCCAGCACGTCCTTGGCCTGGGCGGCCAGGTCGATGCGCTCCTGGGTGGTGTGGGCGTAGTACTCGCCGGTGGAGCCACCAATGATGACGCCGTGGATTTTAGACTCGACCAGGTATTCGAGGACCTCGGCGAACGCCGCCTTGTCGATCGAGCCGTCCGCAGCCAGCGGAGTGATTGCCGGGGTGTAGATGCCTTCGAATTTCACGGTAGGTTCTCCAGTGCGTTGCTCAGTGTTGTAAAGGCCGCAGCGGATCGACGCTGCGGCGGGTCGTCATGAATTCAGCTCAGCGAAGCCGCTTGTTGCAGGTTGAGCGAGCGGGTTTCCGGGGCCAGGGCAACGGAGAAGGCCAGGCCGACGAAGGTCACCGCGGCGGCGGCATACATGGTGGCGCCGATGCCATAGCTATCGAGGGCGATGGGCACCAGCCAGGTGCCGACCGCAGCACCGACCCGCGACATCGAGGTGCCCACGCCAACGGCACCGGCACGGATTTCGGTAGGGAACAGTTCGTTGGGGTACACCAGCTGCAACACCTGGGCGCCACCGATAAACAAGGCGTAGGCGCCGAACAGGGCGAGGATCAGCATCTCGTTGCCGTTGCTGAAAGCGCCCAGGCCCAGCAACGCCAGCCCCGACCAGAAGAAGCTGTGCAGCAGCGTGGTTCGGCGGCCGATGGTGTTCAGCAGGCGGGTGCCGATGATGCAACCGACCACGAACAGGCAGGTGATGGCGACCGACCCGATGGCGGCCCAGTCCCCTTTCAGGTTCAGTGCACCCAACACTTTCGGAGCGAAGGCGTAGACGGCGAACACCGGGATCACCGAGCAGGTCCAGAACATGGTGACGAACAGCATGCGCTTGCCGTAGCCGGAGTGCAGCAGGCTGAAGAACGACAGCTTGCGGGTCTTGAGCTCTTCCGGCAGGTTCTTCAGCGAGAAATCTCTGCCGTAGACGCGCTTGATCACCTGCTCGGCTTCGGCCGAACGGCCTTTGCTGATTAGCCAGCGCGGCGATTCGGGGGTGCCTATACGGATCGCGAACAGCAGCGCGCCGATCACCGAGGCACTGGCCAGCACCAGGCGCCAGGCATCATCGCCACCGTGGCGCAGGATCGCTTCACCGACCATGTAGGCGCAGGCGGCACCGGCGAACCACAGCACGGTCAGGGTGGCCAGGCGTGGGCCACGGTTCTTCTTGGGCAGGAACTCCACCAGCAGCGAGGTGGCCACCGGGTATTCGATGCCCACCGCGATGCCGATGGCGAAGCGCAGCAGGAACAGGACCATCGCCGATTCCACCCAGAACTGCGCGATCGAGGCCAGGATGAACAGGGTCGGGCCAACGAAGAATACGCGCTTGCGGCCGAAGCGGTCGGTCAACCAGCCGCCGAAGAAGCCACCGAAGAAAATGCCGATCAGCGCCGAAGCGGCGATCATGCCCTGCCAGAAACTGGTCAGGTTGAGGCCTGCCGACATCTGCACCATGGCAACGCCGATGATGCTCAATACATAGCCATCGACGAACGAGCCGCCACCGGAACGCAGGGTCAGCAACTGGTGAAAGTTGTTGATCGGTACATCTTCAATCGAAACATTTGGACTTGTCATTGTTGTTCCTGCCACTTCTGTTACATGCACAAATTCAAGGCGAGCGTGCCCGCGAAACTGAAAACAGCGTTCAGCCCCGGGTGACCGGCCTGATGGCCGATCATCAATTTCGGGCAAAGGGTGCCCGTGCCGGTTAAATCGCCACCGGCATCAAGTGTTCAAAGTTGCAACGCCGTCAGCGGTCAGCTTTCTTTGCCAGCGCGGAACTGCCCCCACATCAGGTTGGCGTTCAAGCCCAGGGAAACCAGGGGCTGCGGCGGGTTTGCACAAGGCCCGGGAGCGTTGAGCAAGAACTCGATCAGTTCGTTCTTGTCGCCGGCCAGCCAGTCGGCCAGCAACTTGCCGGTGACAGTGCCACGGGTAACACCCAGGCCGTTGCAGCACATTGCGCCGACAACATTGGGCGCCAACTTGCCAAAGAACCCCATGTGGTTACGCGACAGTGCCAGTGCACCGCCCCAGGTGTATTCGAAGTTCACTCCGGGCAGCATCGGGAAACGCCGGTCGAACGATTCGCGGTGGCGCTGGACGAAGCGGTCCAGGTATTTGCGGTTGCTGCGCCCGTCGGGGTTGTAGCTGAAGCTGTTGCGGATCAGCAGGCGGTTGTCGACGGTGCGGCGCATGGTGGTGCCGAACGGGTCGGCCGGGATCACGCCCCAGTAGGGTTTGCCGCCCAGGCGCGCCTGCTCTTCCTCGGTCAGCGGGCGGGTGATGCTGCCGTAGGTGAACACCGGCAGCATGCGGCCCTTGAGGAAGCCGAAGCTCATGCCGAAGGCGTTGGTGGTGAGCACCAGCTTGTCGGCGGTGATCGAACCGTTGGCATGACGCAGCACTACCTTGTCGCCGTAGTCGACCTCGGTGATGGGCGTGCGTTCATACAGCGAAACGTTGGACGGCAGGCTGTCGGCCAGGCCTTTGACCAGCGCCGACGGCTGCAGCAAGGCGGTGCCGGGGGTGAACAGGCCCTTGCGGTAGAAATGCGTGCCGATGTGCTCGGGCAGGTCGCGGCCTTCGATCACTTCGTAGGGCTGGCCGAGCTTGTCCAGGCCGCGGCGGTAGGCATCCAGCACGGCGATGCCGCGGTCTTCGACGGCCGCCTGGTACTTGCCGCAGTGGCGGAACTGGCACTCGATGTCGTAGCGCTCGATCAGCTCCTTGAGGTAGGACTGGCCACCCAGGTTGAGCTTGAGGATGGTCTTGGCGATGTCGATGTCGCCGATGTAGTCCTCGGCGCCGATGTCGTGCGGCAGGTCGATGGCAAAGCCGGCGTTGCGCCCGGAGGTGCCAAAGCCGACCTCCTGGGCCTCGATCAGCACGATCTCGTCGTCCGGGAAGTTCGTTGCCAGCTGCCGTGCGGCAGCCAGGCCGGTGAAACCGGCGCCGACCACCACCCAGCGCGCCTGGCTGTGGCCACTGTGGGCCGGCCTTGGCGTGCGGGGCTTGCTCAGGTGATACCAGCCACAGGTGGCATCATCGGCAGGTAACGAACTAATTCTTGTCATGTCACTAACCTGGTTCTTGTTGTCGACGGGTGGTCAGCGCCAGTTGCCTGACCTTGGTAACTCATATCTGAATCGGTACATCCAGCCCTTGCGGCGCGGCGTACTCGGCCATGCGCCGGCGCGACAGCTCGAAGTGCTCGCGCACCAGCTGGCCGGCAGCTTGCGGGTCGCGGCGCTCGATGGCCTGGATCATCTGGTCGTGCTGCTCGCAGGCGATCTCGAGGTCGTGCTGCATGTCATCGGTGGTCGGGTGGCGGTAGAAAATCTTGCCCAGCCGGGTGTGGTCGATCAGCAGGCGACGCAGGCTTGGCAGCAGGTAGTCGTTGTGCGCCATCTTGCCGATTTCCAGGTGGAAGGCGTCGTTGTAGAGCACACGGTTTTCCACGTCGCGCTCTTCGATGGCCTGGCGGAACATGGCCTGGATACCTTTGAGCACTTCGATCTCGGCGGCGCTGGCATAGGTGGCGGCCAGCTGGGTGGTGGCGATGTAGATCAGCGGGGCGGCGACGAAGAAGCTGTGCAGCGACTCGTGGTTCATGGCAGCGACACGTGGCGCGCGGTTGGCTTCCAGTTCGATGTAGCCTTCGGCGGCGATCTGGCGCAGCAGCTCACGCACTGGCGGGCGCGACAGGCCGAACTCGTCGCACAGGGCCAGTTCGTCCACCACCGCGCCCGGGGCCAGTTCCATGCTGAGGATCCGGCGGCGCAGCGCTTCGGCGAGGACGGCCTTGCGATCCTGCGGCACTTCTGCACTGAGTGGTTGGACGGTGGCTTTCATGGCGGCCTTCTTTGTTGTCATAGAGCTGTGTCTACTATTTGTATAACGACTATAGGGTACTGTTAGACAATATGTCTACAGCATTTTCGATGAACGGTGAAATCTGTCTGGGCCTTTGTTTTCAGGGGGTCCAGCGGGTTCAAGGGTGAGATTAAACACCCCTTGGGGCTGCATTGCCAAACCGGGCAGAAAATTATCCATATCAGACAAATGGGCAAAATTTGCCGGCCCTTTCGCGGGTAAACCCGCTCCCACAGGATCACCGCAGGACCTGAGCACAGTGGTACCCCTGTGGGAGCGGGTTTACCCGCGAAAGGGCCGGCACAAACAAAAAAGCCACCTGCAGGCAGGTGGCTCTCTTCCATTCACACAAATCCCTTCACGCGGTTGCCAAGGCCTCCCGCCGCGCATGCCGCTTGCTGGTAATCACCCCCAGCACCAGGATCACCAGGGCCAGCGCCAGGGTCAGCGATACCTCCATGCGGTGCTTGGGCATGACGAACATGGTGCCCAGGGCAAAGATGATGAAACCGATCACCGCATAGGTCAGCCATGGGTACAACCACATGCGGAAGGCAATCTCGACATTCTGCCGCTGCAGGATGGCGCGCATGCGCAGTTGCGAGAAGGCAATCGCCAGGTACACCAGCAACGCGATCGACCCGGAACTGGCCAGCAGGAAGGCAAACACCTCGGCCGGGGCGAAGTAGTTGACGATGGTCGCCAGCATGCCGATCAGCGTGCTGCCGATCACCGCCGCACGTGGCACGCCCACCTTCGAGGTGCGCTGGATGAAGCCTGGCGCATCACCGCGCTTGCTCAGCGAGTAGAGCATCCGCGACGAAATGTAGATCGACGAGTTCAGGCAGCTGGCCACCGCCACCAGTACCACGATGTCCACCAGTTGCTTGGCGTAAGGAATGTTCATGATTTCCAGCGCCCGCTGGTACGAACCCTGTACTGGCAGCAGCGGGTCGTTCCACGCCACCACCGAGATGATCACGAAGATCGACAGCAGGTAGAACACGCTGATGCGCCAGATCACGGAACGGGTGGCCTTGGCGATGTTGCGCGCCGGGTCTTTCGATTCGGAGGCGGCGATGGTGACCGCTTCGGTGCCCAGGTAGCTGAACATGGTGGTCAGCAAGGCGCCGATGATCGCGGTCCAGCCATTGGGCATGAAGCCGCCCTGCTGCTCCAGCAGAAGCGGCAGGCCACTGACTTCACGCCCCGGCAATACGCCGGCCAGGGCTGCGGCGCCCAGGGCGATGAAGGCGACGATGGCGATGACCTTGAGCATGGCGAACCAGAACTCGAACTCGCCGTACTTGGCCACGCTGAACAGGTTGGTAGCGGTCAGCAGCACGGTCATGCTCAGGGCGAAGAACCAGGCATCGATGTGCGGGAACCAGTTGTTGAGCACCACGCCGGCGGCAATGGCTTCGATGGGAATCACCAGCACCCAGAACCACCAGTACAGCCAGCCGATGGTAAAGCCGGCCCAGCGGCCGATGGCGCGGTCTGCGTAGGTGGAGAACGAGCCGGTATCGGGGCTGGCGACGGCCATTTCCCCGAGCATGCGCATCACCAGCACCACCAGCGCGCCGGCCAGTGCATAGGCGACGATGGCTGAAGGGCCGGCCGCCGCAATGGCGTGCCCGGAGCCGATGAACAACCCGGCACCGATCACCCCGGCGATGGAGAGCATGGTCACATGGCGTTGCTTGAAGCCTTGCGCCAGCTGATTGCTGGCGCCACTCGCGCTTGTCATTGTCATCCTGATCCCTGCTTTTGTTTTCTTTGTGGGGGGACGTGAAGCTCCTGGATCGAAACCCAGCGTGGATGAGCTTCGCGCCCGGTCACGGTACGCCAGCGAGGGGGCGGTCAAGTTGCCTGGATCCGCCACGGACTTGACCATAAGTGACATCGGTTCCTTTGAAAGGCGCATGGCAGAGCCTTCTATGCGACAGGGGATGTCGTTCGGCATACCGAGTGAACGATGACGGCGGCCAGCGGGTCAGCTGCTTACACTTCACGAGGAGGCCTTGCCATGCTCGATATCCATTCCGCGACGGCATCGTCGCAGCACAATGTTCATGGGCTGGAACGGGTCAGCTCGCTGGCCGGGGGGGCGCTGATGTTCAGCAAGGGGATGCGCCATGGCGGCCTGGTCGGCTTGCTGCAGATGGTGGTGGGAGGTTTGGCGGTGGCCCGCGGGGTCAGCGGGCATTGTTCGACCAAGGCCTGGTGGCAGCGGCATCGCCAGGAATACCAGCGGTTGCGTGCGGACATCGAGCGCAGTGCGGCGGAGCTGGAGGCGTTGCGGGCCAGTGCCGACGCGGCGACGCAGGGGGTGACGGTGACCGGGAAGGATCCGTTGGCTGGCAGTTGAGTTTTGCACTGCCTGTGCCGGCCTCTTCGCGGGTGAACCCGCTCCCACAGGGACGGCGCCGTCTTGAGGGCAGTACATTACCTGTAGGAGCAGCCTTGTGCTGCGAAAGGGCCAGTATGATCAAAGAGGGTCTGTGGCTGTAATTGCCTCTTCGCAGCACAAGGCTGCTCCTACAGGGCAACGAGAAACCTGTGGGAGCGGGTTCACCCGCGAAGAGGCCGGTACGGGCGAAAGAGGTGCTCAGCGCAACGCCTTGCTCTGCAACACCTCGGAGCGCCGCCCCAGCACGTTCTCGCTGATCTGTATGAAGTCTTCGGTGCTGACGCTGGGCAGGCGCATCAGCCCGCGCGCCACATCGTCCAGCGAGCGTTTGGCCTGGGTGTGGATGCGGATTTCCTTGTCCAGCGCCTGCAGCAACATCACCCCCCGCGCCACCTGCGCCGGGGTGGCATGCTCGCCCTTGAGCCGGGTGACCTTGGCGCCCTGCTTGCTCAGGCGCGCTTGCCAGGCCTGGTAACGGTCGTCACTCACCCCGCCCGAGCGGCGCAGCAACTCGCTGGCGTAGTAGTCGGTCAGGCTTTCCACCAGCCAGTCACTGCCGTCACGCCCATGGATCTGCGCAAACAGTTGCACCACCTCGCGCAGCAACGGGCTGCTGCCGTTCTCGCTGACCATAGGCCGGGCACTGTGCAGGTACAACGAGCCCTGCGCGGCCATCGCCCCGCGCCACATGCCGTCGCGGGCACCGACCAACAGCAGCTTCGGCGGGTTGCGCGGGAACACCGCCTGCAATTGCGGCCAGACAAAGGTCAGCATGGTCAGGTTGTCCATGCGCCGCATACCCTGCCCCACCGGTGCGGCCACGGTGACGTCGGTTTCGCCCAGGCGGGCGCGGCGGCTGCCCAGGTCGCCGGCGAGCATCCAGCCGGTAGGGCGGTCGAACAGGCGCGAAACGTTATCGATGCGGAACTTGTCCTTGCCGATGCGCGGCCAGGAAGTCTCGATGCTCTTCCAGCCTTCGGGCAGGTCGAACGCCAGCCGCGCCACCAGCTCGGTGCCATCCTGCTGGTCGAGGCGCGCAGGCGGTACCAGCTGGTCGCCGAGGAACAGCGCCCAATGCGGGGTGATGCGCGACGAATAGGCGCCGCTGCCGCGTTTCTGGTCCAGCTGCACGCGGTAGCTGAGGCTGGTCTTGCCGGCCGCCGGTTGCCACACGCCGCGCTGGCCCTGCAGTTGCCATTGGCCATCAGCCTGGAAGCCGCTGTAGGCCCCGGCCTTGCCCAGGTCGAAGTCCAGGCTGCGCACGGCACTGCCTTCGGCCAAGGTGAGGCGGACCTCCGCCTGGCCACTGGCCGGCAACAGGCGCACCTGGTAGTCGAGGTCGACCTTTTTCGCCCAGGCCGGCGAACTGGCCATCAGGCCAAACAGCAACAACAGCTGGCAACGCATACAGAAACTCCTTGTTTCCCCGTGGCAGCGGGCCGCGCCGGTCAGCTGGCGCGGAAGATCAGGTGGTCTTCCCAGTCGTCTTCGTGCACATCGTGTTCACTGAGCATGCGCCCCGACTGGGAAATGCGCTGTTCATGGACCTGCTGGCGATCGCCGCAGACCAGGTGGTGCCAAGCCGGCAGGTCCTTGCCCTCGCTGACCAGGCGGTAGCCGCAGGTGCTCGGCAGCCACTTGAACTGGTCGGCCTTGCCCGGGGTGAGCTGGATGCAGTCAGGTACCTGGGTGAAGCGGTTGGGGTAATCGCTGCACTGGCAGGTGTGCAGATCCAGCAGTTTGCAGGCGATGCGCGTGTAATAGACGCTGTTGTCGTCCTCGTCCTCGAGCTTTTGCAGGCAGCACAGGCCGCAGCCGTCGCACAGCGACTCCCACTCTTGCGGGCTGAGTTGTTCGAGGGTCTTGCGCCGCCAGAACGGTGCGTTTTCAGCGATCATGACACGGGTTTCCTGCATTCATCTTGGGGCCACGGCGCGCGGCGGCGCCAGTCTAGAGCCTGGCCTTCGGCAAAGCCAGACCGCTTGTCAGTCGCGACGCGACGCAGTAGCGTGCGCGTTTCCCGTCCTTTTGCAGGAGCCGCCATGAGCGCCAACCCCCGTATTGCCGATTACGCCATCAACGAGCAGTTCATCAACCGCTGGTCGCCACGTGCCTTCACCGCCGAGCCGATCAGCGAAGAAACCCTGCTGAGCTTCCTCGAAGCTGCACGCTGGGCGCCGTCGGCGTACAACTCGCAGCCTTGGCGCTTCCTGTATGCCCGCCGCGACACGCCGAACTGGGAGCGCTACCTGAACCTGCTGGTGCCGTTCAACCGCAGCTGGGCGCAACAGGCTTCGGCGCTGGTGCTGGTCATTTCCAAGACCACCTTCGCGGCACCCGGCGCCACTGAAGAAAAGCCGGCGCTGTGGCACACCTTCGACACAGGTTCCGCCTGGGGGCACCTGGCCCTGCAAGCCAGCATCAGCGGCTGGCACACCCATGGCATGGCCGGCTTCGACCAGGAACTGGCGCGTCAGGAGTTGAAGGTTCCGGAAGGCTACGTGCTGCATGCCATGGTGGCGATTGGCAAGCTGGGTGACAAGGCCAGCCTGGACGAAGCCCTGCAGGCGCGTGAAGTACCGAGCCCGCGCAAGCCACTGAGCGAGCTGGCAGCCGAGGGTGATTTCAGCCTGTAAGCCTTGCATTGGCTGTACCGGCCTTTTCGCGGGTAAACCCGCTCCCACAGGGATCTCCACTGCCCCATGGGGCCTGTGTTGATCCTGTGCCAGCACAGCCAACACCAGCCTCCCACAGGACCTGAGGGTAGTGGAGATCCTGTGGGAGCGGGTTTACCCGCGAAGAGGCCGGTACAGGCACTACAAAAAATCAATAGCCCCGGGCGAAGTCCACTTCACCTCGCAACCCCTGCCCCGCCACATACGCCCGCACATTCTCGACAAACAACCGCACCATCGCCGCCGGCGAGGTGGGCGCCGAGCTGTGCCCGGTCAGCAGCAAGCCCCACGCCGTCCAGAACGGGTGCTGCCTGGGCAACGGCTCCTGCCGGCAGACGTCGATCACCGCCCCCGCCAGGTGCCCTTCCTTCAGCGCCTCGACCAGGTCAGCGTCGACCACCGCCGCCCCACGCCCGGCATTGATGAACAGCGCCGTGGGCTGGAAGCACTTGAACAGTGCCGCGTCATACAGGTCGTGGGTGGCCGGGGTATCCGGCAGCAGGTTGAGCACGTAGTCGACCTGGCCAACCATGCGCGGCAGGTCGGCCAACGCCGCTACCTCGACGAACGGCGCCTGCTCGCGGGCGCTGCTGGCAACGCCATACAGCACCACGCCAAACGCCTGCAGGAACTCGGCCACCCGCTGGCCAATGTCGCCAGTGCCGACGATCAGCACCTTGCGCCCTTCCAGGGTACGCCCCGGGCGGTCGTCCCAACGTCGCTCGACCTGGCTGACCAGGCGTGACAGCACCTCGCGCTCATGGCCGAGCATGTAGGTAAGCATGTACTCGGCCATCACCTGGCCAAAGATGCCCACGGCGCGGGTCAGGCGATAGTCGCGCGGCAGGCCCTCGGCCAGCAACGGGGTGATACCGGCCCAGGTGGACTGCATCCAGACCGGCTTGTGGCCCTGGCGCAGCAGGCTTGCCAGCAGGTCCGGCTGGCCCAGCCACACTGGGCACTGTGGCGCCTGGCAGGCCAGTTCGGCGGAGTCGCCGCTGGTCAGGATCTCCAGCTCTGGCGCGGCTGCACGCAAAATCTCGGCGTATCGAGCATGATCATGCTCAGCAATCAGTACTCGCATGATCAGGCAGGGTCGTTACGGCGCAGCAACTCTTCGGGCAGGTGCTCGATGTAGTCGTCTTCCGGCGGCGGCATCTGCAGGTGGTAACCCTGGTTGTCGAGGTTTTCCAGCACCTTGGCGATATCCTCGCGGGCCAGCTTGCGCTCGGGGGTAAGCACCAGGTCGAAGGCGTGCACGGGGGTGCCGAAGAACGGCAGCAGGCCTTCGGGCACGCGCTCCAGGCCGTCGGCCTTGAGCACGTACAGGTACATTTCGTTCTTGCGGGGGCTCTTGTAGATAGAGCAAATGCGTTTCATCGGGTCTCTCCGGCGCCTGCCAGGCTGTCCAGCAGGGCCTGGCCCATGCGCTCACGGCGCCAGCCGCGCAGCGAATCGGGCAATTGATAGGGGCCATTGGGGTAGCCGCTCTTGAGCAGCGCTTCCAGGGCTTTCTTGCGCAGCATCAGCTCGGGGGCAATGCCCAGGCGCTCTCCTTCGGCCTGGCCGATGGCACGCAGCTGCTTGAGGATGCCGCTGGCCTCGATCGGCAAAGGCTCGGGCAAGGCCTGTGGCCATTGCTCGGCTGGCAGGCTGGCGGCACGCTTGATCAGCTGGATGAGGAACTCACCGTCCTGACGAATGGTGCGTGGATGCATCTCGTCGATCTTGGCCAGTGCCGACAGGTTGTTCGGCTGGCTCTTGGCCATGGGCCACAGCGAGTGCTCCTTGAGAATGCGGTTGCGCGGCACGTCGCGGTTGCGCGCTTCACGCTCGCGCCAGGCGCACAGCTCACGCAGCACTGCCAGTTGCTGGGGGGCCAGCTTCCAGGCCAGCTTGACGTCGCGGTACAGGCTTTCGGGCTCGACTTCGCGGCGCAATGCGGCCACCAGCTCGGCGCCGTCCTCCAGCACCCAGGCGTACTTGTCGTCACTCAGGCGCGGGCGCAACACGGTGAACAGCTCGGCCAGGTGCACGGCATCCTCGGCGGCATAGCTGACCTGGGTTTCCGAGAGCGGGCGTTGCAGCCAGTCGGAACGGGTTTCGCCCTTGGGCAGGTCGATCCCCAGCACTTCCTGCACCAGGCGCGAATAGCCCATGGAGAAGCCCAGGTTCAGGTAGCCGGCGGCCAGTTGGGTGTCGAACAGCGGCTGTGGCAGCTTGCCGGTCAGGCGCAGCAGCACTTCGAGGTCTTCGCTGCAGGCGTGCAGCACCTTGACCACGCCGCTGTCATCCAGCAGTTCGGCCAGCGGTTGCCAATTGCCGATCAGCAACGGGTCGATCAGGAAGGCACGCTGGCCATCGCCGATCTGGATCAGCCCGGCTTTCGGGTAGAAGGTGTCCACCCGCATGAATTCGGTGTCGACGGCGACAAAGGGCAGCTGATGCCAGTCGCGGCAGTGTTCGGCCAGGCTCTGGTCGTCACGGATCCAGTGTATTTCGATGGCCACGAGGCTCTCCCACTAACATTGGCGCGCAGTATATACGGCGCGGGCACTGCTGGTGAAACCCGGGCCATCCTTGATATCGATCAGCGGTGCTGTTGTGCGTATTCAGGCAGCAGCAACTCTCGTGCGCAAAATCCGCAAGCTTCGCGATCCCTGTGGGAGCGGGCATGCCCGCGAACACGGGCGAAGCCCGTGCCATCCACCGCGTCGCCTGCTTCGCGGGCATGCCCGCTCCCACAAAGAGCGCGCAAGCTAGCGGTTTTTGAATGCGCTTCGCCTCAGCGCTTGGCCGCCAGCCATGGCCGGCAGCTGGCGAACATGTCCAGCGACTGCTGGTAGACCTCGGTGTGCACCTGCAACAGACCGAGCATCGAGTGGAACAGGTTGTCCTGCGACAGCGGTGCATCGCTGAGCTTGGCCAGGCAGTCGGTGTCGACGCCGAAGTCCTCCTTGTAGCTGTCGGAGAACCAGGTCAGCAGCGGCACGTGCTTCTGCTGCTCGGGGGCGATGGCGTAAGGCGTGCCGTGCAGGAACAGGTTGTATTCACCCAGCGACTCGCCATGGTCGGACAGGTAGATCATCGCCGTGTCGACCTTGTCCTGCTTGCTGCGCAGGGTGTCGATCAGCGAGGCCAGCACCTTGTCGGTATAGGCCAGGGTGTTGTCGTAGCCGTTGACGATTTCCTGTTCGCTGCACTGGTCCAGCGCGTTGCTCTGGCACACCGGGGCAAAGCGCTGGTCGGCGCCGGGGTAGCGCTTGAAGTATTCAGGCCCGTGGCTGCCCATCTGGTGCAGCACCAGCACGGTGTCCTTGTCGAGGTTGTCGATCAGCTCACCCAGCCCCTGCAGCAGGATCTGGTCATGGCATTCACCATCAGCGCACAACTGCGGGTCCTGGAGTTTGCTGACATCGATGAACTGCACGCGGTCGCAGGTGCCCTTGCAGCCCGACTGGTTGTCACGCCACTGCACCGCCAGGCCGGTACGCTGGAGGATGTCCAGCAACCCTTCGCGGTTCTTCGCCACGCGGGCATCGTAGTCCTTGCGCTTCATGCCAGAGAACATGCACGGCACCGAAACGGCGGTTTCCGTGCCGCAGGAGTGCACATCGGAGAACGCCAGCAGGCCCTGTTCCCTGGCAAGGTTCGGTGTGGTGTCGCGGTTGTAGCCAAGCACGCCGAAGTGGTCTGCCCGCGCACTTTCGCCCACCACCAGCACGGTCAGCGACTTGCGTTCGTGCTTTTGCCAGGCGGCATCACGCTTGGCATCTTCGCCATAATGCTGGAAGGGCCGCGATGCGGTACCGACGCGCTCGCTGACATAACCGATGGAGGCACCCACGATATTGCTGGGGGTGAGCATCAGGCGCAGTTCGTGGTGGTTGCGAAACAGCGACGACAGGCCCTGATAGTTGACCAGTGCCACCGAGCCCAGGGCCACCACGCAGGCACCGCCAACCACCAGCTTGCCGAGCAGTTCACGGTGCCAGGCGCGATAGGCGATCGGCGCCTTCCACAACAGCACCGAAGGCACTACACCGAGGCCCAGGATATACAAGGCAAACTTCAACGAAAGCAGGTCACGCACTTCCGCCACGTTGGTTTCCGCGATATTGCGGAACATGCCCGCGTCAATAAGTACGCCGTACTGGTTCATGAAGTAAGCCACGCCCGCGCCACTCATGAACAACACGACAAGTATTGGCTTCAATATATAACGGAAGGCGAACAACGTGAGGATCAGGTTGAACGCGAACAGCATCAGCACGGCAAACGCCAGGCTCAGCCAAAGCCCCGGCAAACCGGGCGGCACGACCTGTTCAAGATGCTGCCAGAGGAAGACATTGAAGCCGATCAGCAGGTAAAGGCTGGCCAGCAGCGTGACCCATTCAGTCCGCAGGGATTTGAAGTTGAGCATCAGTGTTCGCAATCAAGAGTGATTATCAGCCCGAGGGCCTGCGCGGCACCGGGAAACTTGGCTGAACTCTAGAAAGCGTGCCATCAATATTTTGTGAAAAAGACGCCAACAAATTCGTGAACAGGCGCCTTTTCGACATTAAAAGAAGTTCACTCAGCGCTTGTTCAGCTTGGCAGGCGCTCCTTGGCATACGGCTCGCGGTCGATGTCCAGCACTTCCACGCATAGCTGGATATCCAGCCCCGGTTGCTCGGGGATGGCCTCACGCAGCACATCCAGCAGGCTGGCGGACAGTTGCGTCTTCACCTCGGGCGAGCGCCCGCTGAGAATGGCCAGGCGCACATGGGCAAAGGCACGCTCGCCGGGCGCGGTGCCCACGCGAAACTGGCCGAAGGCCTGGGCGCGGCTCTTGATGTCGGCCTCGTCGGCGAACTGGCCACTGCCGACCAGGGCATGGTTCAGGCGCAGCAGCAGGACGTCGACGTTCAGCTCGCGCAGGTTTTCGCTGTATTCCAGGTTCAGGTGAGGCATGGCGCAGGTTCCGGGTCACGGGGAGATGCGACAGCCTACCCCAGTCCCCTACCTGCGCAAAGACGACTATCCTCAAAGGTCAGAACCATCCGCCAACCCCCGACAGAGGTGAAGAAATGCCAGTTCCGCATGATCTGCTCGCTGACCTGCACGTTACCGCTGATGCATTCCAGGCGCTCATGGACAAGGACCAGACGCTGCACTCACTGCACAAGGAATACAACGCCAAAGACAAAGAGGTGGTCGCCGCCGAAGGCAACGGCACCAACGACGAAGCCGTCAACCGCCTGCGCAAGGAACGGTTGCTGATCAAGGACAAGATCGAACGGATCATTCATCCGCCCAAATCCTGACAGGAATTCATTGAATCCAGCGGCCTCTTCGCGGGTGAACCCGCTCCCACAGGTACAGCGCCAGACCTGAAGGCAGCGGAGCCCCTGTGGGAGCGGGTTTACCCGCGAAGAGGCCAGCAGCCCTCACATACCAGCCGCAGCCTTCAACGCCCCATCCAGGTCCTCGACCAGGTCGCGGTAATCCTCGATTCCCACCGACAACCGCAGCAGGTTCTCGCTGATCCCCATCACGCCCTTCTGCTCCGGGCTCAGCGAGCAGTGCGACATGCTCCAGGAGTGGTTGATCATGCTTTCCACCCCGCCCAGCGAGTCGGCCAGCACGAAGATCTGCAGCGCCTCCACCAGGCGGTTGAGCGCGGCGCGGTCGCCTTTGACCTTCATCGCCACCACCGCCCCGCCACTGCGCATCTGCCGTTTGCACAGCTCATGCTGCGGGTGGCTCTCCAGCCCCGGGTAATACACCTGCTCGATCTGCGCGTGGCTTTCGAGGAAGCGCGCCACCTGCAGGGCATTGGCACACTGGCGCTCCATGCGCACATCCAGGGTCTTCAGACCGCGCAGGGCCAGGTAGCAGTCGAACGGCCCCTGCACCGCGCCAATCGCCATGCTGATGCGGCGCAGGCGCGCCAACAGCGCATCATTGGCAGCTACCACCACGCCACCGGTGAGGTCGGAGTGGCCGCCGATGTACTTGCTGGCCGAGTGCATCACCAGGTCCACGCCCAGGGTGATCGGGCGCTGGTTCCACGGCGAGCAGAAGGTGTTGTCGATGCAGGTGAGGATGCCCCGCGCCTTGGCCAGGTCGCACACCGCCTTGATGTCGACCAGGTGCAGCAACGGGTTGGTCGGCGACTCGATCCAGATCAGCTGGGTTTCCGACTTGATGGCGGCGGCCACCGCCTCGAGGTCGTTGAGGTCGACGTAGGTGGTGGTCAGGCCCGAGGTGCGGCTGCGGTAGTCTTCCATGATGCGGAAGGTGCCGCCGTACACGCCGTTCATCACCACCACGTGGGCATCCTTGGGCAGCAGCTCCAGCACGGTGGCGGTGGCGTTCACACCCGAGGCGCAGGCGACCGCGCCAACGCCCTCTTCCAGGGCGGCGACACAGGTTTCATAGGCATGCCGGGTGGGGTTGCCGACGCGGCTGTAGGAGTATTCCGGCTTGTCGTCCAGGCTGCGCTTGGTGAACGAGCTGGCGGTGACGATCGCCGGGAAAATAGCGTTATCGGCGACGCTGAACTGCTCACCGGCGTGAATGGTACGGGTGGCGAAATTGCGCGGCTTGTCGGACATGGTCAGGCCCATTGGCAGAGTGAAAGCTGCAACTATCGCACAACCCAAATCTTCTGGCCTTGGGGTAATCTGTGAAATATTTTTCTCCACGGCCCACGCGCGATATGGACAGCTTCGACCAGCACATTCTCACCCTGCTTCAGCGCGACGCCTCGATCTCGCTCAAGGACCTGGCCGAGGCCGTAAACCTGTCTACCACGCCGTGCTGGAAGCGGGTCAAGCGCCTGGAGGAAGACGGCTACATTGTCGGCCGTGTCGCCCTGCTAGACCCGGAACGGCTGGGGTTGGGGCTGACGGTGTTCGTCCAGCTCAAGACCCAGCGCCACGACAGCGCCTGGCTGGAGCAGTTTGCCGCGACCGTGACCGGGTTCGAGGAAGTGATGGAGTTCTACCGCATGTCGGGGGACTGGGATTACATGCTGCGGGTGGTGGTGGGGGATATTGCGGCGTATGACCGGTTT
The DNA here is from genome assembly GCF_002113725.1 of Pseudomonas sp. B23(2017). Lineage (NCBI taxonomy): Bacteria > Pseudomonadati > Pseudomonadota > Gammaproteobacteria > Pseudomonadales > Pseudomonadaceae > Pseudomonas > Pseudomonas sp. B23(2017). The sequence goes on along the minus strand of NZ_NEJM01000014.1, from coordinate 139,988 downwards.
TACAAAAAGCTGATCACCAGTACTGACGGGCTGTCGAACATCACTTCCAGTTTTGCCATGGAGCAGATGAAGTACACCACGGCTTACCCGGTGAACCGTTCCTGATTCCTGTATGGCAGTACCGGCCCTATCGCCGGCAAGCCAGCTCCCACAGGTACGTCACAGGTTCTGAAATCTGTGCGGTCCCTGTGGGAGCTGGCTTGCCGGCGATAGGGCCCTTGCAGGCTACCTGTCAATCCGCGGCCAGCACCGCCGCAATCCGGTTCCCCGCCTTGGCTTTCTCGACCTTGATCGCCACGAACTTCGAGGTCGGGGTATAGGTCCCCTCGCCATAGCTTTCCAGCGGCACCAGCGGGTTGGTCTCCGGGTAATAGGCCGCCGCCTGCCCCTCGGGTACGTCATACGCCACCAGGCGGAAGCCCGACACCCGCCGCTCCACGCCATCCTCCCACAACGACACCAGGTCCACATGCTCGCCCGGCTCGAAGCCCATCCGGCGGATGTCCACCTCGTTGACGAACACCACTTCACGCAGGCCGAACACCCCGCGATAACGGTCGTCCAGGCCATACAGGGTGGTGTTGTACTGGTCGTGCGAGCGCAGTGTCTGCAGGATCAGGTCGGGCTTGTCGCCGCGCGCCAGCACCTTGGCATTCACCAGTTGCTCCGGCAGCTGGTGCGGGCTGAAGCGCGCCTTGCCTGTGGCCGTGCGCCAGGTACGGTCGGCGGCGTTGTTGCCCAGGTGGAAGCCGCCTGGGTGCTGCAGGCGCTCGTTGAAATCGGTAAAGCCGGGGATCACATCGGCAATCATGCTGCGGATACGGCCATAGTCGGCAACTGCGTACTCCCAGTCGATCGGCTGCTTGCCCAGGGTCGCCTGGGCCATGCCGGCGATGATCCACGGCTCCGAGCGCAGGTGCGGCGAGCGCGGGCGCAGCTGGCCGTGGGAGATGTGCACCATGCTGAAGGTGTCCTCCACGGTCACGCCTTGCGGCCCGCTGGCCTGCATGTCGATTTCGGTACGGCCCAGGCACGGCAGGATCAACGCATCGCGGCCGGTAACCAGGTGCGAGCGGTTGAGCTTGGTGGAAATCTGCACGGTCAGCGCGCAATTGCGCATGGCCGCATGAGTGCGCGGCGTATCCGGCGTGGCCTGGGCAAAGTTGCCACCCAGGCCGATGAACACCTTGGCCCGCCCCTCTTCCATGGCCTTGATCGCCAGCACGGCGTTGTGCCCGTGGGCACGCGGCACGCGGAACTGAAAGCGTTTTTCGATGGCATCGAGCAGCGCCGCCCCGGGCTTCTCGTCGATGCCCATGGTACGGTCGCCCTGCACGTTGCTGTGGCCGCGCACTGGTGACAGGCCGGCACCGGGCTTGCCGACGTTACCGCGCAGCAGCTGCAGGTTGACGATTTCCTGAACGGTCGGCACCGAGTGGCGGTGCTGGGTGACGCCCATGGCCCAGCACATGATTACCCGTTCGGCCTTGCGGTACATGCGCGCGGCCAGTTCGATCTCGGCCTGGGTCAGGCCCGATTGCTCGACGATGTGCGCCCAGGGCGTGGCATCCACGGTTTCCAGGTATGCGTCGATGCCACTGGTGTGCTCGGCGATGAAGGCATGGTCGAACACCGCCGGTTCACCATTGGCCTGGGCTTCGCGTTCCCACTGCAGCAGGTACTTGGCTATGCCGCGCATCACTGCCATGTCGCCGCCCAGGGCCGGGCGGAAGTAGGCCGTGTTGGTTGGTTCGGAGCCATTGCTGAGCATCTCGAACGGGTGCTGCGGATGCTGGAAGCGCTCCAGGCCGCGCTCCTTGAGCGGGTTGAAGCAGACCACCTGGGCACCACGCTTCACCGCTTCACGCAGTGGTTCGAGCATGCGCGGGTGGTTGGTGCCGGGGTTCTGGCCGATGACGAAGATGGCATCGGCCAGCTCCAGGTCGTGGAACACCACGGTGCCCTTGCCCACGCCGAGGGTTTCCGACATGCCCACGCCGCTGGCTTCATGGCACATGTTCGAACAGTCGGGGAAGTTGTTGGTGCCGTAGGCGCGGACGAACAGCTGGTAGAGGAACGCCGCCTCGTTGCTGGCCCGGCCCGAGGTGTAGAACTCGGCCTGGTCGGGCGATTCGAGTGCGCGCAAGTGTTGGGCAACCAGCGCGAAGGCTTCTTCCCAGCTGGTTTCCACATAGTGGTCGGTGGCCGCGTCGTAGCGCATCGGGTGGGTCAGGCGGCCCTGGTACTCCAGCCAGTAGTCGGTCTGCTCGGCCAGCGCACTGACGCTGTACCTGGCGAAGAACGCCGGGTCCACCGAGCGGCCGGTAGCTTCCCAGTTGACTGCCTTGGCGCCGTTCTCGCAGAACTTGACCATGTCGTTTTCCGGCGACTCGCCCCAGGCGCAGCCGGGGCAGTCGAAGCCGCCGTTCTGGTTGGTCTTGAGCATGGCCCGCAGGTTCTTGAAGGCATTGTCGCTGCCCAGCCAGCTCTTGGTCACGCTCTTGAGCGCCCCCCAGCCGGCGGCGGCGCCCTTGTAGTCCCTGATGTGTTGGTCCTGGCTCATGCGATGAATCCTCACGCGTCGATGCTTTTTTTCAGCCTATGGAGCGTGGGGTAGAGCCGTCCAATCGAAAGATCTTACGGGGTGATAGGTGGTATCGATCACGGGCGGGAACCGCGTCACGGCCTTCGCGGGCGCGCCCGCTCCCACAGGGCCACCACAGGTTCGAGCCCTGCGCTTTACCTGTGGGAGCGGGTTTACCCGCGAATTGGGCGACGCGGTCAACACTTTGAAATACGTGGCCTGCAGCCATGATAGAGGCCATCGATCAATCGGTCGGACAAAGCAATTTGACGGCCCTGCGCCCAAGTTATAGCTTGAATCGAGTCCCTACCCATTCGAGCGCGAACGTGGAACAGAACAGCCGGGCCCTGATCGACGGCTTCAACCGGAAAATCGACTACCTGCGGATGTCGGTCACCGACCGCTGCGACTTCCGTTGCGTGTACTGCATGGCCGAAGACATGCAGTTCCTGCCGCGCCAGCAAATCCTCAGCCTCGAGGAACTGTTCCAGGTGGCCGAGCGTTTCGTCGCCCTCGGCACCCGCAAGATCCGCCTGACCGGCGGAGAGCCGCTGGTGCGCCAGGGCATCGTCGACCTGTGCGGGCGCATCGCCGGCCTGCCCGGCCTGCGTGAATTGTGCCTGACCAGCAACGGCTCGCAACTCGGGCGCCTGGCCCAGCCGCTGTTCGACGCCGGTGTCACGCGCCTGAACATCAGCCTCGACAGCCTGGACGCCGAGCGCTTCAAGCAACTGACCCGCACCGGCGACCTGCACCAGGTCATCGCCGGCATCGACGCCGCCCGCCAGGCCGGCTTCAAGCGCACCAAGCTCAACTGCGTGGTGCTCAAGGGCCGCAACGATCATGAACTGGTCGACCTGGTGCGCTTTGCCATCGACCGCGAGCTGGACATCACCTTCATCGAAGAAATGCCCTTGGGCGTGATCAGCGAACATGAGCGCGGCGAGTCGTTCTGCTCCAGCGATGAAGTACGCGCGCTGCTGGCCGAGCAGTTCACCCTGGTCGAATCGACCGAGTCGTCCCAGGGCCCGGCCCGCTACTGGCGCCTGGCCGAAGCCGCCAACACTCGGGTCGGCTTCATTTCGCCACACAGCCACAACTTCTGCGCCACCTGCAACCGCGTACGCCTCACCGTCGAAGGCCGCCTGCTGTTGTGCCTGGGCAATGAACACTCGGTGGACCTGAAGCAGGTGCTGCGCGCCCACCCCGGCAACCCCGAACGCCTGGAAAAGGCCATTCGTGACTCGCTGCACCTCAAGCCCTACCGCCATCATTTCGAAGTCGGTGGCGACGTGCAGATCCTGCGCTTCATGAACATGACCGGCGGCTAGGCAGCCGTCTCTGGATTTCCATGATCGTCCACCCCACCCCCGATGTGCTGCGTGTGCTGTTCACCCTCAAGGGTTCGATCGTCAAACGCATTGCCCTGCGCTGCCTGACGGTCACCCTGCTGGCCGCGCTGATCGTGTTGGTCGAGCGGCATTTCCCGGCGTTTTTCTACCCGGTCAGCGCCACCCCGTTCACCTTGCTGGGCCTGTCGCTGTCGATTTTCATGAGTTTTCGCAACAACGCCTGCTATGACCGCTGGTGGGAGGGGCGCAAGGCCTGGGGCAAGCTGATCATCGAAACCCGTTCGTTCGTGCGCGAAAGCCTGGTAATTACCGACGAAACCCTGCGTGCCGAACTGTTGCGCAGCCTGTGCGGCTTTGCCCATGCGCTGAATGCACGGCTGCGCAACGAGGACGAACTGGCCGCCGCCCGGCCCTGGCTGGCCCGGCCCGAAGCGATCAGCCCGCACAACGTGTGCGACGCCATCCTGCGCGAAATCGGCGGGCACTGCTCGCGGCTGGCAACACAGCAGCAGATCAGTGACTGGCGCTACAGCCTGCTGGAGCAGCGGTTGGTGGGCCTGACCGAAGTGCAGGCCACCTGCGAGCGGATCAAGGGCACACCGTTGCCGTTCCCCTACACGCTGTTGCTGCACCGCACCATCTACATCTTCTGCCTGCTGCTGCCGTTTGCCCTGGCCGAGCCGCTGGGCTGGCTGGCGCCGCTGTTCACCACCATCGTGGGGTACACGTTCTTCGGGCTGGATGCGATTGGCAACGAACTGGAAGACCCGTTTGGGCGCGATGAGAACGACCTGCCGACCGATGCCATGGTGCGGACCGTGGAGCGCGATGTGCTGGCGGGGTTGGGGGAACAACAGCTACCGCCGGCGTTGTTGCCGGTGGACCATGTATTGAGCTGACTGAATGCAGTGGCCTGTGCCGGCCCTTTCGCGGGTAAACCCGCTCCCACAGGGCCCCCACAGGTTTCGAACCCTGCGCGGAACCTGTGGGAGCGGGTTTACCCGCGAAGAGGCCGGTACAGGAGAAAACTCAGCCCCGGCTTGCACAGGCCTCGATCGGCTTCAGGTGCTTGACGAAATTGCACGGCCGGTGCCGCACATCCAGCTGCTCCGCCAGGATGCCCTCCCACGCCGTACGGCAGGCCCCGGTGGAGCCCGGCAGGCAGCACACCAACGTGCGGTTGGACAGCCCGGCCAGCGCCCGGCTCTGCACGGTCGAGGTGCCGATATCGAGAATCGACAGGGCCCGGAACAGTTCGCCAAAGCCATCGATGCGCTTGTCCAGCAGGCACTCGACCGCTTCCGGCGTGCTGTCACGGCCGGTAAAACCGGTACCGCCGGTGATCAGCACCACCTGCACCTGCTCGTCGGCAATCCAGGTGGCGACCTGGGCGCGGATCTTGTAAAGGTCGTCCTTGAGCAACGCCCGCGCCACCAGGCGGTGGCCGATCTCCACCGAGCGGCTGGCCAGCAGCTCACCGGAGGTGTCGTTGTCGTAGGTACGGGTGTCGCTGACAGTCAGCACGGCGATGTTGAGCGGTACGAAGACCGCGTCGGGTTGGACGCGCACGGTGGGGCTCCTCGAGTGGCATTGCCGCCACGCTAGTGGCATGGCCCGGGGGCGTCCAATCGATATGGCGTACCGACTGATCAATGACATCTATCGCAGACGTGGGTTAAGGTCTGCATAACCCGATACCAGGCACTTCCATGGACATCAAGCAGCTCAAATTCCTCATCGCGCTCGACCAGACACGCCACTTCGGCCAGGCGGCGGCGCTATGCCATATCACCCAGCCGACGCTGTCCATGCGCCTGCGCAACCTGGAGGACGAACTGGACCTGGTGCTGGTCAAGCGCGGCCAGCGCTTCGAAGGTTTCACCGAGGCCGGCGAGCGCATCCTGGCCTGGGCCCGTACCCTGCTCGCCGCCCACGACGGCCTGCAGGCCGAGGCCGCCAGCTGCCGCGGCCAGGTGGTCGGCAGCCTGCGCCTTGGCACGGTGCCGCTGGCCAGCTTCAACCCCATGCACCTGCTGCTGCCGCTGCGTGAAAAATACCCCGAGCTGCACTTCCAGATCAGCTCGCTCAGCTCGGAACAGGTCATCGACGGGCTCAGCCGCAACCAGCTCGACCTGGGCATCTGCTACCTGGACCAGGTCAACACCAGCTTCTTCGAAGTGATCGAACTTGGCACCACCACCATGGGCCTGCTGCACGATACCCGGCACTTCAAGTTCACCAGCGACACCCTGCGCTGGGACGAGCTGGGCGACATTCCGCTGGGCCTGCTGAGCAAGGGCATGCACTACCGCCAGTCGCTGGACCTGAGTTTCCGCAGCCGTGGCCTGGAGCCGAATGCGGTACTGGAAAGCGACTCGAGCTTCCAGCTGATCCAGGCCATCAACACCGGCATGTGCTGCGCGGTCATGCCGCTGGGCTGCGGCCTGGAAGACCTGAGCGAGCACCTGCGCATCCTGCCGGTGGCCGACGCCGCCATCCACAGCCCTGTCGGCCTGCTGCTACGCCGCAGCGAACCGCGTTCGGCAATTGCCGAGCAGTGCTTCGATGAGGCGAAGGCGCTGTTTCAGGCCAACTGATCGCTGGTTGCCTGGCGGTACTGGCGCGGGGTGAAGCCGGTCAGTTGCTTGAACTGGCGGCTGAAGGCGCTGTGGTCGGTATAGCCGCAGCACATCGCCACTTCAGTGATCGGCAGTTCCGAGTGCAGCAAACGGTGGGCGTGCTCCAGGCGCGCCTTGTGGATCATCTGCCGTGGCGTGAGGTGGAACACCCGCTTGCAGTAGCGCTCCAGCTGGGCCACGGAAATGCCGGCGATACGGGTCAGCTCGCCCATGCTGATCGGCTGGTGAAAATGCCGACGGATGTGCTCGTCCACCGCCGCCAGGCGCTGGTAGGCGGGGTGGCTGTCGGCGGCTGACTGCAAGTCGACCGAGATGCCGACCAGGCCGATGATCTCGCCGGCCTGGTTGTACAGCGGGCGCTTGTGGGTCAGGCACCAGCCAGGCTCTCGGCTGCCGTACAGGTGCAGCTCCAGCTGGTCTTCCAGCACCAGGCCTTCCTTGAGAACGCGACGGTCCTGCTCGGTGTAGCCGGGGCCCAGCTGTGCCGGGAACACTTCGGCACTGGTCTTGCCCAGCAGCGGTTGCAGGCGCTTGAGGCCACAGCGCTGGACCAGGGTGTTGTTGGCCAGCACATAGCGGGCGGCCGGGTCCTTGATGAAGATCGCGGCGTTGGGGATGGCGTCGAGGATCGGCAGCAGCAGGGACACACCGGCGAGCAGGGCCTCGAGGTTGGCGGGGCGGTGCTGGTCGAGGGACTGGTACAGGGTTGCCAGGGGGGTGTTGGCCATCTGCTCTATCTCGGTTTGCTGTGCCGGCCTCTTCGCGGGTAAACCCGCTCCCACAGGTATCTCCGCAGCTTTCGAGGGCTGCGCAGTACATGTGGGAGCGGGTTTACCCGCGAAGAGGCCGGCACAGCGAGTAAATGTCTACAACCCTTATGCGGTATGGCTTACAGCCTATCCACCGCCCTTCCATCCCACCACTGTTTTTTTGCAACTGTGCCGATTTCGTCATCCCCCCTGCAGAAAACCATCAAGAACCGCCGCCCCGATCGGTCCACTCTATGCCCCACGCAAGCCGCCCCAAGTCCTACAAGAGCGCGGCCCAAAAAGCCGCATCTCGTGACATCAGACCTGCCTATCCAATAACCAACAAAAAGGCGAACCCATGTCAGGCAAATTCAAAAAACAGTTGTCATTGCTGGACCTCACCTTCATCGGCCTAGGCGCCATCTTCGGCTCCGGCTGGCTGTTCGCCGCCAGCCACGTCTCGGCCATCGCCGGCCCGGCCGGCATCCTGTCCTGGTTCCTTGGCGGCTTCGCCGTACTGTTGCTGGGCATCGTCTATTGCGAACTGGGCGCCGCCCTGCCACGTGCCGGGGGCGTGGTGCGCTACCCGGTGTACTCCCACGGCCCGCTGCTGGGCTACTTGATGGGCTTCATCACCCTGATCGCCTTTTCCAGCCTGATCGCCATCGAAGTGGTCGCTTCGCGCCAATACGCCGCCGCCTGGTTCCCCGGGCTGACCAAGGCCGGCTCCAGCGACCCGACGGCACTCGGCTGGCTGGTGCAGTTCGCCCTGCTGGGGCTGTTCTTCTTCCTCAACTACCGCAGCGTGAAAACCTTCGCCAAGGCCAACAACCTGGTCAGTGTGTTCAAGTTCATCGTGCCGCTGCTGGTGATCGGCGTGCTGTTCACCTTCTTCAAGCCGGAAAACTTCGAGGTCCAGGGCTTTGCCCCGTTCGGTCTGTCCGGCGTTGAAATGGCGGTATCGGCCGGTGGCATCATCTTCGCCTACCTGGGCCTGACGCCGATCATTTCGGTGGCCAGCGAGGTGAAGAACCCGCAACGCACCATCCCCATCGCGCTGATCCTCTCCGTACTGCTGTCCACCGCGATCTACGCCCTGCTGCAACTGGCCTTCCTCGGCAGCGTGCCGACCGAAATGCTGAGCAACGGCTGGGCCGCGGTGACCAAGGAACTGGCCCTGCCCTATCGCGACATTGCCCTGGCCCTGGGTGTGGGCTGGCTGGCCTACCTGGTGGTGGCCGACGCGGTGATCTCGCCCAGCGGCTGCGGCAACATCTACATGAACGCCACCCCGCGCGTGGTCTATGGCTGGGCGCAGACCGGCACCTTCTTCAAGTACTTCACCCGTATCGACGCCGAGTCCGGCATCCCGCGCCCGGCGCTGTGGCTGACCTTTGGCCTGTCGGTGTTCTGGACCCTGCCGTTCCCGTCCTGGGAAGCGCTGATCAACGTGGTTTCCGCCGCCCTGGTACTGAGCTACGCCGTGGCCCCGGTCACCGTCGCCGCCCTGCGCCGCAACGCCCCCGACATGCCGCGCCCGTTCAGGGTCAAGGGCATGGGCGTGCTCGGCCCGCTGTCGTTCATCATCGCCGCGCTGATCGTGTACTGGTCGGGCTGGAAGACCGTGTCGTGGCTGCTGGCCCTGCAGATCTTGATGTTCGTGCTGTACCTGCTGTGCGGCCGCTTCGTGCCAACCCAGCACCTGTCGCTGGCCCAGCAAGTGCGCTCGTCGGCGTGGCTGATCGGCTTCTACGCGGTGACCATCCTGCTGTCGTGGCTGGGCAGCTTCGGCGGCCTGGGAGTACTCGGCCACCCGTTCGACACCGTGGTCGTGGCCGCTTGCGCGCTGGGCATCTACTACTGGGGCGCTGCCACCGGCGTGCCTGCCCACCTGGTGCGCCTGGAAGGTGAGGACGAAAGCGAAGCCAGCCATGAACCTCTGGTAGGCCAGCGCCCGGCTGCACTGGCTCCGTAACGGCTACTGGCCCTATCGCCGGCAAGCCGGCTCCCACAGGGTCCGCGCTGACCCAGAGGCCGATGCAGTACCTGTGGGAGCTGGCTTGCCGGCGATGAGGCCCGCACAAACAGCACAAGACTTGGCTGATCAAAGAATGGACAAGCTCATGAAACAGATTCACGTCATCGACTCGCACACCGGCGGGGAACCGACCCGCCTGGTGATGAAAGGCTTCCCGCAACTGCATGGCCGCAGCATGGCCGAGCAGCGCGACGAGCTGCGCGAGCTGCACGACCAGTGGCGCCGCGCCTGCCTGCTGGAACCGCGTGGCAACGATGTGCTGGTCGGTGCGCTGTACTGCCCACCGGTATCGGCCGACGCCACTTGCGGGGTGATCTTCTTCAACAATGCTGGCTACCTGAACATGTGCGGCCACGGCACCATCGGCCTGGTCGCCTCGCTGCAGCACCTTGGCCTGATCGCACCGGGCGTGCACAAGATCGACACCCCAGTCGGCCAGGTCAGCGCCACCCTGCATGAAGACGGCGCCATAACCGTCGGCAACGTGCCGTCCTACCGCTACCGCCGGCAGGTGCTGGTGGACGTGCCCGGCCATGGCCTGGTGCGTGGCGACATCGCCTGGGGCGGCAACTGGTTTTTCCTCGTCTCCGACCACGGCCAGCGCATCGAGCTGGGCAACCGCGAGGCGCTGACCGAGTACACCTGGGCGATGCTCAAGGCCCTCGAAGCCCAGGGCATCACCGGTGAAAACGGTGCCCCCATCGACCACGTCGAACTGTTCGCCGACGACGCCAACGCCGACAGCCGCAACTTCGTGATGTGCCCCGGCAAGGCCTACGACCGCTCGCCCTGCGGCACAGGCACCAGCGCCAAGCTGGCCTGCCTGGCCGCCGACGGCAAGCTCGACGAAGGCCAGACATGGGTACAGGCCAGTATCACCGGCAGCCAGTTCCAGGGCCGCTACGAGCGCGACGGCGAACGCATTCGCCCGTTCATCACCGGCCGCGCCTACATGACCGCCGACAGCACCCTGCTGATCGACGAACAGGACCCGTTCGCCTGGGGCATCTGACCCCGGCTTTTTCCAAAAAATCGAATATCGCGAGGAGTGACAACAATGACCAACAACATCTTCACCGGCACCATGCCCGCCCTGATGACCCCCTGCACCGCCGAGCGCAAGCCGGACTTCGACGCCCTGGTGCGCAAGGGCCGCGAGCTGATCGAGGCCGGCATGAGCGCCGTGGTGTACTGCGGCTCGATGGGCGACTGGCCGCTGCTGACCGAAGCCGAGCGCCAGGAAGGTGTAGCGCGCCTGGTGGCCGCCGGCATCCCGACCATCGTCGGTACCGGCGCGGTGAACACCCGTGAGGCGGTATCCCACGCAGCCCACGCGGCCAAGGTAGGCGCCGCCGGCCTCATGGTCATCCCCCGCGTGCTCAGCCGCGGCGCCTCGCTGATTGCCCAGAAGCACCACTTCTCGGCCATCCTGGCAGCCGCGCCGAAGCTGCCGGCGGTTATCTACAACAGCCCGTACTACGGCTTCGCCACCCGCGCCGACCTGTTCTTCGAACTGCGCAGCGAGTTCCCCAACCTGATCGGCTTCAAGGAGTTCGGCGGTGGCGCCGACCTGCGCTACGCCGCCGAGCACATCACCTCCAAGGATGACGACGTGACCCTGATGGTCGGCGTCGACACCCAGGTGGTGCATGGCTTCGTCAACTGCAACGCCACCGGCGCCATCACCGGCATCGGCAACGCTCTGCCGCGTGAGGTGCTGCACCTGGTGAGCCTGAGCAAGCAGGCGGCCAAGGGTGATGCCAAGGCCCGCCGCCTGGCGCGTGAGCTGGAGGCGGCGCTGGCGGTGCTGTCGTCGTTCGATGAAGGCTGCGACCTGGTGCTCTACTACAAGCACCTGATGGTGCTGAACGGTGACAGCGAATACAGCCTGCACTTCAACGAGACCGACGTGCTGACCGACGCCCAGCGCAACTATGCCGAGCAGCAGTACGCGCTGTTCCGCAGCTGGTACGCCAGCTGGTCGGCTGAGCAGAACCTGGCCTGATCACCTGATTCCAGGCCGAGCCGCAGCCCCTGTGGGAGCGGGTTCACCCGCGAACACCGGCGAAGCCGGTGCCAGGCACCGAGTCGCCTGCTTCGCGGGTAAACCCGCTCCCACAAGGGCCGCGGTCTCCCTTGATATTGATTCCAAAGGAGGCTCCATGACCCTCACAGGCAACCTGCTGATCGGCCAGACGCCGGTAACCGGCAGCCGCGACGCCATCCGTGCCATCGACCCGGCCACCGGCCAGGCGCTGGAACCGGCCTACCTCGGCGGCACCGGCGAACACGTGGCCCAGGCCTGCGCCCTGGCCTGGGCGGCGTTCGATGCCTACCGCGAAACCTCGCTCGAGCAACGGGCACAATTCCTCGAAACCATCGCCACGCAGATCGAAGCGCTGGGCGATGCCCTGATCGATCGCGCCGTGGCCGAAAGCGGCCTGCCCAAGGCGCGCATCCAGGGCGAACGTGGCCGCACCTGCACCCAGCTGCGCACCTTCGCCCGTGTGGTGCGGGCCGGCGAATGGCTGGACGTGCGGGTCGACAACGCCCTGCCTGAGCGCCAGCCCCTGCCGCGTGCCGACCTGCGCCAGCGCCAGGTGGCCCTGGGGCCGGTGGCGGTATTCGGCGCCAGCAATTTCCCATTGGCCTTCTCGGTGGCCGGTGGCGACACCGCCTCGGCCCTGGCCGCCGGTTGCCCGGTGGTGGTCAAGGCCCACGGCGCCCACCCGGGCACCAGCGAGCTGGTCGGCCAGGCAGTGGCAAAGGCCGTGAAGCAGTGCGGCTTGCCGGCCGGTGTGTTTTCGCTGTTGTACGGCTCCGGTCGTGAAGTGGGCATTGCGCTGGTCAGCGACCCGCGCATCAAGGCCGTTGGCTTTACCGGCTCGCGCAGCGGTGGCATTGCGCTGTGCCAGGCGGCCCAGACACGCCCGGAGCCGATCCCGGTGTACGCCGAAATGAGCTCGATCAACCCGGTGTTCCTGTTCGACACCGCCCTGCAAACCCGCGCCGAGGCACTGGCACAAGGCTTCGTCGCCTCGCTGACCCAGGGTGCCGGCCAGTTCTGCACCAACCCCGGCCTGGTGATTGCCCGCCAGGGGCCGGCGTTGCAGCGTTTCATCGACGCCGCCAGCGAACACGTGCGCCAGGCTGCGGCGCAGACCATGCTCACCCCGGGCATCTTCAGTGCCTACCAGGCCGGTGTCGGCGCCCTGGCCGCAAACGCCAATGCCCAGGCCGCCGCCAGTGGCCAGGCCGGCCAAGGCCCCAACCAGTGCCAGGCGCAGCTGTTCGTGACCCAGGCCGAAGCGTTCCTCGCCGACCCGGCGTTGCAGGCCGAAGTCTTCGGTGCGGCGTCGCTGGTGGTGGCCTGCGCCAACGATGAGCAAGTGCGCCAGGTGGCCGAGCATCTGGAAGGCCAACTGACCGCCACCCTGCAACTGGACGAAGCCGACATCGCCAGCGCCCGCGCCCTGCTGCCGATCCTTGAGCGCAAGGCTGGCCGCATCCTGGTCAATGGCTGGCCGACCGGTGTAGAGGTATGCGACGCGATGGTCCACGGCGGGCCGTTCCCGGCCACCTCCGATGCACGCACCACCTCGGTGGGCACGGCGGCGATCCTGCGCTTCCTGCGCCCGGTGTGCTACCAGGACTTCCCCGATGCCCTGCTGCCGCAGGCGCTGAAACACGGCAACCCGCTGCAACTGCGGCGCCTGCTCGACGGTAAACGGGAAGGCTGAGCATGGTCGAAACCGCTGAAACCGATATCGCCGTGGTCGGCGCCGGCATTGTCGGCGTTGCCTGCGCCCTGCAACTGGCCCGCCAAGGCCGCCGGGTAACCCTGGTGGACCGCCAGGCACCCGGCCAGGGCGCGTCCTACGGCAACGCCGGGCACCTGGCCACCGAGCAGGTATTCCCGATTGCCGACCTGTCGATTCTCAAACGCCTGCCGCGCATGCTGCTGGACCCGATGGGCCCGCTGCGCCTTGACTGGAAGTACCTGCCCAAGGCCATGCCGTGGTTCACCCGCCTGCTGCTCAACCTGCGCCCGGGCCCGTTTCAGCGCAGCGTGGCCGGCATCCGCACGTTGAACGAAGGCAGCCTGGGTGCCTGGCAACGGCTGCTGGGTTCGATCGGGCGCAGCGAACTGTTCCAGGAAGATGGCTCGTTGCTGGTGTTCGAGCGGCCGGAGTCGCGCCAGGCCCTGGAGGCCTTGCGCGCCCGCATGCAACAGCAGGCGGTGCCGGTGGACTTCTGGTCGGCCGACACCGTGCGCGAGGCGGCGCCGCAACTGAGCCCGTCGTTGCAGGGTGGGCTGTTCTTCCCACGTACCGGGCACTTCATCGACCCCTACCGGGTGGTGTGCGAACTGTTCGAAGCGGCCAAGGCCAGTGGCGTGCGCTTTGTACAGGCGCAGGTCGATGGCGGACGGCTGCACAGCGGCGGGGTCAGCCTGGCCAGCGACCAGGGCAAGCTCGAGGCCCACCAGGTGCTGATCAGTTGTGGCGCGCATTCTGCGCGGTTGACCGGCGTGCTGACCGGCAAGCAGGTGCCACTGGACACCGAGCGCGGCTACCACCTGATGTTGCCTGGCGAGCATCAGCGTTTGCCGTTTGCAGTCACATCGCTGGAGCGCAAGTTCATCATGACGCCCATGGCCGAGGGCTTGCGCCTGGCCGGCACGGTGGAATTCGCCGGGCTGGACGCGCCGCCGAGCATGCAGCGGGCGTGGCAGTTGCACCGCTTGAGCAAGGGGTTGTTCCGGAGGGACCTGAGTGTTGAGGGAGCGACGCCGTGGATGGGCTTCCGGCCTTCGTTGCCAGATTCGTTGCCGGTGATCGACCGGGTGTGTGATGGGCGGGTGCTGTTGGCGTTCGGGCATCAGCACCTGGGGTTGACCCAGGCGGCGGTGACGGCGGAATGGGTGGGGCGGTTGGCCGAGCGGGCCGGTGGACCGGAGATGGGGGCTTACCGGTTGGATCGGTTCTAGATTCGGGGGCCGCTGTGCGCCCCATTCGCCGGCAAGCCAGCTCCCACAGGTACCGCATAGACCTCAAGCCCTGTGCGGTACCTGTGGGAGCTGGCTTGCCGGCGATTGGGCTGCAAAGCAGCCCCTTTTATGCCTCAGCGATAACGCTCGAGCCAGTGCGCATACGGTGCCGGCAAGGTCCAGGAGGCTTTCTCCACGCCCAACTCCTTGGCCGCAAAGTAAGCCCAGTGCGGGTCTGCCAGGTGCGCACGCCCTACCGATACCAGGTCCAGCTGGTTGGCCTGCAGCGCCGCTTCCGCCAGTTGCGGCGTACCAAAACCCCAAGCCGAGGTCACCGGCAGCTTCGCCTCACGACGCACGCGCTCGGCAATCGGCCCCATGAACGCCGGGCCCCATGGGATCTTGGTGTCGGGAATGGTGAAGCCGACACTCACGCTCAGCAGGTCGAGGCCGCCAGCCTTGAAACGGCGCGCCAGTTCGATCGACTCTTCCAGGGTCTGCTCATCGCGGCCGTCGTATTCCAGCACACCAAAACGCGCGGTCAGTGGCAGGTTCTCTGGCCATACCTCACGCACCGCTGCCAGGGTTTCCAGCAGGAAGCGGCTGCGGTTGTCAAAGCTGCCACCGTAGGCGTCGGTACGCTTGTTGGAGTGTTCGGAGAAGAAGCTCTGACCCAGGTAGCCATGGGCAAAGTGCAGTTCGATCCACTCGAAACCGGCATCGCGCGCACGGCGGGCGGCATCGACGAAGTCCTGCTTGACCCGGGCGATGTCGTCCAGGGTCATCTCGCGCGGCACTTGTGGCAGGTGCGCGCCGAAGGCGATGGCGGACGGGGCGATGGTTTCCCAGCCGCGGGCGTCGTCGGCGGCAATGTGGTCGTCACCTTCCCACGGGCGGTTGGCGCTGGCCTTGCGCCCGGCGTGGGCAATCTGGATACCCGGCACGGAACCGGCGGCCTTGATTGCCTGCACCACCGGCACGAAAGCCTGGGCGTGGGCGTCGCTCCAGATACCGGCGCAACCGGGGGTGATGCGCCCTTCCGGTGCCACGGCAGTGGCCTCGACCACCAGCAAGCCGGCACCGCCACGGGCCAGGCCGGCCAGGTGCACGTGGTGCCAGTCGTTGATCATGCCGTCCTCGGCCATGTACTGGCACATCGGCGGAATGGCAATGCGGTTGCGCAGGGTGACGTCCTTGAGGGTATAGGGTTCGAACAAGGCGGACATGAGCAAGCTCCCGGGCTGTCTGATTACGATAGTTCGATCATAATCGAACTATGGCAATTAATGATAGCCCCGTTATCATGACGACCATGCGAGCCTATCAACATCCCAACTCTGAAGACCTTACCTTGGAACGCCTGCTCTATGCCCTGAGCGACCCGGTGCGCCTGGGTATCGTGCGCCACCTGGCGGGCGTGGCCGAAGCCAGCTGCGGCGAGCTGGACGGCGGCCGGCCGAAGTCGAGCATGTCCCACCATTTTCGCGTGCTGCGTGATGCGGGGTTGGTGCATACCCGCAATGTGGGGACTACCCATATGAATTCGTTGCGTAGCGAGATGCTGGGGGAGCGGTTTCCCGGGTTGCTGGACTGCATTCTGCGCCAAGTTTGATCTGCCAGGCTGACACGGTCCTTGTAGGAGCGGCCTTGTGTCGCGAAAGGGGCGCGTAGCGCCCCAAGATTTTCAGCTTCGCCGCTCAAATTGCCGGGGCCGCTTTGCGGCCCTTTCGCGACACAAGGCCGCTCCTACACTGACCGCATCAGCCTGCAGGTTTGGAATGGACAGCAGGGTTAATTTTGCCAAGGGCAAACCGGCACACCTGCCCTCCCCTGAGCATGCACTCCTCATGGCTGACCTCGGCCCCACCCAAGGCCCCGATCAGCGCCAGGTCCAGCTCGCACACCACCGGGTGCGCCTTGGCCAGGTGATGGAACACGCAATTGTGCGCAACGATCTGCGGCTCGCCCCCCGAGCGGAAGAACACCTGAGCCTCGTACCCGGCATTGTTCATGTGCTCGACGATGCGTGCTTCATCCACCACTTGATGCTCCAGGTCCGCCGCCAGCTTGCGCCCCAGCTGGCGCATCAGCGCCAGCAACGCCTCCTGCCCCAGCAAGCCGGCCACTTCCGCAATCAGCAGGTTGGCCAGCAACGGGTACTGCCGCGGGAACAGTTCGCGGGCCTGTTCGGTCAGCTCGTGCAACTGCTCCGGGCGTCGCCCGGTCGGCCGGGTAGCGCCACGCTTGACCAGGCCGTCGCGCTCCAGCGCTGCCAGGTGCTGGCGCACCGCCGTGCGGGTGATGGCCAGGGCCTGCGCCAGGTCGTCGATGCTCATGCCGGCCGGCTGGAGCAGCAACGCATGGAGCAGGTCCTGTTGGGTACGGCCCAAGCCTTCGAGCATCAGAATTTGTCCGGGAACTGTTTGATCAACGCCGCAGCCAGGGCGTCGGACAGGGTCAGGATATGCTCGCGCATCATCGCCCAGGTGCGCGCCTCGCCCACGTAGTCAGCGGCCGCCAGCTGGTCGATCTGGGCCACGTGGTGCCCGCCGTGGGCGCTGAGCAGCGTCAGCAGGGTCGGTTCGGGCAGGTTCGGGTTGGCCTTGGCCAGGAACGCAGCGATGCCCTTGGCATTGCTGGTCAGCTCATTGACCGCGGCTTGCTGGCCTTTTTTGTCCTTGGCCACGGTGGCGTCGCTGTAGTGCTTGATGGCTCCCCAGTGGCCGGCCAGCAGTTTCAGCAACTGATCGGCGGCGGGCTGGCCGTACAGCGGGGCAATGCTATTGGCGATCCTGGTAGCGTCGGTAACCACCTCCTTGGCAGCGACTTCAGCCTCCTTGGCGTTGCCGGCCTGGTTTGCGACAGCATAGTTGCGCACCCAGAAGATGTGCTCGACCCAAAGGTCGCGCAGGGCCATGCGCGTGGTCATTGCAGCAGATTTGGCGGGTTTGGCGGCGGGGGTTTCGCTGGAGTAGGAGTAGCTTTGGCTCCATGCCGGCTGGGCGCACAGGGCGAGCAGCAGTAAGGCGGCAATCTTGATGTTCATGACGGCACCCTCCTGGAGGGGGATCGACTGACAAGATTAATTTAAGCATCAAAATATGTTTTTATTGAGGCTGAGCTGGGTTTCCGATCAGTGGTTTCCTGAACTGGCCTCTTCGCGGGTAAACCCGCTCCCACTGGGATAGCGCCAAGCCTGTGGCCAGTGCGGTCCCTGTGGGAGCGGGTTTACCCGCGAAAGGGCCGGAACCGGCAACAAAAAAGCCACGAGGTCTCCCCCGTGGCTTCTGTCACAACAATGGCCGCTTACAGCGCCATGTCATTCTCAGGCTTGCTCTCGACCGGCTGGCTCGGTGCAACCGTGGTGCCGACGCTTTCGTCGATCACCGGTGGCTTCTCGAGCTGCAGCACTTCAGCGGTGTAGTTCCACTCTTTCTGGGTGGCCGCCGCCGAGTCGTTCAGCTTGGTGCCGTAGCTCGGCACGATCTGCTTGATCTTGGCCTGCCACTCAGGGGTAGCGACCTTCTCCTTGAACACGGTTTCCAGCACGTTCAGCATGATCGGTGCCGCAGTCGAAGCACCTGGCGATGCACCCAGCAGGCCGGCGATGGTGCGGTCTTCGGAAGCGACCACTTCGGTGCCCAGCTTCAGCACGCCGCCCTTCTCGGCATCACGCTTGATGATCTGCACGCGCTGACCGGCCTGCCACAGGCGCCAGTCTTCCTTCTTGGCATTCGGGAAGTAGGTGCGCAGGGCTTCGAAACGGTCGTCGTCAGACAGCATCAGCTGGCCAGCGAGGTATTCCACCAGCGGGTACTGATCGATGCCGACCTTGGTCATCGGCCACACGTTGTGGGTGGTGGTGCTGCTCAGCAGGTCCAGGTACGAGCCGTTCTTCAGGAACTTGGTCGAGAAGGTGGCGAATGGGCCGAACAGGATCACGCGCTTGCCATCCAGCACGCGGGTGTCCAGGTGCGGAACCGACATGGGTGGCGCACCGGTCGAGGCGATGCCGTAGGCCTTGGCCATGTGCTGCATGGCCACGGTCGGGTTCTCGGTCACCAGGAACGAGCCGCCCACCGGGAAGCCTGCGTATTCCTTGGCTTCAGGAATGCCCGACTTCTGCAGCAGCTTCAGCGCGCCGCCGCCGGCACCGATGAACAGGAACTTGGCGTCAGTGGCCGATTCGCTACCGTCCTTCAGGTTCTTGTACTCGACGTGCCACGAGCCGTCCTTGTTGCGGGTGATGTCCTGCACTTCGCTGGACAGCTTCAGGTCGAAGTTTTCCTGGGTTTTCAGGTGGCCGACAAACTGGCGGGTGATCTCGCCGAAGTTGACGTCGGTGCCGATTGGCGTCCAGGTCACGGCCAGCTTCTGGTTAGGATCGCGGCCTTCCATCATCAGCGGGACCCACTTGGCGATCTGCGCGTGGTCCTCGGAGTACTGCATCGGGCGGAACAGCGGGCTGGCCTGCAATGCGTCGTAACGCTTCTTCAGGAACTTGATGTTGTCATCGCCCCACACGAAGCTCATGTGCGGCGTGGTGTTGATGAACGAATGCGGGTTCTTCAGCACGCCCTGGCGGACCTGCCACGACCAGAACTGACGGGAGATCTGGAAGGCCTCGTTGATTTCGATGGCCTTGGTGATATTGACGTTGCCGTCCTTGTCTTCCGGGGTGTAGTTCAGCTCGGCCAGCGCGGAGTGGCCGGTACCGGCGTTGTTCCAGCCGTTGGAGCTTTCTTCGGCCACGCCATCCAGGCGCTCGACCATTTCCATCGACCAGCTTGGCTCCAGCTCGTGCAACCACACGGCCAGGGTCGAGCTCATGATGCCGCCGCCGACCAGCAGCACATCTACTTTCTTGGTTTCTGCGGCGTGCGCTTGCATGACGCTTGCAGCGACAGCCAGACCCAGCAAGGTCTTGCCAGCTTTCTTGAACATTGATCGATTCCAGTCAGGAGAACAGGGGGTGGGCCTGTGGCTGGCCCAAGTAAAGCATGTTCTGCAGCGCAGGCTTGTTGTTGATCATTGTTCAGCAGCCAGAGAACCAGAAAACGACTCGGCCTTTTGTCGAATTGACCGACAAGGCTGAATCGTTTTTCCGATTGTAGCTCAAATGCCAGCACAAACAAATTGCCACCCGGAGCGTCAAGGCGACGGGTTGCCTCAGTGGCAGATTGTCACGCGGAAAAACAAAAAACCCCGATCACGTAAATGACCGGGGGCCTTGGATCACGCCGCAAGCGTCGCGATCAGGGTACCGCCAAGATTACTGCTGCTGAGGCAGCTTATCGATCGGGCCGCAGCCACCGATGATCTTGGAGATGGAAACCGAAGGGTGGAACAGGTAGTCGTAGGTGCAGTTTTTCGGCTGGTTGTAAACCTGGCCAGTGCAACCCGACAGCAGGGCAACACCCGAAACGACAGCAACGGCAACGGCAGCCTTGAACAGCTTTTTCATACTAAGTCCTTTAAATGAATCATCTTCGGCCATCATTCTGATGGCGGCGGGATGATACAGAACCTAGGCATTGGATCCAAGTCGCAAAGTGCACTGGCTGGTTGCACGTGTGCAACAACAAGTTGCCCTTGTAGGAAATTTCTCGCACTTCTGAAAATTCAGAGCTTGCTACCAATTTCCTGGTAGACGGTTGAAAAGCGGGCCGGTGGCGACGATAGTCTTGAGCTCTGCCTACGCACCACCAACAGGAGTTCCCCATGCTCGGCGTCACCGACTACGGCGCGTTCGTCATCGCCTTCATCATCGTCCTGGCCATCCCCGGCCCGGGCAACTTCGCCCTGATCACCGCCACCGGCAAGGGCGGGATCACGGCCGGCATGGCCGCGACCTGCGGGGTGATCCTGGGTGACCAGGTGCTGCTGTGGCTGGCGGTGGCCGGCGTTGCCACCCTGCTGGCGGCCTACCCTGCCGCCTTCCACGTGGTGCAGTGGGCCGGTGCTGCGTACCTGGCCTACCTGGGCCTGCGCATGCTGCTGAGCAAACCCGGAGGCGCGCCGCGGGCCAGCCGCATGGACAACGGCCAGTACCTGCGCCAGACCATGATGATCACCCTGCTCAACCCCAAGGCGATCATGTTCTACATGGCGTTCTTCCCGCTGTTCGTCGACCCGGTGAAGCACCAAGGGCTGGTGACCTTCGGCTTCCTCGCGGCGACAGTGGCGGTGGTGACCTTCCTGTACGGGTTGATTGCCGTGGTGCTGACGCACCAGTTGGCCGAGCGCATGCGCGCCAATCCACGGATTGCCAATATGTTCGAGCGGTTGGCGGGGGCTTGCCTGGTGGGGTTCGGCATCAAACTGGCGGCAATGCGCTGAAGGCCCCCGGTCCTACAGCTGAAACTCAGAATTATCCCCTTCCCTGTAGGCCATTTCCCAAACATACTGCCAACCCGCTCAAACTGTTGCGACGGATTGGGTCGCGCTCTAGTCTCGGCTTGTCGTTTCAAAATCAACGACCGGCTTTGACAGGCCGACGATTTCCCGCACACGTGCACTGTTTATGGCGGCTGTACGTGGGGCACCTCGTGTGCGCCGAGTTACTCCGGGATCCTCGGTCTGTCAACCCATGTACAGCTGCCACCCTCTTGTTTGACAGCAAGCTTGCGGCAGCTCCAATGATCCTGGAGATGTGTATGCGCAAGATGGTCCCCGATCCACCCCACTCCCTCGATTCCACCCAGGCTCTGCAAGACACCCTGGTCCAGTCCTCAGAGTACGTACTCTGCGCCCTGTTCGTGGCCCGCCAATCCGTGCAACTCAAACCCACAGCCCCGAGTTCGATCGTGATGCAGGCCGTGATCCATGAAATGGAGGCGGTACAGGGCCTGGTCGAGTCGGCATTGATGCAATTGCAGATGCAGGCCCATTTACCGGCTGAGCCACGAACTTTGCACTAGCAGGCCTGGCCTCTTCGCGGGCACGCCCGCTCCCACAAGGGTAATCATTGCCCTCAAGTACTGCGCCGTACCTGTGGGAGCGGGCGCGCCCGCGAAGAGGCCGGCCCAGACACCCAAGATTCCAGGGAGAAAAACAATGCCCACCGACGACACAAAGCAACCCACCACAGTCGGCAAGACCTGCTTCTACCAAGGCGAAAACAACACCCACCCGCTGTTCCGCATCGAACCCGGCATCCCCTGCCAGGACGCCCGCGAACAGGCATCCGAACTGATGGGCTACGTCCGCGACCTGATCATCACCGGTTTGATGGATGGCGACCAGAAGCTGATCTGGGCCTCGCATTACCTGAGTGCGATGGCCAAGGCGCTGTTGGATGATGCTGAATTGGGGATGATGAAAAAATAAGAAAAAAGAAGCCCTTGGAAACGCAAAACACCCAGGGGCTTCATTCATCGCATCTCGTCGCGATCACTCCCAAATACGCTCCGGCCCCATGCGGTAATGCGACCTCTTCCATCGCGATGTAGTCCATTTCCCAAACAAACATCAAACCCGCTGTATTCGTTGCCAGTGCACAGCCCGCACCTTAGCCTCGTCTCTTCATCGCCATTCAGACCAACGCAGGAAGGCGATCGTCGGGCTAGGCGCAACCAACCATTGCGTAATGGCCTCCACCTCGTTTCCGCAGGACCACTCGGTCACTCATTCATCGACAAGGAGTAGCCACTAGGCTACATTTAATGCATGCCGAATCAGATCGACACAACGTCTGAATTTGAAGATTGGCTGGATGGCGTAAAAGACCCAATCGGCAGAGGTGCTGTCACCTCAAGGATTGCCAGAGCCGAAAATGGCAGCTTCGGTGATATCGAATCGGTTGGCGATGGTGTCAGTGAGATGCGCGTGTTTGTCGGCCCCGGATATCGAATCTACTTCGTACGAACGGGCCCAACCCGCTACCTGATGCTCTATGGCAGCGATAAAACGGATCAACACAGAGCCATCAAACGAGCCAAGGAAATCCTTGATGCAGTACGAGGTAAAAAACGATGAGCGACAAGTCCACCCCTGAAGACATGCCAATCCTTGATCTGGACTTGAGCAATACCAAACGATTCGAGGCATCCCGGTTTCTCGACAGCCCAGAAACCATCGCAGCATTTCTCGCAGAGGCTATGAAGGCTAACGATGCTCAAATCCTGATGCATGCCCTGGGTGAAGTGGCAAAAGCCAAGGGCGTGAACCAGTTTGCGCAAGACGCTGGCGTCAATCGCGAGTCTCTCTACAAAACTTTGAAGGGCGGCGATAAAACCCGATTTTCTACAATTCAGAAGCTGATGCTTGCCTTGGGCGTAGAACTCACCGTCAGGCCGCTCAAGAAGCTCCCCGCGTCTTCATAGACTCGCCCGCGCAATTGGGATGCTCGCTACAAACAACTTCGCGCCACACAACGAAAAAGCCCCTGGTAACTTTCGTTCCCAGGGGCTTCATCTTGTATGGCGGAGAGATAGGGATTTGAACCCTAGGTACTGTTGCCAGTACAACGGATTTCGAATCCGTCCCGTTCGACCACTCCGGCATCTCTCCAATGCCGCGCATCATACCAGCGTTCTTTTAAAACGCAAACCTTTTTTTAAAAAAAATCGCGTTGTATCAGGCGCTTGCGTGAACGTGCCGCTTACAGCGGCACGCCCAGGCGCTTGGCAACTTCTTCGTAGGCTTCGATCACGTCGCCCAGGCCCTGGCGGAAGCGGTCCTTGTCCATCTTCTTGCGGGTCTCTTTGTCCCACAGGCGGCAGCCGTCCGGGCTGAACTCGTCGCCCAGCACGATCTGGCCGTGGAATACGCCGAACTCCAGCTTGAAGTCGACCAGCAGCAGGCCGGCGTCATCGAACAGCTTGCTCAGCACTTCGTTGACCTTCAGCGACAGCTTTTTCATTTCGGCCAGCTGCTCGGCGGTGCCCCAGCCGAACGCGACAACGTGGGATTCGTTGATGAAGGGATCGCCCTTCTCGTCGTTCTTCAGGAACAGCTCGAAGGTGGACGGCTCCAGCTTGATGCCCTCCTCCACGCCCAGGCGCTTGACCAGGCTGCCGGCGGCGTAGTTGCGCACCACGCACTCGACCGGGATCATGTCCAGCTTCTTCACCAGGCACTCGTTGTCGCCCAGCAGCTTGTCGAACTGGGTCGGCACGCCGGCTTCTTCCAGTTTCTGCATGATGAAGGCGTTGAACTTGTTGTTCACCATGCCTTTGCGGTCGAGCTGTTCGATACGCTTGCCGTCGAACGCCGAAGTGTCGTTACGGAACAGCAGGATCAAGCGGTCGGCGTCGTCGGTCTTGTAAACCGATTTGGCCTTGCCGCGGTAGAGTTCGTCGCGTTTTTCCATGATTGGGCTCCGCTTGCTTGAGGTGTTGGGCTAGGCGATTTCGCGCCAGTCGAGCCCGTGTTCCTGATTCGCCACCTGGAGCCAGTCCGGGTCGCACCCAAGGGTGTCGACGAAGCACTGGCGAGCCAAGTGTGGCAGGTTGTTCTTGCTGCTGAGGTGGGCCAGCACCAGGTGTTGCAGGTTGCTCCAGCCCAACTCGTGCACCAGGCGCGCGGCCTGGTGATTGTTCAAATGCCCTTGCATGCCACCCACCCGCTGCTTCAGGAAAGCCGGATAGTGACCGCGTGCCAGCAGGTCGCGGCAGTGGTTGGCCTCGATCAGCAGTGCATCCAGGCCCTGATAACGCTCCAGCAGCAGCGCGTCGTACGAGCCCAGGTCGGTCAGCATGCCGAAGCGCCGCTGACCGTCGCTGACCACGTACTGCAGCGGCTCGTAGGCGTCGTGCTCGACCCGCGCCGCGGTCACTTCCAGGCTGCCGATACGCAGGCTTTCGCCACAAGCGAGAAAACCGGCCACCTCCACCGGCTTGCGCATGCCGCGCAAGGTCCCCTGGCTGAGGTAGACCGGTACATTGTAGCGCCGTGACAGCAAGCCGACTCCATGCACGTGGTCGGCATGTTCGTGGGTGACCAGAACCGCACTGAGCTGGGCAGCCGACACGCCGAGCAGCGCCAGGCGCCGCTCGGTCTCGCGCAGGGAGAACCCGCAATCGACCAGGATGAACGTGTCACCACTGGCGATCAGCGTGCCGTTTCCCTGGCTGCCGCTTCCGAGTACCGCGAAGCGCACTTAGCCCAGGTGGTCCTGAATGGCGCTCAGCACGCGGCGGGCGACATCGGCCGGGGCCACGGTGTTGATGTTCTTCTCGACCGTGACCTGCACGCTCTCACCCACCTTGCTCAGGCGAACCTGGTAGCGCTCGGCACGGGCTTCACGCTCTTCCTTGGTAGGCTCGCTGCCGAACATGCGGCCGAAGAAGCCAGGCTGGTTCTGCTTGTCTTCAGGCTTTTCAGACAGGTTGATGTAGTACAGGCCCAGGCTGCGGTTGATGTCCTCGACACGCCACTCGCCACCCTGCTCCAGGGCACGGCCCACGCTGGACCAGGCGCGGTCCAGGTCGGCGCCCAGGTACAGCACCGGGTTGCCGCTGCCGTCTTCGCTCAGGCTGACGCGGCTTGGCGCGTCGAAATCGCGCGCGGCCAGCAGCGATACCGAACCGCCCTTCTCGGCGCTGCGGTTCATGCTGGCAAGCATTTCGTCGACCAGCAGGGCATCGGCACCGGTGTTGCTGGAGGTGGACGGGAAATCGGGCTCGGCAGTGCTGCCGGCCGGGCGCTCGACGCTGACCACATACACCTCGGAGGTGTTGCGCTGCACGCCAGGCTCCATGCGTACACGCACGCGCACTTCGCTGTCAGCGCTGCTGGCAGTGCTGGCCAGGCGCTGGCCGAGCGAAGCCGACAGTTCGTCGAAACGCTGCCAGGTGGTGTTGAATTCACCGGTCTGCGGGCGCTCTTCGGCGATGCGGAAACCGTTGTCCTCGAAGAACTGGCGAGCCACCGGCCATACCTCGGCCGGCGAATGCTGGGCCAGCACCCAACGGCTGCTGCCGCTGCGCTGCAGGCTGTAGTCGGTAACCTGGGCGGCGCCACCGGTCATCGGTTGCGGGCGCGGCACCTCGAACTCGCCGGTGGCGCTGTCGTCGGCGACGTTGCGCGGGATCGGCAGCAGCGGGTCAAGGCGCTTGACGTTGCTGGCGTCCGGCGGCAGCTGCATCGGCGCAGTCGGGCGCGCCTGCAGGTAATCGCTGCCGCGGTCGCGGAAATAGCCATCCTCGCCCCACAGCCAGCCACACCCACTGGTGCTGGAGATGATCAGGGCAAGGGCGGAAAGACCAGCCAGTCGCTTCATGCGGTGTACTTCCTCTTAAACCAGTACGCCGGACTGGCGCAAGGCAGTACGGACTTTTTCGTGGCAGCCTTCGCTCAGCCAGGTCAGCGGCAGGCGAATGCCTTTGTGCATCAGGCCCATTTCGACGAGCGCCCATTTCACCGGGATCGGGTTGGACTCGCAGAACAGGTCTTTGTGCAGCGGCATGAGTTTTTCGTTGATTGCGCGGGCCTTCTCGGCATTGCCCTCAAGGGCGGCCTCGCACAGGTCGGCCATTTCGCGCGGGGCGACGTTGGCGGTGACGGAAATGTTGCCCTTGCCGCCCATCAGGATCAGCTCGACGGCGGTCGGGTCGTCGCCGGACATGACGATGAAGTCTTTGTCGACGCCATCGAGGATGGCCTTGGCGCGTACCAGGTCGCCGGTGGCTTCCTTGATACCGATGATGTTCTTGACCTTCGACAGGCGGATCACGGTATCGGCCTGCATGTCGCAGGAGGTGCGGCCGGGTACGTTGTAGAGGATCTGCGGGATGTCGACGGCTTCGGCGATGTGCTTGAAGTGCTGGTACAGGCCTTCTTGCGTCGGCTTGTTGTAGTACGGCACTACCAGCAGGCAGGCGTCGGCGCCGGCGCTCTTGGCGTTCTGGGTCAGGTGCACGGCTTCGGCAGTGGAGTTGGCCCCGGTACCGGCGATGACCGGGATGCGGCGGGTGCTGCGCTTGACGCGCTCGACCACGTGCTTGATGACCAGGATGTGTTCTTCGACATCCAGCGTGGCGGACTCACCGGTGGTGCCGACAGCGACGATCGCATGGGTGCCGTTTTCCAGGTGGAAGTCTACAAGTTTGTCGAGGCTTTCCCAGTCGAGACGCCCTTGTGCATCCATGGGAGTGACCAATGCCACCATACTGCCCGCAATCATGTAACTGCTCCTGCCGGAAAAAGAGAGCGGTAATGGTACTGGGGGCATCGGCCTTGCACAAGCGAAGCAGGCGGGCGGAGCATTCCCCTCGGCGCCTTATTTCGCTACCCTTGATGCTTTGATCGGTGCAGCGCGGCCCGCCGGGCCGTCGACCTTGCTCCCCGCCAGCGTCCACGACCTCGCATGCGAGCCCCGGGCCCTGCCGACAGGAGGCTTTCGCCCGTCCTGTGCCGACCGCTCATCGCTTTAGGAATGCTGCATGTCCACCCCCACCGTCCGCGAACAATTCCTTGTCATCAGTGCCCTGGGCCCCAACCCCATGGAGCTGGCCAACGTCCTCAGCCGCGCTGCCTTCGAAAACCGCTGCGCGGTGGTCACCTCGCGCCTGAGCCGCCACGGCGAGACCAGCGCCCTGGTACTGCAGGTAGGTGGCAGCTGGGACGCCCTGGCGCGCCTCGAAGCCATGCTGCCGGGCCTGGGCAAGAAGCACGGCCTGACCCTGGACGTGGTGCGCAGCGCCGACCAGGAAGTGCGCCCGCAGGCCCTGCCCTACGTGGCCTACGTCAGCGCCGCCTACCGGCCGGACATCATCAACGAACTGTGCCAGTTCTTCCTCGACCACCGCGTCGAGCTGGAAGCCATGACCTGCGATACCTACCTGGCACCGCAGACCGGCAGCAGCATGCTCAATGCCCAGTTCACCGTGATTCTGCCGGCCGGCACCCAGATCAGCTGGCTGCGTGACCAGTTCCTGGACTTTGCCGATGCCCTGAACCTCGATGCGCTGATCGAGCCATGGCGTCCACAGAACCCAATGTAAGGAAACCGACCATGGCCGTAGCACTCGACCAACCCGTTGCCGACTTCGAGGCCCTGGCCACCAGCGGGCAAACCGTCAGCCTGGCCGAGCTCAAGGGCCGGCAAGTGGTGGTGTACTTCTACCCGAAGGACAGCACCCCGGGCTGCACCACCGAAGGCCAGGGTTTCCGTGACCAGCACGATGCCTTTGCCGCAGCCAACACCGTGGTGTTCGGCGTGTCGCGCGATGGCATCAAGTCGCACGAGAACTTCAAGGCCAAGCAAGGCTTCCCGTTCGAACTGATCAGCGACAAGGACGAAGCCCTGTGCCAGCTGTTCGATGTGATCAAGCTGAAGAAGCTGTATGGCAAGGAATACATGGGCGTTGACCGCAGCACCTTCCTGATCGACAAGGACGGTGTGCTGCGCCAGGAATGGCGCGGGGTGAAGGTGCCCGGGCATGTGGATGCAGTACTGGCTGCTGCCCAGGCCCTGAACAAGGCTTGAGATCGTTGGGGGCGCTTTGCGCCCCTTTCGCGACACAAGGCCGCTCCTACAGGAAATCGCGTATCCCTGTAGGAGCGGCCTTGTGTCGCGATGGGCTGCAAAGCAGCCCCAAAATTACAGCATCGGTGACACACTAGGCTCCTGCCGCGGCCAGGCATCCAGCACGGCCTTGATCAAGGTCGCCAGCGGGATGGCAAAGAAGATCCCCCAGAACCCCCACAACCCGCCAAACAGCAACACCGCGCAGATGATCGCCACCGGGTGCAGGCTCACCGCCTCGGAGAACAGCAGCGGCACCAGCACGTTGCCGTCCAGCGCCTGGATGATCGCGTACACCGTCATCAGGTAGATGAACTGGTCACCCCAGCCCCACTGGAACAGTGCGATCAACGTCACCGGCACGGTCACCACCACCGCGCCCACGTAAGGCACCACCACCGACAGCCCCACCAACAGCGCCAGCAACGCGGCGTAGTTGAGCCCCAGACTGATGAAGGCGATGTAGGTGGCGATGCCGCAGATCAGGATCTCGATGCCCTTGCCGCGGATGTAGTTGGCGATCTGCCGGTTCATCTCGCTGCCCACCCGGTTCAGCAGGCTGCGTTGGCGTGGCAGGTAGCCGCTGACCCAACGGCCGATCAGTTCGCGGTCCTTGAGAAAGAAAAACACCAGGATCGGCACCAGCACCAGGTAGATCATGGCGTTGACCAGCAGCGGCAGGCTCGATAGCGAGAAGGTCAGCGCCCACTGGCCGAACTTGCCGATTTCCCCGCGCACCGACTCGATGGCATGCAGCACCTGCTCGTCCGACACCAGGTGCGGGTAGCGCTCGGGCAACAGCAACAGCAGCGACTGCCACTTGCCGAGCATGCCCGGCAGTTCGTTGAACAGGGTGATCAACTGGTGCCACAGCAGCGGCACCAGCACCAGCATGAACACCGCCAGCGCGCCCATGAACAGGGCGAACACCAGCATCACCGCCAACCGGGTGGGTACCCGCAAGCGCTCCAGGGCATTGACCAGCCCCTGCATCAGAAACGCCAGCACCATGCCCGCCAGCACCGGCGCAAGCATGCCACCCAGGGTGAGTACCGCAGTAAAAGCCAGGAACAACAGGACCGCCAGCACCACCGCTTCCTCATCGGAGAAGTAGCGCTGCATCCAGTCGCGAAGCACTTTGAACATTGACGATCCTTGGAAAGACTCAGGCCTTGCGCAGCCAGTAAGTGTAGGTACCGGCCTCGGCCGTTTCCCGCAGCAGGGTATGACCGGCCAACTGGGCGAAAGTGCGGAAGTCGCGCTGGGAGCCGGCGTCGGTGGCAATTACCTTGAGCACCGCGCCGCTGGCCAGGCGGTTGAGCTCCATCTTGGCCTTCAGCAGCGGCAAAGGGCAATTCAGCCCGCTGGCGTCCAGTTCGGCGTCACAGGTCAGGGTTTCACTCATTGCGGGGCTCTCCAAAGGCATTGCCAGGCTGTATCTGGATTTGGCCGGCTAGGATAGCGCCACTGGTCGCCAACGTGTGAGCCCGCTACAGTAGGTATCTTTGACCGACGCGAGCTTCATGCATGAATCTACTGCGCCCTACCCTGCTGACGCTGGCCTGCCTGTTGGCCCTTCCCGGCCATGCTGACGACCTGCCATCACTGGGCGACGCCAGTTCCGCGATCGTCTCGCCACAACAGGAGCACCAGCTCGGCCGTGCCTGGCTGAGCCTGCTGCGCGGCCAGGTCAACCAGCTCAACGACCCGCAGCTGAAGGACTACGTCGAAACCAGCGTGTACCGCCTGGCCGAAACCAGCCAGCTGCAGGACCGCCGCCTGGAATTCATCCTCATCGATAGCCGCGAGCTCAACGCCTTTGCCGCCCCCGGCGGCATCGTCGGGGTCAACGGCGGGCTGTTCCTCAACGCCCAGACCGAAGGCGAGTACGCCTCGGTACTGGCCCACGAACTGGCGCACTTGTCGCAGCGCCACTTCGCCCGCGGCGTAGAGGCCCAGCAGCGCATGCAACTGCCAATGATGGCAGCGCTGCTGGCCGGTATCGTGCTGGCGGCCGGTGGCGGCGGTGATGCCGGTATCGGTGTGATCGCCGGCACCCAGGCAGCGGCGATCCAGGAGCAGCGGCGCTTCTCGCGGCAGAACGAACAGGAAGCCGACCGCATCGGCATCCAGAACCTGGAAAAAGCCGGCTACGACCCGCGCAACATGCCGACCATGTTCGAGCGCTTGGCCCGGCAGTACCGCTACGACGCCAAGCCGCCGGAGTTCCTGCTGACCCACCCGGTAACCGAATCGCGTATCGCCGACACCCGCAACCGCGCCGAGCAGGCCCCCAAGGGCGGCGTCGAGGACAGCATGCGTTACCAGCTGATCCGTGCCCGGGTGGCGCTGACCTACGAAGGCACCCCGGGGCTGGCGGCCAAACGCTTCCGCGCCCAGCTGGACGAAGACCCCAAGCTGGACGCCGCGCGTTACGGCCTGGCCCTGGCGCAGATCAAGGGCGGCCAGCTGAACGAGGCGCGTGAACTGCTCAAGCCGCTGCTGGCCAAGGCACCCAACGACATTACCTACAACCTGGCGCAGATCGACCTGGACATCACCAACAACCGCCTGGCCGACGCGCAGCAGCGCGCCGAACGCATGCAGGGGTTGTACCCGGGCAACTACCCGCTGAAGCAAGTGCGTGCCGATCTGCTGGTGAAGCTAAACAAGCCCGCCGAGGCGGAAAAGGTGCTGAACGAACTGGTGAAGAGCCGGCCGGATGACCCGGACGTGTGGTACGACATGGCCGAAGTGCGAGGCCTTTCGGGCAATACCATTGGCTTGCACCGGGCGCGGGCCGAGTACTTCACCCTGGTGGGCGATTTCGACCAGGCCATCCAGCAGCTGGATTACGCCAAGCGCAGGTCGGGTGGGAACTTCCCGCTGGCGGCACAGATTGACCAGCGCCAGCGAGAGATCATGGAGCAGCAGCGCATGGTTCAGGAAATGATGGGGCGCTGAGGGCCCTTTCGCGGGTAAACCCGCTCCCACAGGGACCGCACCGCCCGTGAGCGCTGCGCTGTACCTGTGGGAGCGGGTTTACCCGCGAAGAAAGCGACGCGGTCCGGCGTCAGGCGTTACCGGACAATTTCAGGCGCGCTGCCTGGGTAAAGTCCAGCATCCGGTTCAGCGGCTTGATCGCCTTCGGCACCAGCGCCGGGTCGACAAAGATCTCGTTCGTGCCATTACGCAGGCAATCCAGCACACGCTCCAGGGTGTTCATCGCCATCCACGGGCAGTGCGCGCAGCTGCGGCATGCCGCGCCGTTACCGGCGGTGGGGGCTTCGACGAACTCCTTGTCCGGGCACAGCTGCTGCATCTTGTAGAAGATGCCGCGGTCGGTGGCGACGATGAAGGTCTTGTTCGGCAGGGTCTGGGCAGCCTTGATCAGCTGGCTGGTGGAGCCCACCGCATCGGCCAGCTCGATCACCGCTTCCGGCGACTCGGGGTGCACCAGAATCGCCGCATCCGGGTACAGCGCCTTCATGTCGGCCAACTGGCGCGACTTGAACTCTTCGTGAACGATGCAGGCACCGTCCCACAGCAGCATGTCGGCACCGGTTTGCTTCTGGATGTAACGCCCCAGGTGCTGGTCCGGGCCCCAGATGATGGTTTCGCCGTTGTCCATCAGGCTTTCGACGATTTCCAGGGCGCAGCTCGAGGTCACCACCCAGTCGGCGCGGGCCTTCACGGCAGCGGAAGTATTGGCGTAGACCACCACGGTACGCTCGGGGTGCTGGTCGCAGAAGGCCGAGAACTCTTCTACCGGGCAGCCCAGGTCGAGCGAGCAGGTGGCCTCCAGGGTCGGCATCAGCACGCGCTTTTCCGGGGTGAGGATTTTCGCTGTTTCGCCCATGAAGCGCACACCGGCAACGATCACGGTTTCGGCCGGGTGGTTCTTGCCGAAGCGGGCCATTTCCAGCGAGTCGGACACGCAGCCGCCGGTTTCTTCGGCCAGCGCCTGGATGACCGGGTCGCAGTAATAGTGGGCGACCAGCACGGCGTTCTGGGCCTTGAGCTCGGCAGCGATGGCCGCACGGTATTCGGCCTCCTGCTCGGCTGTCAGCGGGTTTGGCTGCTTGGCGTCGAGGTGGGCCTGAACCAACAGGCGTTCGGAAATCTGGGTCATGATCGCTGGACCTGCAGGCGCGTGCGCGCGTCAAATCGAGTGTATCACCCGGCCCTGACAGATCGGCTAAGGGTGCCGGACGGCACGAAGGCCGCCACGGCCCTCTGCGGGCGCGGATTATTATCGGAGGCCGAAGGCTACAGACAATCCAGCGATTTCTAAAGTGGTTTTTGTGTTGCCTGGGCTGGCCCTATCGCCGGCAAGCCAGCTCCCACAGGGATTGCACAAATGTTGCTGGCAATAATAATCCTGTGGGAGCCGGCTTGCCGGCGATAGGGCCGGTACAGGCTTCGCCGATCAGCCCTGCGGCGACAGGGCCGCCAGCTGCGCCGCCATGAGCATGGCGAACTCTTCCACGGTCATCTTCTTGCCGTTGAAGTCGACCATGCCGTCGGCATAGTGCAGGCTGCTCACCACATCATTGCCCTGCACGGTAGCCATGCCACTCTGCAGCGCCATCATGCCGACCATTTCCCCGGCCTGGCTCGATTGCATGGCAATGGCCTGGGCGTCGGTCTGGCCATCCAGCAGTGCCTGCAAGGTTGCCAGGTCACCGATCATCGGCTTGGACAACGACAGCTTGCTCTTCACCTCGGTGATCAGTTGCTTGCTCAACTGGTCAGGCGGCAGGTCGAAGCTCGCCGGGGCGGCGAAGCCCATCGACAGGTCAAAGCGGCTTTCGCCATTGGCGGTCCTGAACGACAGATTTTCCACCGCCACCCGGGGCTTGGCAGCCAGCAGTTTCTGCAGCTCGCCCTGGAACCTGGCCTTCTCCTCATCGTCCATCTGGATTTCCGGCACCGGCTGGCCAGCCGCAGCTGCGGCCTCGAATTCCGGCAGGTGCGCCTGGTACCACGTCGACAACGCCTGTAGCGCCGGCGCGTTGACCGACGTGATGCTCACCACCATCTGCGCGTTGCCCACCGCACGACCATCCCAGGTGATATCCCCTACCTTGTACTCCACGCGGCCACCCACGATATCCGGGCCGTCAAGGGTTTGCAGGGCATTCTGCTCCAGCCCCTTGACCACCAGCACCTGCTGTTTGGGCCCCAGGGTGACCTTGGTTTCGGCCAGCGCCAGGTCGACGTTGCCCACGTAGATGGCCTGGTGCGCGGTGGCCGCCAGCTGCCCGCCGACCTTCAGGCCATTGAGCTCGAAGGTGGCAGGCGGCTGGTCATCTCGTACCAGTTTCATCACGAACCGATCGGCCTGGCCGTGTAAGCTCGAGGCCTTGCCTTCCTGGTCACCACTGACTTGCAGTTGCATGCCCGAGAAATCGAGTCTGTTGCCATCCGCTTCGTCGAGCTTGACCGGTGCCAGCTGCACCTGGCTGACCACATTGCCGTCGTAGCCCAGGCTGGTCTGTGCGCTGACCGGCGCCTGCTCGCCCGCTGCGGCGAACCACGGCGCGGTGGCGTCGTCCTTCTGCAACGTGCTGTTGCTGACTGCCAGCACCGGCATCAGCTTCAGTGCCTTTACCCGCGACCAGGGGAACGGGCCGTGCTCGATCTGGTCGGTCACGCCAACGTCGAAATTCACCACTTCGCCTTCGCCCAGGTTGATATCGCGGGCCTTGAGCCGGTACTGGGCGGTACTGCTGAAGAAATGCTGCTCCAGCGACACGCGTTCGATGCTCATGCTGCCACCGGTGCTCACCAGGGCCTTCTTGAGTTCCGCGTTGCTGCG
The DNA here is from genome assembly GCF_002113725.1 of Pseudomonas sp. B23(2017). NCBI lineage: Bacteria > Pseudomonadati > Pseudomonadota > Gammaproteobacteria > Pseudomonadales > Pseudomonadaceae > Pseudomonas > Pseudomonas sp. B23(2017). The sequence goes on along the minus strand of NZ_NEJM01000014.1, from coordinate 106,344 downwards.
GACCAGGGCGTTGTCCAGCTCCGCAGGCAGCTGCTTGCCGGTGTACCAGGCGCCAGCGGTGGTTGCGACGGCGATGGCGATAGCCAGGCCGGAAAGGATGCCAACTGATTTCTTCATGAATAGAACCGATTGCTGTCCATATGGGCTTCGTAGGCGGCCAAGGGCCACACAGGACGCCAAGAGTACCACTGCAGCCCAGCCCTGGCGCTGGCCAGGCTCGAGAAATCCGGTTTTTGGGAAACGCCTGACAGACCTTCCAAGGGAAACCGGCATTCGTTAATTTTTGCGAACACCAGAATTGATCATAACCGCAAAAAAACGCGTAAAAACCGAACAAAACCCCACTTTAATCGATAAATATTTCAATCAAGCAACATCTTGTCATGTTTAACTTGACACTAAGCTACCCATCGTTTTTTATTTTCACCACTTTGCGCGCTCCCCCGCGCCCCCGCTGCTCCAACAATAAAGGTGAACAACATGGAGCCCACCCGCTCGCCCTTGCCGCATGCGCAGTACACCGTGCCCGCCGTTTACGCCCAGCCGCAGGAGCCATGCCAGCATGCAGCCTGACCACAGCGCTTCCGGCAACGGCCAACTCCGTAAAACCCTGCGCCTCTGGCACGTGATCATCATCGGCCTGGCCTACCTGACCCCGATGACCGTGTTCGACACCTTCGGTATCGTTTCCGGGATTACTGCCGGCCACGTACCCAGCGCCTACATCCTGGCACTGGCCGGGATCCTGTTCACCGCCGTGAGCTACGGCACCCTGGTAAGGCGCTTCCCGCAATCGGGCTCGGCCTACACCTACACCCAACGCGCGATCAACCCGCACGTCGGCTTCCTGGTCGGCTGGTCGTCGTTGCTGGACTACCTGCTGCTGCCTATGGTCAACGCCTTGCTGGCCAAGCTGTACCTTTCGGCCATGTTCCCGGAAGTACCGGAGTGGATGTGGGTGGCTGGCTTCGTCACCCTGATCAGCCTGATCAACATGCGCAGCGTGAACCTGGTGGCGCACTTCAACCTGCTGTTCGTGGCCGTGCAGGTGGCGATCATCGCCGTGTTCATCTACCTGTGCGTGCGCGGCCTGGACCAGGGTGAAGGGCTGGGTACCGCCTGGAGCCTGCTGCCGTTCGCCGACGACCAGACCCAGCTCAGCGCCCTGGCCGCCGGTGCGACCATCCTGTGCTTCTCGTTCCTCGGCTTCGACGCAGTCACCTGCCTCTCCGAAGAAACCCGCGACCCGGGCAAGACCATCCCTCGCGCGATCTTCCTCACCGCCCTGATTGGCGGCCTGGTGTTCATCACCGTGTCGTACTTCATCCAGGCCTACTTCCCGACCATGTCCCGCTTCCACGACCAGGAAGCGGCACTGCCGGAAATCGCCCTGTACGTCGGCGGCAAGCTGTTCCAATCGATCTTCATCGCCTGCACCGTGATCAACACCATCGCCTCGGGCCTGGCCTCGCAGACCAGCGTGTCGCGCCTGCTGTACGTGATGGGCCGCGACAACGTGATCCCGGCCAGCCTGTTCGCCCGCCTGCACTCACGCTACAAGACGCCGGTGCTGAACATCGCGGTGGTGGGCCTGATTTCGCTGTCGGCGATCTTCTTCGACCTGGTCACCGCCACCTCGATCATCAACTTCGGTGCGCTGGTTGCGTTCAGCTTCGTCAACCTGTCGGTGATCAACCACTGCTACCTGCGCGAAGGCAAGCGCCAGGGCCTGGCCAACCAGCTGACATACCTGGTGGCACCCACCATCGGCTTCTGCATCATCGTCTCGCTGTGGCTGGACCTGAACGCACACTCGCTGCTGTTCGGTGGCGTCTGGGCACTGCTCGGCCTGCTGTACCTGGCCTGGCTGACCAAAGCCTTCAGGGACTCCCCGCCCAACTACATCGCTGAATGACCCATGCTGCCGACAACGCCCGCGCCTGATCGCGGGCGTTGCATTTGATCGAAAAGGAAAGCCCTCATGCCGCTGCGTCGCCTCTCCATCCAGTGGAAGATCACCCTGCTCGCCGGCCTGTGCCTGCTGGCCATTGTCGCCCTGCTGGTAACCACGTCGCTGGCCCAGGCGCGGCGCAGCGCGGCATTGGTCAACCAGGCCAACACCGAAATGCTCGACAGCAGCGCACGCCTGCGCCTGCAGGCCCATGCCGAAACCCAGGCCCTGCGCATCCAGCGCTATTTCATGGACGCCTACCAGTACGGCAATGGCTTTGCCCGCCTGGTGCAGGTGCTCAAGGCCCGTGGCGGCAACGACCTGCGCGCCGAACTGACGCGCCAGGCCCGCGCCAGCCTGGCCGGCAACCCGGATGTGATCGGCCTTTACCTGGTGTTCCAGCCCAACGCCCTAGACCCGGACAGCCAGTACCTCGGCCAGGATGCAATGGGCAGCAATGAGAGCGGGCGCTTCTCGCTGTACTGGTCACAACCCCGCCCCGGCACCCTGGAGCTTGAAGCCATGCCGGAATCGATGCTCGGTGACGCCAGCATCGGCAGCAACGGTGTGGCGAAGAACCGCTGGCTGACCTGCCCGCAGGATACCGCCAGAACCTGCATGCTCGAGCCATACCTCGACGAAGTGAATGGCCGCCAGGTGCTGATGACCAGCATCGCCCTGCCGCTGCTGGAGCACGGCAAGGTGGTCGGCGTGGTCGGCCTGGACATCGGCCTGGCCAACCTGCAACAGCTGAGCCTTGACGGCCGCCGGGAGCTGTTCGATGGCCAGGGCCAGGTCAGTATCGCCAGCGCGGCCGGCCTGCTGGCCGGCAACAGCCGCGACGACAGCAAGCTCGGCGAGCCCATGGACAAGGCGGTAGCCGACGGCCTGCTGCGTGTTGCCCACCCGTTCACGCCAATCCCTGATGCCGCCCCTTGGCAGGTATTGCTGGAACTGCCGGAAAGCGTGCTGCAGGCGCCTGCCGTCGCCCTCAACCAGCGCCTGGATGCGCACAACCACAGCGCCAACCTCACCAGCCTGCTGGTTGGCCTGGGCGCTGCGGTAGTCGGCTTGCTGCTGGTGTGGCTGACCGCGCGCGGGGTGACCCGGCCAATCCTGGCCGTGGCCGCGCGCCTGGAAGACATCGCCAGCGGCGAAGGCGACCTTACCCGCCGCCTGGACTACGCCCGCCAGGACGAACTGGGCCAGCTTACCGGTTGGTTCAACCGCTTTCTCGACAAACTGCAGCCGGTCATAGCCCAGGTCAAAGGCTCACTGCAGGAAGCCCGCGGCACCGCCGACCAGTCCGCAGCCATCGCCAGCCAGACCAGCAACGGCATGCAGCAACAGCACCGCGAAATCGAACAGGTGGCCACCGCCGCCAATGAAATGAGCGCCACCGCTCTGGATGTCGCCCATAACGCTTCGCAGGCGGCCCAGGCCGCTCGCGCTGCCGACCAAGCCAGCCGCGAGGGCCTGCAACTGATCGACAGCACCCGCCAGGGCATCGACCGCCTGGCCGCCGGCATGAACACCGCCATGGGCGAGGCACGCGCACTGGAAGGCCGCAGCGGGCAGATCGGTTCGGTGCTCGAAGTGATCCGCACCATTGCCGAGCAGACCAACCTGCTGGCACTCAACGCCGCCATCGAAGCCGCCCGCGCAGGCGAAGCCGGGCGTGGTTTTGCCGTGGTGGCCGATGAAGTGCGTGGCCTGGCCCAGCGCACCCAGGTGTCGGTGGAGGAAATTCGCCAGGTCATCGAAGGCTTGCAGCAAGGCACCCAGGATGTGGTGGGTGCCATGCACGAAGGCCAGCGCCAGGCCCAGGACAGCGCCGCGCGGATGGAACAGGCGCTGCCGGCGCTACAACGTATTGGCGAGGCAGTGGCGGTGATCAGCGACATGAACCTGCAGATTGCCTCGGCGGCTGAAGAGCAGAGCGCCGTAGCCGAAGAGGTGAACCGCAATGTGGCCGGCATTCGCGATGTGACCGAATCGCTGGCAGGCCAGGCCGATGAGTCAGCGCGGATCAGCCAGGCCCTGAACCGGCTGGCCAACCAGCAGCAGGCGCTGATGGAGCAGTTCCGCGTCTAACCTGTCAGGGCCTCTTCGCGGGTGAACCCGCTCCCACAAGGTCCGGCGCTGCCTTCAACGTCAGAGCATAACCCTGTGGGAGCGGGTTTACCCGCGAAGAGGCCAGCACATACAACATAGCAGCAGGGCTATTTACCGAGCACAATCATGCAAACCCCAACCAGATCTTCCTTCTTCGACATCACCAGCGAACAGGGCCTGTTACGCACCTCGATCGCCGTCACCCTGTTCATCGCCATCATCGGCATCGCCTTCGGTTTGGCCTCCGGCTCGTTCTCCATCGTGTTCGACGGCGTCTATTCGCTGGTCGATGCCAGCATGAGCGGGCTGTCGCTGGTGGTGGTCAGGCTGATTACCGCGCACACCACCAGCGTGCAGATGTCACGCAAGTTGCGCGAGCGCTTCACCATGGGCTTCTGGCACCTGGAGCCGATGGTGCTGGCGCTCAACGGCATCCTGCTCAGCGGCGTGGCCATCTATGCACTGATCAACGCCGTCAGCAGCCTGCTGCAAGGCGGGCGCCACCTGGAGTTCGGCATCGCCATGGTCTACGCGGTACTGACCGTGATCGCCTGCGTGACCATCGCCATTGTCGAGGCCCGCGCCAACCGCAAGCTCGGCTCGGATTTCGTGCGCATGGACGTCAAGGGCTGGGTGATGTCGGCCAGCATCACCGCCGCGCTGCTGATCGCCTTCTGCTTTGGCTATGCGGTGCAGGGCACATCGCTGGAGTGGGTGTCGCCGTATATCGACCCGGCGGTGCTGGCGCTGGTCTGCCTGGTGATCGTGCCGTTGCCGATGTCGGTGGTGCGCCAGGCCCTTTCGGAAATTTTCCTGGTGACCCCTGGCGACCTCAAGCTGCACGTGGATGAAGTCGCCAAGGCCTTCGTCGCACGCCATGGGTTGCAGTCGTACCGCGCCTACGTGGCCAAGGTCGGGCGCTCGCGGGAGATCGAACTGTATTTCATCGTGCCGAAGGCCATGGCCGCGAAAACCATCGATGAATGGGATGCGTGGCGTAACGAGATCGGTGATGCCGTGGGTGGTGAAGGGCCGGACCGTTGGCTGACGGTGGTGTTTACCGGGGATCCAGAGTGGGCTGAGTAAGACATCTGGAGTCTGCGCAGCCCCTGTAGGAGCGGCCTTGCGTCGCGATCGGGCTGCGCAGCAGCCCCAGCAATTTGTGCATTTTTGCTGAAACCCTGGGACTGCTGCGCAGCCCGATCGCGACGCAAGGCCGCTCCTACAAGCGATCGCGCAAACCGAGCAATAAAACTCGGCCAACGGAAAACGAAAAAGCCCGCGACCGTTGCCGGTAGCGGGCTTTGACGTACTGCGTATGGTGGGTCGTGTAGGATTCGAACCTACGACCAATTGGTTAAAAGCCAACTGCTCTACCAACTGAGCTAACGACCCGTTGGATGGCGCGTATAATACTGATTTCTAACGGGAAATCAACACCCCATCAAACTTTTTTCAAAAATACCGCGTCGGATCTTCGACTCCGGCGGCCTTGAAGCCGTCGGCACGCAGGCGGCAACTGTCGCATTTGCCGCAGGCACGGCCGTCATCATCGGCCTGGTAGCAGGAAACGGTCAGGCTGTAGTCCACGCCGCGAGCCATACCGGCCTGCACGATCTGCGCCTTGCTCATGTTCTGCAGCGGCGCCTGGATGCGGAAGCCCTGCCCTTCGACGCCAGCCTTGGTCGCCAGGTTGGCCATGCGCTCGAAGGCTTCGACGAACTCGGGGCGGCAATCGGGGTAGCCGGAGTAATCCACGGCATTCACACCAATGAAGATGTCACGGGCTTCCAGCACCTCTGCCCAGCCCAGGGCCAGGGACAGGAACACGGTGTTGCGCGCCGGCACGTAGGTGACCGGGATGCCTTCACCCGGGGTTTCCGGTACATCGATGCTGCTGTCGGTCAAGGCCGAACCGCCGATGCCGTCCAGGTTCAGGCCAATTACCTTGTGCTCGACCACGCCCAGGTCGCGGGCAACGCGGGCGGCGGCGTTCAGTTCGGCGCGGTGGCGCTGGCCGTAGTCGAAACTCATGGTGTAGCAGCTGTAGCCTTCGGCCTTGGCCATGGCGACCACGGTGGCCGAGTCCAGGCCGCCGGACAACAGGATTACTGCGCGTTTGTCGGTCATGTGTGCTTGCTCCTCAATCAACGTCCGGGTTCGTCGTTCCACAGCAGCTTGTGCAGCTGCAGCTGGAAGCGTACGGGCAGGTTGTCGGCAACGATCCAGTCCGCCAGCTCGCTGGCGTTCACCTGGTGGTGGCTGGGCGAGAACAGCACTTCGCCGGCACGCTCGGCCAGGTTGTACTGGATCAGCTTGGAGACCGCCCAGTCGTAGTCCTCGCGGGAACAGATGACGAACTTGACCTGGTCGTTGCGGGTCAGCTGCTCGATGTTCTCGTAGCGGTTACGGTGCGACTCTTCGGAGCCAGGGGTCTTCAGGTCGACCACGCGGCTGACGCGGGTGTCGGTGCCGGCAATATCCAGCGCGCCGCTGGTTTCCAGCGACACCTCGTAACCGGCGTCACACAGGCGCTGCAACAGCGGCAAGGCGTTGGGCTGGGCCAATGGCTCGCCACCGGTGACGCAGACGTAGCGCGGCTTGAAGCCGGCGACCTGCTCAAGGATCGAATCGAGGGTGCGTACGGTACCGCCACTGAAGGCATAGGCACTGTCACAGTACTGGCAGCGCAGGGGGCAACCGGTGAGGCGCACGAATACCGTGGGCAACCCAGCCGTTCGCGTTTCACCCTGCAAGGAGTAAAAAACTTCGGTGATGCGTAATGTGTCTTGCATGCTCGCCACGGGCGTGACAGCTAAACAGGCTGCCCGCCTCCGTCAGGCACTGTCGCGGACTCGACATAGCGTTATCCGCAGCAGCGTGTTTACGAAAAAAGGGCAGTGATTCTAACGAAAAAACCCGCGACAAGCGCGGGTTTCTTTCAAGCGGTACTGCTTAGAGCTTCTGCAGGTCACGCTGGGCCAGTTGCGCGGCCGAGGTGCCGGGGTACTGGGTGATGACCTGCTGCAGGATACCCTTGACCTTGTCGGTGTGGCCCATGCGGCGCTCGACATCAGCCAGCTTGTACAGCGAATCCGGCACCTTGCTGTGCTTCGGATACTTCTGGCTGACCTGGGCGAAGGCCTGGCTGGCAGCCGGCAGGTCGCCCTTGGCCAGGTTCACTTCACCCAGCCAGTACTGGGCATTGCCGGCGTACTGGCTGTTGGGGTACTTGCGCAGGAAGGCGTTGAACGCCTGGCTGGCCTTGTCGAAGTCTTTCTGCTTGATCAGGTCGAAAGCGGCATCGTAGTAGAGCTTTTCTTTCGCCGGATCACCGGGCTCGCTACTGGCGGCCGGTTGTTGCGCAGCAGCACCTGCTGCTGCATCGGGGGCGGCATTGGATGCACCACCACCGGAGGAATTGTCAGGGGTCGCGGCAGGCGCGGCGCCACTGTTGATGCGACGGTCCAGGTCCTGGTAACGCTCCAGGTTTTCCTGCTTCATGCGCGACACATCGTTCTGCAGCTCTTCGATGATGCCTTGCTGGCGGGAAAGCTGATCCTGCATCTGTTGCAGCTGCATGAACAGCTGGCCCTGTGCAGAGGCAGGGGCCGAAACCCCTGACCCGGCATAGGCGCCGCTCGTGCCATAACCCGCAGGCGGATAGCTGCCTGCGTTGTCATCAACTACAGGGACCTCAGCCCAGGCCGCGAGCGGCAGGCTGAGTGCGAGGACGGTTACTACACGGCGGCACATACGCATAAGAACTTACTTACGCAGTTCTACGCGACGGTTCTGAGCCCAGGACTGCTCGTCGTTGCCAGTGGCAACCGGACGCTCTTCACCGTAGGAGACCAGTTCCAGCTGAGCAGGGGAAACGCCCTGCAGAACCAGGTAGCGCTGAACGGCCTTGGCACGACGCTCACCCAGAGCCATGTTGTACTCGCGGGTGCCGCGCTCGTCGGTGTTGCCTTCCAGGACAACGCGGTTGCCGTTGGCTTTCAGGTCCTTGGCGTGAACGTCCAGAGCGCGCATGGCTTCTGGCTTCAGGTCCGAGCTGTCGTATTCGAAGTAGAAGGTGGTGATTGCGCGCAGGGCAGCTTCTTCGCTCAGGGAGCCGTCAACAGCGCCAGTGTTGGCACCGTAGCCAGCGTTCGGATCTACAGCAGCGCCTTCGCCTGCGTTGTCACCGCCCTTCGAGGAGCAACCTACAGCTACGGCCATGGCCAGAGCCAGCGCAGCAAATTTACCAAACTTCAGCATTTCCATCGTGAAACTCCTAATGAAACCCCAGTGTGTTAAGCAAAAGTATTACGCCGCAATCAGTTCAGGTAAGGGGACCAGGACGGTTCTCTGACTTCGCCTTGAGCGGTAGGAAGTGGGAGCCTCACGCGGCCATTAAGCGACACGAGCATCAAGACTCCCCGGCCCTGCTGGCGGGTGGCGTAGATTAGCATGGTGCCGTTTGGCGCAACAGTGGGAGACTCATCAAGACTCGTTTCCGAGAGAATCTTTACACTTCCGCGTTGCAAATCCTGGGCCGCAACTTTGAAGTTGGTGAAGCCCTGCTGGCGATGGATCATCACCAGGGTCTTTTCGTCCGCCGACAGTTTCGGGTTGGCGTTGTAGTTACCCACGAAAGTTACACGCTCGGCACCACCGCCACCGACCGACTGCTTGTAGATCTGCGGCTTGCCGCCACGGTCGGAGGTGAAGTACAGGGTGTTGCCATCCTTGCCCCAGAACGGCTCGGTGTTGATGCCCGGGCCGGCGGTGACACGGCTGATCTGGCGCGAAGCCACGTTCATCACGTAGATGTCCGGGTTGCCGTCCTTCGACAGCACGAACGCCAGGCGCGTGCCATCCGGCGACCATGCTGGCGCACCGTTCAGGCCTTCGAAGTTGGTGACCTGCTCGCGGCGACCGGTATCGATGTGCTGGACGAAGATGCGCGGGCGCTTCTGCTCGAACGAAACATAGGCGATGCGCTTGCCATCCGGAGCAAAGCGTGGCGACAGGATCGGTTCACGCGATTGCAGCAGGGTAACCGCACGTGCACCGTCGTAGTCCGAACGCTGCAAGGTATAGCGGGTGTTGTTGGTGGAGAAGCGCTCGGCCGTCACGTACAGCATGCGGGTGGAGAACGCACCCTTGATGCCGGTGAGCTTCTCGAACGACTGGTCGGCAATGTAGTGCGCCATGTCACGCAGCTGGTCGACGCTGCCCGCCACGCTACCGGTCAGCACCTGCTGCTCGGTGGCGACGTTGAACAGCGCGTACTGCACCTGCAGGCGACCGCCCGACGGCACGATGCTGCCGACCATCACGTACTGCGCGCCCAGCGCTTTCCAGTCACGGAAGATCACTTCGCTGGCCTGCGACGGCTGGCTGATCATGTTCTGCCGCGGAATCGGCGAGTAGTAGCCGGAGTTGCGCAGGTCGTTGCCGATGATGTCGGCCATGTCTTCCGGCAGCACGCTGCCGCCCTGCAGACCGAACGGCACTACCGCGATGGGCGTGGCCCGGTCGCTGCCGCTGGTGACCAGGATGTTCTTTTCCTCTGCCACGGCCATGCCTGCCACGCAGCACAGCATGACCAGCAGTCCTCTCAGACGTTTAATCACAACGCTAGATCCTCAGGTGTAAATGTCATCTTGAACGAACGATATTGGTTGAAATCGCTCGGCTTCATACCCTGCATCTCGGTCAGACGACCGATGTTCTTCACTGCTGCCACCGCCGAGCTGTCGTACGGGCCGTCACCACTGGACCGGGCCACGCTGACGCTGGTGATGGTACCGTCCGGCAACATGTTGATCTGCAGGACCACCGTCATGCCCTTGCGCGCGGAAGGCGGACGTGCCCAGCCCTCGGCCGCGCGCATGCGGATCAGGTCGTCAAAGTCGCCGGCCACCTGGTCACCCTGCTCGTCGGCCAGCGCCTGCTGCCGTTCGGTGGTGTCGGACAACAGCTCGGCCAGGGCCTGGGCTTTCTTGTCTTCCGCCGCCTTGCGGGCCGCTTCCTGTGCCTTTTTCTTCTGGGCATCTGCAGCGGCCTTTTTCTTGGCCTCTTCAGCTGCCTTCTTCTTCGCTTCCTCGGCTACCGCTTTCTTCTTGGCGTCCTCGGCTGCTTTCTTCTTGGCCTCTTCGGCCGCCTTTTTCTTGGCGTCCTCGGCGGCTTGTTTCTTCGCCTCTTCAGCGGCCTCTTTCTTGGCCTCTTCTTCGGCTTTTTTCTTTTCTTCCTCGGCCTTCTTCTTGGCGATGTCGGCCTGCTGCTTCTCGGCAGCCTTCTTCGCCTCTTCGGCCTTCCTGGCTTCGGCGGCTTTCTTGGCCTCGGCGGCTTCGGCAGCTGCCTCGGCTTTCTTGGCTTCGGCGGCCTCGCGAGCCTCTTCGGCCTTTTGAGCGGCGTCGGCTTTCTTTTGTTCCGCGGCCTTCACGGCCTCCTGCTCGACCTTCTTCTGTTCCAGCTGCTCGACCTCGGTCTGGCGCGAAGCGGTTTTCTTCGCTTCCCCGGCAATCTTCTGATTGGTCTGGGTGGTCGCCTGGCTCTTGGACTTGAGCTGGTACAGGGTAGCCTGGACGATCGGCTTGGATGGCGGCAGCTCAGGCGTCATGGCAAAACTGACGAACAGCAGGGCGAACACCAGCACATGCAGGCCGATGGCCCAGATACTGGGCCAGAAGTAGCTTTCCGAGGCGGATGGCTCTCGCTGTTGCATCAGGGCGCCTCGGTAATCAGGCCAACGTTACCGACACCGGCCTTCTGCAACCCGCCCATGGCACCCATGACCGCGCCATAGTCGACAGCCTTGTCGCCACGAATGAACACCTGGGTCTGCTTGCCCTGGTCACGGCCGGCGGCAATGATCTTGGTCACCGCGTCGGTCATGGCAGGCAAGGTCATGGCCTTGTCCATCTGCTTGTCGGTATCGACTTCGCTGCCGAGGTTCCAGTAGTAGGTCTTGTCGGCCTTGATGGAGATGGTGAGGATCTGGACGTTGTTGTCCTGCGGCAAGGCTTCACTGGAAACCTTGGGCAGGTCTACCTTCACGCCCTGGTTGAGCATGGGCGCCGTCACCATGAAGATGACCAGCAGTACCAGCATCACGTCGATGTAGGGCACCACGTTCATCTCGGCGACGGGCTTGCGTTTGTGGCGAACTCGGGCCATGGGCTTCTACCTGATTACTCTTCGCTGGTGTGCACTTTGCGGTGCAGGATCGCCTGGAACTCGTCGGCGAAGGTGTAGTAACGGCCGATCAGCACTTCGCTGCGGGCCGAGAAGCGGTTGTAGGCGATGACCGCCGGGATTGCCGCGAACAGGCCGATGGCGGTGGCGATCAGTGCTTCGGCAATACCCGGGGCAACCGTGGCCAGGGTGGCCTGCTGGGCGCTGGCCAGGCCGCGGAAGGAGTTCATGATGCCCCATACGGTACCGAACAGGCCGATGTACGGGCTGGTCGAACCGACGGTGGCCAGGAACGGCAGGCTCTGCTCGAGTTTTTCTTCCTCGCGCGAGATGGCTACGCGCATGGCACGGGCAACACCCTCCATGACCGCGTCCGGGTCAACGCCCGGCTGCTGGCGCAGGCGCGAGAATTCCTTGAAGCCGGCACGGAAGACCTGCTCGACACCGGAATCCGGGTCTGGGTTGCTGCCTGCCTGGCGGTACAGCTTGGACAGGTCGATGCCCGACCAGAAGCGCTCCTCGAAGGCATCCAGCGCACGACGACCGGCGCGCAGCATGGTGCTGCGCTGGAAGATCATGACCCATGAGGTGACCGAGGCGGCCACCAGGGTCAGCATTACCAGCTGTACCAGCACACTGGCATTGCTGACCAGACTCCACATGGAGGTATGGTCGACGACGTTAGCTTCCACGCTTATTCTCCTGCATTCGATTGAGTACCCGAGCCGTCCGCCGCAAAGGCGTCACGCAGCTCCGGGGGTATGGCTCGGGGTTTGAAAGTGTCGGCGCGCACGGCGGCCACCAGGAACTGCCCTTCGCAGAGCAGCGTTTCATCCTTTTCCCGCCAGACCTGCTGCACGAAGCGCAGGCTGGCGCGATTGAGTTCAAGTACTTGCGCGGTGACCCGCAGCTCGTCGTCCAGCCGCGCCGGCGCGTGATAGCGCGCTTCGCTGGAGTGGACCACGAACAGCAGGTTGTCTTCGGCCAGCTGCGCCTGGGAAAAGCCCAGGTGCCGCAGCCGCTCGGTACGCGCGCGCTCCATGAATTTCAGGTAATTGACGTAATACACCACGCCACCGGCATCGGTATCTTCGTAATAGACGCGACAACGGTGTGCGAACGGTTCCAGGCCATTTTGCGCGCGCATACTCTAGTGCTTACTCCTCAGCTTGCCAATCCGCTGTGGCAACTGTTTTTTCTTCATTAATGTCTTATTGCCAGCGCACCCTCGGCATGCCAGCGGTAGGACCACGAAAAGCCGTTTTCGATCTGTCACTCATCGCCCGTTTCGGAAAAATCCCCACCCTCCCCCAGGCGCCCGGGCACGTTCAAGCCAAAGTGCAGGTAGGCATGCCGGGTGACCACGCGGCCGCGCGGCGTGCGCATGATGTAGCCTTGCTGAATCAGGTACGGCTCGAGCACGTCCTCGATGGTGTGGCGCTCTTCACTGATGGCCGCGGCCAGGTTGTCCACGCCAACCGGGCCACCGTCGAACTTCTCGATCATGGTCAGCAGCAGGCGGCGGTCGGAGTGGTCGAAACCGCGCTCGTCGACGTCCAGCAGGTTGAGCGCCATGTCGGCCACGGCCTTGGTGATCTGGCCCTTGCCGCGCACTTCGGCGTAGTCGCGCACGCGGCGCAGCAGGCGGTTGGCGATACGTGGCGTGCCGCGGGCGCGGCGGGCGATCTCGTAGGCACCCAGGTCTTCGATGGCCAGGCCGAGGATGCCGGCCGAACGGCTGACGATGGTGGCCAGGTCCTTGTCGCTGTAGAACTCCAGGCGCTGGACGATACCGAAACGGTCGCGCAGCGGGTTGGTGAGCATGCCGGCACGGGTGGTGGCACCGACCAGGGTGAACGGCGGCAGGTCGAGCTTGATCGAGCGGGCCGCAGGCCCTTCGCCGATCATGATGTCGAGCTGGAAGTCCTCCATCGCCGGGTACAGCACCTCTTCGACGACCGGTGACAACCGGTGGATCTCGTCGATGAACAGCACATCGTGCGGTTCGAGATTGGTCAGCATGGCCGCGAGGTCGCCCGGGCGCTCGAGGATGGGCCCCGAGGTACTCTTGACCGACACGCCCATTTCCTGGGCAATGATGTTGGCCAGGGTGGTCTTGCCCAGGCCGGGCGGGCCGAAGATCAGCGTATGGTCGAGCGACTCGCTGCGGCCACGGGCGGCCTGGATGAACAGCGCCATCTGCTCGCGCACCACCGGCTGGCCGATGTACTCGTCCAGCCGCAGCGGGCGGATCGCACGGTCCTGGACTTCTTCACGGTCGCGGCCACTGGCGGCGATCAGGCGGTCGGCTTCGATCACTTGGTAATCATCCCTTTCAGGCTGCGGCGGATCAGCTCCTCACTGCTCAGGCCGGCCTTGTCCTTGATCGCGGCGATCGCCTTGCTGGCTTCCTGCGGCTTGTAGCCCAGCGAAACCAGGGCGCTGACGGCATCGGCTTCGGCCGTGGATGCGCTGGCGACCGGCAGCGGCCCGTCGGAGACCAGGGTGAACATGGCCGGGGACGTTTCCCAAGCCTTGAAGCGGTCCTTGAGCTCGACCAGCAGGCGTTCGGCGGTTTTCTTGCCAACACCGGGCACGCGCACCAGGGCCGAGGTGTCCTGAGCCTGCACGCAGCGCACCAGCTCGTCCACTTCCAGCCCGGACATCAGCGCCAGGGCCAGCTTCGGCCCTACGCCATTCAGGCGGATGAGTTCGCGGAACAGTTCGCGCTCGCGCTTTTCGGCAAAACCGTAGAGCAGGTGAGCATCCTCGCGCACCACCAGGTGGGTGTGCACGGTTACGGGTTCGCCCACCTTGGGCAGACGGTACAGCGTGGTCATGGGAACTTCCAGTTCGTAACCTACGCCATTGACGTCGATAATCAGGTGCGGCGGCTGTTTTTCCGCCAGGGTTCCGCGCAAACGTCCAATCACGTTCCGATCCTTCCTCTCGGGGAGCCGGTCAAAGACCGCTCAACCCTATCAGCAAATGCAGCGGGTGAACGCATCACCCGAACAAAATGTGTATCAGCGCATGAAGCGCCTACAGACGCAAGCGCCCGCCGCGTCGCCGTGCCGTGGCCAGGCCATGCGGCACCAGGCTGGAACGGGTATGGGCGTGGCACAGGGCGATGGCCAGGGCGTCGGAGGCGTCGATCTGCGGCTTTTGCGTCAGTTTCAGCAGGTGCATGACCATCATCATCACCTGCTCCTTGTTGGCCCCACCGGTACCGGCTACCGCCTGCTTGACCTGGGTGGCGCTGTATTCGGCGATTTCCAGGCCGGCTTCGGCGGCGGCGACGATGGCCGCGCCACGGGCCTGGCCGAGCTTGAGCGCCGAGTCGGCGTTACGAGCCATGAACACCCGTTCGATGCCCATGGTTACCGGGCCGTGCTGGGCGATGATTTCACCCACGCCACGAAAAACGATCTGCAACCGCTCGTGCAGCTCGCCGCTGCCGGTGCGGATGCAGCCCGACGCCACGTACTCGCAACCACGGGCGGTCTGGCGTACCACGCCATAGCCGGTGATGCGCGAGCCGGGGTCGATACCAAGAATCAGAGTCATAGTGCCTGTCGAAAAATTGATGCATCTCTGCAAACTGTACCGGCCCTTTCGCGGGTAAACCCGCTCCCACAGGTACTGCACCGACTCTGAATGTGGTGCAGTACCTGTGGGAGCGGGTTTACCCGCGAAAGGGCCGGTACAGGCGCTGACAAACTTGAAGAACTGGCATGGATCGCCAGGACACCTTAGCCGAGGTTTTCCATGATCTCATCGGAAATCTGGGCATTGGAGTAGACGTTCTGCACGTCATCCAGGTCTTCGAGCATGTCGATCAGCTTGAGTACTTTCTCGGCACCGTCCTGGTCGAGTTCGGCGCTGGTGGTCGGCTGCATGACGATTTCCGCGTCAGCGGCCTTGAAGCCCGCCTCTTCCAGGGCATTGCGCACGGCGTAGAAGCTGTTGAACGAGGTGAACACGTCGAACGAGCCGTCGTCGTTGGCCACCACGTCATCGGCATCGGCTTCCATCGCCGCTTCCATCAGCGCGTCTTCTTCCACGCCCGGGGCAAAGCTGATCTGCCCCTTGCGCTCGAACAGGTAGGCCACCGAACCGTCGGTGCCCAGGTTGCCACCACACTTGGTGAAGGCATGACGCACGGCAGCGGCGGTACGGTTGCGGTTGTCGGTCATGGCCTCGACCATGATCGCCACGCCACCCGGGCCGTAACCTTCGTAGCTGAGCTCTTCGACGTTGTCGCTTTCGTTGGTGCCGGCACCACGGGCCACGGCACGATCGATGATGTCGCGGCTCATGTTGGCGCCCAGGGCCTTGTCCAGCGCCAAACGCAGGCGCGGGTTGGATGCCGGGTCAGCACCACCCTGCTTGGCAGCGACCGTCAGTTCGCGGATCCACTTGGTGAAGATCTTGCCTCTCTTGGCATCCTGGCGCTCTTTGCGGTGCTTGATGTTCGCCCACTTGGAATGACCAGCCATAACGACTCCGAATCCTTTGAATCACAAACAGCCCCGCCCCTGTACGGGGCGGGACGGGAAATTGCCTGCGCCGAAACGCAAAGGCGCATCCATGTGGATGCGCCCGGGGACTGCTTACTCGACCTTGGTCTGTTCGCGCAGTCGGATGTGCAGCTCGCGCAGGGCCTTGGCATCGACCATGCCAGGGGCCTGGGTCATGACGCACGCGGCGCTCTGAGTTTTCGGGAAGGCGATCACTTCACGGATCGACTGGGCGCCGGTCATCAGCATGACCAGGCGGTCCAGGCCGAAGGCCAGGCCACCGTGAGGCGGTGCACCGAACTTCAGGGCGTCGAGCAGGAAGCCGAACTTCTCTTCCTGTTCTGCCGCCTCGATGCCCAGCAGGCGGAACACGGCCTGCTGCATCTCTTTACGGTGGATACGGATCGAACCACCACCCAGCTCGGTACCGTTCAGGACCATGTCGTAGGCACGGGACAGGGCCACGGCCGGGTTGGCCTCGAGCTCTTCCGGGGTGCACTTCGGCGCGGTGAACGGGTGGTGCAGCGCGGTGAAGCTGCCGTCTTCGTTCTCTTCGAACATCGGGAAGTCGACCACCCACATCGGTGCCCACTCGCAGGTCAGCAGCTCGAAGTCGTGGCCCAGGCGGATACGCAGCGCGCCCAGGGCTTCGCTGACCACCTTGAACTTGTCGGCACCGAAGAACACGATATCGCCGTCAACGGCGCCAACGCGGTCGAGGATGGTGTTGAGGTTGGCCTCGGGGATGTTCTTGACGATCGGCGACTGCAGGCCTTCGACGCCCTTGGCGCGCTCGTTGACCTTGATGTAGGCCAGGCCCTTGGCACCGTAGATGCCGACGAACTTGGTGTACTCGTCGATCTTGCTGCGCGGCATGCTGGCGCCGCCTGGCAGGCGCAGGGCGGTAACGCGGCACTTCGGATCGTTGGCCGGGCCGGCGAACACCTTGAAGTCGACATCCTTGAGCTGGTCGGCAACGTCGACCAGTTCCAGCGGAATACGCAGGTCCGGCTTGTCGGAGCCGTAGCGGCGCATGGCCTCTTCGAAGGTCATGTGCGGGAATTCGCCGAATTCCAGGTCCAGCACTTCCTTGAACAGCTTGCGGATCATGCTTTCGGTCAGGCCCATGATCTCGCTTTCATCGAGGAAGCTGGTCTCGATGTCGATCTGGGTGAATTCCGGCTGGCGGTCGGCACGCAGGTCTTCGTCACGGAAGCACTTGGCGATCTGGTAGTAGCGGTCGAAGCCGGCGACCATCAACAGCTGCTTGAACAACTGCGGCGACTGCGGCAGGGCGAAGAAGCTACCGGCGTGGGTACGGCTAGGCACCAGGTAGTCACGGGCGCCTTCCGGGGTGGCACGGGTCAGGATCGGCGTCTCGACGTCGAGGAAGCCGTTCTCGTCGAGGAAGCGACGGATGCTGCTGGTGATGCGCGAACGCAGGCGCAGCTTGTCGGCCATTTCCGGGCGACGCAGGTCGATGAAGCGGTAGCGCAGGCGGGTTTCCTCGCCGACGTCGGAGTATTCGTTCAGCGGGAACGGCGGGGTTTCCGCTTCGTTGAGCACGTTCAGCTGGTAGCCGAGGATCTCGATGGCGCCGGAAGCCATGTTGGCATTCACCGCACCTTCAGGGCGCTTGCGGACCTTGCCGGTGATCTGCACGACGTATTCGCTGCGCACGCGGTCGGCAGCGGCGAAGGTTTCGGCGCGATCCGGGTCGAACACGACCTGGGCCATGCCTTCGCGGTCACGGATGTCGAGGAAGATCACCCCGCCGTGGTCGCGGCGACGATGGACCCAGCCGCAAAGGGTGACTTCCTGGCCGTCCAGGCTCTCGTTCAGTTGGCCGCAATAATGGCTGCGCATCATGATGGTGGTTTCGCTTCTCGTGATTCGTGTATTCGGTGGAGGCCTTGGCCGCCCGCAGAGGGCTAATACTGCAAGACCCGGTCACAGCATTCAACTCAGTCGGCCTTGTCGCCGCCTGCCAGATTCTTTTTCGCCCCGGTCTTGAAGTCGGTTTCGTACCAACCGTTACCGCTCAGGCGGAAGCCTGGCACCGACAGCAGCTTTTTCAGCGCTGGCGCCTGGCAGGCCGGGCAATCGGTCAGCGGCGCGGCGCTGATCTTCTGCAGCACTTCCATGCGGTGCTCGCAGGATGCACATTGATAGTCATAAAGGGGCATGGGTGTCTCTCGTCAACCACAACGCTGGCTGCCGGGGCAGCAAAAAGCGGGATTATATATGGTTAGCAAGCACTGCGCAGCCCGCCAGGCGATCAGCGCACACTTGGCGGGTCCAGCAGCCAGGCGACGCAGATCACCCTGATCAGCCCGCTGAAGTTGCGCACCCCACCCTGGCGCAGGTGTACCTCGCGGTCGACGTAGGACAGCACCGCGCTGACCGAGCAGCGGTTGGCCGCGGCGATGCGCTCCAGGATGCCCCAGTAGACGGCCTCCAGCCGCAGGCAGGTGGAAAAGCCGTTGAGCCGCACCGAGCGTGACACCGGCTGGGTCTGCAACATGTCGAAATCCGCCTTGAACGGGTCGATGCACTGTTTACCCGGCCAACGCCCCTGGCCAGCCACACGTTTGCTTGCTTGCATCATGCGCCACACTTCCTCGTCACAGGTACCAGGTGGCCTATGAAGCGCTGATGGGCGAGCTTAAAGCAGCGGCAAAATCTTCCCGCACAAAATTGCGCAGGACCTGTAGGAGCGGCCTTGTGTCGCGATGGGCTGCGAAGCAGCCCCAGGGTTTGAGTGCAATTGCACAAATTGCCGGGGCTGCTGCGCAGCCCATCGCGACACAAGGCCGCTCCTACAAGGGCCGGTACAACGCTGGGTATCTACTTGCCGTCGAGCAGCACCCGCAGCATCCAGGCGGTTTTCTCGTGCACCTGCATGCGCTGGGTCAGCAGGTCGGCGGTCGGCTCGTCACTGACCTTGTCCACCACCGGGAAGATGCTGCGCGCGGTACGCACCACGGCTTCCTGGCCCTGGACCAGCTGGCGGATCATCTCGTCGGCAGGCGGCACCCCTTCTTCCTCCTTGATCGAGGAGTGCCTCGCATAGAATGCATAAGCCCCCGGCGCCGGAAAGCCCAGGGCGCGAATGCGCTCGGCGATCGAGTCGACCGCCAGCGCCAGTTCGTTGTACTGCTCTTCGAACATCAGATGCAGCGTGCGGAACGACGGACCGGTGACGTTCCAGTGGAAGTTATGGGTTTTCAGATACAGCACGTAGGTATCCGACAACAGGCGGGACAGCCCATCGACGATGGACTTGCGATCTTCTTCACTGATACCGATATCGATTGCCATGAAGTTCCCCTTTCCATAAGGCTTGAGACCCAAGCAGGTGACGACCACTGTAGCAACACTTGGTACACGCCGCATGTGACATGGCGCAACACATCGCCCGTCGCGGCCTGCGGTTTGAGTAGCCTGCGGCTTTACTGTTAAATAGGCATGGTGCCACCCGTGCGGATTGTCATTGCCGGGTGCATAGGCTGGCCTGCCACGTGTTCGCGCTCTACACCTCATGCGCACCGTGCTGCCAGCTCTTCCTGTGATCGGCCTTATCAACTGTGAGCCAACCCCATGTTCAAGATCGTCCATCTGGTGACGGGCGTGGCAGCCTTGCTGCTATCGCTCATACCCAGCCTGAAAACCGATGCGACACCCTTCCTGCAACAACCCGACGCGGTCTACCTTGCCCTGCTCGGCCTGCTCAACCTGGTGCTGGCCCCGGTCGTGCCACTGTACTACCGCGGCGCGCGGCAGCAGTTGCAGCACCTGGCCTGTGCCCTGCTGGTGGTGGCCGTGGTGCTGCAGACCCTGACACTGCTGGCCCGCCCGGAAATGGGCAACCTGGCCGCACTGGTCTGCGCGGCGCTGGCCGTGGCCGTGCACCTGGCCGTGGGCTTTGCCCGCATCCCGCGCAAGGCACGCGCCAGCCAGCACGCGGCGCAGGATGCCGGCAATCGTGATACCGGTACCGTGAAGTGGTTCAACACGTCCAAAGGCTTCGGCTTCATCTCCCGCGACTCGGGCGATGATATCTTCGTGCACTTTCGCGCCATTCGCGGCGAAGGCCACCGCATCCTGGTGGAAGGCCAGCGCGTGGAGTTTTCCGTGATGCACCGCGACAAGGGCCTGCAGGCCGAGGATGTGGTTGCGGTAACCCGCCGCTGATCCAACTTGTCGAAACCATCCCCTGCAGGAGCGGGCATGCCCGCTCCTGCAGGGGTCCAGGTATCAATAATGAGGCGGTGGCGCCTCGTCCCCTTCGCTGCCGTACTGGCCAACCATCTCTTCGTAACGCTTGATCAGCTCGGCCATCTGCAACTGCAGCCGCTCGATCACCCGCCCCTGCTCGACCACCACGTCATTCAGTGCCTGGATGGTGTCATCCTGGAACGCCTGGCGTGTTTCCAGTTCGACCACTCGCGATTCAAGCGACATGTCAGGCCTCCTGGTAGCCGGCGAGCTGCAGCCCGCTCAGGCGCTGGCGAATGGCTTGCACCTGGTCGTCGGTGTAGGCCACCGCCGGGCACTTGCCCCACACCGGTGCCGGCCAGGCGGCGTCGTCGCGCTGGCGCACGATCACGTGCATGTGCAACTGGCTGACCACATTGCCCAGGGTAGCCACGTTCATCTTGTCGGCGCTGTAGCTGGCTTTCAGCGCTTCGGCCAGGCTGGTGGTTTCCTGCCACAACTGCTGCTGCTCCGCAGCATCGAGCTCGAACAGTTCGCTGATACCGGCGCGCTTGGGCACCAGGATGAACCATGGATAGTTGGCATCCTTGCTCAGCAGCAACTGGCACAGCGCAAACTCCCCCAGCACCAGCGAATCCTGCTGCAAACGCGAATCGAGGACGAACACGGCAAATCTCCTTCAGGCAGAACCAACCCGCGTCACGCGGAAAACAGGCCTGCAAGGATACCCTGCACGTTCCCGGTAACACAGCGCTACTTTTCGCACCAAAATGAGGCCGCCCGTACACCTCGCACCACACTTGCCACCCCAAAGGTGACGCTGCATGAACAAGTTGCGGTAACACATTGACTTTCATGACAGCTTTTCAAATTTTAATGATTCTTGACTGTGACACCCCGTCAGGCGGCTCCCGCCCCGTGTTTACGGCACTTTCCGACCCCCGGTAGCAGGTTTTGTGAAAATTTCATGAAGCGTTGCGAATTTTGAGCACGCTTGTTGCATTCCTTTCACGCCAAGTCGGCACGACATCTGCATCGACAGGTGTACGCGACAAATAACAACAGCGGCATTGGTTACCAGGGAGTTTCCCCAACCGGAATCGGTAGTTACAGGTTCGTTACGGTGAAAGAAACAGCGCTGGTGTTGTACGGCCCTTAAACCGGGGCGTGATTTGCGACATGGAAATACTTAAAAGCGACATGGTGAAAAAGTTCCGAAAAGGATGTTTATACCCATATCGCCAACAACAGTCAGCGTGCTATACATTTTCGCCGACATAACAAGAAAGAGCTGCCCCATATAACTAAAACACTTGGACGCAGCGGTACTCTTCCTAAAAACCAAAGGAGCAAATCACGATGCGCGTGATGAAGTGGAGCATGATCGCCCTGGCCGTTGCGGCAGGGACCTCGCAGTTGGCATTGGCCTCTTCCCAGGACGAGTCCAAAGGTTTCATCGAAGACAGCAAGCTGAACGTCAAGACCCGCATGCTGTACTTCAGCCGTGACTTCCGTAACAACGAAGGCGGCCAGAGCCGTCGCGAAGAAACCGGCCTGGGCTTCCTCGGCACCTTCGAGTCCGGCTTCACCCAGGGCACCGTTGGTGTGGGTGTGGATGCCATCGGCATGCTCGGCCTGAAACTGGACAGCGGCAAGGGCCGCGCCGGTACCGGCCTGTTCCCGACCGGCTCCGACGGCCGTTCGCAGGATGACTACTCCAAGGCCGGCGGCGCGGTTAAATTCCGCATCTCCGACACCGTACTGAAAGTGGGTGACCAGTTCACCGCTCTGCCGGTCTTCGCCACTGACGACAGCCGCCTGCTGCCGGAAATCGCCCAGGGCACCCTGATCACCAGCAACGAGATCGAGGGCCTGACCCTGCACGCTGGTCATTTCACCAGCCTGACCGCCCAGGAGCAGACCAACCGCGACAGCTTCCGCCTGAAGGAAGCCAACGTGGTAGGTGGTACCTACGCGTTCACCGACAACCTCAGCACCAGCCTGTACTACTCGAAGGTTGAAGACTACTGGCGCAAATACTACGCCAACGTCAACTGGGCTCTGCCGATCTCGGACAAACAAGGCCTGGTGTTCGACTTCAACATCTATGACACCAAGAGCGAAGGCTCGGCCGAGTACCGCGCATTCGATGGCGACAAGCTGGACAACCGCGCATTCAGCCTGTCGGGCGCCTACAACATCGGCGCTCACACCTTCACCCTGGCCTACCAGAAAGTCACCGGCGACGGCGACTATGGCTATGGCATCGACGGTGGCGGCACCATCTTCCTGGCCAACTCCGTGGCCCGTTCCGACTTCAACGCCGAAGACGAGAAATCCTGGCAGGCTCGCTACGACCTGAACTTTGCTGAATACGGCATCCCGGGCCTGACCTTCATGACCCGTTATGTACGCGGTACCGATGCCAACGTCACCGGCACCAGCAACGGCAAGGAATGGGAACGCGACGTAGATATCAAGTACGTGCTGCAGAGCGGCCCGGCGAAAGACCTGAGCTTCCGCGTGCGTCAAGCCACCTACCGTTCTTCCGATGGCACCTACTACGATTCCCCATCGATCGACGAACTGCGCCTGATCGTGGAGTACCCGCTGAGCATCCTGTAAGCCTGGCTTGCAGTGCCCCGCACCTGAAAAAGCCCGGCGATCACGCCGGGCTTTTTCTTGGCTGACAAGCGTCACGCCCTGGGGCATCCTGTACGCCTTCGTTTCGCCCCCGTACAATGCGGGGTCATTTCAATGTCTTAGGCAATCGACACGGCTCACCATGCGCACCAGTCAATATTTGCTCGCCACCCAGAAAGAAACCCCTGCCGACGCAGTGGTCATCAGCCATCAGCTCATGCTGCGTGCCGGCATGATCCGCAAACTGGCCTCCGGCCTGTACACCTGGCTGCCGATGGGCTTGCGGGTGATGCGCAAGGTCGAGGCCGTGGTGCGTGAGGAAATGAACGCCGCCGGCGCCCTGGAAGTGCTGATGCCCAGCATCCAGCCCGCCGAACTGTGGCAGGAATCCGGCCGCTGGGAACAGTACGGCCCCGAGCTGCTGCGCCTGAAGGACCGCCACCAGCGCGACTTCTGCGTCGGCCCGACCCACGAAGAAGTGATCACCGACCTGGCCCGCAACGAGCTGTCCAGCTATAAACAGCTGCCGCTCAACATGTACCAGATCCAGACCAAGTTCCGTGACGAGATCCGCCCGCGCTTCGGCCTGATGCGCGGCCGCGAGTTCATCATGAAGGACGCCTACTCGTTCCATGCCGACCAGGCTTCCCTGCAGGAAACCTACGACCGCATGCACCAGGCGTACAGCAACGTGTTCACCCGCCTGGGCCTGGACTTCCGCCCAGTGCAGGCCGACACCGGCTCCATCGGTGGCAGCTACTCGCACGAATTCCACGTACTGGCCGAGTCCGGCGAAGACGACGTGATCTTCAGCGACAGCTCCGACTACGCCGCCAACATCGAGAAGGCCGAGGCCATCCCGCGTGAAACCGTGCGCCCGGCCCCTACCGAGGAGCTGCGCCTGGTCGATACGCCGAACGCCAAGACCATCGCCCAGCTGGTGGAAAACTTCGGCCTGCCGATCGAGAAGACCGTCAAGACCCTGATCGTGCGCGGCGCCGAAGAAGGCAAGCTGGTAGCGCTGATCGTGCGTGGCGACCATGAGCTCAACGAAATCAAGGCGGCCAAGCTGGAACAGGTTGCCGACCCGCTGGTCATGGCCACCGACGCTGAACTGCGCGAGGCCATCGGTGCCGGCGCCGGCTCGCTCGGCCCGCTGAACCTGCCGCTGGAAATCGTCATTGACCGTTCGGTTGCCCTGATGAGCGACTTCGGCATTGGCGCCAACATCGACGACAAGCACTACTTCGGCGTGAACTGGGAGCGCGACCTGCCGGTTCCACAGGTCGCAGACCTGCGTAACGTGGTCGAAGGCGACCCGAGCCCGGACGGCCAGGGTACCCTGGTGATCAAGCGCGGCATCGAAGTGGGCCACATCTTCCAGCTCGGCACCAAGTACAGCGAGGCGCTGAAGTGCCAGGTACTGGGCGAGAACGGCAAGCCGGTAACCCTGTCCATGGGCTGCTACGGCATCGGTGTGTCCCGCGTGGTGGCAGCTGCCATTGAGCAGAGCTACGACGACAAGGGCATCATCTGGAACGACGCCCTGGCCCCGTTCCAGATCGCCCTGGTACCGCTGCGCTACGAAACCGAGGTAGTTCGCGAGGCGACCGACAAGCTGTACGCCGAGCTGACTGCTGCCGGCTACGAAGTGCTGCTGGACGACCGTGACAAGAAGACCAGCCCAGGCATCAAGTTCGCCGACATGGAGCTGATCGGCATCCCGCACCGCATCGTCGTCAGCGATCGCGGCCTGGCCGAAGGCAACCTGGAGTACAAGCACCGCACCGAGCAGGACGCCCAGTCGTTGCCGCTCAATGAAGTGCTGACCTTCCTGCAGGCCCGCGTTCGCCGCTGATAACCAATGCACGAGTGATCATGTTCAAGCGAAGTACCTTTCCCCTGGGGGGCGCCGCACTGTGCGGCGCCCTGCTCGTCAGCGGCTGCGCCAACCAGATGTCCCAGCGCAGCGACCATGAGGAGCGCGTCGAGCGCAAACTGCTCGAGCACACCCTGCAGATCGATGTCGGCGAGCCGAAGGTGATGGAGCTTCCGCAACGACGTGTGCGCGTGCATGAGCAGAAGCGCTTCGAAGTCACCGAATTCGAAGTCACGCGCAGCTATGACCGCTACACGCCTTACCAACCCTGGCGGGAAATCTACGAGATCCCGCTGGGTGCGGTGGCCGTGGTGGCAGGCGTGGGTGCCAATGTGGTCAATGTCTTCGCCCTGGGCAACCTGCCGGAAAGCATCACCCACGACTGGCTCAGCTATGGCGTGGACGGGCTCAACCCGTTCATGAACGTGCCGTCCAACGGCCGTGCCCAGCAGAACCTGGCCGGGATCAGCGAAGTGCAGAAAGGCAAGCGCGAGGAATCTACCAGCGTGCCCTGGAGCGAGCGCCTGGTCGAGGTCAAGGCCGGCAAGATGACCCACGAGCTGACCACCGACAGGAACGGCGTGCTGCGCCTGAACCTGCTCGACAGCCCGTTCTCCGAGCAGAACCTCAACCACATCGGCACCCTGCACCTGCAGGTGCTGGACGAGGACAACGCGGTACGTGGCGATGCCAGCCTGCTGGTCAGCGCCACCCTGCGCAACAAGCTGCTCGAAGCCCATGAACTGATCTTCGATGACCTCGAAGATGACGATGTCGGCCAATGGGTACACCGGGTCAAGCGCTTGTCCGAACTGGGCCTGGAAGAGGAAGCCAGTGAAATGGAACAGAGCCTGATCGAACTGACCCGCAACGATCCGGAGTTGCAGCAGGAGTTTCTGCAGTCGCTGACCAAGGCCACTGGCCGGTTGGTGGCCGACCCGGGCGCGCAGTAACTGCTGCGGCAACGCATCCCCCCTGTGGGAGCGGCCTTGTGTCGCGAAAGGGCTGCAGAGCAGCCCCGACAATTGATGCATCACTGCTGAAATCCTGGGGCCGCTGCGCGGCCCTTTCGCGACACAAGGCCGCTCCCACAGGGGGCCATGCAGCCAGGCCCAGGCCATTTATTGAGGCGGGAACAGCTCCAGCTGCTCATGCGCCCCGCGCAAGTCGCGCAACCTCACGCCTACCCCCAGCAAGCGCACCGGTTTGCCACCACGGGCAAACGCCTGCCCCAGCAATTGTCGATAACTCTCCAGGTCCCTGCCCGCCCCCGCCTGTTCCATGGTGGTCTGGCTGAAGTCATGGAACTTGACCTTGACGAAGGGCTTTTCCGGTCGGTAACTGCTGTCCATTCGGGCGATACGCTCGTTCAGGCTTTCCAGCAGCTCGGGCAGCCGTGCCAGGCAACTGGCCAGGTCCGGCAGATCGGTGTCGTAGGTGTTTTCCACGCTGACCGACTGCCGGCGACTGTCATTGTGCACCGCACGTTCATCGATACCCCGCGCCAGCCCCCACAAACGCTCGCCAAAGCTGCCGAACTCGCGCACCAGCGCCAGGCGCGACCAGTCGCGCAATTCCAGGCAGGTTTCGATACCCAACCGCGCCAGCTTGTCTGCCGTTACCTTGCCTACCCCGTGCAGCCTGGCCACCGGCAGGGCGGCGACGAACGCCTCCACTTCGCCCGGAGTAATCACGAACAGGCCATTGGGCTTGCGCCAGTCACTGGCGATCTTGGCCAGGAACTTGTTCGGCGCCACACCGGCCGAGACAGTGATATGCAGGGTGCGGGCGACGCGCCGGCGGATATCCTCGGCAATGCGCGTGGCGCTGCCCGAATACCACTGGCTGTCGCTCACATCCAGGTAGGCCTCGTCCAGCGACAGTGGCTCGATCAACTCGGTGTAGTCGCGGAAGATCGTGTGGATTTCCCGCGAGGCCTCACGGTAGGCCTCGAAGCGCGGCTTGACGATCAGCAGGTCCGGGCACAGCTTCAGGGCGTGCCGCGACGACATGGCCGAACGCACGCCGTAGGCACGCGCTTCATAGTTGCAGGTGGCGATCACCCCACGGTGGTCGGCCGAGCCCCCCACCGCCATGGGCCGCCCGGCCAGGCGCGGGTCGTCACGCATTTCGATCGCGGCATAAAAGCAATCGCAGTCGACGTGGATGATCTTGCGCAAGGACATGGATGACCGTCAGCACTGTAAATTCATACAGATAGTATCGCATGTGCCTTCGAGGCATGCAGCCTGTGCCCGGCATTGGTCGATAATCGGCCTGAAAGCCCCGTCGCGCCTGAGCTGCGCGCTATATTCAAACGCTAAGAGTTTGAACAGGAAAGGTTTTTTCAGAAAAAAGCTTGACACCCACGGGTAAATCCGTAGAATTCGATCTCACAGGCGCGGGATGGAGCAGCCTGGTAGCTCGTCGGGCTCATAACCCGAAGGTCGTCGGTTCAAATCCGGCTCCCGCAACCAGATTCGAGAAAAGGCCACTGTTCACACAGTGGCCTTTTTCTTTTGCGTCAAATAATGCGTTGAAAGAAATTTCAAAAAAATCAATGACTAGCGCTTGACACCCATTCTGAAAGCTGTAGAATGCGCCCCACTGACGCGGGATGGAGCAGCCTGGTAGCTCGTCGGGCTCATAACCCGAAGGTCGTCGGTTCAAATCCGGCTCCCGCAACCATATTCGTCAGAACAAACCCCGCCTGTGTAACAGCAGCGCGGGGTTTGTTGCTTTTCCCCTCCTGCTTTTCGTCGCCCCCAATTCCCCCGCCCTCCAGCCAACCCGCAGGCTTGAGAGGTCGTGCCCAGGATGAACTATCTTTAACCCTGCCAGGCCGCTGAAAGCGCTTGAGGCCGGAGTAACATTGGATACGTTTTCCTAAGGGACTCTCACTTGGCCACACCTTTCCCTCACCTCGCGCTGCAAGCCCGGGGCAATCCATGACTTCGCACAACCCCGAACCCCCGGTGCCGCTTGCCTCGGCGCTACCCGGCGCGGTGCAACGCTTGCCCTTGCTCGAACGCTTGAGCCGCTACCGCCAGCCCATCGGCCTGGTAGTGACCCTGGTGTTGTTCACCATGGCCTTGATCGCCTGCCGCCACCTGTTGAGCGAATTGGACATCTATGCCTTGCACGATGCCATGCTCAGCGTCCCGCCCCAGTCGTTACTTGGCGCCTTGCTGGCTACCGTGCTCGGTTTCGTTGTCCTGCTGGGCTACGAGTGGTCTGCCAGCCGCTATGCCGGCGTGAAGCTGCCGGCGAGCAGCCTGGCGCTGGGCGGTTTCAGCGCCTTTGCCATCGGCAACGCCATCGGCCTGTCGATGCTTTCGGGCGGTTCGGTGCGCTACCGCCTGTATGCACGCCAGGGGGTTGGCGCAGGTGAAGTTGCACGGATGACCGTTTTTGCCAGCCTGTCACTGGGCTGCGCGCTGCCGCCCCTGGCCGCCTTGGCGACCTTGAGCGACCTGCCGGCGGCGTCTGCCGCACTGGGTTTGGCGCCTGGCTTGCTGGCGGGTGTCGCAATAGCCGTGCTGCTGGTATGCAGCGTGCTGGTGTTCGGCTTGTACCGCCGTCGCCTGGCTGAGCAACCACTGGCCAACAGCCTGCTGGTACAACTGGGCCGCCGCACACTGCGCCTGCCTGGCGCACGCCTGGCAGCCCTGCAATTGCTGATCACCGCACTGGATGTCGCCGCTGCCGCCACCGTGCTGTATCTGCTACTGCCCGAAGCACCGCCGTTCGGTGCCTTTGTGCTGGTGTACCTGCTGGCCTTGGCCGCAGGTGTGCTCAGCCACGTACCGGGCGGCGTCGGGGTATTCGAAGCGATCCTGCTGGCGGCTTTTGCCGACCAACTCGGCGCCGCGCCGCTGGCCGCGGCCCTGCTGCTGTATCGGCTGATCTACGTGGTGCTGCCGCTGCTGCTGGCCTGCGTGCTGCTGCTGGCCAACGAGGCCCGGCGCCTGCTGTTCGCGCAACAGGCTATCAAGGCCGCTTCCGGGCTGGCCGCGCCGATCCTGTCGATCCTGGTGTTCCTGTCCGGGGTGGTGCTGCTGTTCTCCGGGGCCACGCCCGAGATCGACACCCGCCTGGAGCACATGGGTTTCCTGGTTCCGCACCGCCTGATCGACGCCTCGCACTTCGGCGCCAGCCTGATCGGCGTGCTGTGCCTGCTGCTGGCCCAGGGCCTGCGCCGGCGCCTGTCCGCCGCCTGGCTGCTGACCACCGTGCTGTTGCTGGTCGGCGCCCTGCTGTCGCTGCTCAAGGGCTTCGATTGGGAAGAGGCCTGCCTGCTGACCCTCACTGCCGCCCTGCTCGCCTTGTTCCGCCGTTCCTTCTACCGCCCCAGCCGTTTGCTCGAGTTGCCATTCTCGCCGGTGTTTCTGGTGGCCAGCGCCTGTGTGGTCGGCGCATCGGTGTGGTTGTTGCTGTTCGCCTACCAGGATGTGCCCTACAGCCATCAGCTGTGGTGGCAGTTCACCCTCGATGCCGATGCCCCGCGTGGCCTGCGCGCCGCCATGGGCAGCGCAGTGCTGCTGGCGGCCGTGGCCCTGACCTGGCTGCTGCGCACCGCACCACCGGTGATCCACCTGCCTGACGAAGAAGAGCTGCTGCGTGCCAACCGCATTCTGCTGGCCTCCGACCAGCCCGATGGCGGCCTGGCCCTGACCGGCGACAAGGCGCTGCTGTTCCACCCTCGCGACAACGCCTTCCTCATGTACGCCCGTCGCGGCCGCAGCCTGGTGGCGCTGTACGACCCGATCGGCCCGGCCCAGGAGCGCGCCGAGATGATCTGGCAATTCCGCGACCTGTGCGACCTGCACCATGCCCGCCCGGTGTTCTATCAGGTGCGCGCCGAGAACCTGCCGTTCTACATGGACATCGGCCTGACCGCGCTGAAGCTGGGCGAAGAAGCCCGGGTCGACTTGCGCCGCTTCGACCTCGAAGCCAAGGGCAAGGAGATGAAGGACCTGCGCTACACCTGGAACCGTGGCGGCCGTGACGGCCTGAGCCTGGAAATCCACGAACCCGGGCATGCCCCGCTGGCAGAGCTGAAGGAAATTTCCGACGCCTGGCTTGGCGGCAAGAACGTGCGCGAGAAAGGCTTCTCGCTGGGGCGCTTCAGCCCTGAATACCTGCAGCATTTTCGCATTGCCCTGATCCGCTTCCAGGGCCGCCCGGTGGCTTTCGCCAACCTGCTGGAAACCCATGGCAACGAACTGGCCAGCCTCGACCTGATGCGTGCGCACCCCGAGGCCCCGAAGCTGACCATGGAATTCATGATGATCGGCCTGATCCTGCACTACAAAAGCCATGACTACGCCCGCTTCAGCCTGGGCATGGTGCCGCTTTCCGGCCTGCAGCCGCGGCGTGGCGCGCCCTTGACCCAGCGCCTGGGCTCGATGGTGTTCCGCCGTGGCGAGCAGCTGTACAACTTCCAGGGGCTTCGACGCTTCAAGGACAAGTTCCAACCGGACTGGGAACCCCGCTACATGGCCGTGCCGGCCGGGCTCGACCCGCTGGTGGCACTGGCCGACACCGCCGCCCTGATCGCAGGCGGCCTGACTGGATTGGTGAAACGTTGATGACCCGACGCTTTTGGCTGTACCTGCTGGTTCCCCTGCTGTTGGCCGCCCTGGGAGGCGCGCTGGCGTTCTGGCTATGGACCCGCCCGGCCCCCGAGGCACGCCTGGAACAACTGAGCATCAATGACACCCGCATCACCCGTGTGACCCCAGGCGTGCACCCCAAGGCCCGAGTGGCCATCGGTGTACCCCAGGACCAGGCGCTGACCGACAGGCAGCTGCTGGATCTGGCCCAGGCTGGCGAAGCGCAACTGGTGCAGGTGATCCTGCCGCCCAACGACTGCAGCAAGCAGCAACAGGCCTTGGACCAGGCCATGGGCCAGCTGCCGGAGAAACCGACCCTGGTCGCCGGTATCGGCCCTGGCGCCTCTCAGGCGTGGCGCTGGCTGGCCAGCCAGAACAACGACAAGGCGCGGGCGATTTCCGTGGACTTCAGCCTGGAACAGCCCGGCTGCCAGGCAGCGCTGCCGAAGTCGGCCGCCCACGGCCATTGGAACGTCGCCTGGAACGACAACCCGGATGACGCCAGCGCCGCCTTCGTGCGCGACCAGGCCAATGCCGAAACCAGTATCAGCGACTACGACATTCACCTGCCACAAGTGCTCAAGGCCCAACTGACCCAGGCCCTGGTCGGCCACGACGGCAACGCCCTGGCCATCCCGGTGGTCGAGGTGCCAGCCGGGCAGACCACCGACACGGTCACCCTGTTCCTTTCCGGTGATGGCGGCTGGCGGGACCTGGACCGCGACGTGGCCGGGGAAATGGCCAAGCTTGGCTACCCGGTGGTCGGCATTGATACGCTGCGCTACTACTGGCAGCACAAGACCCCGGAACAAAGCGCCGCCGACCTGTCCGAGCTGATGCAGCACTACCGGCAGAAATGGGGCACCAAGCGCTTCGTGCTGACCGGTTATTCGTTCGGTGCCGACGTGCTGCCGGCGATCTACAACCGCCTGCCGGCCGAGGACCAGCAGCGTATCGACGCGGTGATGCTGCTGGCCTTTGCCCGCAGCGGCAGCTTCGAGATCGAAGTCGAGGGCTGGCTGGGCAAGGAAGGCCAGGAAGCGCCAACCGGGCCGGAAATGGCCAGGCTGCCGGCCTCCAAGGTGGTGTGCGTGTATGGTGTGGAAGAAACCGACGAGAGCGGTTGCACCGACAAGACTGCGGTGGGTGAACGCCTGAAGCTGCCGGGGGGGCACCACTTCGACGAAAACTACCCGGCACTGGCCAAGCGCTTGATCGGCGAGATCGAGACGCGCCAGGGCAAGTCCAGCGTGGCTGAGCAGAACTGATAAGACCTTGCGGCCCATTCGCGGGTAAACCCGCTCTCATAGAACTGCACATAACTCATTGATTAGCAGAGACCCTGTGGGAGCGGCTTTAGCCGCGAACACCGGCGCAGCCGGTGCCATGCACCGCGTTGGATTCTTCGCGGCTAAAGCCGCTCCCACAGGGTACGAGGATCGCTTGCGAATCCAGTTATCTGCGCGACAGCGCAGCCCAAAGGGCTGGGCAATCTCCCACAGGTACAGCGCAAGCTTTGAAAGCAATGCGGGTCCATGTGGGAGCGGGCATGCCCGCGAACACCGGCGAAGCCGGTGCCCTACACCGAGTTGCCGGCTTCGCGGGCACGCCCGCTCCCACATGGGGCGGGTATTGCCTTGAAATCTGTGTTGCCCCTCAGATCTCGACCTGGGTCCCCAGCTCGATTACCCGGTTCAGCGGCAGGTTGAAGAAGCGCAAGTTGCCGTTGGCATTCTTCAGCAGGAACGCGAACAGGTTACCCCGCCAGCGCGACATTCCCTCCAGCCGTGAGGCGATCACGGTCTCGCGGCTGAGGAAGAAGGTGGTGCGCATCGGGCTGAAATCCAGGTCTTCCAGGTGGCACAGCTTCAACGCCGCCGGCACGTCCGGTTCGTCCATGAAGCCGAAGTGCAGCAACACGCGGAAGAACCCGTCGCCATAGGCCTCCACCTCAAAGCGCTCCTGCTCCGGCACCCGTGGCCGATCCTCGCTGACCACCGTCAGCAGCACCACCTGGCTGTGCAGCACCTGGTTATGCAGCATGTTGTGCAGCAGTGCATGGGGTACCGCATCGGAGCGCGCCGTGAGAAACACCGCCGTGCCTTCAACCCGGTGCGGCGGCTGAATGCGGATACTGCTGATGAACAGCTGCAGTGGCAGCGCGCCTTCGTCGATACGCTCCATCAGGATCTGCTTGCCGCGCTTCCAGGTGCTCATCAACAGGAACAGCACAGCGCCGGCCAGGACCGGGAATGCCCCGCCCTGGATGATCTTCGGCACGTTGGCGGCAAAGAACAGCCCATCCACAAACAGGAAACCCAGCAGGATCGGCACCGCCAGCATCGGTGGCCACTTCCACAGCAGCAACATCACCGCCGAGACCAGGAGCGTGGTCATCAGCATGGTACCGGTCACCGCCACGCCGTAGGCCGCCGCCAGGGCGCCGGACGACCCGAAGCCGATCACCAGCAGCACCACGCCAACCATCAGCGCCCAGTTCACCGCACCGATGTAGATCTGCCCCTGCTCGTCGCTGGAGGTGTGCTGGATCTGCATGCGTGGAATGTAACCCAGCTGGATGGCCTGGCGGGTCAGGGAGAAGGCCCCCGAGATCACCGCCTGCGAGGCGATCACCGTGGCCATGGTGGCCAACCCGACCAGCGGCAGCAGTGCCCAGCCCGGCGCCAGCAGGTAGAAAGGGTTGCGTGCCGCCTCCGGGTTCTGCAGCAGTATCGCGCCCTGGCCAAAGTAGTTGAGCACCAGCGCCGGCAGCACCAGGATGAACCAGGCGCGGGCGATCGGCTTGCGGCCAAAGTGGCCCATGTCGGCGTACAGCGCCTCGGCACCGGTCAGCGCCAGCACCACCGCGCCAAGGATGGCCACGCCCATGCCGGGGTGAACCACGAAGAAGTTCACCGCCCAGACCGGGTTGAATGCCTTGAGCACTTCCGGGCTCTGCGAGATGCCATGCACTCCCAGCGCGCCCAGCGCCACGAACCAGGTGACCATGATCGGGCCGAACAGCTTGCCGATCTTCTCGGTGCCGTGCTTCTGCACCAGAAACAGCGCCACCAGCACCACCAGCGAAATCGGCACCACCCAGTGATCGATGCCTTCGAAGGCCAGCCCCATGCCCTCCACCGCCGACAGTACCGACACCGCCGGGGTGATCATGCTGTCGCCATAGAACAGCGAAGCGCCGATCAACCCGCACACCACCATCAGCGTACGCAACCTCGGGTAGGCCGCCGTGGCCCGCCGCGCCAGTGCAGTCAGTGCCATGGTGCCGCCCTCGCCCTGGTTGTCGGCGCGCAGGATGAACATCACGTACTTGAACGACACCACCCACAGCAGCGACCACAGGATCAGCGACAGGATCCCCAGCACGCCGTCATGGTTGACCGGCACTCCGTACCCGCCGCTGAAGACTTCCTTGAGGGTATACAACGGGCTGGTACCGATATCGCCATAAACCACCCCGACCGCCGCCACGAGCAGGCTCAGCGACCGCGTCGCGCCCTGCTTCCCCTCGTGCCCGCCCTCGGCGTGACTGCTTGCCTGAACCATCGACCACTCCCGCAGACGGCCTTGCAAGGCCAGTAGAATTCCCCATGCGCCAGGTGGTACTGATACCCCCGACACAATGGCGCGAAGCATAGCGCAGCGTTCGTCGCATTTCTGCTGGTCAAGCGACCCTGCGCTCGCTAGAATTGCGCACTTTTTGATCAGAGGCGCCAAAAGCGCCCGTCAAGATCGCCCCCGATTCCGGTCGGGCGACCTGCATTCAATACCGAGGTTAGTCATGTCCACCACGCCCGCCACCCCCAAGGTAGGTTTCGTAAGCCTGGGTTGCCCAAAAGCCCTGGTCGATTCCGAGCGCATCCTGACCCAGCTGCGCATGGAAGGCTATGAAGTCGTGCCCACCTACGAGGACGCCGACGTGGTGGTGGTCAACACCTGCGGCTTCATCGACAGCGCCAAGGCCGAGTCGCTGGAAGTGATCGGCGAAGCGATCAAGGAAAACGGCAAGGTCATCGTCACCGGCTGCATGGGTGTCGAGGAAGGCAGCATCCGTGACGTGCACCCGAGCGTGCTGTCGGTCACCGGCCCGCAGCAGTACGAGCAGGTGGTCAACGCCGTGCACGAAGTGGTGCCGCCACGCCAGGACCACAACCCGCTGATCGACCTGGTACCGCCGCAGGGCGTCAAGCTGACCCCGCGCCACTATGCGTACCTGAAGATTTCCGAAGGCTGCAACCACAGCTGCAGCTTCTGCATCATCCCGTCGATGCGCGGCAAGCTGGTCAGCCGCCCGGTCGGCGAAGTGCTGAGCGAGGCCGAGCGCCTGGTCAAGGCCGGGGTCAAGGAGATCCTGGTGATTTCCCAGGACACCAGCGCCTACGGCGTCGACGTCAAGTACAAGACCGACTTCTGGAACGGCCGCCCGGTCAAGACCCGCATGCTCGAGCTGTGCGAAGCCCTGAGCAGCCTGGGTGCCTGGGTACGCCTGCACTACGTGTACCCTTACCCGAACGTCGACGACGTGATCCCGCTGATGGCCGCCGGCAAGATCCTGCCGTACCTGGACATCCCGTTCCAGCACGCCAGCCCGAAAGTGCTCAAGGCCATGAAGCGCCCGGCCTTCGAAGACCGCACCCTGGCACGTATCAAGAACTGGCGCGAGCAGTGCCCGGAGCTGGTGATTCGCTCCACCTTCATCGTCGGCTTCCCGGGCGAGACCGAGGAAGACTTCCAGTACCTGCTGGACTGGCTGACCGAAGCCCAGCTGGACCGCGTGGGCTGCTTCCAGTACTCGCCGGTGGAAGGCGCCCCGGCCAACGACCTGGGCCTGGAAGAAGTGCCGGACGACGTCAAGCAGGACCGCTGGGACCGCTTCATGGCCCATCAGCAGGCCATCAGCGCCGCCCGCCTGCAACTGCGCATCGGCAAGGAAATCGACGTGCTGATCGATGAAGTGGAAGAGCAAGGTTCGGTTGGCCGCAGCTTCTTCGATGCCCCGGAAATCGACGGCAGCGTGTTCATCGATGGCGACCACGGCTTCAAGCCGGGTGACAAGGTGCGTTGCCGCGTGGTGGATGCCGACGAATACGACATGTGGGCTGAACCCATTTAATCGCGCTGGAACATAATGCCTGGCAGTTATGTAATTTGGGGCCGCTTCGCGGCCCATCGCCGGCAAGCCAGCTCCCACAGGGGATCGCGCAATTCCTGAATTCTGCGCGGTACCTGTGGGAGCTGGCTTGCCGGCGATGGGCTGCGTAGCAGCCCCATTGACGCTATCTGACAGGCATTACCGGGTCTGGGGCTTTTTCGTCAGAACGCGTGAAAAAGCATCAGGCCGCCCTCTGCATCCGGGCTGGCATCCGAGAAGCCTTTGACTGCATAGAGTTGCACTTTCCACTGCTGGTTGAGCTTGTGTGTCAGGAACAGGGTAAGTTCCTTGATCTGGGCGCCCGTCGAGACGACCTTCTGCCGCCAGTCGTAGGAGGCGCCCGCCGAAGTGCCTGCAGCCACGGGCATGGCGAAGCCGAGACTGGCAAATATCGGGTCGTCGAAATCGCTGTCGGGCGGGTCGCCGAACTTCTTCCAGCCCAGGGTCGCGAAGCCGGTCACCGGGCCAAAGGCCTTGGCGATGTCGACCTGGCCGGTGTAGTCATACTCACCGGTGCCCAGGCACTGGTCTTCATCGGCAGTGGGGAATTTGACCTTGCCGATCAGGTCCAGCATCAAGCCGCCGTCACTGCCATCGAGCAGGGCATAACCGGCGCTGGCAACCGTGTCCCCCAGCCCGCTTTCCACATCCCGGCAGCCACCGGGCAAGGGGTCACCATTCGGGCCCACTTCAGGGTTGGTGATGCGCAGCCAGGGCACGGTGACCTTGTAGGTCATTGGGCCGGTTTCATACTTGCCGACCACGGGGATGTACCAGATTTCCGAGGTTGTACCCGTGCCATAGTCGCCACTTGAATAGTCCATGCCTATGGCGGCGCTGAAGGTATCGCCCAGCACCGACGCGCTGGCGCATGACAGCAAGCAGGCGAAAAGAGGGAGCGTGGGTCTCATCTGCACCTCGGTATCCCGGACGGGAGGGGTGATAGCACTTACCCAGCCTAGTTGCCTAATGCCCGGATCGCTCTGGATGCTCCACTTTTTCGACTTTCTCTACTGTCTCGGGCCTTTCGACCTTTTCAACCTTCTCTACTTTCTCGACCTTCTCTACTTTTTCTACCTTCTCGACTTTCTCAGGCTTTTCGATCTTCTCGACCTTTTCGGGCTTCTCGGCTTTCTCGATCTTCTCGACTTTTTCTACTTTCTCTACCTTTTCAACCTTCTCTGCTTTTTCAATCTTTTCCACCTTTTCAAGCTCGACCTTCTCTACCCGGTCAGAGCTTCCACTATTGCTGCTCTCGGGTTGCTCCACGGTGTCGACATGTTCCGACTTTCCGGACTTGTCCACGCTTTCAGTACTGTCCCGACCACTGGAATCGTCAGCACCGCCGCGCCCGCTGTGGTCATCGCTGCTTTCAATGCGATCACTGGTCGCATCGCGTCCGCCATGCCCGCTATTGCTGGAACCTTCAGCGTCACGGGTGCCGTGCTCGCTGCCACGCCCCGAATGCCCTCTGTCCGGGTTGTCGGCACGGTCGTCATCGAACTCCACGCGGGTTGCCCGCAGCTCGTGCCTGCCATTGAACACCCCGCTCACCCGCACACGTTGATCGAGCGCCAATGCCGCGGGCTGCTTGCCGACGATCACGGTGCCCTGTCCCAGCGTCACCTTGATGCCTGCCACCACCAGTTGTTGAGCGTGGCTGCGCTGTACCAGCCCCTCGATCACCGCCGTCTGCACACGGCCAGCAAAAGGCAGGCTCGGGTCTGGGCGGGTTTGCGCCACTTCCAGCTGGCGTCCGGTCCACTGCCCACGTACCAGCACTTCCCGCGCAGGTGCCACACGGGTTCCCAGCTTCAGCCCCTGGAGGCTGCCGGCACGGTCAACCGCACCGATGGCACTGGCTTCCCTGAGGCCCGGCGCCCGCTCGATACGGCTGGCTACCACTTCGCCCCTGGCATCGCGCAGGCCACTGACCCTGACCGGCTCGCCCGGGCGCAGCCCTTCAGCCACCCGCGCCCCTGCAGCAAGCCGCACAGGTTGGCCCATGACCCGCAGGGGGGCCGAAGCATTGGGCAGTGCCGTCAGCGGCCCTTCGTAAACGTTGAGGATCGAGATGCGCCCTGCTTGCAGGCCGCGTTTGCCGGCAAATGCCTCCACCGCGACAACCTGGCCGATTGCCAGGTGAGCGCTACTGGCAGGCGCACCGTTTTCACTCACCGGCACGTCCTTGCCAAAGTGCACTTCCAGGCCATTGACGCAGATCGAGGCAAACCCGGTGATGGTGCCGACGATGCCCGTGCCACCGGTACCGCCCGGGCGCAGGATCGGTGCGCCGGTACCGCCTACCCCGCCGTGATCGATGAAGGTGCCGTCCACACCGTCGGCTACCGCACCGGTCCCGCCCGTGCCGCCGGGACGCTGCGGCAGCGGCGCACCGGTGCCACCCACTCCGCCGTTTTCGCTGCGTACACTGGTACCACCGACCCCGCCCGTCCTGGCCCCGGTACCACCAATACCGCCCGGAAACTGCAAGCCCGCCGCCCCCGCCATACCCACTTCGTCACGGCTGACACATACCGGTGCTGCGGCCACCTCGGCAGGCGCCACCAGGTTCAGCCCGAAACCCAGGACCAGTGTGACGACACTGAGGCAGCGCGCGAGGGAAGTCATGGGTCTGGTGTCTTCGACAAATCGGGGTCGGTAGTTTCAGTGTAGAAATAAAGCCCTACCGTGATGCGCTGACGTTGCTCGGCGCTGGGCACATCGGCATCTTCCAGGTCTGATGCGAGCCGACTGAAGGCAAGCAGCATCTGCATGCCGTCCTTGTCCACCGCCGCACGCAGATGATCGACGCTGGCCGGGCTCAAGGCGTCGTAGTGCACACTGCGTTCAAAGAACGGCTGGCCGTCCCCACTCAGGTTGTGCACTGCTGCGCAGGCATGGTCATGCAGGTTGTGGCCAAAGTACGCGGCCTTTTCGTCGAAGCCCTTCTGCGGCACGAATGCCTGGGCCTCCAGGTGAACACAGTCCTGGTCGTCGAGCCGGACGATACCCAGGCGCAACCACTCATCCAGCACCACCCGCCCGCGGATGTCGGTGCTGATCTTCGCCACCAGCGCATCGAAGGAACAATCGCCGCCAACGCTCGCCAGGCGCGGCAACGGCAGCGCCTGGCCAGGCGCCGAGCAGAACGGCTTGCCAGTGGTCCACATATTGACCAACTGTGCACCTAACGTGATGTTTCCCGGCAGCGCGGCGAGCAACGCGCCCCCCTCGCTGCGCAAACGCCGGACATCCTTGCGATGTACGCCCGTGAGCAAGCTGATGCGGCTGTCGGTCGGAGCTGTACCGTCCAGGCGAAACTCGCGATGGGCCACGTCGACGAACACTTCCTTGAGCAGGTCGGCGAACATCGTGTAGGTGACCCCTTTGCGCAGCATCAGGCGCACCAGAGGGCGCATGACACGCCGCAGTGCGCTTAACATCGAAGGGGGGATGGTAGGCGATTGCATTGAGCGCATTCCTTGACAGATGAACCCAGTATACGACGCGGGAAAAGATCCCACACCAACTGTGACCATATCCCTGACGAGATGAGGGATAGTCGTCGGCGCTCATTGCATTCGCGTTGAGTGGGGCTGTCGTGTATCCGTACCTGGCCTCATGCAGGCCCGCCCCGTGGGCGCTGCATGAGACCGTTCAGAGCCAGTCAGCTCCTGCTGTTGTCATCACCCGGTTCGCCTGCGGCATGCTCACCGCGGTCATCACCCGGTTCGCCACCCAGATGGTCGCCACGATCATCACCAGGTTCACCACCAACGTGATTGCCGTGGTCATCGCCAGGCTCACCGCCAACATGATTGCCATGATCGTCCCCGGGCTCACCGCCAACGTGATTGCCATGATCGTCACCGGGCTCACCGCCAACGTGATTGCCGTGATCGTCCCCAGGCTCACCGCCAACGTGATTGCCATGATCATCACCCGCTTCAGCGTGGTTGCCGCTGCGCCCAGTGTTCGAGGAGCCGTCATGGCCGCGCCCACTGTTGCCGGCATGGCCATCTCCATCCCCGCCAGCGCCGTGGCCGCCGCCTTCACCGCCATGGCCGCCACCGCCGCCACCGTGACCACCGCCGCCACCGCCATGGCCACCACCGCCACCACCGTGACCACCGCCGCCGCCACCATGGCCACCGCCGCCACCACCGTGGCCGCCACCGTGACCACCTCCACCACCACCGTGACCACCTCCACCACCACCGTGGCCACCGCCTCCACCACCACCGTGGCCACCGCCGCCACCACCTCCGTGACCACCACCGCCACCACCATCCTTGGCGTAGGCGCTGGAGCCATTGGATATCGAGTCCGGGATCAGAACGATGGAAGTCGACAGCACGCCAGCAACGGCAACCGCCAATAGCGCCTTTTTGAACAGCACATGTATTTGCATATTTCGTCTCCAGGTCGTCGCCATGAGAAACGCCAAATCAAGCCGGGAATCCTGTGTTCGGTTCTTGCTTTTCATTGCGTGGGAATTTTTCCCACGGGAAAGTAATAGACCGCCAAACCCCGAGGTTCAAGCAGCGCACGGAGAAGCCGACCGGTGGTTGGCCTGCTATGTTTGCCTTATCGTCATGGAGGAACACCGGCATGCATTCGGTACTGACGCTGCAAACCCCGCGCTTGAGTGACTACGGCGAACTGGTACAGGTGTGGGAGGACTCGGTACGCGCCACCCACGACTTCCTGCCGGATTGCTACATCGTCTTGCTGCGCGACCAGGTGCTGCGTCGCTACCTCGATGCAGTGATGCTGATCTGCTGCAAGGACCGCCAGCGCATCTGCGGCTTCGCCGGGGTCGCCAACGGGCGCGTGGACATGCTGTTCGTCGCACCGAAGTACCGTGGCAAAGGGGTTGGCAAGCGCCTGCTGCACTATGCGATCGACGAACTGAATGCCGAGCGCCTGGACGTCAACGAACAGAACCCGCAAGCCTTGGGCTTCTACCTGCACGAGGGCTTCGAGGTGATCGGCCGTTCGGAAACCGACGGCCTGGGGCAACCCTACCCGCTGCTGCACATGCGCCTGCGCAAAACGGCGTAAATGACACAGATTCCCAGCCCCTCTGCCGCGCGGGCAGGTACAATGCAGGTCTTTCCCTGCCTTTGCGAATTGCCGTCATGTCCGAACCCGTCCGCCTGTCCAAACGCCTTATCGAGCAGCTTGGCTGCTCCCGCCGCGAGGCCGAGCTGTATATCGAGGGCGGCTGGGTCACGGTCGATGGCGTGGTGGTCGAGCAACCGCAGTTCAAGGTCGAGCAGCAGCGCGTCGAACTGCTGCCGGGTGCCCGTGCCGAAACGCTGGAACCGGTAACCCTGCTGCTGAACCAGCCGGCCAGCGTGGACAGCGAGACCGCCCGCGCCAGCATGAACATGAGCAACCTCAGCGAAGCCCACCGCGAAGGCGTGCGCGCACTGCACGGGCATTTTGCCCGGCAGGCCTGCGTGGCGCCGCTGGAGCGCGGCGCCAGCGGCCTGCAGGTATTCACCCAGGACTGGCGGGTAACCCGCAAGATCGACGCCGACCTGCGCCGCCTGGAACAGGAATTCATCGTTGAAGTGCGCGGCGAGACCACGCCCCAGGCGCTGGAACGCCTGGCGCGCGGTGCCACCCGCAATGACCGCGAGCTGCCTAAAGCCAAGGCCAGCTGGCAGAACGAAACCCACCTGCGCATGGCCCTGAAAAACCCGCAGCCCGGGCAGATCGCCGAGCTGTGCGCCTACCTGCGCCTGGAGCTGGTAGGCATGCGCCGCATTCGCCTGGGTGGCGTGTCGATGGGCAAGCTGCCCCTGGGCCAGTGGCGCTACCTGGCCACTACCGAACGTTTCTAAGCAATACGCCGCGCCACAGGTGCGGCACCTGAACAGGATTCTGCAACAATGAACCACAACGACGTCCTGCGCAGCCTGCGCTACATGCTCAAGGTGAATGACGCCAAGATGGCCGAAATCATCGGGCTATCCGGCCTCGACGTGCATCCCCTGGTGCTGGCCACCTACCTGAAGAAGGAAGACGAGGAAGGCTTCGTGCGGTGCCCGGAACGGGTCATGGCGCACTTTCTCGACGGCCTGGTGATCCACCGCCGCGGCAAGGATGACAGCCGCCCGCCGCAGCCGATCGAGCTGCCGGTAACCAACAACCTCATCCTCAAGAAGCTGCGGGTGGCCTTCGAGCTCAAGGAAGATGACCTGCATGCGATCCTCAAGTCGGTCAACTTCCCGGTCAGCAAACCCGAGCTCAGCGCGCTGTTCCGCAAGGCCGGCCATGACAACTACCGCCCTTGCGGCGACCAGCTGCTGCGCAACTTCCTCAAGGGCCTGACCCTGCGCGTGCGCGGCTGATTGGCCATGCAGCATACGGTTACCCCGGTCGGCATCATCCGCTCCTGTTTCAAGGAGAAGTTCGCCATCCCGCGCCAGCCGCAACTGGCGCCCGCCGCACGCGGCGTGCTCGAGCTGCTGCCACCGTTCGACCAGGGCGATGCGGTCGAGGGGCTGGAGCAGGTCAGCCATGTCTGGCTACTGTTCCTGTTCCACCAGGCACTGGAAGACAAACCCCGCCTGAAAGTGCGGCCACCGCGCCTGGGTGGCAACAAGAGCATGGGTGTGTTCGCTACCCGCGCCACTCACCGGCCCAATGGCATCGGCCAGTCGGTGGTACGCCTGGAAGGCGTGGAGCCAGGGCGCCTGCTGTTGTCTGGCATCGACCTGCTCGACGGTACGCCGGTGCTGGACATCAAGCCGTATGTGCCGTACGCCGATAGCATCGCTGGCGCCAGCAACCAGATGGCCAGCCAAGCGCCTGCCGCGATCGCCGTGCAGTGGGCCGACAACGCCCTGCCCCAGGCTCGCGAACATGCACTGCGCCTGGGTGAACCGCTGGTGGAGCTGATCGAGCAGTGCCTGGCGCAGGACCCACGGCCGGCCTACCAGGTGCCGCCGGCCGAGCGGGTGTATGGGGTGAAGTTCTGGGATGTGCAGGTGCGTTGGCACTACCCGCAACCGGACGTGATCCGGGTGCTGGAGGTGGTGAAAGATTGAGGATCACAGGCCCGGCCCTATCGCCGGCAAGCCAGCTCCCACAGGGACCGCACAATGCTCAGGCCTGTGGTGACCCTGTGGGAGCTGGCTTGCCGGCGATAGGGCCGGGCCTGAAAGCACAATAATCACCCACAAAAAAGGCGACCCTGAGGTCGCCTTTTTCTTTTCACCATCCCGCGATCAGCGAGCCGGGCCTTCAGCCACGCCCAGGTCGTCGGTCGGACGGGTATCGACCAGCGGCGCACCACCGGAGGCCAGCTCCGATGCCAGCTTGTCGTTGTCCATTTCCTTCACCCACTTGGCCACGACCACGGTGGCAACGGCGTTGCCAACCAGGTTGGTCAGGGCGCGGGCTTCGGACATGAACCGGTCGATGCCGAGGATCAGCGCCAGGCCGGCAACCGGCAGGTGGCCAACGGCCGACAGGGTGGCGGCCAGTACGATGAAGCCCGAACCGGTAACACCGGCAGCACCCTTGGAAGCCACCAGCAGCACCAGCAGCAAGGTGATCTGGTGAGTGATGTCCATGGTGGTGTCAGTGGCCTGGGCAATGAACACCGCAGCCATGGTCAGGTAGATCGAGGTGCCATCGAGGTTGAACGAGTAACCGGTCGGGATCACCAGGCCAACCACCGACTTCTTCGCACCCAGGCGCTCCATCTTGGCCAGCATGCGTGGCAGGGCAGATTCCGAGGAGGAAGTACCCAGCACGATCAGCAGCTCTTCACGGATGTAGCGGATCAGCTTGAGGACACTGAAACCGTGGGCGCGGCAAATACCGCCCAGCACCACCAGCACGAACAGCAGGCAGGTGATGTAGAAGCAGGCCATCAGGTAGCCCAGTTGCACCAGCGAGCCAACGCCGTACTGGCCGATGGTGAAGGCCATTGCACCGAAGGCACCGACCGGGGCCAGTTTCATGATCATGTTGATGATGTTGAACATGACATGGGCGAAGCGGTCGATCATGTCCAGCACCGGCTTGCCGTAGCTGCCCAGGCGGTGCAGGGCGAAGCCGAACAGCACGGAGAACATCAGCACTTGCAGGATGTCGCCGTTGGCGAAGGCGCCGACCACGGTGTTGGGGATGACGTTGAGCAGGAAGCCGACAGTGGTCTGCTGCGCGCCGGCGGCGGCGTAGGCAGCCACGCTGCTGGCGTTCAGGGTGCTGACGTCGATGTGCATGCCAGCGCCCGGCTTGACCACGTTGACGACGACGAGGCCGATGATCAGGGCGATGGTGGAGACGATTTCAAAGTACAGCAGCGCGTAGCCGCCGGTCTTGCCGACCGACTTCATGCTCTGCATGCCGGCGATGCCGCTGACCACGGTACAGAAGATGATCGGGGCGATGACCATCTTGATCAGTTTGACGAAGCCGTCACCCAAGGGTTTGAGGGCGACGCCGGTCTCTGGGTAGTAGTGGCCGAGCAGGATGCCGATGGTGATGGCGACCAACACCTGGACATACAGGGATTTGTACAGCGGCTGACGTGTCGTCATGGCTAATTTTCCTCAAGTGTGCCGGTTCACCCTTCCCAGGGCGATGGGGCACCTGAATCGCTAACCCTCCTGCACCTGGAGGGATTTGTCGTTGTGTTCGAGCTGCCTGGGCAGGCCTCTGCGAGGATCAATAGCAAGGGTGGTGCCAAAATGCCCATCAAAGGTGCAAAGGCTGTATTTGCGAGGGATAAACGCCCAACGACGGGGCGGTTTGCCTGAGGAAGGCTGGCGGATTTCCGCCCGGTGGCGGGATTTGTACAGGGGCATTGGCGGGAATCCGCCCATTGTGGCTTGCCTGTGCCGGCCTCTTCGCGGGTAAACCCGCTCCCACAGGAACCGCACAGGGTCGAGTGCAGTGCGCCCCCTGTGGGAGCGGGTTTACCCGCGAAGAGGCCGGCCAAGCCAGCAAATCACTCGAGGTTGAAGGTGATCCTGAACGCAGCGCCCCCCAGAGGAGAATCCCCCAGGCTCAGCTCGGCGTCATAGCTGTCGACGATATCCTTGACCACCGCCAGCCCGATCCCCTGCCCCGGGTGCTGGCTGTCCAGCCGCTCCCCACGCTCCAGAATCCGCTCACGCTGGTGCGCCGGCACCCCCGGCCCGTCGTCCTCGATGCACAAGGTCAACTGCCCAGGCGCCTGCTCCAGGCTTACGCGCACCTGGCCCAGGCTCAGGCGGTAGGCGTTCTCCAGCAGGTTGCCCAGCAGCTCCAGCAACGCGCCCTGCTCCATCGGCACCTGCGCCGCATCGGGCAGTTGCAGCGTCACATCCACCCGCTTGTCCCGGTACACCTTGGCCAAGGTGCTGCACAGGCTTTCGAGCAACGGCCGCAGCAACACGCTGTGGCGTACCAGGCCGCTCTTGCGCAGGCTGGCGCGTTGCAGCTGGTAGTCGATCTGCTGGCTCATGCGCTCGATCTGGCTCTGCAGCACGCGCGCCTGCTCGCGCTCGCCACTACGCTGCTGCAGGC
Source organism: Pseudomonas sp. B23(2017) (assembly GCF_002113725.1). Taxonomy (NCBI): domain Bacteria; kingdom Pseudomonadati; phylum Pseudomonadota; class Gammaproteobacteria; order Pseudomonadales; family Pseudomonadaceae; genus Pseudomonas; species Pseudomonas sp. B23(2017). Next base: position 61,505 of record NZ_NEJM01000014.1, on the reverse strand, counting down.
TTTCGCCCACCCCCTGCAACACCGCCAGCGGCGTCTTCAGGCTGTGCGCCAGGTCATCGAGCGAATCACGGTAGCGCTGACGCTGCTCGCGCTCGCTGCGCAACAGGCGGTTCAGCGAGCCGGTCAGGCGCAGCAGCTCCCGTGGGTGTTCGCCACTCAGGCCATCCCGCACGCCCGACTCCACGTCGTCCAGCTCGCGGCTGAGCCGGCGCAACGAACGCAGGCCCCAGGTCAGGCCGGCCCACAGCAGCACCAGCAGCGCCAGCAAGGCCGCGCCAAAGCCCAGGTAGAGCTTTTCGCGCAGGCCATCGAGGGTGTGCTGGTATTCGCGCACAGGTTGCAGGGCAACGATGCTGTAGGCGGCGCTCTGGCCACCCAGCAGCTTGATCTCGACGTCATAGACGAAGAACTCTTCGCCATCGGCCTGGTGAATGCGGGCGAATTCGTTGCCTCGGCCGTCGTAGCGCGGGCGGTAGTTGACGTTCTGCGCGGCGGTTGCCCGCGACTGCCAGACCAGCTTGCCGTCGCGGTCGAAGATATAGCCGAGCAGGCCGGTGTACGGCAGGTTGTAACGCTCGTCCGGCAGCAGCGTCGGCATCTGCAGTTGACCATGTTCGATGCGCGCAGCGGAAATCAGCGTGGTCACATCCGAGGCCAGGCGTTGTTCGATCGACTCCTGCAAGGCCAGGCTGAAGGCCTTCTGCAAGGCCGGCAGCAGCGCCAGCATGAACAGCAGCGCCAGTACCGCGGCCGCCAGCATCAGGCGCACCCGCAGCGAACGGATCATCGGCAGCGCTCGGTGAACAGGTAGCCCAGGCCGCGCACGGTGTCGATCGGTTTGAAGCCGTGCTCGCCCTCGAGCTTGCGCCGCAGGCGGCCGACCAGCACTTCGATGACATTGGGGTCGCGTTCCTCGTCACCCGGGTACAGCTGCTCCATCAGGCGGTCCTTGGCCACCACCTGCTGGTGATGGCGCATGAGGTATTCGAGGATGCGGTATTCGTAGGCGGTCAGGGCCAGGGGCTGCTCGTCCAGCGTCGCCTGCTTGCGGTTGAGGTCGAGCACCAGCGGGCCGGCGGCAATGGTCGACTGGGTGAAGCCGCTGGAGCGGCGCAGCAGGGCGTTCAGGCGTGCCTCGAGTTCTTCGAACTGAAACGGCTTGACCAGGTAGTCGTCGGCACCGGCGGCCAGGCCCTCGACCTTGTCCTGCCAGTTGCCGCGGGCGGTGAGGATGAGAATGGGGAAGGTCTTGTCCTGGCTGCGCAGGCGCGTGATCAGCTCCAGCCCGCTGATGCCGGGCAGGCCCAGGTCGATGATGGCCAGGTCGAAGTGGTATTGCCCGGCCTGGTACAGCGCCTCCTCGGCATCGGCGACCGCCTCGACCACATGGCCGCTTTCGCCCAGGCGGGTGTAGAGGTGATGGCGAAGCAGGGCTTCGTCCTCGACCACCAGCAGTTTCATGTGCAGCTCCTTGATATGTATTGCCTGTACCGGCCTCTTCGCGGGCACGCCCGCTCCCACAGGGATCGCACAGGCTCCAAGGCTCGTGCAGTACCTGTGGGAGCGGGCGTGCCCGCGAAAGGGCCGGTACAGGATAACCCGGCTCGCCCGTCAGAACTTGTAGCTTGCAGCCAGGTAGGTCTGCGCGCTGCTGGTCAGGCGCAGGGTGCCGTCCTTCGGCCCGCCGTGCGCACCCACTTCGGTGGCGGCGTTGGTACGCAGGTAACGGTAGCCCAGCTCCACCGAAGCCTTGTCGGTGATGTCCTGGATCACGCCGGCCTGCAGGCCATACGCGTAACCGTAGTCGGTATCCCGGCTGGCACCCGGCGAGTCCTGGGTCAGCTTGGTCACGCCCAGGCTGCCGCCGCCGAACAGCTTGGTGGTATCACCCACCGGCAGGAACAGGTCGTAGCTGCCCAGCAGGTTTTCCTGGCGCAGCTTCAGGCCGCTGTGGTCGCCCGAGACATTGTCGTAAGTCATGTAGTAGCGGCCCTGGTCATTGATCTTGCCCACGCGCACGCCCCAGGTGTCGTCCTTGCCGATGATGCCGTCGGCGTTGAGGTGGTCGGTGTTGCGCTGCAGCAGGCCGGACTTGCGAACCTTGTCGCTGGTCTGGCCGTAGGTCAGGCTGGCGAAGTTGTCGTCAGCGGCCTGGGCAGTGGTGATGCCAGCGGCGCAGACGACCATGGCGGCAAGCAGGGTGTTGAAGGTTTTCATGGCTGGATACTCCAGTTGAGTGCGCTGTTTCGGTCTGGAAGCTAGAGTAAGCAGGGCACCCTGAACCGCGACTGAACCCTGGCTGAACCTCGGCTGAACGAACCGTTTGCAGAACAAGGAGTAGTGACCATGCGCGCCCTGCTGGCCTTGACCCTGATGTGCAGCGCCGCCCTCGCCCAAGCGGCGGTACAAACCCGCGAGATCCCCTATCAGGACGCCGACGGCAACCGCCTGGTCGGCTACTACGCCTATGACGACGCCATCGAAGGCAAGCGCCCCGGCATCGTCGTGGTGCATGAGTGGTGGGGGCTGAACGACTACGTCAAGCGCCGCGCCCGCGAGCTTGCGGCGCTGGGCTACAACGCGCTGGCCATCGACATGTATGGCGACGGCAAGCAAACCGAACACCCTGCCGACGCCAAGGCGTTCATGACAGCGGCGACGAAAGACCCCAAGGCCGCGGAGCGGCGCTTCGATGCCGGCCTGGAGCTGCTCAAGCTGCAGCCCAATACCAACAAGCACCAGTTGGGGGCAGTGGGTTACTGCTTTGGCGGCAAGGTGGCGCTGGATGCCGCGCGGCGAGGGGAAAAGCTCGATGGCGTGGTGAGCTTCCACGCCCCGCTGGGCACGCAGACACCGGCCAGGCCGGGCGTGGTGCGGGCCGATATCCTGGTGGAGCATGGTGCGGCGGACACCCTGGTGACCGAGCAGCAGGTGGAAGCGTTCAAGGCGGAAATGGATGCAGCCAAGGTCAACTACCAGTTCGTCAGTATTCCCGGGGCCAAGCACGGGTTCAGCAACCCGGATTCGGACCGCATGGGGCACGGTGAACATGGCGGGCCGGATATTGCCTATGACCAGGCGGCGGATGCCAGTTCCTGGTCGGATATGCAGGCGTTCTTCAAGAAGGTGTTCAAGTAAGGAGTGCCGGGGCCGATGTGGGAGCGGCCTTGCGTCGCGAAAGGGGCGCGAAGCGGCCCCAGGATCTCAGCAGTTCTGCAAAATCGCCGGGGGGCGCTGCGCGCCCCTTTCGCGACGCAAGGCCGCTCCCACAAGGATGCATTGCCACGCTGGCTCCCTTAGTGCCCGTACAGCTGGCACAATACCCCCCATGAACACACTCCCCGCCTGCTGCGCCCCGCTCCAGCACCACTGGCCCCTGCCCCGCCCACTACCCGGCGCGGTGCTGGTCAGTTGCTACTTCGACCCCGCCCGCCTGGCACCCGACGACTTCCAGCGCGCCGGCGTCGTGCCAGGCGCCAGCCTGCAGCGCTCGGTGGCCAAGCGCCAGGCCGAGTACCTGGCCGGCCGGGTATGTGCCCGCGCCGCGCTGCAGCGCCTGGACGGCCGTGACTACGTGCCCGGTACCCACGAGGACCGTTCGCCCATCTGGCCCGCCGGCATCCACGGCTCGATCACCCACGGCAAAGGCTGGGCTGCCGCCGTGGTTGCTGCCGAGGGCAGTTGCCAGGGCCTGGGCCTGGATCAGGAAGCACTGCTGGATGACCAGCGTGCCGAACGGCTGATGGGCGAAATCCTCACCCCGCCCGAACTCGAGCGCCTGGACCGCCGCCAGCTCGGCCTTGCCGTCACCCTGACCTTCTCGCTGAAGGAAAGCCTGTTCAAGACGCTCTACCCGCTGACCCGCCAGCGCTTCTACTTCGAGCACGCCGAAGTGCTGGACTGGTCCGCCGAAGGCCTGGCCCGCCTGCGCCTGCTCACCGACCTGTCGCCGCAGTGGCGGCATGGCGCCGAACTGCAGGGCCAGTTCTGCCTGCAGGACGGCCACCTGCTCAGCCTGGTCAGCGTCTGACCGTCACGACGGTGCCTGCTGCCGTGGCCAGTTCAGGCTGAAGCAGGCACCGCCCAGCGCGGCGCTGCGCCCCACCGTGGCCCGCCCCGCGTGCCAGTAGATGATCCGCCGCACGATAGACAGGCCCAAGCCATGCCCGCCCGAGGCGCGGGTACGGCTGTCGTCGAGGCGGGTGAACGGTGTGAAGATGCGGTCCCAGACGCCCTCGGGGATGCCCGGGCCGTCATCCTCCACGTCGATGCGGCAGCGTTGCTGCCCCAACTGGTAGCTCAGGCGCACCTCGGCCTCTGCGTGGCGCATGGCGTTACCCACCAGGTTCTGCAGGGCCCGGTGCAGATAGCGCGGTTCGGCTTCGACCCAGGCGCCTTCGCCATCGGCGCCCTGGCACTCACCGCGCACCACCCGTACCTCGGCACGCAGCGGCGCAAGCTCTTCGATCACCCGGTCGAGCAAGGCGTCCAGGTCTACCCGCTCGAACTTCAGCGCCGGTGCGCCCTGCTCCAGGCGGGCGTAGGTGAGCATCTCGTCGACCAACTTGTCGAGGTCCTGGATATCGCCGTCCATGCCCGCCAGGTGCTTGGCGCGGGCCTGCTCGGTGGTGGCACTTTCGATCATCTCCAGGCCAAAGCGCAGGCGTGCCACCGGCGTGCGCAGCTCGTGGGAAACCGCCCGCACCAGCTCGCGCTGCATGGTCAGCGAGCGCTGCAGGTGCTCGGCCATGCCGTTGAAGGCCGCGGCCAGGCGCCCCACCGAGTCGGCGTCGCCGGCCGGTACACGGGTGTCCAGGCTGCCCTGGGCGATGCGCGTGGCGGCAATCTCCAGGCCCGACACACGCCGCTCCAGTTGGCGCACCAGCAGATAGACCACCAGGCCGATCAGGCACAGGCCAAGAAAGGTGATCAGGACCAGCAACTGCGGCGGATACGGGTTGAGCTGGTACAGCGGGCCGATTTCCAGCACCCAGGGCGAACCCGCCAGCCCGGCGAACACGCGGATCGAGTCACCATCCTTGCCCAGGGCCATGACCGTGTCGCCCTCCTCGACCCGGCGCCGCTGGTCATCGTCCAGGCTCACCCGCTCGATGCGCTGCAGGGCCACGCCAAAGCCGAAGCCCTTTTCTTTCTTGATCTGCGCCAGGCGCTGCTGCTGTTCGGTCACCGGGTAGCGCACCAGTTCGTCGGCCAGCAGATAGAGGGTGGCCCGCGCCAGTTGCTCGCTGATCTGTTTGATCTGCGCTACCAGCATCAGGTCTTCCTGGCCGACCTTGCGCAGCACCTGGGCCGCATGCGGGCCGGTCTTCTCGACCACCACCAGGCCGCGGTACAGGCGCGCCCGCTGGCCGCCATCGAGTGTGCGCGCGGTCATCGGTTGCAGCGCCAGCGGCACGCCGAGCAGGCGCTCCCAGATCAGCAGCGAGCGCTTGCGTTCGGTGTCGTTCTGCAGCGCCAGGTTGTCGGCCATCAGGCTGAAGGTACCCTGGGCCAGGCCCTCGCGGTGCTGGGCGGCACGCACTTCGTTGACCAGGTGCAGGCTGAGCACCCCGAGCAGGGCCACCAGCACCAGCACGGCCAGCATGCCGCCATAGATGCGCAGGAAGATCGAGTTGTTCATGGGGCCTCGCCGACGAACAGGTAGCCCTTGCTGCGCAGGGTCTTGATCAGCCTTGGCTGGAGCGGGTCGTCGCCGATCTTGGGGCGGATCCTGGAGATGCGTATGTCGATGGAGCGGTCCTGGCCGTCGTAGCCGACGCCACGTAGCGCGGTGAAGATCTGCTCGCGCGTCAGCACCCGCCCGGCGTTGCTGGCCAACAGCCAGAGCAGGTCGAATTCGGCGCCGGTCAGCTCGATCAGCTGTTCCCCCAGACGCGCCTCGCGCAGGCGATTGTCGATGCGCAGCGCGCCGAAGGCCAGGTCCTGGCGCTTGCTGTCCGGTGCTTCGCTGCGGCGCAGCAGGGCCTGAATGCGTGCCAGCAGCAGGCGTGGGCGTACGGGTTTGCAGACGTAGTCGTCAGCCCCCAGGTCCAGGCCCTGGACCTGGTCGAGTTCATCGCTGCGGGCGGTCAGCATGAGGATCGGGCCGGGGTACTGGCTGCGCACCCGGCGGCAGATGCTCAGGCCGTCCTCACCGGGCAGCATCAGGTCGAGAATGACCAGGTCGGGCTGGCTGTCGACGATGCGCCGCGCGGCGCGGGCGCCATCGCCCTCGACGCTGACTTCGTAGCCGTTGGCCTGCAGGTACTCGGCGGTGAGCTCGGCCAGGCGCTGGTCGTCTTCGACGATGAGGATGCGGGGTGCGGGGTGGTCCATGGCTTGTGCCTTTGTTTGTTGTTTTTCTGTGGCCTGTGCCGGCCCCTTCGCGGGTGAGCCCGCTCCCACAGGGACCGAGCCGCTTTCGAAGCCTGTGCAATACCTGTGGGAGCGGGTTCACCCGCGAAAGGGCCAGCACAGGCAACATAACCCTTTAACCAAAAAGCAACATCCCCTCGGAATACTACGGCTGCCATCCGGTACTGCCAACCTGCCAGCAGCCCCTAGACTGAACCGTTTTTTGTGATAGGGTTCGCGCCCGAAAAATTCTGCCCCGGGGCAGCAAGGCGCAGAAAAATACTGCAAACCACTTGGCACAAGGCCTACAGCGAATACCCACCATTCACTCACAAAGTACGCACAAGTTATCCACAGGCGCTCGCCTTGCAAAGCCCCCGATACCGCATTATCTTGTATCCCGATCGCAGCGAACCACTAGATATAGGGGTTCGTGCAAAATCACACACAAAAGTCAACCCGCAAAATCAAGCGATTTTTTCGGGTGAACTTCAAGTGATTCCAGCAGCCAAACCGCTCCTGCGGAGGCGACCGAGGCAAGCCCTTCCAGGGCCTTGTTCGGGTATGGGTGTTACAGGCCAGGCCTGGCATCCATCAGCAACAGTTTTTGGGCCCGGCCCAGAACCTTTGACTTCGGCCAGGGAGCGGCGAGCCAATTGCCCTTATTCCTGAGTCTGTCCCGAAGTTGGTACGCCCGCGCGGGCGGATGCGCATGCATTGCCCATCCCCGCCGGGCCATCGAGCAAGTGGACGGAACGGTGGGCGCCCAAAAGGCGCCTGAACAATATAGAAACTGTGGAGACACCCACCCATGCAAACCGACACAACTCGCGAGAACCCGCAGGCCAAGGTGCCGCAGGCCGCCGATTCCAACCAGGATCTGGCCGCCACCGCTCCCGGCCAACTGCGTGTGATCAAGCGTAACGGCACTGTCGTCCCCTACACCGACGACAAGATCACCGTGGCCATCACCAAGGCGTTCCTCGCAGTTGAAGGCGGCACCGCCGCCGCTTCGTCGCGCATCCACGACACCGTCGCGCGCCTGACCGAGCAGGTCACCGCCACGTTCAAGCGTCGCATGCCATCGGGTGGCACCATCCACATCGAAGAAATCCAGGACCAGGTCGAACTGGCCCTGATGCGCGCCGGCGAGCAGAAAGTCGCCCGTGACTACGTGATCTATCGCGAGCAGCGCGCCAAGGAGCGTGCCACCCGCGTCAACACCGAGTCCGTGGTCGAGCCGCACCCAAGCATCCGCATCACTCTGGCCGACGGCAGCCTGGCGCCGCTCGACATGGCCCGCCTGAACACCATCATCAGCGAAGCCTGCGAAGGCCTGGCCGAAGTCGATGGCGACCTGATCCAGCGCGACACCCTGAAGAACCTGTACGACGGCGTGGCCATCAAGGACGTCAACACCGCCCTGGTGATGACCGCCCGTACCCTGGTCGAGCGCGAGCCGAACTACTCGTTCGTTACCGCCCGCCTGCTGATGGACACCCTGCGCGCCGAAGGCCTGGGCTTCCTGAACGTGGCCGAGAGCGCCACCCACCACGAAATGGCCGACCTGTACGCCAAGGCCCTGCCGGCCTACATCGACAAAGGCGTCGAGTTCGAGCTGCTGGACCCGGCCCTGAAAGGCTACGACCTGGACCGCCTGGGCAAGGCCATCGACCACGAGCGTGACCAGCAATTCACCTACCTGGGCCTGCAGACCCTGTACGACCGCTACTTCATCCACAAGGATGGCGTGCGCTTCGAGCTGCCACAGGTGTTCTTCATGCGTGTGGCCATGGGCCTGGCGCTGGAAGAGAAAGACAAAGAAGCCCGTGCCATCGAGTTCTACAACCTGTTGTCGTCCTTCGACTACATGGCCTCGACCCCGACCCTGTTCAACGCCGGCACCCTGCGCCCGCAGCTGTCCAGCTGCTACCTGACCACCGTGCCGGACGACCTGTCGGGCATCTACCACGCGATCCACGACAACGCCATGCTGTCGAAATTCGCCGGTGGCCTGGGCAACGACTGGACCCCTGTGCGTGCACTGGGCTCCTACATCAAGGGCACCAACGGCAAGTCGCAGGGCGTGGTTCCGTTCCTGAAAGTGGTCAACGACACCGCCGTTGCCGTCAACCAGGGTGGCAAGCGCAAGGGCGCCGTGTGTGCCTACCTGGAAACCTGGCACCTGGACATCGAAGAATTCATCGAGCTGCGCAAGAACACTGGTGATGACCGTCGTCGTACCCACGACATGAACACCGCCAATTGGATTCCTGACCTGTTCATGAAGCGTGTCTTCGATGACGGCAAGTGGACCCTGTTCTCGCCTTCGGAAGTGCCAGACCTGCACGACCTGACCGGCAAGGCCTTCGAAGAGCGCTACGAGTACTACGAAGCCCTGACCGAGTACAACAAGATCAAGGTGTTCAAGACCATCCAGGCCAAAGACCTGTGGCGCAAGATGCTGTCGATGCTGTTCGAGACCGGCCACCCGTGGCTGACCTTCAAGGACCCGTGCAACCTGCGCTCGCCGCAGCAGCACGTGGGCGTGGTCCACAGCTCGAACCTGTGCACCGAGATCACCCTGAACACCAACAAGGACGAGATCGCGGTCTGCAACCTGGGCTCGATCAACCTGCCGAACCACATCGTCGACGGCAAGCTGGACACCGCCAAGCTGCAACGCACCGTGAACACCGCCGTGCGCATGCTCGACAACGTGATCGACATCAACTACTACTCGGTGCCGCAAGCGCGTAACTCGAACTTCAAGCACCGCCCGGTCGGCCTGGGCATCATGGGCTTCCAGGATGCGCTGTACCTGCAGCACATTCCGTACGGCTCCGATGCTGCCGTCGAGTTCGCCGACAAGTCGATGGAAGCGGTCAGCTTCTACGCCATCCAGGCGTCCTGCGACCTGGCCGACGAGCGCGGTGCGTACGAGACCTTCCAGGGTTCGCTGTGGTCCAAGGGCATCCTGCCGCTGGATTCGCAACAGATCCTGATCGAGGCCCGTGGCGCCAAGTACATCGACGTCAACCTGGAAGAGTCCCTGGACTGGGCCCCGGTGCGCGAGCGCGTCAAGAAAGGTATTCGTAACTCGAACATCATGGCCATCGCGCCGACCGCGACCATCGCCAACATCACCGGCGTGTCGCAGTCCATCGAGCCGACCTACCAGAACCTGTACGTGAAATCGAACCTGTCGGGCGAGTTCACCGTGATCAACCCGTACCTGGTCCGCGACCTGAAGGCCCGTGGCCTGTGGGACTCGGTAATGATCAACGACCTGAAGTACTACGACGGTTCGGTGCAGCAGATCGAGCGTATCCCGCAAGAGCTGAAGGACCTGTACGCCACCGCGTTCGAAGTCGAGACCAAGTGGATCGTCGATGCCGCCTCGCGTCGCCAGAAGTGGATCGACCAGGCCCAGTCGCTGAACCTGTACATCGCCGGCGCCTCGGGCAAGAAGCTGGACGTTACCTACCGCATGGCCTGGTACCGTGGTCTGAAGACCACCTACTACCTCCGTGCCCTGGCCGCGACCAGCACCGAGAAGTCGACCATCAACACCGGCAAGCTCAACGCCGTTTCCAGCGGTGGCGACAGCGCCCCGGTCCAGGCAGCCGGCCCTGCGCCAGTGCCGAAGGCCTGCGCGATCGACGAGCCTGACTGCGAAGCCTGCCAGTAAGGCCAGGCCGAGGCTTCCTGCGGGAAGCCTCAACGCGTTTTCCGCACCACTGCGGACCCTGTGGGAGCGGGTTCACCCGCGATGAGGCCGGCACTCCCGCCGCCTCTCCACAGCCAGACACAACAAGCCGTGGCTACAAAGCCGCGGCCAGCCCTTTTCGGGCACCTCAGATTTGCGTGCACCGCACCGCAACCAAGATCCACCGGCCATACTTGATAGATGGCCCTCAAGCAGGAGAATCTCACCATGCTGAGTTGGGACGAATTCGATAAAGAAGACGGCGAAGTAGCCGCCAAAGGCAACACCCCTGCGCAGGCCGCTGCCGCCGCCACCCTCGACAAGCTCGACAGCGCCGGTGGTGCCGCCGCCCTGGAAGCCCGTGCCGCCACCGCCGACGACTCCGACGCCGTCAAGCGCGCCAAGGCTGCCCTGAACGACCTCGACATCGCCGAAGGCCTGGCCGAGCTGGAAGGCTCCGGCGCCCGCGTGCGTGTTGACGAAAAGCGCATGATCAACTGCCGCGCCGACCTCAACCAGCTGGTACCGTTCAAGTACGACTGGGCCTGGCAGAAGTACCTGGACGGCTGCGCCAACCACTGGATGCCGCAAGAGGTCAACATGACCGCCGACATCGCCCTGTGGAAGAGCATGGACGGCCTGACCGAAGACGAGCGTCGCATCGTCATGCGCAACCTCGGCTTCTTCTCCACTGCCGACTCGCTGGTAGCCAACAACCTGGCCCTGGCCGTGTACCGCCTGATCACCAACCCGGAGTGCCGCCAGTACATCCTGCGCCAGGCCTTCGAAGAGGCGATCCACACCCACGCCTACCAGTACTGCATCGAGTCGCTGGGCATGGATGAAGGCGAGATCTTCAACATGTACCACGAGATCCCGTCGGTAGCGAAGAAAGCCGCCTGGGGCCTGAAGTACACCCGCGCCATCTCCGATCCGGAATTCAACACCGGCACCGTCGAAACCGACAAAGAGCTGCTGCGCAACCTGATCGCCTACTACTGCGTACTGGAAGGCATCTTCTTCTACTGCGGCTTCACCCAGATCCTGTCCATGGGCCGCCGCAACAAGATGACCGGCGTGGCCGAGCAGTTCCAGTACATCCTGCGTGACGAGTCGATGCACCTGAACTTCGGTATCGACGTGATCAACCAGATCAAGATCGAGAACCCGCACCTGTGGGACGCGGCGATGAAGGAAGAAGCGACCCAGATGATCCTGCAAGGGACCCAGCTGGAGATCGAATACGCCCGTGACACCATGCCACGCGGCGTGCTGGGCATGAACGCAGCAATGATGGAGGACTACCTCAAGTTCATCGCCAACCGTCGCCTGACCCAGATTGGTCTGAAGGAAGAGTACCCAGGGACTACCAACCCGTTCCCGTGGATGAGCGAGATCATGGACTTGAAGAAAGAGAAGAACTTCTTCGAGACCCGCGTGATCGAGTACCAGACTGGTGGGGCATTGAGCTGGGATTGATATCCGAGCGAGCATAGAGAAGGCTGCCGATTGGCAGCCTTTTTTATTGGCCGGGAAAAGCCGAAGAGGAAGCTTCCTACAAGGTTCTCATTGTGACTTTTGTAGCGTCGCGATAACGTCTGTCGGCGCTTAAGAACGCTCACGCAGCGGTATTCCGTTCCCGTTAGCAGCGGCTCTCCAAATCAGGATGGCCAAGATGGACAGTTTCAATACACCTACCCTCTTCACCCGCCACAACCGCCCCCTCCACACCCTCTGGCTCGAATCCCAAGCCTGGTTCTGCGCCCACGAACTCGGCCGGCTGAGCGGGCACTTCTACGACGAACACTGCATGCGCAAGCTCGACCCGGATCAGTACCGCTCCGTGCAGTTGCTGCGCTATGGCAAGTATCAGGAAACCACGATGGTCAGCGAATCCGGGGCGTATACCTTGTTGGCGCATCACCATGTGCCGGAGAACCGGCATTTGCGCTGGTGGCTGACGCATGAGGTGGTGGCGGTGCTGCGTGATAGGCAGGAGGACGGGGTGGAGGATGTCCCGCGACTGGGGCAGATGTGCTGGCCTGGGGGGCGGAGCGCGACGTTGTTGTATTGGCAGAGTGAGCCTTGGGTGAGGATGCGGGATATGCCGGTGGTGCTGGCTGGGGAAGTGCAACAGCTGCTGCCGGTAGAGAAGCCGAAGTTGAGTTGGCGGGAGTGTGCGCAGCGGGCGCTGCGGTTGCATGGGGTTTAAGCGGCGGTTTTGCCTGGGCGGGCCTCTTCGCGGGTGAACCCGCTCCCACAGGTACTGCGCTGGCTTCGGGTTAACGCTGTACCTGTGGGAGCGGCTTTAGCCGCGAACACCGGCGCAGCCGGTGCCATACACCGCGTCGCCTACTTCGCGGGCTTGCCCGCTCCCACAGGTATTGCGCTGGCTTCGGGATCACGCTGTACCTGTGGGAGCGGCCGTGGCCGCGAACACCGGCGCAGCCGGTGCCATGCACCGCGTCGCCTGCTTCGCGGGCTTGCCCGCTCCCGCAGGTAATGCGCCGGCTTCAGGATCACGCTGTACCTGTGGGAGCGGCTTTAGCCGCGAACACCGGCGCAGCCGGTGCCATGCACCGCGTCGCCTGATTCGCGGGCTTGCCCGCTCCCGCAGGTAATGCGCTGGCTTCAGGATCACGCTGTACCTGTGGGAGCGGCTTTAGCCGCGAACACCGGCGCAGCCGGTGCCATGCACCGCGTCGCCTGCTTCGCGGGCTTGCCCGCTCCCACAGGTACTGCGCAGGCTTCGGGATCACGCTGTACCTGTGGGAGCGGCCGTGGCCGCGAACACCGGCGCAGCCGGTGCCATACACCGCGTCGCCTGCTTCGCGGGCTTGCCCGCTCCCACAGGTATTGCGCTGGCTTCGGGATCACGCTGTACCTGTGGGAGCGGCCGTGGCCGCGAACACCGGCGCAGCCGGTGCCATGCACCGCGTCGCCTGCTTCGCGGGCTTGCCCGCTCCCGCAGGTAATGCGCCGGCTTCAGGATCACGCTGTACCTGTGGGAGCGGCTTTAGCCGCGAACACCGGCGCAGCCGGTGCCATGCACCGCGTCGCCTGATTCGCGGGCTTGCCCGCTCCCGCAGGTAATGCGCTGGCTTCAGGATCACGCTGTACCTGTGGGAGCGGCTTTAGCCGCGAACACCGGCGCAGCCGGTGCCATGCACCGCGTCGCCTGCTTCGCGGGCTTGCCCGCTCCCACAGGTACTGCGCAGGCTTCGGGATCACGCTGTACCTGTGGGAGCGGCCGTGGCCGCGAACACCGGCGCAGCCGGTGCCATACACCGCGTCGCCTGCTTCGCGGGCTTGCCCGCTCCCACAGGTATTGCGCTGGCTTCGGGATCACGCTGTACCTGTGGGAGCGGCCGTGGCCGCGAACACCGGCGCAGCCGGTGCCATCCACCGCGTCACCTGCTTCGCGGGCTTGCCCGCTCCCACAGGTACTGCGCTGGCTTCGGGTTAACGCTGTACCTGTGGGAGCGGCCGTGGCCGCGAACACCGGCGCAGCCGGTGCCATGCACCGCGTCGCCTGCTTCGCGGGCTTGCCCGCTCCCACAGGTACTGCGCTGGCTTCGGGATCACGCTGTACCTGTGGGAGCGGCTTTAGCCGCGAACACCGGCGCAGCCGGTGCCATCCACCAAGGCGCGCTTCGCGGGCTTGCCCGCTCCCACAAATGCCGGTGACATCCACAGCTAGTTCATTTGCTTGCCTACAACACCACTGCCCTGCTACTTCCCCTCCCCAACCGGCTCCACCCGCTGCACCACGATCTGCATATGGCTCGCCATGTCGCTCAGTATCACCTCCCCTTCCTTGTACTCCGGGGTGATCATCAGCGAGCGGACAAAATGCTCGTTGCCACCTTCGCGCTTTTGCACGTTCTCGAACGCCACGATGATCGTGTCGTTGCGCCAGTTGCTGATGTCGAAACCGCCCGCAGCAACGAACTCACTAATGTCGCGCTCGTCGTTGAACACATTGGCAGGCAGGATCAGCAGGCGGTCCTTGAGAAACACCTGATAATACTGGCGAGGCCCCACCGGCCAGTTCTGCTCCACCACGTGCTCGATGCGCCAGTGATGGACGTTATTCTCATAGACCACGACACGCTCGACCTTATGGCCATTGCAAGCAACGAGCAAGGGCAATAGCAAACCACCGAGCCAGGTACGCTTTCGGCGCAGATTCATCCCGATCCCCTCGTTACATCAGAGAAAGGTGTCATTTGGAGGTTTTAGCCGCGCGACGGTTGAATTTACGGATGTCCCGATACTCCACCAGGCGCACGCGCATCTCGCGGTAACGCTGGCTGTTGATGATCAGCAGAGCCAGCAAACCGAACACCAGGACGGAAATGTACGCCCCCATGTGCGGGCGATAACCGTAGCTGGGCAATGCGGCGAGCAAGGCAACCACGAGGATGCCGATCACACCGCGCACGCCCCAGGCAAAGCCACGCACCATGGCGATATGCGAGGCGACGCTCAGTACACCGGCTGCCGCCAGCACCATCACCGAGAGTTCAGGGTCTGAGCTGCGCATATAGGTGGAGAACACCAGCGAGACGGTGCCGCCCAGCGCCATGCAGGAAAAGAAAAACTCGGCAATGAACACGCCGAAATAACGGGAAAGAAACGCTTGCAGCTCCTGGTCACGGGTCACTCGGTAATCTCCTCGTAAAGCCCAACGGCAACCGATTGCACGAAGCTACTGCTGCCAAAGCCCGACAAGCCGCCTATCGAGTCTTTGATCAAGGTACGCGTGGCATGCTGAATTTCGGTAGGGGTAAAACGTTTGATCGCAGTACCCGCCGCTTGCTTCAGTTTGAGCTGCTTGGCAGTGAGCGACGGATGCTTGATGAGCAGAAGCTCCTCGGCCAGCGCCTTGCGTTGCTGCCGCGACAGGCTATGGAATAGCTCCCTCCAGCCCTTGCCGGTAGCCGCTTTGCGAGCCTGCAGGAACCGCACGGTGTTCAGGCTCGATGCGCCCACACCTGCCAGCGCGACGCCGTCCAGTATGCTCATCACGGTCTGGACCGTGTCGTTACTGTCGAGCCAGTCGTTCTGCCCTGGGTCGAACACTTCGTTGAACACTCGGTACCCGCCCATCATGCACTGCCCGGTACCCGCAGCCGCGGCGGCATAACCGACCGCCGTCAACACCATGCTGGCGCCGCCAGTGAACGGTACGGCAATGGTGCCACTGAACATGACGACCCAACCAAGATAGGCCGAGAGGCAACCCAGACTGGCGTTCACGGCCTCTGCCATCACCTTGCGCTCACGCGCGCCGGTTTGCAGCTGGGTCATGAACTGTTCAGGTGACTTGTAAGGTGCTGCCTCCTGCAGAATCACACGCTTGGGCGCAATGCTGCAGATAGGCTTGAATTCGCGCAGGACGATCACGTTGTACTCGGCATCGATATAGACAACACCAGCACCCACGATACCCGGGTCGGCATCGATGGCCCTGAACAGCTTCTGCTGGTCGACGGTCAACAACAGCCGCTGACGCGCCATTTGCTGCCGGTAGCCGCCCAGGGCGCCGGACATCAGATCAGTCACGACAACTCTCCTTGATTCGAAAAGCCGCTGCGCCGGCCCACGCACGCCCCGTGCAGGTCAGGCGACCTGCCAGGGGCTGCACGTGCACCGGCGCGAGCGCAACGGAGCGTGGGTTACACGTTCGGGCAAGGCACCGGCGCCCAGTCACCCATGTCGGGGCTGCGGCACATCTTGTTGACCTGGTCGACGCCAGCATTGGCCACCTGCTGGGCTTCGGCTTTCTTGGTAGTGGCCTTCTGCAGGGTCTTCTCGGTGGCGACCGCCTCTTGCGGCACGTTCGTGTTCACCTTGACGGCCTGGGTCTTCTTCTTGCCAGTGGTGGTCTTGGGCGGCTCAGCCACGGTTGCCACATCGGTACGAGCCACACCAACCTGCTTGAGGTCCTGCTCGTAGGCCTGGGTGTAGTTGTCGAGGTTTTCCGCAACGCGGCCGTTGACGGTGGCCAGCAGCTTGTTCGACTCCTGCAGGCCCGAGACGATCTCGGCCAGGCGCTTGCGCCCTTCGGTGTCGTTGATGCGGTTGGCCTTGCGGCCGTCGATCAGGCTGGTGAACTCACGCTGGTAGCAGCTTTGCGAAGCCTTGGCATAGGCCGTGGTGCGGTCCAGGTCGGCAGCGCTCTTGTCGATGTCGGTGGCGTACGAGGCAATGCGCTGCTTGTCGTCACTGATCTGCTTCTGGCGCTCGGTGTAGTAACCGGCCGCACCGCCCACCAGGGCACCACCCGCCGCACCGATGGCAGCATTGCGGCCGCGGTTGTCGCCGTCGACCAAGGCGCCGGTCAAGGCACCGCCGAGGGCCCCGATGACGGCGCCTGTGGCAACCGAGCGGGTCATGTCACCGTCGGTGGAGCGCAGGTGCTGCACGGGCTCGTAGCAGCTCGGGTAGTACTCGACCTTGGTCGTGGCACCAACCTTGGACACCGGAGAGCTGGAGCAGCCCGCCAGCAGGACAGTGCTGAAACCGGCGGCGAGCAGCAGGGCGGAACGGGCATGGGTAGCCGTGAAGATGGTCTTTAACATGTCACTTTCTCACGTGGGTGGTTAAAACGGGGGGCTTCATGCCACCCCGCGGTTGCGTCAGGCAGAAGCCACTACGAAGGCCGCGCGGCGGCCGATGCCAGGAGCTCCTTGAGGATCGTTGCCGGGTCGGCCCGCCGGTTCTGGCGGTACTCCCCAACATGGCGAACGAACAGGGTCGCGCGGCTCACCAGGCTCTTGCCCAGGACCGGCTTGCGATTGAGTTCTTCCTTGACCCGCTGGAACTGCGCCTGGATCACCGTATCGGTGTAGCGCGTACCACTGGCCAGGTTGTCGATGTAGATCGCCACGGCGCCATCGAGGGCGGCGCGGCCGTTGGTGATGGCTGCGGCGTACATGCTCACGGTGGTCTGGTCGCCACGCGCCTTGGCCTCGGCCTGGGTGTTGCGCAGGTTGGTCAGGCGAATGTTGTAGTTGTTGATGGTCTCGGCCACCAGCGCGGCGGACTGGATCAGGTTGCCGGCAGCCTCTTCGCGCTGGCGACCAATCAGCGAAACGCTGCGCTTGAGTTCTTCGTTGACCAGCCCCAGCTCGGCCTGCTGGCGCGGGTCGGCGGTGGCGGCGATGATGCTGTCCAGGCGCTTGGTCGGGTCCTGCACGGCATCAATATCGTCGGTCAGGCTGGCCAGGCGCCCTTCCTTTTGCCACTGCTCGAACAGTTCCTGGTAACGCGAACGGGGTGCCGACAAGGCGCCGATGGCCACCCGGAAGCCCGTGGTCTCGTTGCGCTGTTCGGTACCGTCAGCGCCGAACAGCGGGTACTCGCGGCGCATGCCGGTAAACAGCGTGCCCTCGCCTTCCAGGTAGTTGCCGCCCTTGACCACGAAACCGCCATAGGCGCCTTGCAAGCGGCCGGCATGCACCAGCTGGAACGACTCCTGAACCATTTCGGCGGCATTGCCGATCACATCGAACAGCCCCAGCGGGTTCGGCAGCCGGGTACCGATCGGCATCAGGCGTGCGGCCTGCCCGGTGCCGCCAGCCACCTGGTTGAACACTGCCCAGTCGCCAAGCGGCCCGTCGCTGTCACTACCCTGGACCTTGCGCGGGAACAGCCGCCCTTCCAGTTCCTGGCGGCTTACCGCAGAGCCGCCACGGGCAGCGAACTCCCACTCCACTTCGGTGGGCAGGCGCACAAAACCGACCCCGCCGTCCTCGGCCTTGCTGCCCCGGCCACTGACCGGCAGCAAGTCACGGTGATGCTTGAGCAGCCAGGCACTGTAGACCGCGGCAAAGCGCTCGGCCTCGAAACGCGACAGCTTGACCTTGGGCAGGCGCCCCGCCGCCGTGGTATCGGGCTGGCAGGCCGGCGCCGCCTCGCCGCTGGCCAGCGACTGGGCCTGAGCCATCACCTGGGCATACTGCCGGGCGCTGACCTCGTATTTGCCAATGAAATACATCATCGGCTTGAGCGGGCCAGCCTGGTCGAGTTCGGGCAGGTTGGGGGCGACAGCCTTCTGCCAGGCGGGCGAAAGGTCCTGGAGGCTGAACTGGCCATTGATGAAGTCACGCCGATAACCGGAAATGAACGACTGCTGGTAGCCGGCCTCGCCCTCGCTGAACGGGTAGCCGAGGTTGACCTCGCGGTCGTCCAGGCTGCCCTGGGCCAGCACGTAGACGCTGCGCAGTACCAGTTCGCCGCCACATGGCAGCGGCAGGCTGACGTCGCCCGGCAAGGGCTTGGGGTTGTCCAGCTTGCTGGTGTCGACCGGCTGTGCCGGGGCGCTGGCGGCAGCGGCGTTGGCCGGCTTGGCCGACTTGGCAGGCGGCTCGTCGGTACCCGGCGAACAGGCCGCCAGGCCCAGCGTGGTCAGAAGCAGGGCCGTAGCCCCGAGGCGAAGTTCAGACATCACGGATTCCTTGACTGGCATCGATGCGCGCCACCCGCCAGCCACCCAGGGCAGCAGCGGCTGTGCTGGCCAGCAGCACCGCAGACAACGCAACGAAGTAATGCATGGGCAACAGATGGCTGGCGTATTCGCCTGGCACCTGCGTGAAGATCCGGTTGAGGCCCTGCTCGGCCAGCAAATACAGGCCGCCGGCAACTGCGGCCGCCAGCACGCCGCTGTACAGCGCCTGCAGCACCACGAACAGCAGCAGCGCGGCGGTGCCGAACCCCAGCAGGCGCAGCACCGCCAGCTCACGCTGCTTACGCTGTACCGCCGCCACCGCGCCAGCGGCGATGGCTGCCACGGCACCGGCCACGGCCAGGCTGGTGATGATCCAGAACACCAGGTCAAGGTTGCGGCTCAGGGCCTGCACCTGGGCGATCTGCGCTGCCTGGGTCGATACCAGCCACTTGCGTTCGGCAAAGTAGGCGCGCAGCGTCTCGACATCAGCCAGCCCACGGGCATACAGGCGAAACGCCGGGTATATCCGCTGCGCATCATTGCCTGCGGCCTCGCCCGGCCAGCCCAGCGCCGGCACGCCGCGCCCGTCGCGGTAGTCCTCGACCGCTTCGAGCAGGGCCAGGGAAGCAAACAGGCCATCGCGCTCGAACGCCGCCAACGGCAGCACGGCAGCTACCTGCAGGCGCGTCTGGCGCCATTGCACCTGGCCGGCCTGCTGCCGGCTGAAGCTGGCCTGCAGCTCATCACCGGCAGCGGCACCGAGCTTCTCGGCAGCGGTAAAGCTCAGTACCACCTGCTGCAGGCCCTGCGGCGGCGGCACCTGTTGCAACAAGGGGTCACCGGCAGCGGTCGGCAGCATCTCGACGGTTACCGCACGCCCCTTGGCAGGCAGCAGCAGCTCTGCAGTGGCGGCGATCTGCCGGGTCCGCGCGATGGCGAAGGCGACGTCCGGTCGCTGCCCCAGGGCATCGATGAAATCGGCGCGGAAACGGCCACCGCCCAAGGGAATGATCTCGCGTACGCTCGGGTCGCGTTGCAGCCGCTCGGTCAGGCTGCCGACCAGGCCGAACTTGAGACCGAGCAGCACCAGCAACGGCGCGATCACCGCGACCAGCGCCAACACGCTGCACGCCGACAGCCGCGCATCGTTGCGGTAGTCCTGCCAGGCCAGGCCGGCGATCAGCCACGGGCGCATCAGACGGCCTGCGCCAAGGTGGCGGTGACGCCGCCGTCGGCATCGCGCCGGCAGGCCATGCGCAGCACGCTCAACCCGGCCCGACGCGCCAGCGCTTCGTCATGGGTGGCGAGCACGCAGGTCACCTGGCGCGCCTGTGCCTCGCGCAGCAGCAACTGCATGACCCGCTCGGCGTTCACCGGGTCCAGCGCCGCGGTAGGCTCGTCGGCCAGCAACAATGCCGGCGCATGCGCCAGGGCCCGGGCGCAGCTGACCCGCTGACGTTGCCCCAGCGACAACGCGGCAGGTTTCTTGGCCAGCTGGTCACGCACGTCCAGCGCCTCGGCCAGGCGTTCGACGCTGCCGTCCTCGCCCAGCCCCAACAGCTGCCGTGGCAGGCTGATATTGCCACGCACATCGAGGAAACCGAGCAATCCGCCGGCCTGCAGCACATAGCCCAGCTGGCGGCTACGCAGCGCCGCCAACTGATCGAGGCGGCGCTGGCGCCACAGGCCAGCCACATCGGTGCCGGCGAAGACGAAGCCCTCGGCGGCATCCGGCGCCAGCACCAGCGCCAGCAGGTCGAGCAAGGTACTCTTGCCGCAGCCGCTGGGGCCAACCAGGGCCACCCGTGCCCCTGCCGCCAGCTGCAGCCGGTCGATCTGCAGGCTGTAGCGCTGGGCACCCTGGCCGCGCGTCTTGTGCACCGCGTGCAGGCTGATCATCACGGCAGCGTCGACAGCGGTACACGGTACAGGGCATCGCCCGGCTCGGCCTTGCCGAAGCGCACCCAGTTGGCCATGTCGTTGTGGAAGGTTTCGTACAGGCGGATCTTCGAATCCAGCTCGTCGATGAAATCCTCCTGTTCGGCCACCGACAGCGACAGCCACAGGTCCTCGGTCATGCTCAGGGACTTGCTGCGGTACGGCAGGCCTTCGAGGTATTCGCCCAGTACCCCGCCCTGGGCCAGGTTTGCGCCCTTGCGCAGGGCCCCCGGATCGCGGCTCATGTAGGCACTCGCGCTGGCGATCTCGTTGAAGAAATCACCCGGCGAACTGCGGGTCTTGCGCGCGGCATCGACGATCAGCTTCAGCGACTGCTGCAGGTCATTGAGTTGCAGCTTGGTCAGCATCACGCACACCTGCAGGCTCGGCAACGCCGGGTTGGCCAGGTCATGGTCGGCGGCCCAGGCGCTGACCAGTTGCGGCGCCTGGCTGGCGCCGTTACGGCCGAGGAAGTCCATGTGCATGGCATAACCGATCGCCTGGGACTTCGCCGCCAGGCTCGCGCCCGAACCCAACTGGGGCAACGGCTGTGGCTGCTGTTCACGCACCTGGTGCACCAGTTCGGCGAACGTCGAGCCGATCTCGCGCACGCGCTCGCCAAAGGCGCCCACATCACCGCCCGGCACAGCCACGTACAGGTCACCGATCTGCGGGTTGCTGTCGGCGGTAAGCACGCGGTACTGGCTTTCGGCAGCGCCATGGTTTTTCGCACCGGCCGGGGTGCGCAGGTGCAGGGCGTAGATCCTGATCTGCTTGCTCAACGCAGCCTGGCGAACCTCGGCCTCGTTCATCTGTGTGCTGCTGTAAGGGTCGTTCTTGCGCAGGGCACCGGCATCGCTGACCAGCAGGACGATGCGCCCGCCATAGCCCGACCAGTCCATGCCCTCCACGGCCTGCATCACGCCGGCAAAGGCATCTTCGTTGAACGAATGGCTGGAGACGCTGGTGGCCTTGACCTGCGCGGCAGCCTTGAGGAAGCGCGCCGGGTCGCGGCCCTCCTCCAGGCTGACCAGGGTCTTGCTCAGGTAGTCCAGGCCCGGAGTGCGCTTGACGCTGTTGCGAAAGCCCACCAGGCCGAAGCTGACATTGCCCAGCTCGCCCCGTGCAGCCAGTTGCGCCTGCAGTTCGCTGACCACCTGGCGCACGCGGTCGATGTAGGGTTGCATCGACACCGACGTGTCGACCACCAGGACGATGCCGGTACGGAAGCGGTTGTCCGTTGCCACGGCCGCACCGGCAGCCGTGGCCGCCTGGCTGCGAACGCTGCTGCCGGGGTCGATGGAGGCGACGTTGAGCAACTGCACCGGCTGGCCGTCGGCGCCGAAGCTTTCGCGGTAGTCGAAGATCGGCATCAGGTAGAACTGGTTCTGCGGCACCGCGCTGGCGGCGGGCTCCAGGGCCAGCACCTGGGGCACCTGGTCGGGCTCGTTCTGCGCCTTGAGCAGGTCGGCGCGGGCCTTGCCGGTGTCGTCGAGCAGTTGCTGCAGGTCATCGGCCTGGCGCATGAACATCACCGGTGAACGGCCGGAACGCTCGGTAAACTTCAGCACCAGGCTTTGCTTCCAGTCGCTGGTTTGTGCCGCAGGCAACCAGCCGTCGCGCTGGCCGCTGCTGGAGGCGCCCACTTCCAGCCAGGGCTGGCCGTCGATGTCCTTGCGCTGGTACACGTACAGCACCGAGAACGCCGGCAGCGGTTCACCCGCGCTGTTACCGGGCCCTGCGCGCAGTTGCGCTTCGGGCTTGCTCAGCACGCGTTGGAACAGGGTTTTCTTGCCCGGCATCAACAAAGGCCGGCCGTCTTCGCTGGCCGCTGGCGGTGGAGCGGTTGTCGTCAACGGTTCGCTCGCGGTTTGCGCCACGGGTGGCTGCACATCCGGTTGGTCGCTGCCACTGCGCAACCAGAACAAGGTCGCGCCCAGGCCAAGCGCCGCGGCTATGGCCACGGCCAGCATGGCCTTGGCCGGCATGCCCGAGGCTGGTTTCGGCGGCGCAGCGGGCCTGGGCCGGGACGGCTCCTTTGCAGGCGTGGGTGAGGCGACCGGCTCGGCCGTGGCCTGCGGAATATCGATGGACACCGGCGTCAAGCCGCCAAGGTCTGACTTGCCCGGCATCGCGACCGGCAACGGCCGGATCACTGTGCTGTCCTGGTCATCGGCAGGCAAGCGGTCGAGTGCGGCCAGCAACGCGTCGGCATCGGCGAAGCGTTGATCGGGGTCCTTGGCCAGCAGCCCGCGCAGGATGTCCTGGTAGCGCCCGTGCTCGATGGGCAGCTCCGGTAGTGGCTCGGTCAGGTGGGCCAGTGCGGTCGACAACGCATCGGTGCCACGGTAGGGCAGCTCGCCGACAAGGATCTCGTACAGCACCACCCCAAGCGCATACAGGTCGGCGCGGCCGTCGATGTCCATGCCCCGCGCCTGCTCCGGGCTCATGTAGCTCGGGGTGCCGACGGCGAAGCCAGCCTGGGTGAACTGGGTGCGGTCATCCAGCGACTTGGCGATGCCAAAGTCCGAGAGCACCGCCGTGCCGTCGGCGCGGAACAGGATGTTGGCCGGTTTCACGTCGCGGTGCACCAACCCCTGGCCGTGGGCATAACCCAGCGCCTGGGCGATCTGCCGCACGTACAGCAAGCCCTGCTCGGGTGCAAGCCCGGCGGCGATGCGCTCCTTGAGGGTGCCGCTGGGCAGGTACTCCATGGCCATGTAGTACAGCTCGCCGACGTTGCCGATGTCATGGATGGTGGCGATGTGCGGGTGCGCCAGCCGCGCCAGGGTGCGCCCTTCGCGCAGGAAACGCTCGCAGAAGGTAGGGTCGGCGGCAAGGCTCGCGGCCATCACCTTCAGCGCCACCTTGCGCTGCAGCGAGCGCTGGGTGGCCAGGTAGACACTGGCCATGGCGCCTTGGCCAATCTCGCTGTCGATGTCGAATCCGGGAATCTGCATGTTCGGGGTGCTCTTCATTTCGCCTTCACCACCACGGCGGTGATGTTGTCAGGGGCGCCACGGGTCAGCCCCAGGTGCACCAGGCTGCGGACCACCTGATAGGGGTCGGCGTGGCCGAGCACGTCGGCGATCTCGTGGTCTTCGGCGGTCTTGTTCAAGCCGTCGCTGCACAACAGGTAGGTGTCGCCCGGCTGTACCTGCACATCCACCGCCTGGAGTTCGAGCTGGTCCTCGACGCCGATGGCGCGGGTGACGATGTTGCCGCGCGGGTGCACGCGGGCTTCGGCCTCGTTGAGCAGGCCGCTGTCCTGCAGTTCCTGGACATAGCTGTGGTCGTGCGACAGGCGCTCGATGCGACCATCGCGCAGCCGATACAGGCGGCTGTCACCAGCCCACAGGCCTACCGCCCGGTCGCCGCGTGCGGCCAGGATCACCACCGTGCTGCCCATCATCGCCACGCCCCGGCGCAAGGTCTCCTCGCGTACGGCGCTGTTGACCTGGGCCAAGGTGTCGCGCAGGGCCTGGGTGAAATCCTCCAACCCATCGATGAGCGGCAACTGGCGCAGGCTGTCCACGGCCAGGCTGCTCACATAGTCGCCGGCGGCATGCCCACCCATGCCGTCGGCAACGGCCCACAGGCCATCCCAGGTCAGCTCCAGGCAGGCGTCTTCGTTGATCTTGCGGACCATGCCTACATGGCTGTAGCTGGCCGCGCTGTAGTGCACGCGGCTCATGCTGGTCTCGCCTCGCTGCCCAGCAGGAACGCGGCGAACTGCTCGCTGCGCGGCAGGCCCTGGCTACGCAGCAGGCCAGGTGCGATCCGCTCGCTGCCCAGGCCCCACCACAGGCTCATGCCTTCGCAGGCACATTCGGCCAGGGCCAACGCCCTGCCCTGCGGCGTGCTGCCGTCCAGCCGCTGCAACCCGCCCACGGCCACACGTGGCCCCTGCAGCAGCGGCCGGGGTTGGTCGAAAGGCTGCAAGGCTGCCTCGAAATGCTCGAAAGCCGCATCCGCTTCAAGCGTGCCCAGCAACGCCGCCTCGACCCCTTCGAACCACTCATCGGCCCCACCAACGATGCCTGCGATCGCCACCCCGGGCTCCAGCACCTGCGCCACGCTCAGCGGAAAATACCGCCCCACCCGGTCGATGCTCGGCATCAGCACGCCGACCACCGCGTCCGGGCCACACACCCCAGGCGCCAGGGCAAAGCGCCACAACGGGCTGACCAGGTAGGCCTGCAGCCAGGCCTCGCCAAGCGCCTGCTGGCTGGCCTGGATACCGGCGGCCAGCCACTGGTCCCAGGGCTGGATGAAGGTCTGCGGCAAGCCACGGCTGACGAAGTCGCCGCGGCAGGCCAGTTTTCCGTAGAAACCCACGTCGTTCACAGATGCTCCGGCAGGCTGAAACCGCTGACCACTCGGCTGCGGAACGGGTTGAAGGCGCTGCTGGCACGCAGCTCGTACGACACGCTGGCGCCATCCACGCGCAAACGCAGGTTGAAACGCTCCGGCGAGCTGCCAGCCACCAGGTCGGCCTGGTCGAGCAGGCGGAACCACGCCCATGGGCCCTCCACGGTCAGCCCCGAACGGCCGCTGGCCGATGGCGGCGCGATCGACAGGCGAACCACGCCGATGCTGTTCGGGTTGGGCCACTGCAACGCCACCGGGCGGCTCGGGCCGTGGTCGTAGCTGACTTGCTGGCCGTCGAGATCGAGCAGGAACTGGGTGATGCTCGCGTCCATCGCCACCGGCTTGAGCTCGAAACGCACGCTTGGCTGCAGGCCGTTACCGCTGCGGAAGAACGCATCGCGGATGGTCGCCGCGCGCTGGAAGGTGTACAGCACATTGCCGCTGATCCCGAGCTTCTGCGCAGCGCCCGGCTGCCAGCTCCAGGGCGTGCTGGAAGTATTGACGTAGGGCTGCAGGTACTTGCGGAAGTAGTTGTCCATCACCCCGCCGACCCCGAAGAACTGGCCGAAGTCTTCCAGGGTGGCGTCACGCGAGCTGCCGGCCACCAGCGGGTAGCGGCCGCTGAGCGACTGGCGGTAGACATTCAGCACTTCGCTGGCCCAGGCGGCATTGAGCTGGTTGCGCACCCCGCCCATGACGATGCCATGGGTCGAGCCGAGTACCGAACTGACCAGGTTCTGCACCACCCTGGGCTGGCGCGCCGCGCCCAGGGCTACCCGTTGCGCCGCAGCCTGGGCCTGGTTCTTGGCCTCGCCGAGCAAGGCGTCGCCGCTGGCACCGACCATGGCGCTGACCTGCACGTAGAGCGCATTGAGGTCGGTGAGCAAGCCGTCGATGGCGGCGGGCTGGCCTTCACTGCTGCCGACCAGCGTGGCCAGCTCGGCGAAGTGCGCGGTCACCGGGTCCTGCGTGCGGGCTGCGGGGCTGTCGACGGGCAGCGGCGCGTCGCCGAGCAGCCCGCCAAGGCGCTGGCGCAGCTGGTCGACACCGGCCTGCTCGGCCTTGTCCTGGACCTTGTCGAGCGTGGTCGGCTGCGCCAGGTTGGTTTCACGGGCCACCGCCTGCAGCAGCTGCTTCATCGGCGAGGTCGGCCCGGACAGCACCCGCAGCACGTCGGCGGCTTGGCCAACGCTGGTGACAGGCACGACGTCCAGGTCGTCGAGCAGGGCATCCCAGTGACGGATGTAATCCTGGTAGTAGAGTTGCTGCACATCGTCGGCCAGGCGTTTGGCATCGCCCGCTTCGCCCGGCGCGCGGCCCAGTACCCAGCGTTCCTCGGCCAGCGTGGTGCTCTGCGCCAGGCTGGCGGCGAGAAATGCCTGGCGGTAGCCCTGCACGGTGAACAGCCCCGGCAGCGGCTCGCTCAGCGGCTTGCCGCTCTTGAAGCGAAACACCAGGGCGGCATCACGCCCGGCAGCGTCGCTGACGCGGAAGTCTTCGACCCCACGTGGCAGCTTCTGGCGCTTGACCCGGTCGTAAACACGCTGGGCCACCGGCAACTGCTGCAGCTGGCGACGGGTGTCGTCGATCAGGCGCTGGTCCAGGCGTGCGTTCGGCGGACGTTTCTCGAACAGTGCCGCCAGGTGCTGCCCCAGGGCTTGGCGCAGGTCGGGCGCAAGGTCGCGGGGTAACTGGCGCTCCCAGTCGAGGGTGATCCAGGCCTTGATGAAGTCTGGGTCGTAGTGCTCGGCATCGGCCAGCATCAGGTAGGCCTTGAGCCCTTCGTAGAGGTAATCGGATGGCCCCCCGGCATACAGCTGTTCCTCGATGCGGGTGACCAGGCGCGGGGCGAAAATGGCGATCAGCAGCTTGCGGTACAGGCTCTGCGATTCGCTTTCGAGCATGTCGCCCTGGTACAGGCCCAGGCCCTCGGCCCAGCTGGGAGGGTCGTCCGCCAGGTGGCGGACGGCGTTGAGCAGCGGCAGCACGTCGACCACATTGCGCTGCGCAGGGCTCAGGCCTTGCACGCTTTTGCCCAGTGGCTGAAGGCGGCTGTCGACTTCGGCGATGTATTGCTGGTTGGCCCGGTAACTGAGGGCCCACAAGGTCCCGACCAGCAGCACCAGCGCCACGCTCACGGCCAGCGCACCACGGGCGATCCACCGGCGCCGCCGCTCCACCTTGGGGTTGCTGCCAACCAGGCCGCGCTCGGCGAAGGCCACGGCAGTGAACAACCGCTCGATGAAATAGCTGCGCCCGCTACCGCTCTGGCGTGCCAGGTGCGCACGGTCCAGGCCCATGCTCTGGGCCATGCTGCCGATCAGGCGGTCGATGGGGCTGCCTTCCTGGGTGCCGCTGGTGAAGTACACACCGCGCAGCAACGCCCGTGCCTCGAAGGCATTGGGCTTGAAGATGCCGTCGAGGAAGGTTTTAAGGTTGCCACGCAGGGCGGCGAACTGTTGCACGAAGCCGTAGACAAGGTCGCGCCGGGCTGGGTCGCGTTCCTGTTGCAGGCGCTCGACCAGGCGCTCGCCGAGCCGCCGCTCGAGCAATGCGAACTCGTTGTCGAACTGCGCCAACGGGCCGTCAGCGCCCTGTTCGAGAGTATCCAGCGGGAAGGTCATGCCCCACACCTGGGCGCGTTCGTCCTTGCCCAGGTTGTCGAAGAACTCCATGAAGCCAGGCACCAGGTCGAGCTTGGTCAGCATCAGGTACACCGGGAAGCGCACGCCCAGCTGGCTGTACAGCTCCTGGATGCGCGCGCGGATCGCCGCGGCGTGGGCGGCGCGCTCGGCGTCGCTGCCCAGCAGCAGGTCGGACAGGCTGATGGCGATGAATGCACCGTCGATGGGGCGACGCGAGCGCTGGGTCTTGAGCAGGTCGAGAAAGCCCAGCCAGGCCGCCTTGTCGACCTGGGCGTGGCTGTCCTGGGTGGTGTAGCGGCCG
Organism: Pseudomonas sp. B23(2017); assembly: GCF_002113725.1. Taxonomy (NCBI): domain Bacteria; kingdom Pseudomonadati; phylum Pseudomonadota; class Gammaproteobacteria; order Pseudomonadales; family Pseudomonadaceae; genus Pseudomonas; species Pseudomonas sp. B23(2017). The sequence goes on along the minus strand of NZ_NEJM01000014.1, from coordinate 33,732 downwards.
GCAGTGTCGAGCAGCACCGCCTGGTCGGTGAACCACCAGTCGCAGTTGCGCGTGCCGCCCACACCGCGGATGGCGCCCTCGCCCAGTTGCGCGGCCAGCGGGAAGTGCAGGCCGGAGTTGACCAGCGCGGTGGTCTTGCCCGAGCCGGGCGGGCCGATGATCACGTACCACGGCAGCTCGTAAAGATTGCGACGCTCGTCACCGCCCAGGCGGGCCTTCTTCAACAGGGCCAGGGCCTCGTCCATACGCTGGCGCAGCGCCGCCAGCTCTTCGGTGGTGGCCACGCTGGCAGGGTCCGGGGCAGTTTCTGCGGCCAGGCTCTGCATGACCTTGGCCGCCTGCCGGCGCGCCTGCACGATGCGCCAGGCGCGGTAGCCGCCCCACAGGGCGAACAGCAGGACGATCAGCAGCCAGCGTGGCGTGGGCGACGCCAGCATGTCCAGCAACGGCCCGACGAACCAGATGATCAGGCTCAGGGCGATCAGGCCCAGCAGCGGGATCACCCAGCGTATGACAAAACTGAAAAACGCCTTCACTCGACGCCCTCCGCCAGAACGGTGATTTCAACCCGGCGATTCTTCGCCCGGCCCTGCGCGGTGTCGTTCGACGCCAGGGGTTCGGTGTCGCTCAGCCCTTGGGCGCTGAAGCGCTCGGGTTGCCCGGTACGCGCGGCGAGGATGCCCTTGACCTCTTCGGCGCGCGCTTGCGACAACGCCCAGTTGGACGGGAAGCGCAACGTCGCGATGCGCTGGTTGTCGCTGTGCCCGGTGACCCGGACATTGCCCTTGACCTTGGCCACTGCCTCGGCGATGCGCAGCATCAGCGGCTGGAAATCGCCCTTGATGCTGGCGCTGGCGCTGGCGAACAGCTCGTCACCGCGAATGGTCACCACCGAGCGGTCGACCGCGTCTTCGACGGAAACCCGGCCGGCCTTGATGTCATCGGCGAGGAACCCGGCCAGGCGCGGGCGCTCCACGGGCTTGGGCTGCAGCACCGGGCGGTCCATGGCTTGTACCGGGATTTCGCCCAGCGCGTGAATACCCCGAAACACCGGCTCGGCATCGGCGGCCAGCTTCAGGCGCAGGCCGAACAACAGCAGCAACAGCAATGCCGCGGCCACCGCCAGGCCCACCCATGGCGGCACGAACTGGGCCAGGCGGTCACGGCTGACGGCCACCCCACGCCAGTGTGGCGAGAGTTCGCGCTCACGTTCGCCACGGGCACTGCGAATTGCCGCAGCGGTACGCTCGCGCAGCGCTTCGAGCTGGGCGCGGCCATCGTTCATGACCCGGTAGCGGCCCTCGAAGCCGAGGCTGGTGCACAGGTACAACAGCTCCAGCAGGTTGAGGCGTTCGCGCGGGCTCTGCAGGCAATGCTCCATCAGCTGGAACACCTTCTCACCGCCCCAGGCCTCGTTGTGCACCGTAATCAGCAAGCTCTGGCGGCTCCAGTCGCTGGCACTGCCCCACGGCGTGCTGAGCACTGCCTCGTCCAGCGCGGTACACAGCGCATAGCGCGCCAGCAGCACCTCGTTGCGCACCACACCGGCGGCTTCGGCACGGGTCTCGAACTGGCGCAGATAGGCCAGCAACTGCGCCCGCAGGCTGGCCGGCGCCGAATGAGCGATGGTATTGCGCAGGCGGGTAAGCAAGGCCAGCAACGGCCCGGCCGCCTGCTCGAGCGGGTTGACACCCACGCCCTGGCCAGGCGCCAGGGGCTCGGCCGGTACCTGCAACGGCGGCGGCTGCGGCGCTGGCGCGGCGGGTTGCGGGGCAGCACGGCCACCGGGGCGCGGCATGAACTGGGTACGGTCGTTGGCCTGCGGATCTTCCGGGTGCATCGCGGGTTATCCTCGAATGGCCCAGAAGGCCAGGCTCAGGCCGGGGAACTCGCCGGCAACGTAGAAGGCAAAGCCACCGGAGTGTTGCAACTGCTTCCAGTGCTCGCTGCCCCGGTCGAGCTCGAAGTAGGTGGAGCCGGCATGGAACGGGATCTGCCGGGGCGCCACCGGCAACGGCAGCAGGCCGATGCCCGGCAGTTGCAGGTTGACCAGGTCGCGGATGTGCTCCACCGAGCCGATCTTGCTCTGTTGGCCAAAGCGGCTACGCAGCGTCTCGCTGGGCACATCGGCACGCACCACCAGGACGAAACTGGCGCTGTCGAGCAGGCTGCGGTCGGCAAGCATGCCAACGTGGATGCCGTAGGCCTTCTCGACGATGGGAATGGCCACCGCCTTGCTGTCGATCAGAGTCGACAAGGCCTCGCGCAAGGCGGCCATCACTGGCGCGAAGGTCGCCGCCAGGTCGTCGTGCTGATACACCGGGAAGCTGTGCGGGCGGCGGCCATCGCGGGTGAAGGTGGCGAACTCGCCAGCCAGGGCCACCAGCTCGCTGTACAGCCGCTCGGGGTGCAGCGGGCTCAGCTGGTTGAGGTGTTCGACCAGCGGCTGGGCGCGGTTGACCAGTTGCAGCAGCATGAAGTCGGCAATCTCCGACGCCCCGCCATTGGCCGAGGCGACCACCCTGCCCGCCAGCGCTTCGCCACGTTGGTGCAGCAGGCCCAGCAGCTCGCCGCAGAAGCCGGACAGTTGCTGGCTGGCCGCCACATCGAGCACAGGCGGGATGTAGCTGTCATCCACCACCAGCGCGCGGTCGGCGCGCTTTTCGCGGATGCGCAGCATGCCAAGGGCGGCGTAGTCGCTCAGGCCGTCCTCGCTGCGCAGCAGGCGCAGGGCGCGGCTGCCGAGGGCCAGCGGGGCACGGTTTTCGAACGGCGCGTTGTCGTCGCGCACCTCGCTGACACGGCTGACATAGCGGGCGCCAGCGACGGCTTCGCCCTCGTCGACGGTGTCGCGGGCCCCCGCCCGCTTGAGTGGCAGCCCCAGGTGGACAACGCCATCGCGCAGATCGTCGGGCACTTCCAGCGGCGCAGGTGGCAGGTCGTCGCGGGGGATGTCGAACGGCGTGCCGTCGGGCAGCAAGCCGCGGGCGCTGAGAATCGCCACCTTGCCCTGGGCAAGCAGGCCCTGGTCGAGCAGCAGCTCGGAGAAACCCCACGCGGCCACGCTCAGCGGCCGGTTGCGGGCGTCGACCAGGTGTTCGAGGTAGCGATCATGCTGTTGGAAATGCTGGGTCGTGATGAACATGCCTTCCGACCACACCACGCGATTGTTCCAGGACATGGGGACTCCGATTGCCTAGCGGGCAGGTTCAGGTTGTGGGGTGGCCACGGCGCTGCGCACGGCACGCACATCGAGGCTGATCTGATAGTCCCGCGGCGGCACCGGCAGCACGCTGCGCCACTGGGCCTGATCGATCTCGCGGTAACCGACCACCAGGCCGATGTGGCGAGTGGCAGGGTCGAGCGGACGTTCCAGGCGCAACTGGCCGCCGGGCTGCAACAGCACTTCGTCCTGGTCGATCAGGTCGGCGCCGAGGGTGGCCTGGGCGCGCTCGGCCAGGGCGAAGTAGTCGGCGCGGGCAAATGCGGCGCTGTTCTTCAACTCGTACAGGCGCACCCGTACCGGCGCAGGCGTGCCGCCAGGGCCCGGGTTCAGCCCCTCGGCGGCACTGAAATACAGGGTCACGGCTGCGCTGTCCGGTGCACTGTCGGCAGCGGGGGCAACCGGCGTGTCCTTGCTGCAGGCAGCCAGCAGCACCAGGCTCAGGGCTGCGACCAGTCGTATTGCTTTCATCCTTGTCCTCTTGACGTACCGTGGTCTTCCTGGGTGCGCTCAACTACGTTGCAAACGGCTGCTATGGGCCTCGTAGGCGCGGCTGAATTCGCGGCCGAACAGTTCCTGGAAATCGTCTTCGGCTTCACGGGAGATCTGCCCGTAAAGCTCGGTGAACTGCTGCCAGCAGTGGGCCTGGCGCGAGCCACCGAACAACTTGGCCAGCCCCGCCGCAGGTGCCAGGCGCTGCTCCAGGCGCGCCGGCTGGAAACACGCGAGCAGGTGCTTGATTGCGGCCTGCACGCCCGCCATCACCGCCAGCTGGTGGGCGCGCACATCATCGAAGCTTTCGCGCACGGCCTGGTCCGGCGCCATGAACGCCTGGTTACCGTGACGCAGCAACAGCAGCAACGCCTCGTCGGCATTGGGGGCGAACTTCAGCGGGTTGTTCTGCACCGGGGCGATAGTGGTCTGCTGCATGCGGAACTCGCCCTTCAGGCTGCTGCGTGCACGCAACACGTCGATCAGGCCCTCCACCATCAAGCGGTAGCTTTGGCCGATGGCCTCCATTTGCGCGGCGGCGTCGGCGGCGTCGATGCGCAGGTGCTCGATACCGGCGCCGCGCAGGAACGCCTGCAGCAATGCATCGCTGCTTGCGGCTGGCGCAGGTGCGACGACTGGTGCGCCTGCAGCAGGCTGTACAGGCGCTGCCGGAACGGCTGGCGCAGGCGGCGCAGTCGGGGTCGGGGCCGGCGTCTGTGCCGGTGCCGAGCCGAACAGGTTCCAGTCTTCGGGGATCATCCCCGGCGCAGCCGGTTCGGCGGCCGGGGCAGGCGCCACCACCGGGGTTGGCGGGCGGAAGTCGTGCTGCTGAGCCGGCACATGGTCGGGCTGGCTGACCGGCGGCACGCTCGAGGGGCCGAGGAAGTCGAACAGGTCAGGCAGCGTGTCGTGGTTCGACGCACCTTGCAGGAACGCAGCCGGCGCACCGGAAATCGGCGGAGCGGGAACGGCCGGGGCCGCCACCTGGTTGGCCATCAGCGCCTCGAAACTGTGTACCTGGGGTTCGCCCTCCAGGGCGCCAGGCAGGTTCGCCTCGATGCGCGCCTGTATCTCGTATTCCCCAATACGGATAACTTCGCCATCCAGCAACTGCTCACTGTTACCGCGACGCAAGCGAATACCGGCACGAACTAATTCCACACCGTTCGTACTGTCATCGGTCAAAAAATATCGCCCTTCCTTGAACTGGATCACACAATGCCGGGCCGATACCAACCGCTCGGGGTCAGGAAGTACCCAGTCATTGTCCGCCGCACGGCCAAGCGTGATGGCACCGGTTTCCAGCCGCATCTCCGGGCATTGCCCGGGAGTAATCTTGTGGTAACTAGTGATAGTTAGGCAAAGTGCCATCACGCCTCCATGCATCCATTTAAAACATCGATCCATCCATTTGAGTTGTTTTCCCACAACCACTCAAATACAGCTGTACCCCTTTATTCACGGGGGCTTCGTGCACACAACCGAACGTAAGACGGCTATTCAACGCTAATGCCGAGGCTAACCGAATGGAATCGGACGAGTGGTGCTCGGTAACTGCCAACGGATTCACAGCTGGCACTCGGGGGCGCGTAGCTTACCTTGACACTCGCGAATAAATAAACCATAAATGCGCAACTTCGAAGTGCCAAAATAATATCACCATGATATCACCCCGGCACTCTTTGGAAAGTTTGTGCGCCAGTTCACACTTGCAACTTCGCACAACAACACGCCCTCACCAAGGGCCGATATGGAGATCGAATTCTGGTGAACGCATCGCCGCTGCTCGCCGCTGTTTCCGCTGACTTTCCCTGCGGCGATGACCTCGAATATGACGCCGAGTTTCTGCAACTGGAGCGTGACGCCCAGGGCCGCCCCGAGCGCGTCATGGGCGACGCCGTCCAGCCTGCCGAGCCACCACAGTGGCGCGATATCGAGCAGGCAAGCACGACCCTGCTGCAACGCAGCAAGGACCTGCGCATCACCCATTTCCTGCTTCAGGCCAACCTGGCCCTGCACGGCCTCCCAGGGCTTGCCGCCAGCCTGGAACTGATCCGCGATCTGCTCGGCGAGTACTGGCTGCACCTGCACCCACAACTGGACGCCGCCGACGACAACGACCCTACGGTACGGGTCAACGCCCTGGCCGGCCTGGCCTGCGACACCAACATCGCGCTGCTGCGTGACGCCGTGCTGGTGCGCTCCCGTGCCTTTGGCCCGGTCACCCTGCGCGCGGCATTGCACGCCGCAGGCGTGCAGCATTTCGCCAGCGAACAGCTCAGCGCCGAGGAGCTGGCCGCCGCCCTGCGTGACGCCGACGCCGACCAGCTGCAGCAATGCCAAGAGGCGCTGCGGCTGGCCCGCGAGGCGGTGGACGCCATCGAGAGCCGGGTCAACGACCAGGTCGGGTCTGCCAGCGGTATCGATTTGTCAGCCTTGCGCCAGCCGCTGCGCCAGGTGCAGCAGGTACTGGCTGACTACTGCCCCGACGGGGCGGGCCCAGCCCCGCAAGCCGATGACACGCCGGCTGCCGAGCGCGATGACGAGCGGCAGGCGACCGCCAGTGCCGCCCCGGGCACACGGCCGGCTGCCCGCCCTGGTGAAGTCAACAGCCGCGAAGACGTGCAGCAGAGCCTTGACCGCCTGCTGCAGTACTACGCCCGCCACGAACCATCAAGCCCGCTGCCGGTACTGCTGCACCGGGCGAAGAAGCTGGTCCATGCCGATTTCGCAACCATTGTGCGCGACCTGATCCCCGATGGCTGGTCGCAATTCGAGAACCTGCGCGGCCCCGAGGACAACTGACGTCCTCGGCCCGCATCAACACCGACGCCCGCAACGAACAGCGCCGCCGTACCGGCGACCAGGAGGAACAACGTGGCGAAAGACAGCTCCCAGAAATTCATCGCGCGCAACCGTGCGCCGCGGGTGCAGATCGAATATGACGTCGAGCTCTACGGCGCCGAAAAGAAAGTCCAGTTGCCGTTCGTCATGGGCGTGCTGTCGGACCTTGCCGGCAAGCCGGCCGAACCGCTGCCAGCGGTGGCCGAGCGCAAGTTCCTGGAAATCGACGTCGACAACTTCGACTCGCGCCTGAAGGCGATGAAGCCACGCGTGGCCTTCAACGTGCCCAACGAACTGACCGGCGAAGGCAACCTGAGCCTGGACATCACCTTCGAGAGCATGGACGACTTCAGCCCGGCCGCCGTGGCGCGCAAGGTCGACGCCCTCAACCAGCTGCTCGAGGCCCGCACCCAATTGGCCAACCTGCTGACCTACATGGACGGCAAGACCGGTGCCGAGGACATCATCCTCAAGGCCATCAAGGACCCGGCCTTGCTGCAAGCCCTGGCCAGCGCACCGAAACCCGTCGACAACGAGCCCAAGGCCTGAGGAGACAGCCCATGAACGATCCATTGCGCGACGCCCAGGCCCAGCCGGGAGCGGCCACCCAGGACCCGAGCGAGTTCGCCGCCCTGCTGCTGCAGGAATTCAAGCCCAAGACCGAACGTGCCAAGGAAGCGGTCGAAAGCGCCGTGCGTACCTTGGCCGAGCAGGCCCTGGCGCAGACCAGCCTGGTGTCCAACGATGCCATCGGCTCGATCGAGCAGATCATTGCCGCCATCGACGCCAAGCTGACCGCACAGGTCAACCAGATCATCCATCACGACGACTTCCAGCAGCTGGAAAGCGCCTGGCGTGGCCTGCACTACCTGGTCAACAACACCGAGAGCGACGAGCAGCTGAAGATCCGCGTGCTCAACGTCTCGAAGACCGAGCTGCACAAGACCTTGAAGAAATTCAAGGGCACAGCCTGGGACCAGAGCCCGGTGTTCAAGAAGCTGTACGAGGAAGAGTACGGCCAGTTCGGCGGCGAACCTTATGGCTGCCTGGTCGGCGACTACTACTTCGACCAGTCGCCACCCGACGTCGAGTTGCTGGGCGAGATGTCGAAGGTCTGCGCCTCGATGCACGCGCCGTTCATTGCCGCCGCCTCGCCGACCGTGATGGGCATGGGCTCCTGGCAGGAGCTGAGCAACCCGCGCGACCTGACCAAGATCTTCACCACCCCGGAATACGCCGGCTGGCGCTCGCTGCGTGAGTCCGAAGACTCGCGCTACATCGGCCTGACCATGCCGCGCTTCCTGGCGCGTCTGCCTTATGGCGCCAAGACCGACCCGGTCGAGGCATTTGCCTTCGAAGAAGACACCGACGGCGCCGACAGCAGCAAGTACACCTGGGCCAACGCCGCCTATGCCATGGCCGTGAACATCAACCGCTCGTTCAAGTACTACGGCTGGTGCTCGCGCATTCGTGGCGTGGAGTCGGGTGGCGAAGTGCAGGGCCTGCCGGCGCACACCTTCCCCACCGACGACGGTGGCGTGGACATGAAGTGCCCGACCGAAATCGCCATTTCCGACCGCCGCGAAGCGGAGCTGGCCAAGAACGGGTTCATGCCGCTGTTACACAAGAAGAACACCGACTTCGCTGCCTTCATTGGTGCCCAGTCGCTGCAGAAGCCGGCCGAATACGACGACCCGGACGCCACCGCCAACGCCAACCTGGCCGCGCGCCTGCCGTACCTGTTCGCCACCTGCCGCTTCGCTCACTACCTCAAGTGCATCGTTCGCGACAAGATCGGCTCGTTCAAGGAGAAGGACGAGATGCAGCGCTGGCTGCAGGACTGGATCCTCAACTACGTCGACGGCGACCCGGCGCACTCTACCGAGACCACCAAGGCCCAGCACCCGCTGGCAGCCGCCGAGGTTGTGGTCGAGGACGTCGAAGGCAACCCGGGTTACTACAACTCGCGCTTCTACCTGCGCCCGCACTACCAGCTCGAAGGGCTGACCGTGTCGCTGCGCCTGGTATCGAAGCTGCCTTCGGCCAAAGGGGCCTGACAGACTTCGGGGCCGCTTCGCGGCCCTTTCGCGACGCAAGGCCGCTCCTGCACAGAGGGCCGACGTCGTGTGTTGAGTGAGAGACCGACGCAGCTTCTGTAGGAGCGGCCTTGCGTCGCGAAAGGGCTGCGCAGCAGCCCCAACTGCACCAAACCGCCAACCTGACGCGTAATACCGAGGACACCATGGCTGTAGATATTTTCATCAAGATCGGCGACATCAAGGGCGAGTCCCACGACAAGGCCCACAAGGACGAAATCGACGTGCTCAACTGGAGCTGGGGCATGTCCCAGTCCGGCAACATGCACATGGGCAGCGGCGGCGGCTCGGGCAAGGTCAACATCCAGGACCTGTCGATCACCAAGTACATCGACAAGGCCAGCCCCAATCTGATGGCCCACTGCTCCAGCGGCAAGCACATCGACAAGGTCAAGCTGACCGTGCGCAAGGCCGGGGGCGAGAGCCAGGTCGAGTACCTGATCATCAACCTTGAAGAAGTCATCATCAGCTCGCTGAGCACTGGTGGCTCGGGCAGCGACGACCGCCTGACCGAGCACGTGACCCTGAACTTCGCCAAGGTCACCGTGGACTATCAGCCGCAGAAAGCCGACGGCACCAAGGAAGGCGGCCCGATCAAGTACGGCTGGAACATCCGCTCCAACGTCAAGATCTGACCGACCGCGCCCGCGCCGCCTTGGCTGGCGCGGGCGTCTTCCCCCACCTCACCCGCTCACGGTGAACCCCATGGCCAAGCCTTCTTTCATCAACCTCTGGAATGCCTACCCGACCGACTCCTCGCCTTGCGACGGCGGCTGGGACAACCAGTGCGCCATCCGCATGAGTATCGCGCTCAACGGCGAGCACACCATCAAGGTGAACGCCGGTACCTACAGCGAACCACGTTGTGCCCATGGCCATGCCCGGGGTGCCGAATCGCTGGCCAACTGGCTGTGGAAGCACCATCTCGGCGCCCCGCTGCAACTGAGCGGCAGCGCAAGCGACCGCCTCAAGCTCGGCGAAAAGCGCGGCATCATCTTTTTCAAGGACTGCTTCGCCCGTGCCGGGCAGGCATTCGAAAACCGTACTGGCGATCACATCGATTTGTGGGACAGAGGCCGGGTCACGGGCTATTTCGCCGACCAGGCCCATCGTTCCAAGGCCGTCTGGTTCTGGGAGCTGAAATGAAACGTGCGCCCAAAGCCATGCCGGCCCTGCTGGTCGCGTTCGCCCTGAATGCCTGTGCACAGCCCCCCGCTCCGTCGTCGAACGCGGCGCCTGAGGTCAGCCTTGCCGGGAAAAAGCTCGTGCTGGTGAACCACGAAGGCCGCTGCGCGCTGCGCAAGGCCGATGCCTCGCTGTTGCAGTTGGAGATGCCCTGGCCCTGCCAGCTCAGCCCGGAGCGAGATGGCGGCAAGCCTCGCGTGGAGCAGTTCAATGGCTCGCAGATCATCATTGTCAGCCATGTGCAGCCAGACCCGTCACAACCCGGCCGTTGCGAAAGCCAGTACCAGGCGGTTCGCCAGCTGGGCGAGCGCCTGGAGCCTTCCATACTGGCACGTGGCGCCAGCTGCTCGAGCGGCCCTGTAGACCAGAAGAACTTCGTGGGGCTGTTCGAGTGGTAGCCGAAATCGCCGCCCGCGACCGCCTGCAGCCCTCGCTACTGGACCGCCTGACCGACGACGACCCGGGCAACCCGCAGGAAGCGCCGGACAAGCGCGTGCTCAGCCTGCACCAGCTCAAGGCCTCGGTACTGCGCGACCTCGCCTGGTTGCTCAACACCACTTCGCTGCTCGACAGCGCCGCGACCCTGGGCACCCCGGCCGGGGCTTCGGTGATCAACTATGGCCTGCCGGCCCTGGCAGGCAACAGCGCCTCGAACATCGACCTGGCCGCCCTGGAGCGCATCATCCACCAGGCCATCGCCACCTACGAGCCGCGCATCCTCGCCCATACCCTGAAGGTGCGTGCCCAGGCCGCACCCGGCGAGATGAATGCCAACGCCCTGAGTTTCGAAATCGAAGGTGACCTGTGGGCCCAGCCGGCGGCCTTGCCGTTGCTGCTGCAGACCGAGGTGGACCTTGAGTCCGGCCATGTGCGCGTGGCCCCTGCCGAACGCCGGAGGCGTGCATGAACCCGCGCCTGCTCGAGCTGTACAACCAGGAGCTGCAGCACATCCGCGAAAGTGCGGCGGAGTTCGCCCGGGAATACCCGAAGATCGCCGGGCGCCTGACGCTGTCCGGGATCGAGTGTGCCGACCCCTATGTCGAGCGCCTGCTCGAAGGCTTCGCCTACCTCACCGCGCGGGTGCAACTGAAGCTGGATGCCGAGTACCCGACCTTCACCCATAACCTGCTGGAGATCGCCTACCCGCACTACCTGGCGCCGACCCCGTCGATGACCGTGGTGCAACTGCAGACCGACCCCGACGAGGGTTCACTGGCCGCCGGGTTCCGCCTGCCGCGTGACAGCGTGCTGCGCGCCAACCTGGGGCGCAACTCGCAAACCCCGTGCGAGTTCCGCAGCACCCAGGACGTCACCCTCTGGCCCTTGCAGGTAGCCCGCGCCGAGTACTTCGGCAACCCCGGCGCGGTGCTCGGGCGCCTGGCCAGCAGCGTGCCACAAGCCCGCGCCGGCCTGCGCCTGACCCTGCGCAGTGGCGCCGAGGTGCCGTTCGCCAGCTTGCCGCTCAGCCATCTGCCGCTGTACCTCAACGGCGCCGACGAAACCCCGTTCCGCCTCTACGAGCAACTGCTGGGCAGCGCCTGTGCGGTGTTCGTGCGCCAACCCGGCGCCGATTGGGTGGAACGTATTCCGGTCGAACAGGCCCTGCGCCCGTGTGGCTTCGATGACCGTGAAGCGGCGTTGCCGGTGGTACCCCAGGCCTTCCAGGGCTACCGCCTGCTGCAAGAGTACTTCGCCCTGCCGCAGCGCTTCCTGTTCGTCGATTTTGCCGGGCTGGAGCAGGCCGTACAGCGCTGCACCGGCCAGACGCTGGAAGTGCTGGTATTGTTCGAACGCTTCGACCAGAGCCTGGAGAGCAGCGTCGGCGCGAGCCAGTTCGTACCGTTCTGCACTCCGGCGATCAACCTGTTCCCGCGCCGTGTCGACCGCCTGCACCTTTCCGATCGGGTGCATGAGCACCACGTGATCGCCGATCGCACCCGGCCCACCGATTTCGAGATCCATTCCCTGCAGCGGGTCACCGGCCACGGCACCGGGCCGGATCAGGAATTCCTGCCGTTCTATGCGGTGCGCGACCCGTCGCGCTACGGCCGCGACCAGGCCTACTACATCGTGCGCCGGGAGCCGCGGGTGCTGTCCAGCGACCAGCGACGCAATGGCACCCGCTCCAGCTACATGGGCAGCGAAACGTTCATCAGCCTGGTCGACGGCCAGCAGGCACCCTACCGCCACGACCTGCGCCAGCTGGGTATCAGCGCCCTGTGCAGCAACCGCGACCTGCCACTGTTCATGAGTGTTGGCGACGGGCGCAGCGACTTCAGCCTGGCCGACAGCGCACCGGTTGCCGGCGTGCGTTGCCTGGCCGGCCCGAGCCGGCCCAAGGCCAGCCATGCCCACGACAACCGCGCCTGGCGCCTGATCAGCCAGCTGTCGCTGAACTACCTGTCGCTGGCCGAGCACGGCCAGGGCGCCGCCGCCCTGCGCGAATTGCTGCGCCTGTATGGCGACCCGCAGGACAGCGCCCTGAACCTGCAGATCGACGGCCTGCGCGACGTCAGCAGCAAGCCCTGCACCCGACGCCTGCCGATGCCCGGGCCGATCGTTTTCGGGCGTGGCCTGGAGATCACCCTGACCTTCGACGAAAACGCCTTCCGCGGGACCGGCGTGTTCCTGCTCGGCGCGGTGTTCGAGCGTTTCCTGACCCGCTACGTGTCGATCAACAGCTTCACCGAAACGGTACTGCGCACCAGCGAACGCGGCGAGATCATGCGCTGGTCGGCCAAACCGGGGCGCAGGCCGACCTTATGAACACCTTGCAGGCCATGCAGGACGAGCCCTGGGCGTACGACTTCTTCCAGGCACTGCGCCGCCTCGAAGCGCAATACCCCGAGCTGCCACGCTTCGGTCATTCCCTGCGCCTGGCCGACGAGCCTGTGCGCCTGGGCCAGCGCCTGGACTGCGGGTTCGCCCCGTCGACCCTGGCCTCGGTCAGCGCCGACGGCAACCAGCCGGCGCGCCTGGAGCAGTTTTTCTTCGGCCTCGGTGGCCCCAACGGGCCGCTGCCACTGCACCTGACCGAATACATGCGCGAGCGCCAGCGCAACCATGCCGATTCGACCAGCAAGGCGTTCCTCGACGTCTTCCATCATCGCCTGCTGAGCCTGTTCTACCGTGCCTGGGCCGAAGCCCGACCGACCGTCAGCCACGATCGCCCGGGTGATGACTACTGGGCCGCGCGCCTGGCGGCGCTCAGTGGCCGTGGCCAGCCCGAACTGCAAGGCCAGGGCGCGCTGGCCGACACCGCCAAACTGCACTGGTCCGGCCACCTGAGCGCGCAAACGCGCTACCCGGACGGCCTGTGCAGCATTCTCAGCGGGTATTTCGGCGTGCCTGTGACGCTGGAAGAATACGTCGGCCAGTGGCTTGAGCTGCCCGAACGCAGCCAGCTCGGCGTGCGCGCCAACCGCCTGGGCATGGACCTTTGCCTGGGCCGCTACGCCTGGGACCGCCAGCACAAGTTCCGGCTGTGCCTCGGCCCGCTCAGCCTCGACCAGTACCACGCCCTGCTGCCTGGCGGACAGGCCTTCGTCGAACTGGCGGCATGGGTCGCCGAATACCTGGGCCAGGAACTGGACTGGGACCTCAACCTGATCCTCGCGCAGGACCAGGTGCCTGCGCTGCAACTCAATGCCGGCCAACGCCTGGGCTTCGATACCTGGCTCGGCCGCCCTCCGCACGATGCACGCGACCTGAAGCTGGCCCGGTACTACGCCGACCAGCCGGCCGCCGCCCACCATACAAGGAACCAGGACCATGGGTGAAATCAGCCGCGCCGCGCTGTTCGGCAAACTCAACAGCGTCGCCTACAAGGCCATCGAGGCCGCAACGGTGTTCTGCAAGCTGCGGGGCAACCCCTATGTCGAACTGGTGCACTGGCTGCACCAGTTGCTGCAACTGCAGGACAGCGACCTGCACCGTATCGTGCGCCAGTTCGATATCGAGCCGGCGCGCCTGGCCCGCGACCTGACCGATGCGCTGGACCGGCTGCCACGCGGTTCGACCTCGATCACCGACCTTTCCTCGCAGGTGGAAGAAGCCGTCGAGCGCGGCTGGGTATACGGCAGCCTGATGTTCGGCGAGAGCCAGGTGCGCAGCGGCTACCTGCTGGTCGGCATCCTCAAGACACCTGGCCTGCGCCATGCCCTGCTGGGGCTGTCGAACGAGTTCGCCAAGCTGAAGGTCGAGGCGTTGAGCGAACGCTTCGACGAGTACGTGGGAGACTCACCGGAAAACCACCTGGCCGCCACCGACGGCTTCAGCGCTGCGCAGCCTGGCGAGGCCAGCGGCGCCGTGGCGCCTGCGGTGATGGGCAAGCAGGAGGCGCTCAAGCGCTTCACCGTCGACCTTACCGAACAGGCCCGAAGCGGCAAGCTCGACCCTATCGTCGGCCGTGACGAAGAGATCCGCCAGCTGGTCGATATCCTCATGCGACGCCGGCAAAACAACCCGATCCTTACCGGTGAAGCCGGTGTCGGCAAGACCGCCGTGGTCGAAGGGTTCGCCTTGCGCATCGTCGCTGGCGACGTGCCGCCGGCGCTCAAGGACGTCGAACTGCGCAGCCTGGACGTCGGCCTGCTGCAGGCCGGCGCCAGCATGAAAGGCGAGTTCGAACAGCGCCTGCGCCAGGTGATCGAGGATGTGCAGGCCTCGCCCAAACCGATCATCCTGTTCATCGATGAAGCCCATACCCTGGTCGGTGCCGGTGGCGCCGCCGGCACCGGCGATGCCGCCAACCTGCTCAAGCCGGCACTGGCCCGTGGCAGCCTGCGCACGGTGGCGGCTACCACCTGGGCTGAGTACAAGAAGCACATCGAGAAGGACCCGGCCCTGACCCGCCGCTTCCAGGTGGTGCAGGTGGACGAGCCGAGCGAAGCCAAGGCGCTGCTGATGATGCGTGGGGTGGCATCGACCATGGAGCAGCACCACCAGGTGCAGATCCTCGACGAAGCACTCGAAGCCGCGGTCAAGCTGTCGCACCGCTACATCCCGGCGCGCCAGCTGCCGGACAAGTCAGTGAGCCTGCTCGATACCGCCTGCGCGCGCGTGGCCATCAGCCTGCACTCGGTGCCGGCCGAGGTCGACGACAGCCGCCGGCGTATCGAGGCGCTGGAGGTCGAGCAGGCGATCATCGCCCGTGAAGCCGCCATCGGTGTGCCTACCGGGCGGCGCCAGGCCCAGGCCGACACCCTGCTGGCCGAAGAGCGCCAACGCCTGGCCACGCTGGAAAGCCGCTGGGCCGAAGAAAAGGCCCTGGTCGACCAATTGCTGGCCACCCGCGCCCAGCTGCGCGACCAGGCCGGGGTGGTCGACCAGGACGCGCAGGTGCCAGGCAACCCGGAACTGCGCGAAACGCTGGCCGACCTGCAACGGCGCCTGAGCGCCCTGCAAGGCGAGAGCCCGTTGATCCTGCCGACCGTGGATTACCAGGCAGTCGCCTCGGTGGTGGCCGACTGGACCGGGATTCCGGTGGGACGCATGGCGCGCAACGAGATCGAGACCGTGCTCAACCTCGACAGCCTGCTGGCCAGGCGCATCATTGGCCAGGACCACGCGCTTGAAATGATCGCCAAGCGCATCCAGACCTCCCGCGCCGGCCTCGACAACCCGAACAAGCCGATTGGCGTGTTCATGCTCGCCGGCACCTCTGGCGTGGGCAAGACCGAGACCGCACTGGCCCTGGCCGAGGCGCTGTACGGCGGTGAACAGAACCTGATCACCATCAACATGAGCGAGTTCCAGGAGGCCCATACCGTCTCGACCCTCAAGGGCGCCCCACCTGGCTACGTCGGCTACGGCGAAGGCGGCGTGCTGACCGAGGCCGTGCGCCGCCGGCCGTACAGCGTGGTGCTGTTGGACGAGGTGGAAAAAGCCCACCCGGACGTGCACGAGATCTTCTTCCAGGTGTTCGACAAGGGCGTGATGGAGGACGGCGAAGGCCGCCAGATCGATTTCCGCAACACGCTGATTCTGCTCACCACCAACGCCGGTACCGAGCTCATTGCACGCACTTGCAGCGACCCACAAGCCCTGCCCGACCCGGACGCGGTGGCCAGCCAGCTGCGCAAGCCGCTGCTGGAAATCTTCCCGCCGGCGCTGCTCGGCCGCCTGGTGACCATCCCCTACTACCCGCTCAGCGACGCCATGCTCAAGGCCATCACCCGCCTGCAACTGGAGCGCATCCGCAAGCGCGTGGAAGGCACGCACAAGGTCGGCTTCGCCTACGACGAAGGGGTGGTGGAGCTGATCGTCTCGCGCTGTACCGAAACCGAAAGCGGTGGCCGCATGATCGACGCCATCCTCACCAACGGCCTGCTGCCGGACATGAGCCGCGAGTTCCTCACCCGCATGCTCGAAGGCAAGCCGCTGGCGAGCGTGCGCATCAGCCGCCGCGACAACGACTTGCACTATGACTTCGGCGCAGCCGACTGACAGGACGGACCATGCTGTTCACGCAGTTCACGCGCCTGGCGCAGATCAACAGCCCGTTGGGGCCGGACAAGCTGATCCTGGCCGAAATGGGTGGCAGCGACGAGCTCGGCCGCCTGTTCGACTATGAGCTGCAGCTGACCAGCGACGACCCGGCCATCGACCTCAATGCCCTGCTGGGCAAGCCGATGAGCCTGAGCGTGCAGCAGGGCCTCGGCACGTCACGTTACTTCCACGGCATCGTCGCCCGCTGCAGCCAGTCGGTGGACCAGGGCCAGTTCGCCAGCTACCGGGTCACCCTGCGCCCGTGGCTGTGGCTGCTGACCCGCACCAGCGACTGCCGCATCTTCCAGCACCTGAGCGCGCCACAGATCATCAAGCAGGTGTTTCGCGACCTGGGCTTTTCCGACTTCGAGGATGCCCTGAGCCGCAGCTACCGCGAACGCGAATACTGCGTGCAGTACCGCGAGACCAGCTTCGACTTCGTCAGCCGGTTGATGGAAGAGGAAGGCATCTACTACTTCTTCCGCCACGAAGCGCAGCGCCACGTGCTGGTGCTGGCCGACGCCTATGGCGCGCACCCGCAGGTGCCTGGCTACGAAAGCGTGCCCTTCTACCCGCCGGACGGGCAGCACCGCGAGCGTGACCACATCAACGACTGGCACCTGGCCCAGGAAGTCCAGCCAGGTTCCCTGGAGCTCAACGACTACGACTTCCAGCGTCCCAGCGCGCGCATCGACGTGCGCTCGGCCATGCCACGCCCGCACCAGGCCGGTGACTACCCACTGTACGACTACCCCGGCGCCTACCAGCAAAGCCAGGATGGCGAACACTACGCGCGCACTCGCCTGGAGTCGCTGCAGAGCCAGCACGAGCGGGTCGAGCTGCGCGGCAACGCCCGCGGCCTGGGCAGTGGCCACCTGTTCAGCCTCAGCGGGTTCACCCGCCAGGACCAGAACCGCGAGTACCTGATCGTCGGCGCCCGCTACTACGTGCATCAGGAGCGCCTGGAAAGCGGCACCGGCAGCAGCGCAGCGCAGTTCGAAAGCAACCTCAGCTGCATCGACGCACAGCAGAGCTTCCGCCCGCAGGGCAGCACCGTGCGGCCGATCGTCAAGGGCCCGCAAACCGCCGTGGTGGTCGGGCCCGCCGGCGAGGAGATCTGGACCGACCAATATGGCCGGGTGAAGGTGCACTTCCACTGGGACCGCCACGACCAGTCCAACGAGAACAGCTCCTGCTGGATCCGCGTATCGCAGGCCTGGGCCGGCAAGAACTGGGGCTCGATGCAGATCCCGCGCATCGGCCAGGAGGTGATCGTCAGCTTCCTCGAAGGCGACCCCGACCGGCCCATCATCACTGGCCGCGTCTACAACGCCGAACAGAGCGTGCCCTACGACTTGCCCGCCAATGCTACGCAAAGCGGCATGAAGAGCCGCTCGAGCAAAGGCGGCAGCCCGGCCAATTTCAATGAAATCCGCATGGAGGACAAAAAGGGCGCCGAGCAGATCTACGTGCATGCCGAGCGCAACATGGACACCGTGGTCGAGCAGAGCGAGACGCTGGCGGTCGGCATCAACCGTACCCAGACGGTGGGCATGCTGGAAACCATCACCATCGGCCAGGACCGCATCCGCGCCGTGCGCCGTGACGACATGTTGCTGGTCGGCGCCAGCAAGACCGATAGCGTCAGCACCAGCTACCTGATCGAAGTGGGCGAAAACCTGCGCCTGGTGTGCGGCAAGAGCGTGATCGAGCTCAACGCCAGCGGCCAGATCAATATCAGCTGCGAGCAGTTCAGCTTCCATGCCAGGCAGAACGGCGAGATCAATACCGACGGCACCCTCGACTTGAACGTCGGCAGCGGTGCGCAGACCGCGCCCGACAACCAGGGTGTGAAAAAGACCATCGACGACTCGGTGAAGGCGATCTTCTCCGGCTCCGACCAGTAACGAGACCTGTCATGAGTTATCGCGTCAACGAATTCCGCCTGGCCCTGCCCGATGCCGCCGTGCAGGACAGCAGTATCAACATCCTGCGTTTCGAGGCGCTGGCCACCTCGCTGATCATCAGCCGCAGCCTGCTGGCCGAAGGCGAGACCTTGCAGAGCAATTTCGACGGCCAGTTGCAGCGCCTGCAGCAGCAGGTCAAGGACCTGCGCATGCAGCCCGCCCAGGCGGTGCAGGTAGGCGCCGGGCAGGCGATCGCCGCCATCGAGCTGAGCAGCCAGTTCAGCAAGGGCCAGGAGAAGGTCTATCAGTACCAGCTGGCCCTGGTGCTGCCCGGCACGCGCAAGATGTTTGCCCTGAGCTACGTCAAGGCCAGCCCGCTGGGCGCGGCCGAAGCGGCGCACTGGGCAAGCATCAAGCAGTCGCTCGACTTCGACAGCCTGGGCTGATCGCGCACCATGTCCGACGCACTGTGGGCCGCCCGCGAAGGCGACGCGCTGATGCACACCTCGATGCTGGCCGACATCGTCGGGGGTGTGCTGGAAATCGCCGCCACGGTGGCCATCGGCGCCCTGGCCACTGCCGCAGTGGCGGCGGCATTCGGCCTGACCGTGGCCACTGGCGGCCTTGGCTGCTTCGTGCTGGGCGCGGTGGTCGGCCTGGTGGTCGGTGTGGTCATGGCCAAGACCGGCGCCGATACAGGCCTTAGCCGATTATGCGAGGGCATCGGCAATTTCCTGTTCCCGCCGTCGGTGCAGGCCAACATCATCAGTGGCTCGTCGAACACTCGCACCAACGGCAAGCGCGCAGCACGTGCTGCTGGCGTCGTCACCGGCCCGCCGGCACCGTTGGCGCAGGCCGGGGCCGAGGCTGGCGAGGCGAAGGAAGAAACCTTCCTCGACATGGCCAAGGGCTTCTTCTCGCAAATGTGGCGGCCGACCGTGGCCACGCCCGCCGCCAATACCTTGCCGGCCCCGGACGACAAGGTGCTGTGCAGCAAGCACCCGCCGATGCCACCGCAGTACCTGGCCGAGGGGTCCAGCAAGGTGCTGATCAATGGCCACCCGGCCTGCCGCAGCGGTGACCGCAGCACCTGCGAAGCGGTGATCGTCGATGGCGGCCTTGTGTCGAACAACGTGCGCATCGGCGGCGAGCCGATCGTGATGCGCGAGATTCGCAGCGGCAAGACGCCGGGCATCGGCCTGGCAGTGACCGCGTTGATGCTGCTGCGCGGGCGTGGCGGCAAGTTCTATAGCAAGTTCGGCTGCATGCTGCTGGGTGGGGTGAGCAGTTTCGTCTCCGGGCAGGTTACCAATGCCATCGTTCAGGCAACGTCCGGCTCACCCAACCCAGTGCACGCGTCTACCGGGGCAAAGATCCTGTGCGGGCCCGACGAGCTGGATTTCAGCCTGCAGGCGCTGCTGCCCCTGGATTGGCAACGGCTCTACAACAGCCGCGACGAGCGCCGTGAAGGGCTGTTCGGCGCAGGTTGGAGCATCGAGTACGAGGTGTTCGTGCAACTGCACCTGGACGCCGATGGCAGCGAGCGCTTGTCGTTTACCGATGAACAGGCTCGAGTCATCGACATGGGCTACATTGCCCGCGCCGATGCCGTGTTCAGCGCCGGTGAAGGGTTGAGCGTACGCCGCTCGCAACAGGACGAAATCCTGATCGAGGATATCGACAAAGGGCTGTACCGCCTGTTCCAGCCCTCCCCTGGAAAACCGGGCCACTGGCGCCTGAGCGCCATGGGTGACCGCAACGACAACCGCATCTATCTGGACTATGACGAAAGCGGGCGCCTGATCCGGCTGCGTGACACGTTCGACCTTGTACAGGTCGAGTTGCACTATGCGCCACAGTGGCCACAACGGGTCGCCCGCCTGGAACGTCGCCATGCCGATGGCGACCTGCAGTTGCTGGTCAGTTACCAGTACGACGCCTGTGGCGACCTGGCGGCAGTGTACGACCGCCAGGGCAGGCTGCGCCGCCGCTTTGTCTACGACGAACAACGGCGCCTGGTCGAGCATGAGAACGCTGCTGGTCTGCGCTGCTTCTACGAATGGGCATTGACCGAAGACGACTGGCGGGTGGTGCATTACAGGAGCAGTGGCGGGGATGAGTACCAGTTCGAGTACGACATCCCTGCGCGCACGACCCGGATCACCGATGGCTTGCAACGTGTCAGCACGCGACGCTGGAATGCCCAGTACCAGATCACCGAATACATTGATGCAGTCGGCGCGACCTGGCGGTTTGAATGGGACGACGAGCGTCAGTTGCTCGCAGCGGTCGATCCGATGGAAGGGCGCTGGCAATACTTTTACGATGCTTCGGGCAACCTGACCCAGACCGTCGACCCGCTGGGGCGCAGCGAATCGACGCAGTGGCTGGAGCATTGGTCGCTGCCGCGCTCGACGATGGACCCGGCCGGCAACAGCTGGCAGTACCGCTATGATCCGCGCGGCAACTGTATCGGCGAAACCGACCCGCAAGGTAACGTCACGCAGTACCGCTACGACCACCGTGGCCAGCCGACCGAGATCATCGACCCCGCAGGGCATTCGCGAACCCTGCGCTGGAGCGACCTGGGACTGCTTCTGCAGGAAACCGACTGCTCCGGCCACATCACACGCTATCGTTATGACCGCAACGGCCATTTGCTGTCAGTGACCGATGCGTTGAGCGAACGTACCGAGTTCGAGTACGACAGCGATGGCCTTCTGCTTGGCGTGACACGGCCAGACGGTACCCGTGAAGGTTATCGCTACGATGAGGCAGGAAGGCTGACGCAAGCGATCGACCCCGCTGGTGGTATCACCGCGTACCGCTTCGATGCCCGTGGTGTCCTGCTCCAGTCCAGCGACCCGCAAGGACGCACGCTTGGCTACCAGGTCGACCCCTACGGTCGACTGCTGTCGCTGACCAACGAAAACGGCGAGCACTTTTACTTCCGGTGGGATGCCGCCAATCGCCTGGTCCGCGAGCAGTTTCTCGATGGAACCGCCAGGGAGTACCGTCACGACCCGTTGCACAATGTGGTGCAGGTGGCCTACACCCCGACGCCCGGTAACAGCTCGGTCGAGCCGATCGTCCACCGCCTGGAACGTGATGCCCTGGGTCGTCTGATTACCAAGACGACCGCGGATGGCGTTACCACCTATGGCTACGATGAGCTCGACAACCTTACCGAGGTTCATTTCGACGATGCTGCCGGCAACAGCGAAACCCTGCAATTGTGCTTTGACGCGCTGGGACAGCTGGTCGAGGAGCACAGTGGCAACGGCGTACTGCGCCATCGCTACGATGAGTTGGGCAACCTGTGCCGCACCCAGTTGTTCGATGGCCGCTGGATCAACCGCATGTACTATGGAAGCGGTCACCTGCACCAGATCAACCTGGACGGACATGTCATCAACGACTACGAACGCGATCGCCTGCACCGGGAAGTGCAGCGTACCCAGGGCGCGTTGCTCACACACCAGGAATATGACCGCAACGGACGTTTGCGTACCCGCAGATGCAGGCCCGCCAGCCAACCCGTGCAATTACCCGCACCTTTCCAGCAACGATTCGAATACGACCCGCGCGATGACCTGAACCGGCGCGTGCGGCAGGTAGCCGGCCGGGTGCAGCATGACCAGATCATCCAGCTTGATGCGGGTGGGCGCCTGATGGGCAGTCATGACATTGCCAACGGCAATCATGAAACCTACCGCTACGATGCCGCCGGCAACCTGCTGGATGCCACGGCCAATGCCCCAGTTCTGCACGACAGGTTGCTGGCGTACCAGGACAAGCGCTACCGCTACGACGCCTTTGGCCGCCTGGTGGAAAAGCGCAGCAGCCGGCGCGGCATACAGCATTTCAGCTACGACGCAGAGCACCGCCTGGTAGAGGTACGCACTCGCCAGGCAGGGCGGGAACGCAGTGTACGCATGCGTTACGATCCGCTCGGGCGGCGGGTGGAAAAAAGCGAACATGATGGTGCCGGGCAGCTGCTCGGCCAGACGCGCTTTGCCTGGGACGGATTACGCCTGTTGCAGGAACAGCGCCATGGCCAGGTAAGCCTGTACCTGTACGAGGGTGACGGCTATGAGCCGCTGGCGCGCATCGACGGCAGCGGGCCGAACCAGCAGGTGCTGCACTTCCATAATGACCTCGGGGGGCTCCCGGAGTGGCTGACCGATGAACAGGGACGCGTGGTATGGCAGGCCAGCTATCTGGGCTGGGGTTCTACCCTCGATGAGTCCCGCCAGGCCAGTTGCCTGCAGGAACAGAATCTGCGCTTCCAGGGGCAATACCTGGATCGGGAGACCGGGTTGCATTACAACACCTTCAGGTTCTATGACCCGGAGGTAGGCCGCTTTACCCAGCCTGACCCGATTGGCCTGTCTGGTGGTCACCAACTGTACCGGTATGCGCCAAACCCGGTGACATGGGTCGATCCACTAGGTTGGCTGACCTTGACCGGTTATACCAAGGGCGGTATCAAGCGAACCACCGAAGCCTGGCGCAGCAGGCATGGTCCGGCCTCAATGCGTGACCACCACATGATCCCGCAAGAAATGTGGCGGGAAGACCGCGATTTCCGTAACCAGATGAAAGCTGCCGGAATTCGCAACCCCAAACGCTACATCGACCAGCAGATCTCGCGCATTCCGAATGCATTCCACGCCGACATTCACGCCAAAGGTTGGAACGAGGACTGGAAGAAGTGGTTCAACAACAACGCGAACTTCACCAAGAAGGACCTGCAAAAGCAGATCAAGGTGATGATGCGCCAATACAATGTGCCCAAGGCGACGAGGAACCATGTGCGTCGCTACGGCAAGAATGGCAAGGGCTGCGGAGGCTGACATGAACATCTATCACTTGGACAACGCGCCGACTCCCTGGGGAGACTGGGGCGCGGTACTGCTCCAGGGCATGATCGCCTGGGACGAAGATACCGATGTAGACAGCATCGAGCGGGCCGGCCCGTACACCCCGGCCGCCTACATACGTTCGGGTTCGCTGGTGCTCACCCAGCCGGTCAAGGAAGCCCTGGAAAAAAGCGGCCTGAAGGGGATCGGGCGTTACGAGCATCTGGAGAAGACCCATATCGTTCACATCGACTGGCTGCACTGGGACACCAGCAAGCCCATTACCGATTACCTCGATCTGGAAGGCGGGCCGAGCTCGATCATCGACTCCCTGCCGCATGACCCTGGGCTTGCCAAGCGCATGCCGGAGTACTGGCAGGCATTCGTAGTGGGCAAGCTCAACCTGCTCAAGGACCCACAGCATGAACCTGCCGACCTCGGCCAGTATCTCAAGGTGCTCAAGGCCGACGAGCAAGCCGATTTCTTCAAAGGGGATGTCTATCGTGGGTACTTCCTGAGCGAACGGGCCAAGGAGTGGCTGGAACAGCAGTGCCCAGGTTGCTTTACATTCACCCTGCTCGGTTGAATCAGTCCAGCTGCCGAGCCCTCAGTTCCTGCGCCAGCATGTCAATGAATGCGCGGACCTTGGCCGAACCGTACTTGCTCTCCCGGTGCAGTATATGGATTGGCCACGGCGCCTCTTCGTATTCGGCAAGGATCACCTGCAACTGCCCACTGGCCACCTCATCCGCGACCTGATACGACAGCAGGCGGGCAATCCCCAGTCCGCCACTGGCAGCGGCGATTGCCCCGTCATTGCTGGTCACCGTCAAGCGAGGCTTCATGCGCACCAGAGTCGGCTCATCGGTCACCCCAAAGCGCCAACCGGCTCGCGGCGACAGGTTGGTGGTGCCGATCACCGCATGCTCCGCCAGGTCGGACGGGTGCTTCGGCACGCCATGGCGCGCCAGGTACTCGGGAGAGGCGCACAGCATGCGCCGGACCCTGCCCACCCGCAGTGCTTTGAGCCCGGAGTCGGGCAAGGGGCCGATACGAACGGCCACATCCATGCCCTCCTCGACCATGTTGACGATGCGGTCGAGGAAGTAGGCGGAAACGTCAACCTCGGGGTACTGCTGCAGGTAGTGGACGATGCACGGCATGACGAACTTCTTGCCGAACAGGATGGGCGCAGTGACGGCCAGGTCGCCCTTGGGCGTGGCGTTGATGCCGGCGGCGGCTTCGTTGGCCTCGTGGATGCTGGCGAGGATATGCCGGGTGTCTTCCAGGTAGCGGCCACCGGCTTCGGTCAGGCGTACGCTACGGGTGGTGCGCAGCAGCAGCTTGACCCCAAGCTGATCTTCCAGGGCGCTGACGGCACGGGTGACCGCGGCTGGGGAGATGTCCAGGCGGCGGGCAGCAGCGGCGAAGCTTTCCAGCTCGCCTACGGCGACGAACACCTTCATCAGGTGGATCTGGTCCATGCGGGCTCCTGAGGTCCATGAGGTGCCAGGATTATCTTTCATCCGAGCGTTTTGTGCTGCCTGTGCCGGCCTTTTCGCGGGCTTGCCCGCTCCCACAGGTTATTCACCATCCCTGAGGGAAGTGAAGTACCTGTGGGAGCGGGCGAGCCCGCGAAAGGTCCGGGACAAACTACCTTACAGATCCAGCACCAACGCCTGTGCGCCCTCCTCCGACCGGGCCGGCACGGCACAGCAGATCAACACCGACCCCGCCTCCGGCAGCTCGGCCGGCGCCTTCGGGTAATGTACCTGACCACTGACCAAGCGGGTCTTGCAAGTACCACACGACCCACCTCGACAACTGAACTCCGGCGACAATCCGCGAGCCTCGGCCAGCTCCAGCAGCGTCCCGCTACCCGGCGCCCAGCGTGCCTCTTTGGCTGAAGCCGCAAAGTACACCGGTACCGGCTCGCTGGCAGCAGGTGGCTGTTGCAGGGTGGGCTGGTCATCGTCGGTGTGCCGCCGGAGCGTCGACGGGCCAAAGGCTTCGGCATGGATCCGCGCATCCGGCACATGCACCCCGCGCAGCCCTTCATACAGGTCCTGGGTAAAACTGCCCGGGCCGCACAGATAGAAATCGTAGTCGTCCAGCGCCAGCGTGGCCTTGACCTGCTCGATACCCAGCCGACCGGCAAACTCGTAATCACGCCCCGCCAGCGCATGCGCTTCCGGCTGGCTCAGGGCGCGGTGCACGTGCAGCAGGCCGCCGGCCTGTTGCCGCAAGCTTGCCAGCTCCTCACGGAACGGCAGGTCGGCCAGGCTGCGCGCCCCATGGAACAGATGAATGCGCCGTGCCTGCCCCTTGCTCAACTGCTCGCGCAGCATGGCCAGTAACGGCGTGATACCCACACCCGCGCCAATCAGCACCAGCGGCCGTGTGCTCTGCTGGTCCAGCGTGAAGCTGCCCATCGGCGGGCGCACGTTCAGCACATCGCCTGCCACGACGCGCTCATGCAGGTGCCGCGAGACCGGGCCCTGGGCTTTGACGCTGATGCGCAGATAACCGTCGGAAGGCGCGCTGGACAGGCTGTAGGTGCGGATCAGCGCCGCCTCACCATCGAGCTGGACTTGCACCGGAACATGCTGCCCCGGCGCAAAGGCCATCGCACTGCCAGCAGGAGGCTCAAGGTAGAACGAGCGGATATCACGGCTTTCCTGCTCCACCCGCAGCACACGCCAGGCCTGCCATTGGCCCTGCCGCTGGCGTTGCTGCAGGCGTATGTCGGCCTCGGCCCAGGTGCCGGTCATCAGGCTGGTCGGCGCGTACTCCTTGAAGGCCCAACGCAGGGAAACGGCAGCCGGGCGCCACACCACCTGCTGGACCTCCAGCGTCCACAAGCGCTCGGCGCCTTCGAATGCCTGGATGGTGGGGCTGTCCAGCAGCAACTCGACATGCCCGTATAGCTGCAACACGTTGCCGTTGCTGAAGTCGATGAACAGCAACCCTGCTTGCGGGTTCACCAGCAGGTTGCCCAAGGTGTTGAAGTGCAGGTTGCCAGCATAGTCGGGAATGGTCAGGCGGTTGCCTTCGACCTTGACGAACCCGGGCCGCCCGCCACGGTGGGAGACATCCACCGAGCGCTGGCCGTCGTCATGCTCGACATAGCTGGCGACAAAGAAGGTGTCGGCTGCCTGGATCATGCTGACAGCCGAGGCATCGAGTGTCGTCGCATCGACACGCCCTTGGGCGGGTTCCGCGACACGGGTGTAGTCACGCAGCTGGATGTACTGCGGGCAGTTGCCGAACGACTGCTCCACAGTCACCTGCAGTTGCCCGTCGCCGGCCTGGTGGATCTGGCCGTTGAGGCGGTTGCGCCGGCGGGTGTGCAGTTCGATCCCCAGCAGGCCGACCGCCTGCCCGGCAGCCAGCCCCGGGGTAGCGGGATCGTCTGCTGGCAGTTGAGTGTCGATCGTCAGCTGGCGCGGGTCCGGCGAGCTGACGAAACCTTCCGGCCCTTCCAACAGCGTTGCCCAGGGCCGCCCCAGTGCGTCCACGCTGGCGGCGACCATGAACGGCAACTGGTGATAGAAAACACGATGCTGGTCGGGCATGTAGTCACGAATGACCTTCTGCCCGAACGCCTCCATGCGCTCCGCGACACCGGCTTTTTCCTGCAGGGTCTTCTCCCCCGCATGCCAGGGCGAGGAGTGGTGGTCCGGGTTCTGTTGCATGGCGGCGTTCCTCGCAATGGCGGGATGTCAGGCGCTGGTCTGCAGGCCGATCACGGTGCGTGGCATGGGCACGAAGCCCGGCAGCGCCTCGATCCGCGCCAGCCAGCTGCGTACGTTGGCATAGGGCTCCAGCGACACATTGCCCTCCGGTGCGTGGGCGATGTAGGAGTAGTTGGCGATATCGGCGATGGTGGGTGTGCTACCGGCCAGGAAGGGCGTTTTGGCCAGCTCGGCGTCGATCACCTTCAGCAGGGTATGGGCGCGGGTAATCACTTCGTCGGTGTTGAACGAGGCACCGAACACCGTGACCAGACGCGCGGCAGCAGGGCCGAAGGCCAACGGGCCGGCAGCGACCGTCAGCCAGCGCTGGACGCGGGCGGCGGCAGCGGGTTCCTCGGGGAGCCAGGTGCCGTTGTCGTACTTCTTGGCCAGGTACACCAGAATGGCGTTGGAGTCGGCGACCACCGTGCCGTTGTCGTCGATGACCGGGACCTGGCCGAACGGGTTGAGGGCCAGGAAGTCCGGCTGCTTGTGCGCGCCTTTGGCCAGGTCGACGAACACCAGCTCGGTGGGCAGGTTCAGCAGCGAAAGCATCAGCTCGATGCGATGGGCGTGGCCGGACTTGGGGAAGTTGTAAAGCTTGATCGGGTTCGACATGGGCTTGGCTCCTGATCAGCACCGGGGTGGGCTGGTGGAGCACATGCTGCACCGGTTCGGCTGGCAGCAGAATCCGTGTGGCGGGGAAACCATAATTTCGCGGGGCGGAATAATGGAAATATCCAGATCCGCGTATCCCCTGTGTAGGTCGCAAAGCGGCCCTCGACGATGGTTTATCGCTGCTGAATCCTGGGGCCGCTTTGCGGCCCTATCGCGACACAAGGCCGCTACTACAAAGGCAGGTGCAAGATCAGTGCAGCTTGTTGAAATACCGGAACAACCCACGCGCAGCCTCGATCACCTGTGGCACACAAGCCTGGATGTCCTCTTCGCTCATCTGGTCCAGCAACTCGAAGTTGTCCTCCAGCCCATGCAGCGAAATGGCCTTGAGCAGTTGGTCCTGCTCCGGCGGCAGCTCGGCCCAGCCAGCGACCTGAGTGCCGCGCATGTAGCCAAAGCACCACTCCTCCATGATGATCACACTGCCCTCTTCGCCTTCGCTTTCTTCGAACAGCGGCTCAAAGTGGTCGACATCGTCGCCCAACTCCTCCGCCACCTGGCTGGCATAACGCAGCATCAATGCCGTATACGCCTCTTCATGTGCCGGCTTCTTGAATTTCGGCACCTTGCCACCAGCCACCGCGGGCAGCCACTGTTCCGGGGTGACAGTGGTCGGCGAGCTAGCCAGTGCAGTGAAAAAGCCATTGAGCTCGGCCAGGTTGAGTACCGAGTAGTCATTGCCGTAGGTGATCAGCAGGTCTTCGAGGCGGTCGAGTTCTTTTTCGCTGAGTGCGGGGAGCATGGGTGAACATCCTGGGAAGCAAAAGTGTGTGCACCCTAGCACAGCAACGCCCGAAGGGCTGCCCGCGCTTATAGCTTTGCGGGCAGATTGCTTAACGTGGCAACCAGCCATGCAGCAGCTGCTGCCTGCCAGTTCCGATCAACAGCCATAGCAGAATGCGACACTTGCGCGGACACAACTGCCCCGCCATGTGTACCCCCTTGCTCTGCAAATCGATCTCGGCACCGGCAAAACCGTAAGAGGCCGTGGCTGTTGGGCCACTGCCTGTGCGGGTAGCAACAATCACTGGCAAGGTGGGCGTGAGATGACCAAGCACTTCGGACCAGCTACCGGAAACGTGGCCAGCACCAAAACCGGCGATGACCAGCCCCTCGTAGCCCAGTGTCGCTGTAGCCTTCAACAACGCCGTATCTGCGTCCAGGCAAGCTTCCAGCATTGCAACCCGATGCTCGGTGCGATGCGGTAACGGCAGCACCTCCCGTGGGCCAGGCGGTTGACGATATACCACGGCACCTTCCACAACATCGCCCAGCGCTCCGCACCCGGGTGATTCAAATGCAGCCATCGCGAGGCTTGCCGTCTTGCGAACCCTTGCAGCACAGTGGACCTGATCATTCATCAGCACCAGAACGCCGCGTCCACGGCTGCCCGGCGCCAGTGCAACCTGCGCCGCAGCCAGCAGGTTGGCCGGGCCGTCGTTGCCCGGCTGGCTGGCCGCGCGCATGGCACCGGTCATTACCAATGGCGCATCGAACGGCCAGAGCAGATCGAGGAAATACGCCGTTTCCTCGAGGCTGTCGGTACCTTGGGTCAGTATCACCGCGTGTGCTCCGCGAGCCACCTCGCCCCGGGCCCAGGCCAGCACCTCGAGCATCGCCGCAAAGCCCAGCGAGGCACTGGGGAGCAGACCCAGAGTGGCAGCTTCAAGCTGGGCCATCTCACGCAGTTGTGGCAACTCGGCCAGTTGCTCAGCGCAGTCAAGCTTGGGTATCACCCCGCATTCGCTTGCACTTGCCCGCATGCTCACCGTCCCTCCCAGGCTGGCGATCGACAACCTGGGCAGGTTTGCATGCGCTTTCATACGCCACCTCCAGCAAGCAGCCCGACCAGCGGAACGATCGCCAGTGTGCTGATGGCCATCGACACTACATTGCCGATGTAACCATGCATGTAGGCCGGCAAGCGCTGACTGATGGCCACCGCCAACGGTGGCGCTACCAGCGCGCCCAGCACTGAACTGGCTACGACCACTTGCCAGCCTCCACCGTGGGTGAGCACAGCGGCAGGTACGATAGAGACGATGGGAATGTAAGTGGGGTACCAGCCTCGCGCCTGCCATTGGCGACGCCAGAGCACGACTCCCACCAGTGATGCCAGCGCCTGCCCGGCAACCATTGGTATCAGCAGCAGCGAACCGTAGACTGGCGCAGCGGGGGCCAGCATGTATGCCAGGAACACCCCCAACAGCAGCCCGAGGCTGGCCAGTTCATTACCAAAGAATGGCGCTTCGCTGAAATCGGCCAGTACACGCCGCAAGGTCCAGGCCACACCGTAATCGGCTTGGGCCGCAACGGGTTCAGGTGCGGCGGGCGGTTGGCTGGGCCGTACCCATGATGGAAAGCGCCAGCACAGCATGAACGCCACCACGCTTGCCAGCGCCATGCCGCTTACGTTGCCGACTACCACCGGCAACTGCAGGGGGTAGCTCAGGTAATTGACCATGAACAGGCTGGCTGGCGTTACCAACAGCGCTCCCAGCAGTGCGCCGCTGATGGTCACCTGCCAACCCGCACCAAAAAACAGCACCATGGCTGCTGGCAACGATACGAAAGCAACGAAGGTTGGTTGCCAGGTGCCACTGGCCAAGGTCCATCCCCACAACGCGTGACTGAGCAACAAGCCCAGCAGCGAACTGGTGAACACCCACGGCCATAATCCGCTGCCGTAGCAGATGGCAAAGCCGTGCCAGCGATACCCATGCACATGGGCCCAGTGCGCCAGGCAAGCTCCCAGCAGCAAGCCCAGGGCGGGCAACTCATGCTTGTAGAAGGCCACTTCGCTGATATCACCAACTATCCAGCGCAGGCGGCTTAACGGTTGATCGAGCGTCGCGGCCAGTTGCGTGTAGTCCGGCCATTGGCCCTGTACGAGGCTGGCTGCCAGCAGCACCAGCAGGCAGGCAAGGATCAACACCGACGAACGCTGCCGGTTGGGGAAGAGTAGCGTTTTCATGTGCAACTCCTCAGCGGGGCATAGATGCATGAAGGCGATAGCCAAGCGTCGCATCGTAAAGGTCGGTGCGCCTGTCTCGCGGCAAGTCGTTGAGGCTGTTCCAGATCGGCGCCGAGCGGGCGCTGCTGAGGTCGACATCGGCGTAGAGAATGCCCTCCTCCTCTGCACTGGCCACCTCGCCAATGGGCCAGCCATTGGTACCGGCAATCAGTGAACAGCCCAGGAAGCGACCGCCCCGCTCGCTACCTATGCGATTGGCGGCAGCGATGTAGACGTTGTTGGTGTGTGCCGCCGTCATGGTCAGGTAGGACGCCATGCAGCGCCCTGTTTCATCGAACAGTGGTGGTGGCGTCCATACCCAGTTGTTCAGGCTGCAGATGATGTCGGCGCCTTGAGCAGCCATCAGCCGCGGCACTTCCGGGAACCAGATATCCCAGCAGATCAGCAGGCCGATACGGCCGATCGGTGTCTCGAACACAGGGAAGCCCAGGTCGCCAGGGGTAAACCAGAGCTTTTCCTGGTTCCACAGATGGGCCTTGCGGTAATGCCCGAGCAAGCCTTGCGGACCGAACAGAACGGCACTGTCGAAAAGTTTCAGTCCCTCGCGTTCGGCAAAACCCGCCGCCAGATATACCTGGTACTCCTTGGCGAAATCCGCCCAGGCTTTCAGGCTGCGCCCCTCCTCCAGCGTTTCGGCATGGGCATAGGCCTCTGCACGCGTGTGGAAGGTGTAGCCGGTGTTGGCCAGCTCGGGTAGCACGATCAGGTTGGCGCCTTCACGCGCCGCGCACCGAGCCAATGCCAGGCCCTTGCTCAGGTTGCCATCGCAATGCTCCAGCCCGACCTGAGGGTCGTACTGGATGACAGCGATACGTACGGGGCTGACGGGCGTGCAGTGTTCAGACATGGCGGCTTCCTTTTATGGTTGTTTTGGAAGGGCGCCAGTAAAGCGGGGTTGGGCGGGGGAGTGACAGTCGGGGAGTTCCTATGGGATCGAAGGACAAGAGAAGTGTTCCAGTAGGAAATTCCCCACAAAAACTCCCGGATGCAGCTATTTCCCAGCTTGATAATGTGGGTAGTGGTTCAGGGTAAAGCCACCATTGAACGATGCCGATGTTCCGTTGCACAGGTTGATGACCACATCAAGCGCCGTGCGTAAACACGGCTCGGTCCAGCCGGCGTCAACAGAGAAGGACTCTCCAGCCAGATACAACCCTGAACTGGCACTCAGATCACGGTTGTACTTCATCAGGCTCACTGCATCGTAATAGGTCCCAGCCCGATACAACTTTGCGCACCCAAGCGCGTTTCGATCAGTCATCCAACGCTGTATGCGAATGTTTCGGGTATCGATATAAGGCGATATGGGTTCAGCCACGTTGCTGCAGCGAAGGAGGATCCGATCGAGTTCCTTCACGCACTTGTCACCCAGTTCTTCATCTGAGAACGCGGCCAGTTTCGTTGCATCGTCTTCCCAGGTGTAACTGAGCAGGATGCAGTCATCAGCGTAATGGTCGTTGTAGCGATAGGCATAGACATCGTGAACGAAACTGTCAGTGACCAGGATTTGCGGAAAAGCTGGGTTGCGGTCCAGGAAGCTCTTCTTCAGCGGAGCATAAACCTTGCAGCTTGTCTCCCAATGAGCATGCTTCCAGGTATCCATGATCGTCTGCGGCAATATCTGACGGCTGAAACCGTCGAGGCGGATGTTGGTTTCGATCAGCCAGGAAGGGATGGTCAAGATCACGCTGTCGAAGTCTTCGTATTGGACGTTCCCCTGCACCGGATCACTGCAATGCCAACGGTATCCGACTCGTACGCGACCATCCTCCAGCTTTTGTAGGGAACAGACCGAAGTGTCAGTCAGTAACCCATCATCTCGTTGCAGCAGGTGGTCATACAGCGAGGAACCGCCCATCCCGGCGTCCAGAAACATGAGGCTTTCGTCCATCGCCGCAAGCCCGATATAGGCTGGCCCCTGAAACATCAATCCTTTACTGTCAGGGACGCTGCTGGCTTCAAGATGGGGCGCAGCGTAAGGCACACCGTCCTGGTCAACACGCCCATGCACCAACTGCAAGTGACTGCTGAAGCCAAAGATTGCTGTACGCAGCGGGTAAAGGCAGCAGACGTCATAAAACGCTCCCCAGCTACCATCTCCAATACCGATTGCATAGAAGATGGCCGACTCGTCGCCGTTCATGCCTAGCCCGCCAAAATCACCAGGGTTTGCAGGGTCCCAAGCTGTAACAGTGGGTAAATGCACCAGATCTCTAAACGATAATCGATGATAGCGCTCGACGATCGCCGACCACATCGATTCCCAACCATAAGTGCCATAAACCGCAGCAATACGCTCGGCGAACTGCTCCGCAAAATGGCGCCATTTATCGTAGACCTGCTGAAGCATCGCAGTGGGTGGTGGTGTCTTTCCTTCGGGATTGCGCCAGATCAACAGCGCAGGGTCTCTGTCACCCGCTAATTGCCCGTCACGAAGATATATTCCAGTGGCATTCACCCAAGGTGTCCCGGGATTTGGAAAATCGGATATTCGTAGCTCGAACAGCTTGGCGTAATAGGCCATAAGCGAACGCCCATCTTTTGGGGGCTCACCAGTCCTGTTGAAGAACGGCATGCGCATGGCCCCCATTTCAAAAGGGGTTACAGGCTGCTTGTGATTCCCTGCGTTATTCACCAGCGTAAGGTGACGCCCACCCAAACGTCGGGACTGCTCGATCAAGGTGATACGGGTAAAGCCGCAACGTAGCAATTCTCGGGCTGCAGTTAGCCCGGTAACACCAGCACCGACAATACAGATCCGGTGATCCGGCTGAGTGGCGTATGCAACTCCGCCCTCTTGTTCGAGTAGACGGCGATAATCAAAGCAAAGATCAGGAGGGTTAGGGTAACGCGCAGCCCACGGCTTTACGGACAGGGATGGCTCGATAGCCAGATCAGCAGGATGGTTGTGTGTTGAGCCGATGGTCATGGTCTCGTGTTCTCAATGAGTTGGGAACATGAGAATGATCAATCAAGAGATGCGTGAGGAGGTTGTTAATTAGCACCAACCGGCCACCACAGGATCGTGAGATATCTGTGGTGGCCGGGTTGATGTCAATAAAGCCGTTACGCCTTACACCGCCAGCGCGCGCTCACGCAGCTCGCTGTTGAGGATGCGGTCGTTCTCGCTGTAATCGACCGGGCAGTCGATCACGTGCACGCCCGGGGTCTTGATGCAGTGCTCCAGC
>NZ_NEJM01000013.1:0-202116 GCF_002113725.1 Pseudomonas sp. B23(2017) | reverse complement strand
CTGCAGAGCTGAAGTCCTGGGGGCGCTTCGCACCCCTTTCGCGACACAAGGCCGCTCCCACAGAACCGCGCAGGGTCAGTAAGCCATGCTCCAGGTCAGGGTGTAGGTACGCCCGCGCCCTTGGTAGTCATACAGGTAAGCCGGCCCGTAGGTCGGCGAGTAGAACAGCGTCGCACGCTGCCCCCAGACCGTGCTGTACTGCTTGTCCAGCAGGTTCTGGATGCCGGCGCTGAAGGTGCCGAAGCCGGTGTCCTGGCTGCCCAGCAGGTCGAAGGTGGTATAACCATCGATCTCGTGGTCGGCATCGTCCTTCAGGCTGAAGGCATGGTTGGCCTGCAGCCGTGCACTGCGGCCATCGCCCTTCCAGCCGACGAACGCTGTAGCCTTGGACAACGAGGCATAGCGGGCATCGCGCTTGATCCAGCCACCATCGACATCCTCTTCCTCGGAGCGGGTCAGGTGCAGGGTTCCACCCGCTTCCCAGCCGGTCTGGAAGTGCCGGGTCAGAGCGCCCTCAAAACCAAAGTCGCGGCTTTTCTGCTCTTCCACGTTGATGGTCAGGGTCTGCGAGTCGACGTTGATGATCTTGTCCGACCAGATGTAATACAGCGCCGCCTGGGCATCCCAGTCCAGGTCTGCATAGCGCCAGCCAAGCTCCACCTGGCGGCTCTTGATGCCGGCCAGCGGGTTGTCGGCCACGCTCAGGCCGGGCTTGCCGTAGTACTTGGCCGGGTCGGGCAGGTCGAAGCCTTCGCCGTAGTTGGTCCATACCTGGTGGCCATTCTTGTAGTCGTAGATGGCACCGACGTTGAACAGGTTGACCTGGTAATCGTTGCTGCCACCCGGCACACCCTTGAAGTCGCTGACGTCCACGTCCATCTGCTGGCGCCGGGCGCCGCCGGACAGGGTCAGGTTATCGGTGGCATGCCAGTCCAGCTGGGCGTACACCGACACGCCATCGACCCGGTAGCTGGGGTAGCGTGCGGCCTTGCTTTCCTTTTCCAGCTCCAGGCCACCCGACTCGGACGACGTCTGGGCGTTGAAGGTGGTCTGTTCGGCATTGAAGCGCTCGCGGTCCAGGTCAACGCCGTAGGTCAGCTTCAGCGCGTCCCACTGCTTGGCGAACAGGCCCTTGAGGCTGGTGACTTCGAAGTTCTGCTGCGAGGCGGCGAAGTACACCCCGCGCGAGCCGGTGGGCGTGGCGCGGTTGTAGTACGGGAACGGGTAGAAGTTGTCGTCTTCCTTGCGGTACGAGGCCTGCAGGTAGAAGTCCTGGCCCAGCACGTCGGTGTGGTGGTAGTTGGCGTTCAGCAGCAGGCGCCGGGTGCGCGGCTCCAGGTCCGACGAGTAGCCGCTGCGCAGCTCGGCGTCTTCAAGGTCGGATGGGGCGTTGTGGTTCAGGTTGGGGAAGTAGATGCCGGTGCTGCCGTGGTTGCCCGAGTCATAGTACTGGGCCAACAGGTCGAGGCTCTGCTGGTCGTTCAGTTGCATCCCCAAGGTGCCGAGCACGTCGATGGTGCGGTTGTACTGCAGGTCGGTCTGGGTGTTGTCGATGAAGATCTGGTCGCCGGCGCCATCGTAGAAGGCTTCGTTCTGCTCGCCGGAAACCCCCAGGCGGGCATTGAACCGCTCGTTGCCGCCACTGATCGACTGGGCGAAGCGGGTGGCCAGATCGTCGCTGTTGTTGAAACCGCTGCTGGCGCCGAGCTGGGTCTCGAAGCGCGCCGGGCCGGGTTCGCCCTTCTTGGTCACGATGTTGATGATGCCGCCGGTGGCGCCGCCGCCGTAGATGGCACTGGCGCCAGACAGCACTTCGACGCGCTCGACGTTGAACGGCGAAATGCTGTCGAACTGGCGCGACAGGCCGCGCGAGCTGTTCTGGCTGACCCCGTCGATCATCACCAGCACGTTGCGCCCGCGCATGTTCTGGCCGTAGTTGGTGCGCCCTTCCGGTGCCAGGTCGAGGCCTGGCACCAGCTTGCCGATGGCTTCCTTCAGGCTGACGCCGCTGTCGATCTGCTCGCGCAGCTGCTGCTGGTCGACCACCCACACGGTGCCGGGGATTTCGCTGATCGCGGTGCTGGTGCGCGAGGCCACGCTGACCTCGATCGGCTTGAGGTTGACCGCCTGCGGCGCGGCGTCGGCCTTGCGCAGGGTCACCGTGCGGGCATCGCTGAAGTGCCAGCTCATGCCGCTGCCGGCCAGCAACTGCTGCAGGGCCTGCTCGATGCTGTAGCTGCCCTGCAAGGCCGGGCTGGCTTGGCCGGCGACATCGCCAGTGGTGTACAGCAGGTGCAGGCCGGCCTGGTCGGCGAAGGTGGTCAGGGCCTGGTCCAGCGGCTGGGCCGGCAGGTCGAGCTGGACCAGGCGGGCCTGGGTCTGGGCCTGTTCGGTGGCGGTCGAGGCAAACGCCTGCAGCGGGCCGACCAGCATGGCCAGGGCACTGCAGGACATCAGGGCATGGTGAAGCGGACCGCGGCGGCGGTGCAAGGGCTTGAGCATCAGAGGCACGAATGAGCTTCCTGACAAGTCGTAAATGAGAATTGGTTGCTGATCAGTCCCACTACGACGATCTGGCTGGCAGGAACTTGCAGTGCAAAATAAAAAATTTTTCCTGTGCCGGCCTCTTCGCGGCTAAAGCCGCTCCTACAGGGATCTCCACAGCCTTCCAGACCTGTGCAGTACCTGTGGGAGCGGCTTCAGCCGCGAAGAGGCCGGCACAGGCGAATCAATGAACCACGGCCAACCACGGCAGGTAGGTCACCTTCAGCCCATAGCGCTGCTCAAGGGTCCGCAACAGGGCCTCCGGCTCATCGAGGTCGAACACCCCGCTGACCTCCATCGCCGCCAGCTTGCTATCGGACAACACGATCCGCCCATGCCGGTAACGCTCGAGCTCCGCCAGCACCTGCCCCAGCGGCTTGCCGTTGAAGATCAGCTTGCCGCGCTGCCAGGCCATCTGCGTGCCGGCATCGGCCGCTACTGCCAGTTCATGCTCGCCAACCTTGGCTTCGCCGTGTGCCAATACCACGCGGCCATCGCGACGCACGCTGAAGGTAGCCGCACTTCCTTGCACCCGCTCACCGGCCGTGTCGACCACAAAGGGCCGTGAATCATCGGTGGTCTCGAACAAGGCCTCACCAGACTCCAGCACCACCCGCCGCTCACGGTCGCTGAATACCACGCTCAGGGCAGTGGCGCTGTTCAGCGTCACCCGCGTGCCATCGGCCAGGGTCACCACCTGCCGCTCACCCACCCCGGTGTGGTAATCCGCCAGCAGCACCGGCGCCTGCTGCCAACCCGCCACAGCAACGGCCAACACCAGCGCCGCAGCCACGCCCGCCTGTTTGAGCCAGTTGCGGCAATGGCGCAGGGCCTGGCCGATGTACTTCGCCACCATGCTTTCGGAAACCCCCAGGCGTTGCGCGATCTGCGCCTGGGTCAGGCCATCGACGCGGTTTAGCAACAGTGCCTGGCGGGCATTGTCGGACAGCTGCAGCAGCGCCTGATCGAGGATCTGCAGGCGCTCCCGGGCCAGCAAGGCCGCTTCGGGTGCCGGCGCCGGGCAGGCCACCTCACTTGCCCGCTCGCTGTCGTCGTGGCTGGCGGCAATGCGCTGCTCACGGCGCAAGGCATCGATCGCCAGGTTGCCGGCCACGCGGAAGATGAAACTGCGCGCGTGCAGCACCGGCACCGCCTGCTGGTCAATGTTCACCAGCCTCAGGTAGGTTTCCTGCGCGACGTCGGCAGCGCGCTGACGGTCGCTCATGCGCCGGGTCAGGAACTGCAGCAGGTCGTCGTAGTGCTCCTGGAAACTTGCCAGCAGGCCCGGCGCGGGAGAGGTCAGCATGGGTTTGGGAACGGCCAGTAGGAGAAGTTATCGGGCGTTAATGAGAAACAGTATCTTTCATCTGGGCGGAGACTTTCAACGCCGACGCGTATTTGCCACACTGCCCATTCGCCCACTCTGGCAAGGTCGCACCCCATGGCTGCCCGTCTGCACCGCTACGCCCGCCTGTTCCTGGTCCTGCTGCTGGCCTGCGGCCTGGGGGCCTGTGCGCTGTTCCAGGCACACGACCCGGTCAATATCAGCGTGATCGGTATCGAGCCGCTGCCCGGGCAGGAGCTGGAACTGCGCATGGCGGTGAAGATGCGGGTACAAAACCCCAACGAGGCGCCGATCGACTACAACGGCATCGCCATCAACCTGGAAGTGAACGGCCAGCCGCTGGCCGCCGGGGTCAGCGACCAGCAGGGGCACATCGGCCGTTATGGCGAAGCGGTGGTCGTGGTGCCGGTGAGCATCACGGCGTTTTCCTTCCTGCGCCAGGCCTATGGGCTGGGCCGGGTGGACTCGTTGCAGGGCCTGCCCTATGTGCTGCGCGGCAAGCTGGCCGGCGGGCTGCTGGGGACCGTGCGCTTTACCGACGAGGGCAAGCTGGACCTGCCCAAGGGCGCCTACTGGTAGGCGCCTGGCGGGGTGTGATCAGCGGTTGGCGCTGGCTGCGGCCATCAGTTTGTTGACTTCGCTGCGCACCATGTTGGCGTATTCGGGCGGCGACATGCCATCCAGCTCGGCGCGCACCCACTCGGCCCATTTGCCTTTGCGCCGTGGTTTTTCGGCGATCAGCCGCGCCGCTTCGCCCTTGGCCTTGCCCAGGTTGTTCTGCCACAGCTCGAACAGCCGGGCCTTCTCTGCCTCGATCTGCGCCCGTTCCTCGAAGCTCATGTTGGCCAGATTGAAACTCATGAAGGTACCTGCAGGTTTGAAAATGGCCGCTATCTTACACCCAGGTACTGCAACAGCCCAAAGCCGCCGCAACTTTCCCGACGCGCCGGCATCCATTGTTCAAACCACACCATCGACGAGGACGAGTTCATGGCCCGGAAAAACGCCGCGCTGGCCGACAGCGATCAGATCAAGGACCAGGTATTCAGCGAACTGCAGGCGCTGATCGAAGAATCGGAAAGGCTGCTGAACGACAGCGCCGCCCTGGTGGGTGACGAGGCAGAAACCCTGCGCGCGCAGGTAAGCCTCAAGCTACGCCAGGCGCGCCATGCCGCCGACAAGGTGCGTAGCAAGGCGCAACCGGTGGTGGAGGCTACCCAGGACTACATCGGCGGCCACCCGTGGCAGACCGTGGCCATTTCCGCAGGCCTCGGGCTGGTGGTCGGCCTGCTGCTGGGCCGCCGTCACTGACGCCTGGGCCGCCTGGTGCGAATCAGGCGGCCTGCGCCATCGGGATACCGCTGTGGAAACGCAGCTCCTGGTCCGGTGACTGGATCAGGTCCACCTCCGCTGCGCGCACCAGTTCCACCCGGCGGGCGATGTCTGCCTCATCGCCGTAGTTGTGCGCCAATTTCAGGTAACCCTGGTAGTGGCGCGCTTCGCTCTTCAGCAGGCCGTGGTAGAAGCGGCCCAGCTCCTCGTCCAGGTGCGGTACCAGCGCGGCAAAGCGCTCGCAGCTGCGCGCCTCGATGAACGCCCCCACCACCAGCGTATCCACCAGCTTGACCGGCTCGTGGGCGCGCACCAGGCGCCGCAGCCCCGACGCATAACGCCCCGCCGACACCGGGCGCAGCGGCACGCCGCGACGCTTCATCAGGCGCAGCACCTGCTCATGGTGCACCAGCTCCTCGCGGGCCAGGCGCGACATCATGTTGATCAGGTCGAGGTGGGTGTTGTACTTGGCGATCAGGCTCAGGGCGGTGCTGGCTGCCTTGAATTCGCAATTCTTGTGGTCGATCAGCAGGGTTTCCTGGTCGGCGAGCGCCGCTTCGATCCAGGCGTCTGGTGTCGGGCAACCAAGAAAGGCGTCGATTTCGGGGATCAGGGACATGAGCGTGCAACCACAAAGAACAGGCAGGGCCGGCGATTATACCGGCGGCGGCGGGCGGCGCCAGTGACTATGCTTGATGTACATCAAGCGCCAGCGGGGGAAGCGCCGACTATAGTCAGGCATTGGTCGCCACCTTTGAAGGGAGTTAACGCCCATGCAAGCCGTCCGCAGCATCCTCGTCGTCCTCGACCCCGAGCACGCCCACAGCCGGGCGCTGACCCGGGCCAAGCTGATCGCCGGTGTCACCGGCGCGCGCCTGCACCTGCTGATGTGCGACAAAAGGCATGACCACAGCGCGCTGCTGAGCCTGCTGAGCAGCCAGTTGCATGATGACGGGTACGACAACGTCACCCATGAAGAGGCCTGGCGCGACAACCTGCACGACACCATCATCTACGTGCAGCAGGCCGAGGGCTGCGAGCTGGTGATCAAGGAACACCGCCCGGACAACCCGCTGAAAAAGGCCCTGCTCACCCCCAGCGACTGGAAGCTGCTGCGCCAGTGCCCGTGTGCCGTGCTGATGGTCAAGAGCGAGCGGCCGTGGACCGGCGGCAAGGTCCTGGCCGCGGTGGACGTGGGCAACCAGGACGAGGACCACCGCCGCCTGCATGCCAGCATCATCGACCATGGCTATGCCATTGCTGGGCTGGCCAAGGGCGAGTTGCACGTCATCAGCGCCCATCCGTCGCCGATGCTGTCGGCGTCGGACCCGGTGTACCAGCTGAGCGAGACCATCGAAAAGCGCTACCGCGAGGCGTGCAAGGCATTCCAGGCAGAGTACGACATCAGCGAAGACCGCTTGCATGTGGCCGAAGGGCCGGCGGATGTGCTGATACCGCATACCGAGAAGAAGCTGGATGCCGTGGTGACGGTGATCGGCACGGTGTGCCGCACGGGGATTTCCGGGGCGTTGATTGGTAATACCTCGGAGGTGGTGCTGGATTCGCTGGAAGGGGATGTGCTGGTGCTCAAGAGCGAGGAAGCAATCGCCCACCAGGCGGAACTGGCCCGCGGCTAAAAGTGACGCGCGCCATGTAGGAGCGGCCTTGTGTCGCGAAAGGGCCGCAAAGCGGCCCCAGGATCCTGGCGTCTACGCAGGAATCGCTGGGGCTGCTACGCAGCCCTTTCGCGACACAAGGCCGCTCCTACAAGGACCGCGCGCGTCTTGGAACTTGAGCCAGTCAGGCCAACGCTTCCTGTACCTTCGGGTCCAGCCCCTCCCCTGCATTGGCCTCGATCCATTGCGCCAGCTGCCGGCGCATCGCCGGCGTCCAGAAGCTCTGCAGATGCTGCCGTACCCCTTGCACTGCCAGCGCCCGGTCTGGCTCGCTGTCGAAGTAATGGGCAATCTGATTGGCCATCTTGACCAGGTTTTCACTGCTCATCGGCGTACCTCGGCTTTTTCCGCAATACGGCGCTCCTTCAGCAAGCGCCGCTGCTCGTCACTGAAGTCCTGGTAGCGCTTCTGCCACTGCGAAGGCTGGAACACTTTCACCACCTCCACCGCCGTCACCTTGTACTCAGGGCAGTTGGTGGCCCAGTCGGAGTTGTCGGTGGTAATCACGTTGGCCCCCGACTCGGGGAAGTGGAACGTGGTGTACACCACCCCCGGCGCCACCCGCGCGCTGACCTTGGCGCGCAGCACCGTCTGCCCGGCGCGGCTGCCGATGCCGACCCAGTCACCGTCCTGGATGCCACGGCTTTCGGCGTCGGTCGGGTGGATTTCCAGGCGGTCGGCGTCATGCCAGGCGACGTTGCCGGTACGCCGGGTCTGGGCACCGACGTTGTACTGGCTGAGAATGCGCCCGGTGGTCAGCAGCAGCGGGTAGCGGTTGTTGACCTTCTCCTCGGTGGGCACGTAGCCGGTAAGCATGAAGCGCCCCTTGCCACGTACGAACTGGTCGATGTGCATGGTCGGCGTGCCATCCGGCGCTGCGTCGTTGCACGGCCACTGCAGGCTGCCGTGGCGGTCGATCTCGGCGTAGCTGACGCGGTGGAAGGTGGGCGTCAGGCGGGCGATCTCGTCCATGATCTCGGACGGGTGGCGGTAGTTCATCGGGTAGCCCAGGGCATTGGCCAGGGCCACGGTCGCCTCCCAGTCGGCCTTGCCGGCCAGCGGCTCCATGACCTTGCGCACCCGCGAGATGCGCCGCTCGGCGTTGGTGAAGGTGCCGTCCTTCTCCAGGAACGAGCTGCCCGGCAGGAACACATGGGCGAACTTGGCTGTTTCGTTGAGGAAGATGTCCTGCACCACCACGCACTCCATGGCCAGCAGGGCCGCGGTGACGTGCTGGGTGTTGGGGTCGCTCTGGGCAATGTCCTCGCCCTGGCAGTACAAGGCCTTGAAGCTGCCGTCCAGCGCCGCTTCGAACATGTTGGGGATGCGCAGGCCCGGGTCCGGCTGCAGGGTCACGCCCCAGGCACGCTCGAACTCGGCGCGCACGCCCTCGTTGGAAATGTGCCGGTAGCCGGGCAATTCGTGAGGGAACGAACCCATGTCGCACGAGCCCTGCACGTTGTTCTGCCCGCGCAGCGGGTTCACCCCTACCCCTTCGCGGCCGATGTTGCCGGTGGCCATGGCCAGGTTGGCGATGCCCATCACCGCGGTGCTGCCTTGGCTGTGCTCGGTCACGCCCAGGCCGTAGTAGATCGCCGCGTTGCCGCCGGTGGCGTACAGCCGGGCGGCGGCGCGGATCTGCTCGGCAGGCACGCCGCAGACCGGGCCAAGCACTTCGGGGGCGTTTTCCGCCAGGCTGACGAAATCGCGCCAGCGGGCGAAATCTTCGGTTTCGCAGCGGGCATCGATGAAGCGCTGGGCCAGCAGGCCTTCGGTGACGATCACGTGGGCCAGGGCGTTGAGCATGGCCACATTGGTACCGGGGCGCAGTTGCAGGTGCAGCTCGGCGCGGGCGTGCGGCGAATCGACCAGGTCGATGCGCCGCGGGTCGATCACGATCAGCCGCGCACCCTGGCGCAGGCGGCGCTTGAGCTGCGAGCCGAATACCGGGTGGGCGTCGGTGGGGTTGGCGCCAATCACCAGCACCACGTCGGCCTGCATCACCGAGTCGAAGCTTTGCGTACCGGCCGATTCACCAAGGGTCTGCTTCAGGCCATAGCCGGTGGGCGAATGGCATACCCGCGCGCAGGTGTCGACGTTGTTGTTGCCGAACGCCGTGCGCACCAGTTTCTGCACCAGGTAGGCTTCTTCGTTGGTGCAGCGGCTGGAGGTGATGCCGCCGATGGAATCGCGACCGTACTTCAGCTGGATGCGGCGGAACTCGCTGGCGGCGTAGGTCACCGCCTCGTCCCAGCTGACTTCCTGCCATGGGTCTTCCAGGCGCTTGCGGATCATCGGCTTGGTGATGCGGTCCGGGTGGGTGGCGTAGCCCCAGGCGAAGCGGCCCTTGACGCAGGCGTGGCCGTGGTTGGCGCCGCCGTTCTTGTCCGGGACCATGCGCACCAGCTGGTCGCCCTTCATTTCGGCGCGGAACGAGCAGCCGACGCCGCAATAGGCGCAGGTGGTGATGACCGCACGCTCGGGTTGGCCCAGCTGTACCAGGCTCTTTTCCGTCAGAGTCGCGGTCGGGCAGGCCTGCACGCAGGCGCCGCACGACACGCACTCGGAGGCGAGGAAGTTCTCACCACCCGCCGCCGCCACCCGCGATTCGAAGCCGCGCCCGGTGATGGTCAGGGCGAAGGTGCCCTGGATATCCTCGCAGGCGCGCACACAGCGGCTGCAGACGATGCACTTGCTCGGCTCGTAGTCGAAATACGGGTTGGATACGTCCTTTTTCTCGGCCAGGTGGTTGGCGCCGTCGTAGCCGTAGCGCACCTCGCGCAGGCCCACCTGGCCGGCCACGGTCTGCAGCTCGCAGTTGCCGTTGGCCGAACAGGTCAGGCAGTCCAGCGGGTGGTCGGAGATGTACAGCTCCATCACGTTGCGGCGCAGGCCGGCCAGGCGCGGGGTTTCGGTGTGCACCACCATGCCTTCGCTGACCGGGGTGGTGCAGGACGCCGGGTAGCCGCGCATGCCTTCGATTTCCACCATGCACATGCGGCACGAGCCGAAGGCTTCGAGGCTGTCGGTGGCGCACAGTTTGGGAATGCTGGTGCCGAGCATGGCCGCGGCACGCATCACCGAGGTACCGGCGGGCACAGTGATGGCACGGC
Source organism: Pseudomonas sp. B23(2017) (assembly GCF_002113725.1). Lineage (NCBI taxonomy): Bacteria > Pseudomonadati > Pseudomonadota > Gammaproteobacteria > Pseudomonadales > Pseudomonadaceae > Pseudomonas > Pseudomonas sp. B23(2017). The sequence goes on along the minus strand of NZ_NEJM01000013.1, from coordinate 192,106 downwards.
CATCGATGCTCAGGCTGACCTGTACCTCGCTGTCACGGGCCGGGGTGCCGAGGTCGCTGCTTTTATCAGAAGCGGGGTCGAAGAAATTGATCACTGCGCGGCCTCCGTGTGGGTCAGCCCGAAATCGGCGGGGAAGTACTTCAGCGCGCTGGCCACCGGATAGGCGGTCATGCCGCCCATGGCGCACAGCGAGCCGTATTGCATGGTGTCGCACAGGTCGCGCAGCAACAGGGCCTGGTCATGCCGTTCGGTCATGTCGCTGGTGGCTATCAGCCGGTCGACCACTTCCATGCCGCGGGTCGAGCCGATGCGGCACGGGGTGCACTTGCCACAGGACTCCTCGGCACAGAACTGCAAGGCGAAGCGCGCCATGCTGGCCATGTTCAGGGTGTCGTCGGCCACTACCACACCACCATGGCCGAGCATCGCGCCCATGGCGGCGAAGGCTTCATAGTCCAGCGGCGTGTCGAAGTGGCTGGGCGGTACCCAGGCACCGAGCGGGCCACCCACCTGCGCGGCCTTCAGCGGCCGGCCGCTGGCCGTGCCGCCGCCATAGCCTTCCACCAGCTCGCGCAGGGTCAGGCCGAAGGCGCGCTCCACCAGGCCGCCCTGGCGGATGTTGCCGGCCAGCTGGAACGGCATGGTACCCAGCGAGCGGCCCATGCCGAAGTCGCGGTAGAACGCCGCGCCCTTGGCCATGATGATGGGTACCGAGGCCAGGGTGAGCACGTTGTGCACCAGCGTCGGCAGGCCGAACAGGCCCTGCAGCGCGGGTAGCGGAGGCTTGGCGCGGACGATGCCGCGCTTGCCTTCGATGGATTCGAGCAGCGCGGTTTCTTCGCCGCAGATATAGGCGCCGGCGCCGACCCGCACTTCCAGGTCGAAAGCCTGGCCGCTGCCGGCCACGTCGCTGCCGAGGTAGCCGGCGTCACGGGCGATGGCGAAGGCCTGGTCGAGCACGCGGATGGCGTCGGGGTATTCCGAGCGCACATAGATGTAGCCCTTGTCGGCACCCACGGCGAGGCCGGCAATGATCATGCCTTCGATCAGCAGGAACGGGTCGCCTTCCATCAGCATGCGGTCGGCGAAGGTACCGGAGTCACCCTCGTCGGCGTTGCACACCACGTACTTCTGCCCGGCCCCGGCGTCACGCACGGTGCGCCACTTGATGCCGGCCGGGAACGCCGCACCGCCGCGGCCGCGCAGGCCGGAATCGAGCACGGCGGCGACCACCTCGGCACCGTCCAGGGCCACGGCCGCTTCAAGGCCGGCGAAACCGCCATGGGCACGGTAGTCGTCCAGCGACAATGGGCGGGTGATGCCGGCGCGGGCGAACAGCAGGCGCTGCTGGGTCTTGAGGTAAGGGATGTCCTCGACCGGTCCCAGGGCCAGCGAGTGGCCACCAGGTTCACCGGGCTCACCGGTCAAGGCGTCGAGCAAGGACGGCACGTCTTCCGGGGTGACCGGGCCGAAACCCAGGCGGCCTTGCGCGCTGTCGCACTCCAGCAGCGGTTCCAGCCAGTACAGCCCGCGGGAACTGGTGCGCTGGATGTCCAGCGGCAGCTGGCGGCGTTCGGCCTCACGTTGCAAGGCATCGGCGACCTGGTCGGCGCCCACGGCACGGGCTACCGAATCGCAGGGGATGTACAGCTTCAGCATGCTGCGTCCTCCCGGCAAGCGTTGACCAGCGCGCGCAGGCGGTCAGGGGTAAGGCGCGCATGCACCTGGCCGTCCAGTTCCAGCGCTGGCGAGCAGGCACAGGCGCCCAGGCAGTACACCGGGCGCAGGCTGATGGTGCCGTCGGCGCTGGTGCCGTGGTCGTCCAGCGCCAGCTGTTCGCGCAGTTGCGCGGCCAGCGCCTCGGCGCCCCGGCTCTGGCACGACTCGGCGCGGCACAGGCGCAGGGTGTGGCGCGCCGGTGGCGTGGTGCGGAAATCGTGGTAGAAGCTGATCACCCCACGCACCTCGGCCAGGCTGAGGTTCAGGGCATGGGCAATTTCGGCGACAGCGGCATCGGGGATGTAGCCGATGTCGTGCTGGATGGCATGCAGGATCGGCAACAGCGCGCCGGGGGTATCCTTGTCACGGGCCAGAATGCGGTGGATCACAGGCAGGTGGAGCAATTCATCAGGCATACAGCGGACCTCGGCATCACGGACCCTGCCTGAATTGTTGTAAGGGCAGGTATCCGGCGTGTTCTGCTGCGGCGCGCCGACCACGTCACGGTTGCGTGGTGCCAGCGGCCTCCTTGCCTGCGGCCGCACGTCTGCGCGCGCTGGTCCGAGGCATCCTGCAAGCATGGCACTTGTGGCGCTGGGGGGTTGCGTGCGAACGACCAGGCGCATCCTGAAACCGACGCGGGTTGTTTCTGGCCTTATGCAGTCTGCTGCGCTGTCGCTTGGAGAACTGAGTTCGCAAGCGGTCCGCGTACCCTGTGTGCGGCTTTAGCCGCGAAGAATCCAACGCGGTGCATGGCACCGGCTTCAGGCCACCGCCTTGTCCACGCTGCGCCCGGCCTCCAGTTCACGCACCAGCGGCAGCACATGTTCGCCGAAGTACGCTACTTCCTCCTGGAAGTGCAGGAACCCGGACAAGATCAGATCCACACCCACCGCCTTCAGCGCAACGATGCGCTCGGCAATCTGCCGTGGTGTACCGATCAGGTTGGTCTTGAAGCCATCGTTGTACTGCACCAGGTCTTCGAAGCTGGACCTGGCCCAGTTGCCCTCGCCCTCCGGGCTGGCAGAACCGGCATGCTTCACTTCCTGGCCAAACGCCCGCACCGCCTCGGGGTTGGCCTTGTCGATGATCTCCTGCAGCACCGCACGCGCCTGCTCTTCGGTGTCGCGGGCGATGATGAAGGCATTGACTCCAACCTTTACCGAATGGCCGTTGGCCGCCGCCTTGGCGCGGATATCGTCGACCTGCGCCTTGATCCCTTCCACGCTGTTGCCGTTGGTGAAGTACCAGTCCGACACGCGCGCCGCCATGTCCCGTGCGGCACGCGAGCTGCCGCCCTGGAAAATCTCCGGGTGCGGCTGCTGCAGCGGCTTGGGTTTGAGGTTGTAGTCGCGAAAGCGATAGAAGTCGCCGTTGAAGGTGAAGTTGTCCTGGGTCCAGATGCCCTTCAGCGCGCGGATGAATTCCTCGGAACGGCGATAGCGTTCGTCGTGGTCCAGCCAGGGTTCGCCGATGGCGTGGAACTCGCCCTTGAACCAGCCCGAGACCACGTTGATGGCGATGCGGCCATTGGTGAACTGGTCGATGCTCGCCAGCTGCTTGGCCGCCAGCGCCGGGTTCCACGGGCCTGGCAGAATGGCGGCGATGACCTTGAGCTTTTCCGTGGCAGCAAGCAGCGCGTGGCTGATAGTGACCGACTCGTGCTGGTTGTCGGCGCCGTAGCCGGCGGTGAAACGGATTTGCGACAGGGCGTAGTCGAAACCAGCCTGTTCGGCGATTTGCGCGAGCTTGCGGTTGTAGTCGATGTCCCAACTGGTGCGCTGTTCGATGGTGCTGACCACCAGGCCACCACTGACGTTGGGGACCCAGTAGGCGAACTTGATCGGGGCTTGGCTCATGGTAAGGCTCCTTGGTGATCCTCGGGTTCAAGGAGGCAGGAGCAGCAAACATGCCAGGCTTTAAAGTGTTTTTATTTCAATTGGTTAGCTGAAACTGGCGGCGATGTTGGCTGCATGCGGTCGAACAAGCTGCTGGATCGCTGTTGCCTGCACAACATCGCCGCCCCGGGGGCAGGTCAGCGGTTCTTGCGCATGCCCATATGCGCGTCATCCATCAGCGCCTTGGCCATGTCGCAGAGAAAGTGCGAAGCCCAGACCAGCACCGGTTCGTTGTCCATAACCCCGATAAACGATGCTCGCCGAGAGCAATCCATCAATACCGACGCTTGTTCGATGGCATGGTCGCAGCAGTTTCCCGGTTCTACGCGGAACAGTTTCCTGCCGTCCAGCACACCATCCAGGAACGTGGCCGCGCCTACGGTCAGGCCCAGTGTGCCGGTGTCGTCATCCAATTCCTTGTCCATCTGAAACCCTCTTTTGAATCTGCCGGCCAGTGCGATTTCCCGGTTGCAGTCCCTGGCAGGAAAACCACACCGCCCAGGCTGGCAAAATTTGAAAATCAGCTCATCAGTGCAATGTATGCACCGGCTGCCCGGCCCGAAGCTGCACCTGCGCAATCGCCGACTCCAGCAGCGTGCGCACAGCCTCCATTTCATGCATGACCGCCAGGGTCATGATCGTGGCGGGAGACTTGGGGAGCGAGGCTATCGCGTGATGGCCTACGGACAAGGCGCAGAGTACGTATTCCGTGGCCTGGATCAGGGTGTCTTCCAGGTGATGGGGTGACTCAGTGGAGAAAGGTTGATCGGGAACGAGTTTCAGCATGACAGCCTCCAGACAATAACAAGTCGGACCGTCGCCAGATCACTTGCAGATGATAGGGTGGCGGCTACATGCGGGCCTGCAAGACCGGGCTTGGAGGTCGATTCCCGGCTGGCCCGAAGACCACCCGCACGCAGCCACCGTTGAACGAAGCCAACAGCAAACTGAGACCAAACCAAGCATCGGGCTTGCAGACCCGGTCGTTGAATTTGCAACGACAGGGCGAGACTAGGGGGCTCAGGTTTCCATCGCAATGGTGAAACGGCTTGAAAAAGATGATTCAGAAATGGACTACGAGGAAGGGGAAAAAACTGATTCGGTCTTGTAGGACCAGCTCGCACCGACGCACCAGAACCATACGCTCAACGTTTTTTAGGCTTACAATTTCCAGACTTGGCAGCAATTGACTATCAGGCTTCAACGCCGATAATTGCCCCCAAGTTTTCAGTAATCGCAGCAAAATCCGAGCAGCAAATGGAGGTATTCATGCCAGTCAAAGCAGCAGCACCGGCGCTCATCGTCGCCGCGCTCGCATTGGTGGGTGATTACACAACTCTCTCACTTCAATCACGTGCCGTTGAGGTTCGTGAAGCCAGCGCTACCCCCCCCTCTTCCCCTGACCTGCGCAGGGTAATCGCTGAGCTGACTCATGGCTGGCTGGTCCTGGAGTCGATCTATTCGAGGCGTGTTGTTGCACTCATGAAATCGGATACCTTCGACCAGACCAAATACCTCAAGAATGCTGAGTTGCTCAAAGCGGTAAGGCAGTTGGAGGGCGGACTGCAAGCGGCAAACGTGCCAACCGCTCTTTACGATGAGCACCAGAACCTGTGCCGAGCAGTGGCCAAGGTACGCAGCAAAATGGTTGTCATCGATGGGATCTACCAGCAGTTCTTCCTCACGCCGGATGAGTTCCAGAGCGCACTGAGTGCTCCTGGCCTTCGCGATCTTGCCGATCACACTACCCGCAAGCTCAACCGACTGGCGTAAGGTGACCAATGCCAGCCGAGGTTTCATTTCATCCCGAAACGTTTGAAGAGTTCTTCCTTCCTGTCGATGCGAAACATCCCGGCTTGTCGGAAGTGTTGAAAAGCGAATTCCTACGCTACATCGAATCCAGGCGCCAACTCATCCCCTCGATATTCGGGCGGGACGTACCTTACACGCAGCCGCCACTTGCGTTTCAGGCTTGTCTGATGCACATCCATATCTGCATCCCGCCTGCCCTATTCCCCAAAAACGTTCCTCAGCATGACAGAGTTTGCAAGATGGGACGGCCGGGTGATGACGCAGCACTCATCTACGTCCAGGGCGAGTTGTATGAAGATCGCTATCTGATACTGGCCTTTTTATGGCCGGATGCGCACACCAAAGCCCGGGATATTTCGACCATGCAGTATCTGGCTCGACTGGCGAAAGAATGGCGCGATAACAATTGACCGCGATTATCCGAAACGACGGCGTGACTCTCGGATGGCTGGCATAGATTGAGGTGTAAGGGCGACCACGCCATCGCAACGGAAACACACACCCACCAGGATATCCTTGACCACCCCTTGACCATCGCTGAACGGTACATCACGACGGGCATAGTACGTAGGCACCACTACCTGGCAGTGTTCGCAAAGCGCTTTACCGGTGACCCCTTCGGCAAGAATTTTCATTATCTGAGTACTCGTTAGTGAATGCTGATCAACCGGATGACCTGGCCGGAGCAATAATTGGCGCCGTAGCCTGCGAAACTCGAAAAAGCATGCATTATGAACCCATCGTCCGCACCGTAGCGCAGAGCTGTGTAACCAACGCTTTCATGACTAGCCCCGACTGCCCAGTTCGCGGGTAAAACCTACCCAGGGAACACCTCGCTCAGGCATTCAAATACACGAAATCCGGCGCTGCTCAGCGCCACGGCGCCGGGCGGGCTCTCATAGAGCAGCACATAACTCATTGCATTAGCAGGGAACCTGTGGGAGCGGCTTTAGCCGCGAACACCGGCGCAGCCGGTGCCATGCACCGCGTTGGATTCTTCGCGGCTAAAGCCGCTCCCACAGAGTACGCGCCAGCACAGGCCAAGCGGTGAAGACTTCTTCCGGCTGCTAAAGGATGCTTTCGACCTGTTGTGGCAGGAGGGCGCGCACCACCCGAAGATGATGAGCGTGGGCCTGCATGGACGGATCAGTGGCCATCCTGGTCGTGCGATGGCGCTGGCGCGCTTTCTCGATTACGTGCAGGGCCACGACGGGGTGTGGGTCTGCCGGCGCGAAGAGATTGCCAGGCACTGGATACCCCAGTTCCCCGCCTGAGCGGTCAGTCGTTCGCAACGGGACGCGCGCCCGGTAGCCCTGGGGAGAAGCGGGCAGTAAAGAACAGCCCGGCAGCAGACCACCGGGCCGGAAGTCATCAACGTTGCGAATCGAGCACTTCGTGCTCCGTCACTACCTGCTGGGCCTTGGCGTAGCTTTCGATCAGCAGGCGGTAGTGCGGGAAGATCAGGCTATAGGCCTCGGCCCATTGCGCGGCGTCCGGGCGGTTCCAGGTGCGCTGGATTTCCGAGGCGACTGCAGCGGTATCCATAGGCACCACGCCGGCCTGGACGACGCGGGCCAGGGTGATTTCCTGGGCGGCCTTGGAATAGGTGCCGGAGGCGTCGATCACCGCGAACACCCGGTAACCGGCGTTTACCGCTGCGATCGCCGGGAAGGCCATGCACACGCTGGTGATGGTGCCGGCGATGACCAGGGTCTTCTTGCCGGTGGCCTCCACGGCGGCGACAAATTCGGGGTTGTCCCAGGCGTTGATCTCACCCTTGCGCGCCACGTACTGCGCATGGGGCGCAGCCTCGTGGATCTCTGGGATCAGCGGGCCGTTGGGGCCCTGCGGCACCGAGGCGGTAGTGATCACCGGGATCTTCGCCAAAGTGGCGATCCTGGCAAGGGTGATGGCGTTGTTGCGCAGTTCGGTCATGGGCATGTCCTTGACCGTCTGGAACAGGCCGCTCTGGTGGTCGATGAGCAGCATGGCGGTGTCGTCGGGGTCGATCACCGGGCGCTGGCCGTTGAAGTTGGCAATCTGCGAGAAGTTGGTCATGTCGGTTCTCCTGACAGGGCATCCGGGCCGGGAAACCCGCGCCTCCTGCGCGGGCGTTCATCCGGACCAGGCGACGCCTGAGTCCGGGGTGTGACATAACGGGCCATCTGCCCGAAACGTCCGCTCTGTTATGGAGGTCACGATACGGATGGAACAATTGCCTCGGTAGTTGGCAAAAATTACTATCAGTGTTCTGCCAGAGGAACACTGAAATGGAAGACCTCAACGACCTCTACTATTTCGCCCAGGTGGTGGAGCACGGCGGTTTCAACCCGGCCGGCCGCGCACTGGGTGAACCCAAGTCGAAGCTGAGCCGGCGAATCGCCGGGCTGGAAGAGCGCCTGGGCGTGCGGCTGATCCAGCGTTCGACGCGGCACTTCTCGGTGACCGAGATCGGCCAGGTGTTCTACCGGCACTGTGTGGCGATGCTGGTGGAAGCGGCGGCGGCCACCGAGGCCGTCGAGCAGCACCGCGCCGAGCCGCGCGGGGTGGTGAACCTGAGCTGTCCCACGGCGCTGCTGAACTTCTGGGTCGGCCCGATGCTGGCGCGATTCATGGTGCGGTACCCGCTGGTGGCGTTGCATGTGCAGAGCACCAACCGCCAGGTGGACCTGATCCAGGAAGGCATCGACATCGCTTTGCGGGTGCGCTTCCCCCCACTGGAGAGCAGTGACCTGGTGATGAAGGTGCTAGGCGAAAGCCGGCAGCATGTGGTGGGCGCCCCGGCATTGCGCGAGCACCTGCCGGCAAGGCCGACCCCCGCCGATATTGCCGCCCTGCCGACGCTGCACTGGGGCGCGGTACAGCGCGAATATTACTGGCAACTGGACGGCCCCGAGGGCGCCAGCACGCAGGTGCGCTATCAGCCGCGAATGGTCACCGACGACCTTGTCGCCCTGCGCCAGGCCGCGCTGGCAGGCGCCGGCGCGGTGCACATGCCCGCCGTGGTGGTGCGTGAAGACCTGGAGGACGGCAAGCTTGTGAATCTGCTGCCGGACTGGGCGCCCCGTACCGGGGTTGTCCATGCGGCCTATGCGTCCCGTCGCGGCTTGCTGCCGTCGGTGCGGGCACTACTGGACTTTCTTGGCGACGAATTTGCCAACAGCGGAATCAGCTAACGACCTGCCCTGCCGGACGCGCCAAGCACAGCCTTGCGCTGGCATTTCACCAGGACCTTGCGGCCTGTTTCGACAAAGGGCGTGACGATCAGGCTATAGACCGTCAGGTAACGCTGGTGGTCCTGCTCGCCGGTGCCGAAGCGGACGCTTTCAGGCGTTGATGTGGTGACATAGAGCGTACCGAACATCCAGTCCCAGAGGGACAGGTTGGTGCCGAAGTTCCGGTTGAAATGGCGTGGGGCATCACTGTGATGGATCTGGTGCTGGGCCGGGCTGTTCAACACATGTTCCAGCTGCGGGCCGAACGACAGCCAGACATGGCTATGCCGCAGGTTGGCCGCCAGGCTGTTGAAGATGAACACCAGGTAGGTCACGCCGAACAGGGTGTAGCGGCTGACTTCACCGCCGCAAAGGTACCAGAAGCATCCGGCGTAGAAGCCGATGCAAATGCCGGTGCTCAGTTTCTCGACGATCTTTTCCACGAAATGCACCCGGCTCGCCGTCGCCGGCACCAGCACGGGCGCCGAATGATGGACCTTGTGAAAGGTCCAGAGCCAGCGGGAGTGAAAGGCCCGGTGCGCCCAGTAATGGATGAAGTCCTTGAGCAGGAACACCCCCAACCCGTAGAGCAGGGACAGTGCAAGGTTCTCGCCCAGGCGCGGGCGCGCGCCCCAGAGGTTGCTGAAAAAGGCCAGGTAATCGCCGGAGCGCAGGATGTAGGGGTCGACCAGATGGACGACGGGCAGCACCAGCGCAACCTTGAGGATGGCCCGCACGAAGTAGTAGCGGTAGTCCAGCAGCGCCGAGGGATGCAGATGTACCCGGGCGCCACCGATGAACTGCCAGAACGACTGGGCGTCGCTCAGGCCGCGCTGCTTCCTGAAGCGGAACAGGCCATAGGCTGCGCCATAGGAGATGCAAAGGAACAAGGCCCCGAAACGGCCGTTCACATTGAAAATGCCGAGAAACTGGTCGGTAACGGGCGTGATCACCCAATCGGTCAGGTGCTCATAGACAAGCGACAGGGCATCCACGAAACGTCAGCCTCGGCAAAAGGGACGCAATTGTAAATCAGATTGATTTACTCGAGTGGCTTTCTGCATGAAGTGGTGCTTCAAGCACCGGTAATCGCTTGCCCCCGCCCGCAAAAACACAACACACCGATTGACAACTGCAGGAGGAAGGACAACTATCCGGCCGCCTTTATGCGAAGCTTTATCATTATCAATACGCTTCTCATCATTGCGCCTGCATAGTCCATCGAAAGGAGCCAATGGATGTCCGCCTGCTTTTTTCCCCCCGCTTTCAGCATTCGCCAAGCCGCACTGGTAGCAAGCCTTTCGGGCTCGCTGCTGGCCAGTGCCAATGCCTGGGCCGTGCCTGTCAGCTTCAGCATCCCGGCGGGGCCGCTGGGGGCCGCAATCAATCAGTTCGCCACGGCAAGCGGGGTGACTGTCAGCGTCAGCAACGAAGAAATCGCTGGCCAGCGCAGTGAGGGACTGCAGGGCAGTTACGAGCTGGAGCAAGGCCTCGCGCAACTGCTGCATGGCAGTGGCCTGCAGGTGCAGCAAGCGGGGGACAAGCACTACATGCTGGCCCGCCCGAGCCAGGATGGCACGATGGAACTCGCTGCAACGACGGTCTCCAGCGTGGGGCTGGGTGCCACCACCGAGGGCACCGGCAGCTACACCACAGGTTCGGCCAATACGGCAACCGGGCTGCGCCTCTCGGCACGCGAGACACCACAGTCGATCAGCGTGGTGACCCGCCAGCAGATCGAAGACCAGAACCTGAACGATGTTGCCCAGGTACTGGAACAGACCCCAGGCGTGGTCGTCGACAGCATGGGGCCGGCCGGCAGCGACGCCAATCATATCTACGTACGTGGTTTCGAGGTCGGCACCATCCAGGTCGACGGCCTCAACCGGCCTGACAGCTTTGGCTTTCGCGACGACCTTGCCGACATGGTGTCGTATGACCGGGTCGAGGTGGTACGCGGGGCCACGGGGCTGATGTCCGGCACTGGTGACCCCGGTGCGACCGTCAACCTGATTCGCAAGAAGCCGACCTTTGAAACGCAACGCAAGCTGACCCTGAAAGCAGGCTCGTGGGACACCTACCGCACCGAGCTGGACGTGTCCGGCAAGCTGTCGGAAAGCGGCAATGTACGCGGGCGCCTCGTGGCCTCGAACACCGACAGCCAGAGCTACGTCGACCGCCAGTCCCTGGAGCGGCAGGTGGGCTATGGGGTGCTGGAATGGGACATCACCGACAGCACGATGCTGACCGTGGGGGCGGAGTATCAGGAAATGGACAACGACGGCGCCGGTAACCACGGCTTCCCGATGTTCAACTCCGATGGCAGTCACTTCAGCCCTTCCCGCTCGTTCAACTCGGCCTCGGAATGGAGCTACCACAAGCGTCGCACCAAGACCCTGTTCACCACCCTGGATCACGACCTGGCCAACGGCTGGCACCTGAAATTCAACACTGAGCACAGTCGCCGAAGCTATGACGACGTATTTGCCACCGCCGCCAGCGGCACCGTCAAACCTGATGGCAGCGGCATCCAGACCTGGACTGGCCGTTGGGCAGGCGAACCTCGGCAGACCTCGTTCGACCTGTCGGCTACGGGCCCGTTCGAAGTGCTGTCGCGCGAGCACCAGGCGTACGTCGGGCTCAGCCACTACCGGGCCTACTACCGCAACGACGGCTACCATCTGTGGACCAGGCAGGATATCGACAACATCCATGAATGGGATGGCTCGTTGCCAATACCTGACGCCATCCACAACAAGACGACCGAAAATGCGCTGGACGAAACCCAGGATGGCCTGGTGGCTTCGGTGCGCTGGAGCCTGGCCGATGACCTGTCGCTGATTACCGGCGCACGGGTGATCGACTGGCGACGTGACGAAACCGTAGAGCAGCTGGCAAGCGGCAAGACCGAACGCACCTCGCGAAGCGAAACCGGTGTCGTTACCCCTTACATCGGGCTGGTTTACGACATCAACGACAACTGGTCGGCCTATGCCAGCTACACCACCATCTTCAACCCGCAAGACAAACAGACTGCATCGGGCAGCTACATCGACCCGTTGGAGGGCGTGAACTACGAGCTAGGCCTGAAGAGCGAGTTCTGGGACAAGCGCCTGACTGCTGCACTCAGCGTGTTCGAAGTGCACCAGGACAACCTGGCCGTGGCGGACGGCGACGCCCAGGCGCCGGACGGCAACCAGGCCTACCGGGCCGAGTCCGGCACCAAGACCCGCGGTTTCGAAATGGAAATGGCGGGCGAGATCCTGCCTGACTGGCAAGTATCGGCCAGCTACACCTATGCCGTGAGCAAGAACTCGGATGGCGACCGCCTGCTCACCGAAGTGCCCCGCGACACCCTCAAACTGTTCACCAGCTACCGCCTGCAGTCATTGCCACAGCTGAAAGTGGGCGGTGGTGTGCGTTGGCAAGGCACGGAATATAAGAAAAACGCAGGCCCCAACCACGAGACCTTCACCCAAGGCGCCTACAGCGTGGTCAACCTGATGGCGCAATACGCCTTCACGCCACAAACCAGCGTCTCGCTGAACCTCGATAACGTGTTTGACAAGACCTACTACACGGCGATCGGCTCACGTGGCTGGTACGGCAGCCCACGTAGCGCCACGGCCACGTTGGTGTACGCGTTCTGACCCAGCCGGCGTTCGCTGCCGATGCCCGGCAGCGGCGCCGAACAAGTATCCATATTTGGCGCAGCCAGTAACACATGCGCACAATATGTGTGTACAAATTTCCCATCTCCAGGCTCGCATCAAATGTGACGACGACCAATAAAGAGGATACAAAAGCCCGAGAACCGCCAACTCCAACTGCTCGGCGGGTTGGTACGAATCTTGTTTGTATACAAAACCAAAAATAAAAGTACACAAGAGTTACGGAGTCCCGATGGCGTCAATTTCACGTTCCGGTGTCAGCCAGCTTGATGTTCTCCCTGCCGAAACGGCTGGGCCCACTCAGTTGGAGTTGAGCCCGCGCCTTTACAGTGCCGACCTTGCACCGACCCGCGCGGCAAATCGCACCTGGGGCCGCTACAGCCTGTTTGCACTGTGGACCAACGATGTGCACAACATCGCCAACTATTCCTTCGCCATCGGCCTCTTCGCCCTGGGCATGAGCGGCGCACAGATCCTCGCAGCCTTCGCGCTCGGCGCACTGGTGATCTATGGCCTCATGAACTTGTCCGGCTACATGGGGCAGAAGACCGGCCTGCCCTACCCCGTCATGTGCCGGATCAGCTTCGGCATCCATGGTGCGCAGATCCCGGCATTGATCCGCGCGGTAATCGCCATCGCCTGGTTCGGCATCCAGACATACCTCGCCTCGGTAGTACTGCGCGTTCTGCTCACCGCCATCGCTCCCGAGCTCAAGCCCTACGACCAGAACTCGATCCTCGGCCTGTCGACCCTGGGCTGGATCACCTTCCTCGGCATCTGGTGCGTGCAAGTGGCGATCTTCGCCTATGGCATGGAGATGGTGCGCCGTTACGAATCCTTAGCCGGGCCGATCATCCTGGTCGCCTTCGCAGGCCTGGCGGGCTGGATGTACTGGCGCAGCGGCCTGTCGATTTCCTGGTCCAGCGGCAACGCGCCGACCGGCTCCACGATGTGGCTGAAGGTGCTGGGTGCCGCCGCGCTGTGGGTCTCGCTGTACGGCACCATGATCCTCAACTTCTGCGACTTTACCCGCAACTGCCCGGACAAACGCACCATCAGCGTGGGCAACTTCTGGGGCCTGCCGGTGAACATGCTCGGTTTCGCACTGATCGCCGTGGTGCTCGCCGGCGCGCAGTTCAGCATCGACGGCAAGCTGGTGCAGGGCCCGACCGAGATCGTTGCAGCCATCCCGAACACCGCCGGCCTGGTGCTGGCCTGCCTGGCCTTCCTGATCGTCACCGTGGCGGTGAACATCATGGCCAACTTCGTCGCCCCGGCCTACGTACTCACCAACCTGGCCCCGAACCTGCTGAACTTCCGCCGCGCCGGCTTGCTCAGCGCCGGTATCGCCGTGCTGATCCTGCCCTGGCACCTGTACAACAGCCCGTCCGTGATCGTGTATTTCCTCGGCGGCCTGGGCGCCCTGCTCGGCCCACTGTACGGGATCATCGTCACCGACTATTACCTGGTTCGCCGCAGCCGAGTGAACCTGCCAGAGCTGTATAGCGAAAGCAGCGAGGCCGCCTATCACTATCGCGGCGGGGTCAACCTGCGCGCCGTAGCGGCCTTCATCCCGGCGTCGCTGATCGCCATCGTGCTGGCGCTGGTGCCGGCGTTCGATACGCTGTCGCAGTTCTCCTGGTTCTTCGGCGCGGGCCTGGGCGGGCTGATCCACTATGCCCTCGCCAACCGCAGCGCAAGGTACCTTGAGGTTTCCGGCGAAAGCATCGCAGTGGATAGCACGCACCACTGACCGGGGCTGCCAGCGCGCCCTGATCACGGCCAGCGCGGGCCCTGTAGGAGCGGCCTTGTGTCGCGAAAGGGCTGCGCAGCAGCCCCAGCAATTTGTGCCTTTGCGCTGAACCCCTGGGGCTGCTGCGCAGCCCTTTCGCGACACAAGGCCGCTCCTACAAGGGTCCCACCAGCCATCTGAGATGCCCGCTCGCTCGGCAGAACCATCCGACCTGTTTCCAGACGCATGCCCTGCTCTCTTGGTAAACTAGCCGCCTGCCTTGGCAATCACCGATCTCCTGCCGCCGACTTTTGCTACGTCGCGCCCTCGGTTTGCTACAAACACCCTCGAAATTGCTGAATTTGGTACAAGACACGTTGAACGATATGACCACAAACCCAGGCTCTAACCCAGCAACCACGCGCCCTGAGCCTTCCCGTCGCTTCAGCGTTGCACCGATGATGGACTGGACAGACCGCCACTGCCGGTTCTTCCTGCGCCTGCTCTCCAAAAACACCCTGCTGTACACCGAAATGGTCACCACCGGTGCCCTGCTGCACAACGACGCCCACCGTTTCCTGCGCCACGACGTCTCCGAGCACCCGCTGGCCCTGCAACTGGGCGGCAGCGTGCCGGCCGACCTGGCTGCCTGTGCCCGGCTGGCCGAGGAGGCTGGCTACGACGAGGTCAACCTCAACGTCGGCTGCCCGAGTGACCGGGTGCAGAACAACATGATCGGCGCCTGCCTGATGGCCCACCCGGCGCTGGTGGCCGATTGCGTGAAAGCCATGCGTGACGCGGTGTCGACCCCGGTGACGGTCAAGCACCGCATCGGTATCAATGGCCGCGACAGCTACGCCGAGCTGTGCGACTTCGTCGGCCAGGTGCGCGAGGCAGGTTGCCGGAGCTTTACCGTGCATGCGCGCATCGCGATCCTGGAAGGGCTGTCGCCTAAGGAGAACCGTGAGATACCGCCGCTGCGCTATGACGTGGCGGCGCAGTTGAAGGCGGACTTCCCGGACCTGGAGATCGTGCTCAACGGCGGGATCAAGACCCTGGACGAGTGCCAGGCACACCTTGAAACCTTCGATGGGGTGATGCTGGGGCGGGAGGCGTACCACAACCCTTACCTGCTGGCCGAGGTGGACCAGCAGCTGTTCGGCAGCGAGGCGGCGGTGGTCAGCCGCAGCGAGGCGCTGGCGCAGTTGCGGCCTTATATCGTCGCGCACATGGAAAGTGGTGGCGCGATGCACCACGTTACCCGGCATATTCTGGGGCTGGCCCAAGGGTTCAAGGGGGCGCGGCGCTTCCGCCAGTTGCTGTCGGCGGATATTCATAAGGCGGCGGAGCCGCTGGCGGTGTTCGACCAGGCGGTGGAGTTGTTGCAGGGGCGGTGATTCAGCAGGTGGGCCTCATCGCCAGCAAGCCATCCCCTGCAGGATGCTGCAGGGGTTCAGATATATGCAGATCCTGTGGGAGCGGGTTTACCCGCGAAGAAAACAACGCGGTACATGGCACCGGCTTCGCCGGTGTTCGCGGGTAAACCCGCTCCCACAGGGATGGCGCAAACCACCACATTTTGTGTAAGCCAGTTGTATCTCCAGCGGCCCTTGCAAGCAGATGCGGAACCTCGGGGCCGCTTGCGACTCGAATCCTCACCTTTCGCACCGCGCTTCGCGAGCCCTTGAGTGGCCGTCGGGGCTCGGGTAATGTCGAGTCATTGCACAGGACAGAGCACGCCCATGACCTCCAAGCTGGAACAACTCAAGCAGTTCACCACCGTGGTCGCCGACACCGGGGACCTGGACGCCATCACCCGCCTGAAACCGGTCGATGCCACCACCAACCCGTCGCTGCTGCTCAAGGCGGCGGCCATCCCGGGTTACGCCGATCTGCTCAAGCAGGTAAAGGCCGATGCCAAGGGTAATGTCGACCTGGCCTGCGACAAGTTCGCGGTGGCCGTGGGCTCGGGCATCCTCAAGGTCATCCCGGGGCGTATCTCCACCGAGGTCGATGCACGCCTGTCGTTCGATGAACCCGCCCTGCTGGCCAAGGCGCGCAAGCTGATCGAGCTCTACGAAGCCGCTGGCATTGGCCGCGACCGCGTGCTGATCAAGCTGGCCTCCACCTGGGAAGGCATCCGCGCCGCCGAAAAGCTGGAGAAGGAAGGCATCCAGACCAACCTCACCCTGCTGTTCTCCTTCGCCCAGGCCCAGGCCTGCGCCGATGCCGGGGTGTTCCTGATTTCGCCGTTCGTGGGCCGTATCTACGACTGGTACAAGAAGAGCACCGGCAAGGAATACGTGGGCGCCGAAGACCCGGGCGTGCAGTCGGTCACTCGCATCTACAACTACTACAAGGCAAACGGCTACAAGACGGTGGTCATGGGTGCCAGCTTCCGCAATATCGGCCAGATCGAGCAACTGGCCGGCTGCGACCGCCTGACCATCAGCCCAGAGCTGCTGCAGCAGCTCAGCGATGACCAGGGCGACCTGCCACAGGTGCTGAAGCCGGGCAATGCCGGCGAGCCCAAGCAACAGCTGAACGAAAGCCAGTTCCGCTGGGCCATGAACGAAGATGCCATGGGTACCGAGAAGCTGGCGGAAGGCATTCGCCAGTTCGCGCGGGACCAGGAGAAGCTGGAGAAGTTGATGGCTGAAAAGGCCTGATACATTTCGGGATTGCCTGACGGGCGGGAAGTGTTCAGCATTTTCCGCCCGTTTTGTTTTACCTGGCCTTAGATTTGTATTGAATTCCAGGGCCTCTTCGCGGGTAAACCCGCTCCCACAAGGACCCCCACAGGCCAGAAGTTGGCGCTGTACCTGTGGGAGCGGGTTTACCCGCGAAGAGGCCCGAGAAGCCACCTGAGCTGTCGATGACCTCCTCTACCCCATTGCCCCTCGTACTCGCCGGCCCGGTACTGCGCCGCCTGGAACCCCAGCGCCTGGCCATCTGGCTGGTCGCGACGCAACCGCTGCAACCCGAATTCATCTTCCCGGCAGGCGAGGCCAAAGTCGATTGCCAGGTGGTCGCGGTGGGCCAGCACGCCTTCATCCACCTGCTGGACATCCACTTCGCCCAGCCGCTGCCCTGCAACCAGCTGCTCGACTATGACCTGCTCATCAACGGCCAGGACATCGCCGGCTGGGCGCCGCACCTGCTCTACCCCGGCGCCCGGCGCCCAAGCCTGGTGCTGCGCGATCGGCTCGACCACCTGCTGCACGGTTCCTGCCGCAAGCCGCATTTTCCGGCCGCCGATGGCCTGCTCTGCGCCGACCGCCTGCTGCAGGCCTGCGAAAGCCCCGCGGACCGCCCCGCCGTGCTGTTGATGACCGGCGACCAGGTCTATGCCGACGACGTCGCCGGCCCGATGCTGCGCGCCATCCACAGCCTGATTGCGCGCCTGGGCCTGTTCGACGAGCAACTGGAGGGCGCGGTGGTGCCCGACAGCCAGGCGCTGTACCAGCACCCGGCCTGCTATTACCACCGCGCCGACCTGCTGCCGGCACAGGAGCGCAACGAAACCCTGCGCGAGCGCTTTTTCGGCGGCAAGCGCAAGCCGATCTTCTCCTCCAGCAACGCCGACAACCATCTGGTGACCTTCGCCGAGGTCATGGCCATGTACCTGCTGGTGTGGTCACCGGTGCCCTGGCAGTTGGTGAACCTGGACATGCCCAACGGGCTCACCGCCCCGCGCCAGGCCCGTTACCGGCAGGAGCTGCCGCTGATCCAGGCGTTTGCCGACAACCTCGGCCAGGTAGCACGAGTGATGGCCCACCTGCCGTGCCTGATGATCTTCGACGACCACGACATCACCGACGACTGGAACCTCTCGGCGCTGTGGGAAGAAACCGCCTACGGCCACCCCTTTTCGCGGCGGATCATCGGCAATGCCTTGCTCGGCTACCTGCTGTGCCAGGCCTGGGGTAACGACCCGCAGGGTTGCAAGCCCCTGGTCGGGCAATGCCAGGCGTTGAACAGCCAGACCCAGGATGAGCTGATCGGCGCACTGCTGCGCTTCCAGGGCTGGCAGTTCAGCCTGCCCACCAACCCACCCTTGCTGGTGCTGGACACCCGCACCCGCCGCTGGCGCAGCGAAAGCAGCCTGGCCAAGCCGTCCGGCCTGCTCGACTGGGAGGCGCTGAGCGAGTTGCAGCAAGCACTGCTGGACCACCCGTCGGCGATCATCGTGTCGCCTGCGCCGATTTTTGGCGTGAAGCTGATCGAGACAGTGCAGAAGCTATTCAGCTGGCTGGGCTACCCGCTGCTGGTGGATGCCGAGAACTGGATGGCCCATCGCGGTGCAGCGCAGGTCATCCTCAATATCTTCCGCCACTCGCGCACGCCGGGGCACTACGTGGTGCTGTCCGGCGACGTGCATTACTCGTTCGTCTATGAAGTGCTGATCCGCCACCGCCAGCGCAGCCCGCACTTGTGGCAGGTGACCAGCAGCGGGATCAAGAACGAATTCCCGCGGCGCCTGCTGGATGTGCTCGACCGGCTCAACCGCTGGCTGTATGCGCCACGCTCGCCGCTCAACTGGTTTACCAAGCGGCGGGAAATGGAGGTGGTGCCGCGTACGCCCAGCCATAGCAAGGCTGGCGAGCGGTTGTGGAATGGCGCGGGGTTGGGGCAGGTGTTCTTCGATGAACAGGGGCGGCCGGCACGGGTGTATCAGCTGGATGCGGGTGGGGGTGAGGCTACCGAGTTTGCGCGGCGGGGGTGATCAGGCAGGTAATGCTTGTGTTGGCCTTGCCGGCCTCTTCGCGGGTAAACCCGCTCCTACAGGTAGAGTGCGTGACTCAAGACTGGTGCATAACCTGTGGGAGCGGGTTCACCCGCGAAGAGGCCGGTACAGGCTGAAGATCAGGTCCGCTCCAGCGCATTGACCAGGTCATGGAAGGCTTCGCGGTTGGAGTCGTTCAGGCCCATGAGGATCTTGTGCGCCTCCAGCACCTTCGAGCGCACCACGTCTTCGTTCTGGTCCTGGGACGGCAGGTCGGTCAGGCATTCCGGGCACGGGATCGGCCGATCGACGATGTTGAACACCTGATCGAAGCCCATCGACTGCAACAACCGGGAAATGTCCGGGTTGGTGGTGACCACGGTCGGCAACAGGCCCACCTTCTGGCGCGACAGGATCGACAGCTTGGCCAGCAGGCCCAGGGTGGTGCTGTCGATGCTCTCGGTTTCGGTCAGGTCGATGACAATCGCCGAGAAGTTCAACGCGGTGAAAATCTTCTCGATCGTCGCATCCAGCGCCGAACACAGGGTAAGGCGCACTTCACCGACGAATTTCAGGACGAAGGTACCGCTCTGCTCGGCGAACTGGATTCTACCGGTACTCATTGAAGGTTCCTGCTCAACACCAATAGGGCGATATCATCCGGCATCTCCCCAAGCGTAGCCAATCCAAATCGTTGACGCAGCCCATCCAGGCTGCCACCTGCTGCCCTGACGATTTCCGGCAGGGCGGTTTCTTTATCTTTGAGCGTGTCACCCGGCAAAAGGTCCAGAATGCCATCGGACATCAGGCTGAGGCTGAACTGCGGCGGCAGCTCCACCACCAGGTCCTGGTAGGTGGCCTCGTCGAACAGCCCCACCGGCAGGCCGCGGCCTTCCAGGTAGCGGGTATGCTCGGGGGTGTGCAGCACCGGCAGCGGCAGATGGCCGCCAACGGCGTAGGTCAGCAGGCCGGTGTCTTCATCGATCACCCCGCCAACCATGGTCACGTGCTTGCCCAGCTTGCAGTTGATCAGCCCGCGGTTGATGTGGCTGAGCACCTGCGAGGGTTTGAACTCGCGCATCTTGCTGCCGCGCTTGAATTCGAACAACAGCCGCGTGGTCATGAACTTCAGCAGCACGGTGACGAACGCTGACGACGCGCCATGCCCGGAGACGTCGGCGAGATAGAAAGCGATGCGCCGTTCGTCCACCCGGAAGTAATCGGCAAAATCACCCGACAGGTATAGCGACGGGATGATCTGGTGCTCGAAGGCGAACTCGCCGGCCACCCAAGGGCTTTCCGGCAGCATGTTCATCTGCACCTGGCGACCGGCGGTCTGGTCCTCCTGCAGCAGGTGCAGGCTGGCCTCCAGTTCGCGGTTGGCGGCTTCGAGCTTGTCGCGGTAGCGCTGGTTTTCCAGCACCAGGCGCGAGCGGTCGAGGGCGCGGCGCACCGAATGCTCGAGCACGGCCAGGTCTTCCAGCGGCTTGATCAGGTAGTCGGCAGCGCCCAGGCGCAACGCTTCCACCGCATCACTCATGACGCCGGCACCGGACACCACGATCACCGGTAACTGCGGGGCGCGCTCGCTGACCTGGCGGATCAGTTCGAGGCCGCCCATCTGCGGCATGCGCAGATCGCAGATCACGAGGTCGGGCTGGTGTTCTTCGAAGACCTGAAGCCCCTGCTGGCCATTGCCGGCCTGGAGGACGCTGAAGCCACTGTCTTCAAGATAGGCGGCGAGGCTTGCACGGACCACGTCGTCGTCATCGATGATCAGCAGCGTTGCACTGGTTTTCTGCATGTGGGCGAACGGCGCCGATTTAGGTTGGTGCAGCGGTGTCGGCAAGGCAGACGGCCAGCTACGGGAATTCTTTGTGGTCACACTCTACTTTGAGTTGTAGGACAAGATCACCTGCCCGGCAACTGTCCGGCAACTGTGAGAGCTACCTTGTAAGGCGCAGACGGTACTCCCATCCGGCAGGCGTTTCAAGCATGCAAGGGTCGACCCCGCCGCACTTTACAGGGCAAATCACCGGGAGTTATAAGAAAGTCGACCAGCGCAACCCGACGGGAAGGATGCAGCATGCCCCACACGCCCTCCAGCCATGGCGAGAAACGCGATTTCATCCGCATGCGCATCGACACCGAGGTCAGCCTGCTGCACGAAGGCCAGGTGATCGCGGCAGTGTGCCTGGACCTGTCCAGCGGCGGCATGCAGGTGCAGGCACCGCAGCGCTTCCACGTGGGGGACCATATCGAGGTACGGATCGAGTCCGACCACCCGGCGCTGAAGGGGCTGCACGCCAGCACCGAAGTGGTGTGGATTGCCGACCAGCCGGGCGGGCAGCAGAAGTTCGGGTTGCGGATTCTGGCGATGCATTGATGGGGCTGCTGGGCACCCCTGTAGGAGCGGCCTTGTGTCGCGATGGGCTGCGCAGCAGTCCCCGGCTTCAGCTTTGCCGCATGAATTGCCGGGGCCGCTTTGCGGCCCTATCGCGACACAAGGCCGCTCCTACACGGGGACTGTGCAGGACCAAGCACGCGCAGGATCAGAAGTCGTCTTCGACCTCGCCATCCTTGACCTTGAACTCGCGGTTCTGCAGGTAGGCGTTGCGAATGAAGATGTACTTGTCACCCTGGATCAGCTTCTCTGCCGACAGCAGGTCGGCGCGGGTGTCGATGATGTCCAGGGCGAAGATCGAATTGCGCGTCGGCACATGGTCGATGTAGCGGTAGGGCTTGGTGTAGGTATCCGGGTACTTGGCCACGCCGTCACGCACGGTGCTCGGGCCCAGCAGCGGGATGACCACGTACGGGCCGCTCGGCACGCCCCAGTAGCCGAGGGTCTGGCCGAAGTCCTCGTCGTTGCGCTGCAGGCCCATCTTGGTACCCACGTCGAAGAAGCCGCCCAGGCCGAAGGTGGTGTTGACTATCAGCCGCGCCGTGTCCACGCCCGCAGCATGGGGCTTGAACTGCAGCAGATCGTTGGCCAGGTTGGTCACATCACCCAGGTTGCGGAAGATGTTGTGGATGCCATCTTCGAGGAACTGCGGGGTGACCGCCTGGTAGCCCTTGGCCAATGGCTTGAGGGCATAGGTGTCGAGGGTATCGTTGAAACGGAAGATCGGGCGGTTGACCGCTTCCCAGGGATCTTCCTCGGTGGCGGCCTGGGTGGCTGCCACGGGCGCCAGCAGCATGCTGGCGCAGACACAGGCCTGGGTGACTCGTTCGATCACACTGGCACCGATCCTACGCATAGGTGTTTCTCCATCGAATTTCTCGGCCGCAAGCGCAAACGGGTGCGCTGCTGTACGGCGGCAGTATAGAGGCTTGCGGGCTGATAAACAGCTTTACACATCTCTGCTCAATATTTTGTGAACAACTGTTGCGCGGCGCCCGCTGTCACAGGGCGGTAACAATCGCCGAATAGCCTGCGGACTATTTGAGGGAAGTTGCCATGGACGCTGCACCCGCCTTCACCGCTGTGCTGTTCGGCTTGCGCGGCTGCCTGGTGCAAGCCGCCAATGGCGCCCCCTCGCCCGCCCCCGGCGCCCTGGCCACCCTCGCCAGCCTGCGCCAGCGCCAGGTGCCGTGCATCTGGCTGGACGACCTCGACGCCACTCAAAGCAAGCGCCTGGCGCACGTACTGCCCGCCTGGCTGCCGGGGCATTCGGTGAACGGCGTGCGCTGGCCGGCGCCGAATGCCTGCTGGCAGGCCCTGATGACGCTGGACAGCCAACGCCTGGACGGCTGCGTGCTGGTCAGCGGCGACCCACGCCTGCTGCAGTCCGGCCTGAACGCGGGGTTGTGGACGGTAGGGCTGGCAGCCTGCAGCCCGTTCTGCGACCGCAGCTCGCGGCAATGGCAAGCCATGACTGCGCAGGAACAGGACCTGGCCCGTGGCAAGGCGACGCTTGAACTGTTCGGCCTGGGCGTGCACTCGGTGATCGACCACCTGGAAGCGCTGGACACCTGCCTGCAGGACATCGCCCAACGCCGGCGCAAGGGCGAAAAACCCTGATACAGCACCTTTGACGCGGATCATGCAAAGCAACGACAGGTGGATTACGCTGAAGACAGGCCAGAACCTTTGCCGCTTCGCTGAGGTCCATGGCTTGCCAAGCCATTGATGGAGAACTGCCAATGCCTGCCCGCGAATTGCAAGAGCGCCTGAACAGCTTGCGCGAGCAACTGGATCGCAACGTGCCGCTTTCGGACGAGGAGCTGGCCGCGCTGCACGAAGAAGCGCGCCAGATCGAGGCGCAACTGAAGCTTGAGGAAGCCACGCCAGACCACAACCTGGTGGACGGCGTGAACCTGGCGATCGAACGCTTCGAGGCCGACCACCCCGACCTCACCGCCACCCTGCGCAGCATTGCCAACTCGCTGCACAGCATGGGGATCTAGAAATACTGGGGCCGCTTTGCGGCCCTATCGCGACACAAGGCCGCTCCTACAGGTACAGCGCATGCCTCAAATCTTGCGCTGTACCTGTAGGAGCGGCCTTGTGTCGCGATAGGGGCGCGAAGCGCCCCCCCCCCGGCGTACTTGCGAACCTTACTGCCGAACCAGGCGCTTGTTGTCCGGGCTGATCGCCCCCGTGCTGCGGTAAGGGTTGATATCCAGCCCACCCCGGCGCACATAGCGCGCATAGACGGTCAAATGCTCCGGCTGCAGCAGGTTCTTCAAGTCCAGGTAGATCCGCTCCACACACTGCTCGTGGAAGTCGGCATGCTGGCGGAAGCTGATCAGGTAGGTCAGCAGGCTGGCATGGTCCAGCGCCCTGCCCTTGTACTCGACCACCACGCTGCCCCAGTCCGGCTGGCCGGTGACCGGGCAGTTGGACTTCAGCAGGTGGCTGTGCAGGGTTTCTTCCACCTGCCGCTCCGGGTTGCAGTGCAGAAGCTCTGGCTGTGGCTGTTCGTAGTTGCTGATGGCAACGTCCAGCGCATCGATGCAATGCCCCGGCAAGGCCACTACGCCTTGGGCCTCGACCTCGGCCAGGGTGCGTACTTTCACGCCGACCGGCTTGCCGGCGGCGGCGGACAGGTCTTTCTCCAGGCACGCCTGCAGTTCGCCAAGCGAGGCGAACACCGTCTGGTTCAATGAGTTCAGGTACAGCTTGAACGACTTGGACTCGATGATGTTCGGCGAATCGGCGGGGATGGCGAACTCGCCGATTGCCACCACCGGCTTGCCCGACGGCAGCAGCCAGCTCAGCTCGAAGCAGTTCCAGTAATCCACACCCTGCCACGGCAAGGTCTGGGCGGTAACGCCCAGTTCGGCCCACTTGGCGGTACGCGGGATCGGGAACAGCAGCTCCGGAGAATAGGTGGCAATGTATTCGCTGGACTTGCCCAGCGGGGAATGTTCGGCAGCGGGATGCATGGAAACTGACCTGAAGGTTCGAAATTGCCCCTAGTCTACCGGTTTTGCCCCCCGCCTTGGAGCGCAAGTCAGCGGGATTACATCTTCGTCAGTTTGGGGCGAGCGGGTGCATCGTCACGTATCATCTCAGCATCACCCAATCCCTGTGGGAGCGGGTTCACCCGCGAACACCGGCAAAGCCGGTGCCATGCACCGTGTTGAATTCTTCGCGGGTAAACCCGCTCCCACAGGGTTTTGTGCCGTTTGCTGGAGTCAATTCACCCAATGAAACTGCTGATCGTCGAAGACCAGGCCCGTACCGGCCAGTACCTGAGCCAGGGCCTGAACGAGGCCGGCTTCGCCACCGAACTGGCCACCGACGGCGAGACCGGCCAGTTCCTCGCCCTGACCGGCGACCACGACCTGCTGATTCTCGACGTGATGCTGCCCGGCCGTGACGGCTGGCAGATCCTCCAGGCCGTGCGCCAGGCCGGACTGGACACCCCGGTGCTGTTTCTCACCGCCCGCGATGCCGTGGAAGACCGGGTGCACGGCCTGGAATTGGGCGCCGATGATTACCTGGTCAAGCCGTTCGCCTTCTCCGAACTGCTGGCGCGGGTACGCAGCCTGCTGCGCCGGGGCACCAGCCCCAGCCAGGACACCACCCTGGGCCTGGCCGACCTGCGCCTGGACCTGATCCGCCGCCGCGCCGAGCGCGCCGGCCAGCGCATCGACCTGACCGCCAAGGAGTTCGCCCTGCTTGAACTGCTGCTGCGCCGCCAGGGCGAGGTGCTGCCCAAATCGCTGATCGCCTCGCAGGTGTGGGACATGAATTTCGACAGCGACACCAATGTGATCGAAGTGGCGATCCGCCGCCTGCGCCTGAAGATCGACGACCCACACCCCAACAAGCTGATCCATACCGTACGCGGCATGGGCTATGTACTCGAAGAGCGCGCGGAGTGATGCGTCGGGTCTCCCTCGGCAGCCGCCTGGCCCTGCTGTTCGCCGCCTGCACCGCCGCTGTCTCGCTCGGCGCCGGCCTGATATTCAGCCGGGCCAGCGAGCAGCATTTCGTCGAACTGGACCAGCAACTGCTGGACTCGCGCCTGTCGCTGTTCCGCACCCAGCTGGCCGGTATCACCACCCCGGCCGAGCTGCAGGCGCGCCTGCCCGCCTTGCGCGATGAACTGGGCCACCAGGCCGACCTGGCCCTGCGCATCAACGGCAGCGACGGCGCCACCTGGTTCGAAAGCCGCACAGGCCTGCCGCGGACGCCACTGCCCGACGGCCTGGCAACCCTGCATGCGCAAGGCACCGACTACCGCAGCCTGGCCGTGCACCTGGCGCAAGGCGCCCCGCAGTCGCCACAACTGACCCTGTACCTCGACATCACCCATCACCAGCACTTCCTGCAGGGCATGCAACGGCTGATCTGGCTGACGGTGGGCCTGTCGGCGCTGGCCACGGCACTGCTCGGTGCCTGGGCTGCACGCCGCGGGCTGCGACCGTTGCGGCAGATGGGCCAGGTGGCTGCCAGCGTATCGGCGCGCTCGCTCACCACACGCCTGCCGGTGGCACAGATGCCCGAAGAGCTGGCCGAACTGGCCACGGCCATGAACGCCATGCTGCAGCGCCTGGACGATGCCTTCCAGCGCCTGTCGGCATTCTCCGCCGATATCGCCCACGAGCTGCGCACGCCGCTGTCCAACCTGCTGACCCACACCCAGGTCACCCTCACCCGCCCGCGCAGCCTCGAAGAGTACCGCGAAGCCCTGCACGGCAACCTCGAGGAGCTGCAATGGATGGCGCAGATGATCAACGACATGCTGTTCCTGGCCAAGGCCGACCATGGCCTGCTGGTGCCGGGGCAAGCACCGCTGGTGCTGCATGAGGAGGTGGATGCGCTGCTGGAGTACTACGCGCCGCTGGCAGAGGACAGCGGCGTGCAGATGCTGCGCGAGGGTGAGGCGCTGCTGCAGGGCGACCGGCATATGCTGCGCCGGGCACTGTCCAACTTGCTGGACAATGCCTTGCGCTTCACCCCGTCGGGTGGGCAGATAAAGGTGACATTGGGGCCAGGGCCGAGGATTGGCGTGGCCAATACCGGGGCGGCTATCGAGCCGGCAGTGTTACCACGTTTGTTCGACCGCTTCTACCGGGTGGACCCGGCGCGGCGGGAAGGCAGTAGCGAGCATGCCGGGTTGGGGTTGGCGATTACCCGGTCGATCGTGCAGGCCCATGGCGGGAGCATTCGGGCGCAATGCGAGGATGGGTGGACGCGGTTTTTGATCGAGTTCACTCAGGATCGGTGAAACTGGGGCTGCTTCGCAGCCCATCGCGACACAAGGCCGCTCCCACAGGGATCGCGTCAGCTTGGCCAATTCGCGATGCTTGTGGGAGCGGCCTTGTGTCGCGAAAGGGGCGCAAAGCGCCCCCAGACTCTCAGGTAAACATCAAACCGCCAGACCAATCGCCGGCTGCACCTGCGATGCCCGATAAGCCGGGTAAATGGTCGCCAGGAAGCTCATCACCAACCCGGCAGTGCAGATGATCGCCACATCGCCCCACTGCAGCTGCGACGGCAAGCTGCTGACGAAGTACACATCCGAAGTAAAGATGTGCTGCCCGCTCACCCGCTCCAGCCAACCGACGATCTGGCTGACGTTGAACGCCGCAATCACCCCAAGCACGCCACCGATCAGCGTCCCGACAATGCCGATCAGGCTGCCCTGGACCATGAACGTGCCCATGATCTGCGCCGGTGTGGCGCCCAGGGTGCGCAGGATGGCGATGTCCGGGCCCTTGTCGTTCACCACCATCACCAGGGTGGCGATGATGTTGAACGCCGCCACCGCGATGATCATCAGCAACAGCAGGCCGATCATGGTCTTTTCCATCTTCATGGCGCTGAACAGGCTGCCCTGGGTATGCGACCAGTCATCGGCACGGTAGGCATCGCCCAGCCCGGCAGCGATGGCCTTGGACACCTGCGGCGCGGCATACAGGTCGTGCAGTTTCAGGCGCACGCCCTGCACCTGGCCCGGCGCCCAGCGCTGCATGGCGCCGGCATCGTCCACATGGATGTAAGCCTGCGAGCCATCCAGCTCGGCGCCGACCTTGAAGATGCCGACCACGGTCAGGCGCTGCATGCGCGGGGTGATGCCGCCCGGCTCCTTGCTGATTTCCGGCACGATCAGGGTCAGTTTGTCGCCGGTATTCAGGCGGAAGCGCCGCGCAGTCAGCTCACCGATGACCACGCCGAACTCACCCGGCTGCAGGTCCTGCAGGCGGCCCTGGACGATATGCTGGCCGACGATCGAGACCTTGCCCTCTTCAGCCGGGTCGATACCGCCTACCTGGATCGGCTGCATCGCGCCCTTGTACGACAGCATGCCTTCCATTTCGGTAATCGGCGCCGCCGCCATCACCGCCGGGTCGCGCATGGCCGCGTCGGCCACCTTGTGCCAGTCGTCCAGCGGCTGCACGCCGAGGATGGCGGCATGCGGCACCAGGCCGAGGATGCGCGAACTCATTTCGCGCTGGAAGCCATTCATCACCGACAGCACCACGATCATCGCCAGCACGCCCAGCGACAGGCCGATCATCGAGGTCATCGAGATGAACGAGATGAAGTGGTTGCGGCGCTTGGCTCGGGTGTAGCGCGCGCCGATGAAGATGGGCAAGGGTCTGAACATGTACGAAATCACCCAATGAAAACAGGAAAACGGGGCGGCACCGGCCACCCCGTGCAGTCGATCAGATCGCCACCAGGTGGCCGTCGTCGAGCTTCAATACACGGTCCATCTGGCGCGCCAGGTTAAGGTCGTGGGTGACCACCAGGAACGCCGTGCGCGACGCGCTGGACAGTTCCTGCATCAACTCCTGGATGCCCTGGGCGGTGTGGTGGTCGAGGTTGCCGGTCGGCTCGTCGAGCATTACCAGGCCGGGGCGGTTGACCAGTGCCCGGGCAATCGCCACCCGCTGGCGTTCACCACCGGACAGTTCGGCCGGCTTGTGGTTGAAGCGGTGGGCCAGGCCCACGCGCTTGAGCAGCGCCTCGGCACGCTCACGGGCCTCGGGGATGGGCGTGCGGCCGATCAGCAATGGCATGCACACGTTCTCGATGGCAGTGAATTCCGGCAGCAGGTGGTGGAACTGGTAGACAAAGCCCAGCTCGCGGTTGCGCAACAGGCCACGGGCACGCTCGCCCAATGCCGACAGCTCCTCACCGGCCAGCCAGACACTGCCCTGGGTCGGCCGGTCGAGGCCGCCCAGCAGGTTGAGCAAGGTACTCTTGCCCGAGCCGGAGCTACCCACGATGGCTACCCGCTCACCGGCGTGCAGCTCGAGGTTGAGCCCGGACAGCACCTGCACCGATTCCGGGCCCTCGTCGTAGGACTTGCCCAGGTTGCGGCAACTCAGAACGGCTTTATCACTCATGCGCGACTCACTCATAACGTAGCGCCTCTGCAGGCTGGGTGCGGGCCGCACGCCAGGCCGGGTACAGGGTGGCGAAGAAACTCAGGACCAGTGCCGCGCCACAGACCATGTACACGTCCTGGGCCTGGATCTGCGACGGCAGGTAATCGATGAAATACACGTCGGCGTTGAGGAACTTGTGCCCGATCAGTTTCTCGATGCCGGCGATCACCGCGCTCACGTTCAGCGCGGCGACGATCCCGACCACGGCGCCGATCAGGGTACCGATCACCCCGATCACCGTGCCCTGGACCATGAAGATGAGCATGATCTGCCCGGGCGTGGCGCCCAGGGTACGCAGGATGGCGATGTCGCCACGCTTGTCGTTGACTACCATCACCAGGGTGGAAATGATGTTGAACGCCGCCACCGCCACGATCAGCAGCAACAACAGGCCGATCATGGCCTTTTCCATGCGGATCGCCTGGTACAGGTTGCCGTGGGTACGGGTCCAGTCACGGCTGTAGAATTCCTGGTCACCCAGGCGCTGGGCGATGTCCCAGGCCACCCGTGGCGCCTGGAACAGGTCGTCGAACTTCAGGCGCAGGCCCTGGACCTGGTCGGGTTTCCAGCGGTGCAGGCGGGACAGGTCGCTGATGTTGGTCAGGCCCAGGTAGCCGTCGATCTCGCCCGCGCCCACGTGGAAGGTGCCGACCACGGTGAAGCGCTTCATGCGCGGGAACATGCCGGCCGGGGTCACGCTGACCTCGGGGGCGACGAAGGTGAGCTTGTCGCCGATGCCCACGCCCAGCTTGGCCGCGGCCTTGTCGCCGATCATGATGCCCCACTCGCCCGGCGCCAGCTGGTCGAGGCGGCCTTGCAGGACGAACTTGTCGATGATCGACACTTCGCGCTCGCGGGCCGGGTCGATGCCGTTGAGCAGCACCTTCTGCACCTTGCCTTCATGGGTCAGCAGGCCCTGCATCTGGGTGAAGGGCGCAACCGCCACCACCTGCGGATTCTGCTTTACTTGTTGGGCAAGGGCCGGCCAGCCGGCAATGGGCTGGCCGCTCTCCAGCGTGGCATGCGGGATCATGCCCAACACGCGGGTGCGCATCTCGTGGTCGAAACCGTTCATCACCGAGAGCACCACGATCATCACCACCACGCCCAGGGCGAGGCCGATCATCGAGGTCAGGGAAATGAACGAGACGAAGTGATTGCGACGTTTGGCACGGGTATAACGCGTGCCGATGAATGCGAAAAGAGGTCTGAACATGTCGGGGCTTGTTCGGATGAAAGGGAACGTCCTTGTGGCGAGGCGCCTACGGCGGCTTTACACTCGGACCACCGCCGCTACCTTGGGTTCGCCATGACGACATTAGACGAAGAAGATCGCCGCGAATACTACCGCATCGAAGATCGGATCGCACTTCAAATAAGCCCCCTCAGCGCGGCCGAAGCCCTTGACCCAGATGTGTTGCAAGATGATTCGCCACTATTCAACCTGCTCAGCGAACTGCACCTGTCCGACTTCGAGTCGCAACACCTGCTGCGCCAGCTGAGCGAAAAGGACCGCACCCTCGCCGCCTTCCTGCGCGCGCAGAACAAACGCCTCGACCTGCTTAGCGCGGTGGTTGCCCAGACCCTGATCGGCGAAGTTGGCCAGCCCCAGCCGGTGGTCATCTCCGAGGGCGGCATCGAATTCGCGCAAGCCACAGCGGTGGCCCCCGGCACCCGAGTCAAGGTGAAGATGGTGCTGATGCCGCGCGCCCATGGCCTGCTGCTGCGCGGCAAGGTAACCCATTGCGACCCGCGCCCGGAGGGCGGCTTCGAGGTCGGCACCGAATTCACCGACATGACCGACGCCCAACGGCAACTGCTGGCTCGCTACATCCTGCAGCGCCAGCAGCAGCAACGGCGCCAGCAGCTGGAACAGAACGACCCCGCCTCCTGAGCCCATTTTTCTCTGATTTGAAGGAACGAACGTGACCCTGATCTACGGCCACCGCGGCGCCAAGGGCGAAGCGCCCGAGAACACCCTGAAGAGCTTCCAGCAATGCCTCGCCCATGGCGTGACCCGCTGCGAGCTGGACCTGCACCTGTCGGCCGACAACGAGCTGATGGTGATCCATGACCCCACCCTCAAGCGCACCACCGGCAAACGCGGCAAGGTGGTCGAGCACCCGGCCGCCGAGCTGGTCAAGATCGATGCCCGCAAAGGCGGCCCGGGCCACGTCCAGCCCTGCCCGATCCCGAAACTGGAAGAACTGTTCGAGAAATGCCCGTTCGAGCACTGGCAGCTGGAGGTGAAAAGCGCCTCGCGCACCCGTGCCGCCACCACCGTGCTGGCAATCCGCGAACTGGCCCAGCAGTACGGCCTGCTGGACAAGGTGACCATCACCTCCAGCTCACGCGAAGTGCTGGGTGCCGCCCTGGAGCTGGTGCCGGACGTCAAGCGCGGGCTGGTGGCCGAATACGCCTGGCTCGACCCGCTGAAGGTGGCACAGAACTACGGCTGCGAGCTGCTGGCATTGAACTGGACACTGTGCACCCCCGAGCGCCTGCTCAAAGCCCAGGGCCAGGGTTTGCACGTGTCGGTGTGGACGGTCAACGAACCGGCACTGATGCGCCGGCTCGCTGATTTTGGCGTGGACAGCCTGATTACAGACTTTCCCGGTTTGGCCAAGACCACCCTCGGGCAGGGTTGAAATCGGTCTCTCCGACCGGCTCAGGCCACCGGTCGGAGCCGCTCAAAAAAGCCGGTTCAGGCCGTCGTAGGCAGCTACCCGATAGGCTTCGGCCATGGTCGGGTAGTTGAACGTGGTGTTGACGAAGTACTTCAGGTTGTTCTGCTCACCCGGCTGGTTCATGATCGCCTGGCCGATGTGGACGATCTCCGAAGCCTGGTAGCCGAAGCAGTGCACGCCAAGGATTTCCAGGGTTTCGCGGTGGAACAGGATCTTCAGCATACCCTGCGGCTCACCGGCGATCTGCGCGCGCGCCATGCCCTTGAAGAAGGCCTTGCCCACTTCGTACGGCACCTTGGCCTGGGTCAGTTCCTGTTCGTTGCGGCCGATCGAGCTGATCTCCGGAATGGTGTAGATGCCGGTCGGCACATCGTTGACGAAGCGCCAGCTGCCATTATCGACGATGCTGCCAGCGGCAGAGCGGCCCTGGTCATGAGCGGCACTGGCCAGGCTCGGCCAGCCAATGACGTCGCCGGCACCGTAGATGTTCGGCACGCTGGTGCGGTAGGCCTCGTCGACCTCGATCTGGCCGCGGCTGTTGACCTTGATACCGATGTTTTCCAGGCCCAGCTTGTCGGTGTTGCCGGTACGGCCGTTGCACCACAGCAAGGCGTCGGCCTTGATCTTCTTGCCCGACTTCAGGTGCAGGATCACCCCGTTGTCCAGGCCTTCGACGCGCTCATACTCTTCGTTGTGGCGCACGGTGATGTTGTTGTTGCTGAAGTGGTAGCTCAGCGCCTGGGAAATTTCCGAGTCGAGGAAGCTCAGCAACTGGCCACGGTTGTCCACCAGCTCTACCAATACACCCAGGCCGCTGAAGATCGAGGCGTATTCGCAACCGATCACGCCGGCACCGTACACGATCAGCTTGCGTGGGGTGTGGCTGAGGCTGAGGATGGTGTCGCTGTCGTAGACGCGCGGGTGGTGGAAGTCGATGTCGGCCGGGCGGTACGGGCGCGAGCCGGTGGCGATGATGATGTGCTTGGCGTTGAGCTTTTCCACCACACCGTTCGGGCAGACCACTTCGACGGTCTGCTCGTCGGCGAAGCTGCCGGTGCCGAAGAACACGTCCACGCGGTTACGCGCGTAGTAGCCGGTGCGCGACGCTACCTGCTTGGCGATGACCTTCTCGGCGCTTTTCAGCACGTCCGGGAACGAGAACCAGCGCGGCTCACCGATGGCACGGAACATCGGGTTGGTGTTGAACTGCATGATCTGCCGCACCGAGTGACGCAGTGCCTTGGACGGGATGGTGCCCAGGTGGGTGCAGTTGCCCCCGACCTGGCGACGGCTATCGACCATCGCCACCTTGCGCCCTGCTTTGGCGGCGTTCATTGCCGCACCTTCTCCGGCCGGGCCGGAACCCAGCACCACTACGTCGTAGTTGTAGACAGCCATGCGTACTCCTTCAGAACTGGCCCGCAAGCCACGGTCGCTCGCGGGGCGCGATCATGCCGCCGGGGCGTCATGAGAAAATTCGGGTGCAGTCTAATCAAGCGTGAACGCCGCGCACATTAACCCTTGGTCGCGTCGTAGGCCAATTTTGCCCGCACTACATGTGTGAACCATTCCCTGGCGGCGATCATCCCTGCTTGTGCTTTCATTCGCCTTTCACTGCCCGTTCGAATGCGGGCGTAGCTCGGGAGACGAAGCCACCCTCGGCCCGAGTCACCAATACCGCGGCCAGGCCATGCGCCACGGCAAAATCCCAGCCACGTTCCGGGCCCAGGATCAACAGCAGCGTCGAATAGCCGTCGGCCTGCAGCGCCGAGGCATCGAGCACGGTGACCGCGGCCAGGTCGTGCTGCACCGGGCGCCCGAGGCGGGCATCGAAGGTGTGCGAATAGCGCCGGCCATTCTCCTCGAAATAGTGCCGATAGTCACCCGAGGTTGATACTGAAAGGCCATTGACCGGGATGATCTGGCGGGCTATCTGGCGATCTTCGCGTGGCAGCTCCAGGGCGATGCGCCATGGGCTGCCATCGGGCTTGCGGCCGGCGGCCTTGAGCTCGCCGGTGGCTTCGGCGACAAAGCTGGCCACGCCCATGGCCTGCAGGCGCGCGGCGATCAGGTCGACGGCATGGCCGGCGGCGATGCTGTTGAAGTCGAGTTGCACCGGGGCGTCCTTGCACAGGGCCTGGCCGTCGATATGCAAGTGCCGGTAGCCCACGCGCTGGCGCACCTGGGCCAGGGCCAGCGGGTCGGGCACCTGCTCGTGACGGGCCTGGGGGCCGAAGCCCCACAGGTCGAGCAAGGGTTCGACGGTAAGGTCGAAGGCGCCGCCGCTCTGCTCGGCCAGGAGCTGACCAAGGCTGACCAGTTCGAGCATGTCGGGCGGCAGGACCTGGCACTGGTTGGCGGGCAACTGGTTGAAACGGCTGACGGTGGAGTCGCCGCGGTAGGTCGAGTAATGCTGGTCGATGTCGTGCAGGATGGTTTCGACTGCCGCCTGCACCTGGACCGGCGCCGGGCCGCCGGGTTCGCGCACGTACTGGATGCTGTAGCTGCTGCCCATGGTCGGGCCGCCCAGGCGCTCCAGGGTGGGGCCCTGGTTGCAGGCGGTGAGCAGCATGAGGATGAACAGCAAGGCTGTGCGCAAGGTTCGGGCTCTCGGTTGCCTGTACTGGCCTCTTCGCGGGTAAACCCGCTCCCACAGGTATACCACTGCCCTCACGGACGACGCGGCCCTGTGGGAGCGGGTTTACCCGCGAAGAGGCCGGCACAGACAACAAAAATTCTGGATAAAAAAACGGGAACCCGAAGGTTCCCGTTTTTTCATTGCCTTACAAGCGTATCAGTGCGGAAACGCTGGCGGGTTCACACCGGCCATCTCTTCCATCACACGAACCACCTGGCAGCTGTAACCGAATTCGTTGTCGTACCAGACGTACAGAACAACGCGGTTGTCATTGCAGATGGTCGCTTCGGCGTCAACCACACCGGCGTGGCGCGAACCGACGAAGTCGGTCGAAACCACTTCCTGCGAGCTGACGTAATCGATCTGCTTGTGCAGTTCCGAGTGCATGGCGGTCTGGCGCAGGTACTCGTTGATCTCGTCGCGGCTGGTGGCCTTCTCGAGGTTCAGGTTGAGGATGGCCATCGAA
Organism: Pseudomonas sp. B23(2017); assembly: GCF_002113725.1. Lineage (NCBI taxonomy): Bacteria > Pseudomonadati > Pseudomonadota > Gammaproteobacteria > Pseudomonadales > Pseudomonadaceae > Pseudomonas > Pseudomonas sp. B23(2017). The sequence continues at coordinate 157,687 of NZ_NEJM01000013.1, read as the reverse complement.
ACGTTCGGCGTCGGTACGCGAATGGCGTTGCCGGTCAGCTTGCCCTTCAGCACTGGCAGTGCCTTGGCGGCAGCAGTGGCGGCGCCGGTTTCGGTGATGACCATGTTCAGCGGCGCGGCACGGCCACGGCGGCTGCCCTTGTGGAAGTTGTCGATCAGGTTCTGGTCGTTGGTGAACGAGTGAACGGTTTCGACGTGGCCGTTGACGATGCCGTACTGGTCGTTGATGGCCTTGAGCACCGGCACGATGGCGTTGGTGGTGCAGGAAGCGGCCGAGATGATCTTGTCATCGGCAGCGATGTCACCGTGGTTGATGCCGTGCACGATGTTCTTCAGCGCGCCCTTGCCAGGTGCGGTGAGGATCACGCGGGCAGCGCCCGGGCAGGCCAGGTGCTGGCCCAGGCCGTCGGCATCACGCCATACGCCGGTGTTGTCGACGATCAGCGCGTTTTCGATGCCGTACTGGGTGTAGTCGACTTCGCTCGGGCTCTTGGCGTAGATAACCTGGATCAGGTTGCCGTTGGCGGTGATGGTGTTGTTGGCTTCGTCGATGGTGATGGTGCCATCGAACGGGCCGTGCACCGAGTCACGGCGCAGCAGGCTGGCACGCTTGACCAGGTCGTTCTCGGCGCCCTTGCGCACGACGATGGCGCGCAGGCGCAGGCCGTCGCCGCCACCGGTCTTCTCGATCAGGATGCGCGCCAGCAGGCGGCCGATGCGGCCGAAGCCGTACAGGACAACGTCGGTGCCCTTGCGCGCCGAAGCGTTCTGCTGGCCAACCACCTCGGCCAGTTCTTCACGGACGAACTGCTCGGCAGTGCGGCCATTGCCTTCCTGCTTGAACTTGTTGGCCAGCTTGCCCAGGTCGACCGAAGCGGCGCCCAGTTTCAGCTCGCTCATGGCCTTGAGCAGGGGGAATGTCTCGTGGACGGACAGTTCGGTTTCGTCGGCTTGACGATGACGCGCAAAGCGGTGCGCCTTGAGGATCGAGATAACCGAACGGTTGATCAGGCTACGGCCATAAATCGAGCTCACCACGTTGTTGTTGCGGTAGAGCTGACCGATAAGCGGGATCATCGCTTCAGCCAGGGCTTCACGATCGATCCACTCACCAAGACACTGGTCGGGCTTCTGAGTCACGGGAACCTTCCACATGTAGGGACAGAAAAAAGGGGCTACATTATGACGCCCCAACGCGTTACGGGCAATGAGCGCCTGTCGCGGCCACGCAAGCCAGCGTTCACGCCCTTTCGAACCTGACAGCCGGCACCGTCACCGGTACAATTGATCTCTTTGCCGCAACGCTTGGAGTGCAATCTCCCGTGTCAGTTCTGCGCCTACCGCAAATGTCGGCCACGGCCGGCAAACAAACCTGGGGCAATCTACCCGGTGCCACCCTCAGCCTGGCCATCGCCGAGGCCGCCAGCAGCGCGGGCCGCTTCACTTTGCTGCTGACTGCCGACAGCCAGGCTGCCGATCGTCTGGAACAGGAACTTCGCTTCTTTGCCCCGGACCTGCCGGTGCTGCCGTTCCCCGATTGGGAAACCCTGCCCTACGACCTGTTCTCGCCGCACCAGGACATCATTTCCCAGCGCATCGCCAGCCTCTACCGCCTGCCGGAGCTGAGCCACGGCATCCTCGTGGTGCCGATCACCACCGCCCTGCACCGCCTGGCGCCGACCCGTTTCCTGCTGGGCAGCAGCCTGGTGCTGGACGTGGGCCAGACCATCGACGTGGAGCAGATGCGCCTGCGCCTGGAGGCCAGTGGCTATCGCTGCGTCGACACCGTCTACGAGCATGGCGAGTTCGCCGTGCGCGGCGCGTTGATCGACCTGTTCCCGATGGGCAGCAAGCTGCCCTACCGCATCGACCTGTTCGATGACGAGATCGAGACGCTGCGCACCTTCGACCCAGAGACCCAGCGCTCGATCGACAAGGTGGATTCGGTGCGCCTGCTGCCGGCGCGCGAGTTCCCGATGCAGAAAGAGGAAGTGACCCGCTTCAAGGCGCGTTTCCGCGAACGCTTCGATGTCGATTTCCGCCGCAGCGCTATCTTCCAGGACCTGGCCAGCGGCATCATCCCCGCCGGCATCGAGTACTACCTGCCGCTGTTCTTCGAAGAAACCTCGACCCTGTTCGACTACCTGCCGGCCGACACCCAGGTGTTCTCGCTGCCCGGCGTGGAACAGGCCGCCGAACACTTCTGGAACGACGTGCGCGGGCGTTATGAAGACCGCCGTGGCGACCTGAGCCGGCCGCTGCTGCCACCGGCCGAACTGTTCCTGCCGGTGGAAGACTGCTTCGCCCGGCTCAAGCAATGGCCACGGGTAGTGGTCAGCACCGAAGACCTCGACCCGGGCGTGGGCCGCGAGCGCTTCCCGGCGCGCCCCCTGCCCAACCTGGCAATCGAGGCCAAGGCCAACCAGCCCCTGGCCGAACTGGCCAATTTCCTCGACCAGTTCCCCGGCCGGGTGTTGTTCACCGCCGAATCGGCGGGCAGGCGCGAAGTGCTGCTGGAGCTGCTCGAGCGGCTGAAACTGCGCCCGGATACCGTCGACGGCTGGGCCGACTTCATCACCGGCAGCGAACGCCTGGCAATCACCATCGCCCCGCTGGACGAAGGCCTGCTGCTGGACGACCCAGCCATCGCCCTGGTCGCCGAAAGCCCGCTGTTCGGCCAGCGGGTCATGCAGCGCCGGCGCCGCGACAAGCGCGGCGAAACCGCCAACGACGCGGTGATCAAGAACCTGACCGAGCTGCGCGAAGGCGCGCCGGTGGTGCACATCGACCATGGCGTGGGTCGCTACCTGGGCCTGGCCACCCTGGAAATCGACGGCCAGGCCGCCGAATTCCTCACCCTGGAATACGCCGAGGGCGCCAAGCTGTACGTGCCGGTGGCCAACCTGCATCTGATCGCCCGCTACACCGGCAGCGACGATGCCCTGGCACCGCTGCACCGGCTGGGCTCGGAGGCCTGGCAGAAGGCCAAGCGCAAGGCCGCCGAACAGGTGCGCGACGTGGCCGCCGAACTGCTCGACATCTATGCCCGCCGCGCCGCGCGCAAGGGCTATGCATTTGCCGACCCGTCCGCCGACTACGCCACCTTCAGCGCCGGCTTCCCGTTCGAGGAAACCCCGGACCAGCAAGCTGCCATCGAAGCGGTGCGCGCCGACATGCTGGCGCCCAAGCCGATGGACCGCCTGGTGTGCGGCGACGTCGGCTTCGGCAAGACCGAAGTGGCCATGCGCGCGGCATTCATTGCCGTGCACAGCGGCCGCCAGGTGGCCGTGCTGGTGCCCACCACCCTGCTCGCCCAGCAGCACTACAACAGCTTCCGCGACCGCTTTGCCGACTGGCCGGTGACCGTGGAGGTGATGAGCCGCTTCAAGTCGGCCAAGGAAGTGGCCAACGCCGCCGCCGATCTGGCCGAAGGCAAGATCGACATCCTCATCGGCACCCACAAGCTGCTGCAGGACGATGTACGCTTCAAGGACCTGGGCCTGGCCATCATCGACGAAGAGCACCGCTTTGGCGTACGCCAGAAGGAACAGCTCAAGGCCCTGCGCAGCGAGGTGGACATCCTCACCCTCACCGCCACGCCGATCCCGCGTACGCTGAACATGGCGGTGGCGGGCATGCGCGACCTGTCGATCATCGCCACGCCGCCGGCGCGCCGCCTGTCGGTACGCACCTTCGTCATGGAGCAGAACAAGAGCACGGTCAAGGAGGCGCTGCTGCGCGAGCTGCTGCGCGGTGGCCAGGTGTACTACCTGCACAACGATGTGAAAACCATCGAGAAATGCGCCGCCGACCTTGCCGAACTGGTGCCAGAGGCGCGCATCGGCATCGGCCACGGGCAGATGCGCGAGCGCGAGCTGGAACAGGTGATGAGCGACTTCTACCACAAGCGCTTCAACGTGCTGGTGGCCTCGACCATCATCGAAACCGGTATCGACGTGCCCAGCGCCAACACCATCGTCATCGAGCGTGCCGACAAGTTCGGCCTGGCCCAGCTGCACCAGCTGCGCGGCCGTGTTGGCCGCAGCCACCACCAGGCCTACGCCTACCTGCTGACGCCAACCCGGCAGAAGGTCAGCGCCGACGCCGAAAAACGCCTGGAGGCGATCGCCAACACCCAGGACCTCGGCGCCGGCTTCGTGCTGGCCACCAACGACCTGGAGATTCGTGGCGCCGGCGAGCTGCTGGGCGAAGGCCAGAGCGGGCAGATCCAGGCGGTGGGCTTTACCCTGTACATGGAAATGCTCGAGCGCGCGGTCAAGGCGATCCGCAAGGGCACCCAGCCCAACCTTGAGCAGCCGCTGGGCGGCGGCCCGGAAATCAACCTGCGCCTGCCAGCACTGATCCCCGAGGACTACCTGCCCGACGTGCATGCGCGGCTGATCCTGTACAAGCGCATTGCCTCGGCGGCCGACGAAGAAGGCCTCAAGGACCTGCAGGTGGAAATGATCGACCGCTTCGGCCTGCTGCCCGAGCCGACCAAGAACCTGATGCGCCTGACCTCGCTCAAGCTGCACGCGGAAAAGCTCGGCATCAAGAAAGTCGACGCCGGCCCCAACGGCGGGAAGATCGAGTTCGAGGCCGAGACCCCGGTCGACCCGCTGACCCTGATCAAGCTGATCCAGGGCCAGCCCAAACGCTACAAGTTCGAAGGCGCCACCCAGTTCCGCTTCCTGGTACCGATGGAACGCCCCGACGAACGCTTCAATAACCTGGAGGCGCTGTTCGAGCGCCTGACCCCACAGCCTGCCTAAGGAAGATCCATGCGTGCCATCCGTTGCCTGACCCTGCTGCTGGCGCTGTTCGCCCCGGCCGCCTTCGCCGAAGGCCTGTATCAGGTAGAAATGATCCTGGTGCGGCAGAACAGCGTGCCCGCCTTCACCAGCCCGTTCGCCCCCGAAGACTGGAGCGCTGGCGCTCCACGCCTGGAAAAGGACGCCGAGCGCCGCCTGGCGCTGGAAGACGAAGCCACCCGCCTGGAAGCCACCGCGGACTACACCGTGCTACTGCACAAGGCCTGGCAGCAGCAAGTGGGCAGCGAGCCCAGCCGCATCGCCCTGGGCGAAGGCACCGAGCAGTTCGGCCACTTCCCCATCGAAGGCAACCTGAGCATCGCCGAGGGCCGTTTCATTGCGGTCGAGGCCAACTTCTGGGTCAACCAGCTGGACGGCAACGGCAGCGTGCTGCAAAGCGAGCAGTTCAAGCAGAGCAACAGCAACGTCAAGGGCGGCCAGCTGACCTTCCTCGACGGTGGGCACCTGGCGGTGCTGCTGAAGGTGACACCACCAGGTACGCCTAAAATGCCAGTGATGGACCCGGAGATGATGGAGCAGTGATGTGAGCGAGAGCGATGCGCAGTTCTTTGTGCGGGAGCACGACGGCTGGACGTTCGCGTTTGACCGCAAGTCCCTGCAACGCGGCCTGGACTACGCCGAGGAAGGCAGAAGCGAAATCGTGTCCATCCTCGACATGACCGTCCGCGCCCAGTGCGCAGGTTCCGGCGGCCGGACCTACTACCAGCGCATCACGCTGGACATGACGGAAGATGGCCTGGAGTGCCGAGGCACTTGCTCATGCCCGGTGGGCGAAGACTGCAAGCATTGTGCGGCTGCGCTCTATTTGCTGGAGCGCGGGCCGGATTACGCCGAGGGCAGCCATGATGCCCCTCACCCAACGGTTGACGCAGCCCGGCAATCTCTGGACCTCCCACCTGAACTCGCCCATTGGGTCGAGGCCCTGGAAGCTCCGACAAAGCCTGCCGAGCCTGCCAGGCGCAAAGGCCCGTCGCTCTACTACAAGGTCGTTAATGAGCACGGCCTTTGCACGCTCAGCGTATCCAAAGGCACCCGCGAAGCCGATGGCCAGCTGAAACTCGCCCGTGCCAGCTCGCTGCCTGAGATGCTCTACTACACGCCACGTTACGTAACTGATGAGGACCTGCGCATCCTCAGGCTGATTGACGCCCTTGGCAAAAACACCAACATGCCAATCGCAAGGCTGGAAGGAAAGCAAGGCGCAGAGCTGTACGAGTTCGCACTGGCCAGTGGCCGCCTGATCTACGGCGAGCAACTGTTGCCACTAGCCCCCGGGCCGACACTGCCGGCCGAGTTTCGCTGGATGAGGCTTGAGAACGGCAGCTATCGTGGTGCGTGGCACCATGATGAGCGGATGCATGACATGGCACTGCCGCTCGACCCGCTCTATTACATCGATACCCAGACGGGCATGACTGGCAAGCTTGTACATGATCTTGACCCGTTCATTGCCAGCCAACTGGCAAGCGCACCTACGGTGCCCGAACACTTGATCATCCCCCTGAGCCACCGCTTGAATGCACTGAATCGCCAGGTTCCAACGCCTACAAGCGTACGCAGTGAACAGATCGACAGTATTCAACCCAGGCCGCACCTGACGCTGGGCAGCCTTGAATTCAGCGCCTACATGCCCAAGACCGGCCGCATGCAGCGGCAGATGCAGCATCGGGCCGCACTGGCGTTCGACTATGACGGTTTACGCGCCAGCGGCAGCGACGAAAAACCGCTGACCCGCCTGGTAGACAACACCAGCCAGCACATCCGCCGCCAGCCACAAGCCGAACAGGCGCTGCGCAAGGTGCTGCGCGACCTCGGTTTCAAGGCCGCCACCCGGCAGAGCAAGGCCCTGCCTGACAGTGCCGGCGAGATGCTCCAGTTGCCCGATGACGAAGCCTGGCTGCGCTTTGCCCGCGAAGGCCTGCCGCGCCTGCGCGAAGCCGGTTGGAACATTGACATCCACCGCGACTTCGCCTTCAACCTGCAGGAAGTGGACGACTGGTACGCCACCATCGACGAAGCGCCCGGCCATGAATGGTTCGACCTGGAGCTGGGCATCGTGGTCGATGGCCAGCGCCACAGCCTGCTGCCGATCGTGCTGCAACTGCTGCGCAGCAACCCGGAACTGCTGCGCCCCAGCGAACTGGCCCGGCGCAGTGACGACGAGCACCTGCTGATCGACCTCAACCGTGGCCGCCTCGATGCCCCGGCCCTGCGCGTTGCCTTGCCCTATGGCCGCATCAAGGCAGTGATGGGCACCCTGGGCGAACTGTACCTGCACGAAAACGCCGCAGGCCCGTCCCTGCGCCTGGACCGTGCCGATGCCTCACGCCTGAACGACATCGACGGCCTGCCCCTGCATTGGGAGGGTGGCGAGCATGTGCGCGACCTGGGCCGTCGCCTGCGCGATGCCCGTGACTTGCAGGTAGAACCGCCATCCGGGCTACAGGCCAGCCTGCGCCCTTACCAGCAACAAGGCCTGAACTGGCTGCAGGCGCTGCGCGAGATGGGCACCGGCGGCATCCTCGGCGACGACATGGGGCTGGGCAAGACCCTGCAGGCCCTGGCACACCTGCTGCTGGAGAAACAGTCCGGGCGCCTGAGCGCACCGGCCCTGGCGGTGATGCCGACCAGCCTGGTGCCCAACTGGCTGGACGAAGCCCAGCGCTTCGCCCCCGGGCTGCGCGTGCTGGCCCTGCAAGGCCCGGGGCGCAGCAAGCATTTCGCCAAACTGCACGAATACGACCTGGTCCTGACCACCTATGCCCTGGTGCCGCGCGACCTCGAGCACCTGCGCGCCCAGGCCTGGCATGTGCTGGTGCTGGACGAGGCACAGAACATCAAGAGCAGCACCAGCAAGGCCGCCCTCGCGGTTTACGAGCTGCAGGCCAATCAGCGCGTCTGCCTGACCGGCACGCCAATGGAAAACAACCTGGGCGAGCTGTGGTCGATTTTCCACTTCCTCATGCCTGGCTGGCTGGGTGACCTGAAGCGCTTCAACCAGGACTACCGCACACCGATCGAGCGCCACGGCGACAGCGAGCGCATGGCCCACCTGGCCAGCCGCATCCGCCCGTTCCTGCTGCGCCGCACCAAGGAGCAGGTGGCCACCGAGCTGCCGGCCAAGACCGAGATGGTGCACTGGGTCGAGCTTAGCGATGCCCAGCGCGACACCTACGAAGCCGTGCGGGTGGCCATGGACAAGAAAGTCCGCGATGAAATCGCCCGCAATGGCGCCGCGCGCAGCCAGATCATCATCCTCGACGCCCTGCTCAAGCTGCGCCAGGTATGCTGCGACCTGCGCCTGGTCAAAGGGGTGGAAAGCAAAGGCAACCAGGCCGACAAGGGCAAACTGGGCGCGCTGCTGGAAATGCTCGAAGAGCTGCTGAGCGAAGGGCGCCGGGTGCTGTTGTTCTCGCAGTTCACCTCGATGTTGGCGTTGATCGAGCAGGAACTGGAGAAGCGCAAGATCCGCTACAGCCTGCTGACCGGTGACACCCGCGACCGGCGCACGCCGGTGCAGCAGTTCCAGCAGGGTGATAGCGAAGTGTTCCTGATCAGCCTCAAGGCGGGTGGCGTGGGCTTGAACCTGACGGCCGCAGACACGGTGATCCACTTCGACCCCTGGTGGAACCCGGCCAGCGAGAACCAGGCTACCGACCGCGCCTACCGCATCGGCCAGGACAAGCCGGTGTTCGTGTTCAAGCTGATCACCCGGGGGACAGTGGAAGAAAAGATCCAGCTGTTGCAGCAGGAGAAGGCGGCGCTGGCGGCGAGCCTGCTGGATGGCGGGCAGGCCGGGCAATGGCGGCTGGGGGATGAAGAGATCGAAGCGCTGTTTGCGCCGCTGCCTGGGAAGCGCGGGCGGTAGCCTAGAATCCCTCGCTGCCTGTACCGGCCTCTTCGCGGGCACGCCCGCTCCCACAGGTACAGCGCTGCTTTTCAGGCTGTTGTGTTGCCTGTGCCGGCCTCTTCGCGGGTAAACCCGCTCCCACAGGGATATCAGTGCCCTCAAGGGCGGTGCTGTACCTGTGGGAGCGGGTTCACCCGCGAAGAGGCCAGCACAGGTACAACACCAATTTCGAAACCAGCACAGCACCTGTGGGAGCGGGCATGCCCGCGAAGGGGCCGGCGCGGTCAATCGACCAGCTGCGCCTCCCGCAACGCCCCCAACGCCTCCAGCCACCGCGGCTGCTGGCGATAATCCGTCCGCGCAAACCCTTGCCCACGCATCCGCGCAATCCGGGGCGAGGGCTTGACCTTCATCCGCTGCGCCGCACTCAACGCCAGCTCCGCCGCCGCCCGGTCATTGCACACCAGGCCCATGTCGCAGCCAGCACTCAACGCCGCCTCGATCCGACTGGCCGCGTCCCCGACCACATGCGCACCCGCCATCGACAGGTCATCACTGAAGATCACCCCGTCAAAGCCCAGCTCGCCACGCAGGATGTCCTGCAACCAGCGCCGCGAGAAGCCAGCCGGCTGGTTGTCGACCTGCGGATAGATGACATGCGCCGGCATCACTGCCGCCAATTGCCCGCTCAGGCGGGTGAACGGCACCAGGTCGGCCTGGCGCAGCTGTTCGAGGCTGCGCTCATCGGTGGGAATGGCCACATGCGAATCCGCTTCGGCCCAGCCATGCCCCGGGAAGTGCTTGCCACAAGCCGCCATGCCCGCCGCATTCATGCCACGGATGAACGCCCCGGCCAGTTGCGTGGCGCGCAGCGGGTCACCCTCGAAGGCGCGGCTGCCCACCACGGCGCTGCGCTGGTGGTCCAGGTCGAGTACCGGGGCAAAGCTGAGGTCCAGGCCAACCGCCAGCACCTCGGTCGCCATCAACCAACCGCACTGCTCGGCCAGGTACTCGGCGTTGTCATTGTCGGCCAGGGCACGCATGGCCGGCAGGCGCACAAAGCCCTGGCGCAGGCGCTGCACCCGGCCGCCCTCCTGGTCCACCGCCAGGATCAGGTCGGGGCGGATGGCGCGGATCGACGCGCACAGTTCACGCACCTGGCGCGGGCTGTCGATGTTGCGGGCAAAGATGATCAGGCCGGCCACTTCAGGCTGGCGCAGCAGGTGACGGTCTTCGGCGGTCAGCCATTTACCGGCGATATCCACCATCAGGGAGCCTTGCAGGCTGACAGTCATTGGGTAATCCTTCATTGAAGACTGAGAGAAGCCCACTGGGGGCAGGCGGCCTGCTCGATGCGCACCGGGCAATGGGCCGGCACCTGCTCGAACAGGCTTAGCAAATCGGTGTTGCGCAGGCGTATGCAACCATGGGACAGCGCTACGCCCATGGGTTCCGTATCCGGGGTGCCGTGCAAGTAGATATAACGGCGGAAGGTGTCGACCGCACCCAGGCGGTTGACACCCGGCTCGCAGCCACTGAGCCAGAGAATGCGGGTAAGGATCCAGTCCCGGCCGGGGCATTGCGCATGCAAGGCCGGCGACCACACCTCGCCGGTCCAGCGCCGCCCGGCCAATACCGCATTCAGCGGCAAGCCCGCACCGATCTTCGCCCGCACCTGGTGCAGGCCACACGGCGTGCAACCCGAGCCGTTGCGCTCGCCGGCGCCGTTGCGCGCCGTGGAAACCGGCACGCGCAGGCGCAGCTGGCCATCGGCAAAGCCATAAAGGCACTGGTCAGCGAGGGAAATGTGCAGGAAGTCGAGGTCGGGCATGGGCGCTAGCTTAGCCGAAGCGCCCTGCCCCGCCCAGCCTTCAGGCCTTGGCGGTGGTGGCGCTTGCGCTGGTCTTGGTGCGCGGGCGCAGCTGCGCGGTGGCCATGGCGTCGTCGGTAACACCGCTATCGGCACGCATGCCCGCAGCCAGGAACGGCACCATCAGGCGCATTACCTGCTCGATCGAGGTGTTGATGCCGAAATCGGTCTCGGCAATCGCCCGCAGGGCCTTGATGCCGGACATGCTGAAGGCGGCGGCGCCAAGCATGAAGTGCACTCGCCAGAACAGCTCCAGCGGCGGGATGCGCGGTGCAGCCTCGTTGACCAGCAGCATGTAGCGGCGGAACACCTTGCCGTACATGTCTTCCAGGTAACGCCGCAGGTGGCCCTGGCTCTGGCTGAAGGCCAGGCCCAGCAGGCGCATGAAGATCGACAGGTCGTTGTTGCTGCGCGGCTGCACGGCCAAAGCCTGCTCGACCAGCATTTCCAGCAGCTCTTCGAGGCTAGGCTTGTGCTCCGGCTTGGCCTGGCGCCGCTCCAGCTCACGCTCGAGGCTGGCGCAGAACGGCCCGAGGAAGCGCGAGAACACTGCCTGGATCAGGGCCTTCTTGGAGCCGAAGTGATAGTTGACCGCCGCCAGGTTGACCCCGGCCTTGCTGGTAATCAGCCGCAACGAGGTTTCTGCGAACCCCCTTTCCGCGAACAGCTGCTCGGCAGCATCGAGAATGCGTTCAACGGTTTCCGATTGGGCCATGACTACTCCGACTACTCCGCCAGACAAACAGGTGTTTGAAACATACGTTTCAGCCCTGCTTCTGTCAAGGCTCGGTGACCGGCCGGTCGCCATTTAAAAGCGCCAGGCGGGCGGCTGCAAGCGCCATTGCTGCTGTTTATTGCAGGTTTTGGCTTGCAGCGCATCCAGTACTGTATATAATCCCAGTCACTGTACAAAAAGACAGAGCGCTCACCATGTTGAAACTGACGCCACGCCAAGCCGAAATTCTCGCGTTCATCAAGCGTTGCCTGGAAGACAACGGCTTCCCGCCGACGCGCGCCGAGATCGCTCAGGAGCTGGGCTTCAAGTCGCCCAACGCCGCCGAGGAGCACCTCAAGGCCCTTGCCCGAAAAGGCGCGATCGAGATGACCCCGGGCGCCTCCCGTGGTATTCGCATCCCCGGTCTGGAAGCCAAGGCCGAAGAAAGCGGCCTGCCAATCATCGGCCGGGTTGCCGCCGGTGCGCCGATCCTTGCCGAACAGCACATCGAGCAATCCTGCAACATCAACCCCGACTTCTTCCACCCCCAGGCCGACTATCTGCTGCGCGTACACGGCATGAGCATGAAGGATGTCGGCATCTTCGATGGCGACCTGCTGGCGGTACACACCTGCCGCGAAGCCCGCAACGGCCAGATCGTCGTGGCCCGCATCGGCGACGAAGTCACCGTCAAGCGCTTCAAGCGCGAAGGCAGCAAGGTCTGGCTGCTTGCCGAAAACCCCGAATTCGCCCCCATCGAAGTCGACCTGAAAGAACAGGAGCTGGTGATCGAGGGCTTGAGCGTCGGCGTCATTCGCCGCTGATCCAGGAGGCGTCATGCAGCAGTTCATTCACGCACCCGAGCAAGCCCAGTTGCCATTGTTCGAAGCATTCCTCGCCCAGCCCGTACTGCCTGGCCTGAAAACCAGCGAAGTGGCGCGCAAGAGCAGCCAGCCCGAGCTGTTCAGCGAACTGTCGCTGCGCGGAGCCCCCGGGCACTGCCAAAGCCTGCTGGCACCCGTGCTGCGCGAACTGAGCGAAGAGGACGAGACCCGCTGGCTGACCCTGATCGCCCCGCCGTCAAGCCTGACCCAGGCCTGGCTGCGCGATGCCGGGCTCAACCGTGAACGCATCCTGCTGCTGCAACCTCGCGGCAATCAGAGCCCGCTTCAACTGGCCTGCGAAGCCTTGCGCCTGGGCCGCAGCCACACCGTGGTCAGCTGGCTGGGCAACGTCAACGCCACTGCACGCCAGCAATTGCTGCGCGCTGCCGGTGCCGGAAACGCACAAAGCCTGAACATCCGCCTCGGCTGATGTTCAGGCTTTGCCTGTCATTGCATGAAACCTGATGCCCTGCTGCACCTCAGTGCAGCACACGCGGCCCTTCATCACGCTCAAGCTCGCCATCCATCAGGCGACCGGCCATCTGCACGCCCACGCTGAGCATGGCCTTGGCCACTTCCACATGCTGACCCTGCAGGAACGCCTTGGCGTCTTCCGAGAAATCCAGGGTTACCAGAGAGCCCTCATCCTCGGCGCGACGCAGTTCGATGCGGCCATCAGGCAACTCGACAATTTCCAGAAACGACGTAGACATAAATGGCAGTTCTCCGCGAAAGGCCAGTATTGTACCAGCCGTAGCAGCTATCAGCACTCACTCAACGCGTCGCGGAAACGTCTCACCAGGCCCTTGAGGTTGCTGCGCCAGCTTTCCAGTTCGGCACGCGACAGCGCCGGATGCTCGGGCTCATCGAGATTGACCGCCTGGATCAATGGCTGGGTGACGTCGGTTTTTGGCGCTTTTTTCGCGACCGGTGGTCGGAACAAATCGGCATAAGCACTGAGCATTTGCGCCAGCCAGGTTTCGCGCTGGCGGGCCAGTTCCAGCAGTTCGGCCACTTCCGGGATGGCGATACCGTTCAGCGCATCGTCAGCCAGTGCTTGCTCGACCGTTGCAACAACTGGCAGGCGGTAGAAGCCACCAATTTCATGACACAGGCCCAGCAGTGCGCCGTAGAGATGGAACAGCGCCGACTCGCGCTCGGCCTGGACCAGGCCCTGGGCATTCATGGCCTGGCTTTGTTCGGCCTTGGCCATGGACTCCAGGGCGAGGCCGGCAAAGAACAGTTTCTGATTGGTGCGGGTGTAGAGTTCCTGGGCCATTTCAGTGCCCTCCCTAAGGCTGCAAGGCGGATAGCCTCATCATAAATGATTGGGGCCGCTTTGCGTCCCTTCGCGGGCTTGCCCGCTCCCACAGGAACTCCATCAAGCCCAAGGCCTGCGCTGTACCTGTAGGAGCGGGCAAGCCCGCGAAGGGGCGCGAAGCGGCCCCAATTACAGCACTGACGGATCAGCGCTTGTCTTCAACCTTCCACGCATTGCCGTCGTAGAACGCCTTCCAGCCGGTCGGCTTGCCATCAACCTCGGACTGCACGTACTGCTCCTTGGTCTTGCGGCTGTAGCGGATCACCGCCGGGCGGCCTTCCGGGTCTTTCTGCGGCGCATCACACAGGAAGTGGTACTTCGGATCGATCTCATGCTTGTGTGGCACGATCTCCAGCACCAGCGGTGCGCGGGTTTCGCGGTTCTTGGGGAACTGGCTGGCGGCCAGGAACAGCCCCGAAGCGCCATCACGCAGCACGTAGGTATCGTCGACCTTCTCGCACTTGAGCTCTGGCATGTCCACCTTGTCCATCTTCGGTGGCGCCGCCTCGCCGCTCTTGAGCAGCTTGCGGGTGTTCTTGCACGCCGGGTTGGTGCAACCGAAGAACTTGCCGAAACGGCCAGTCTTCAACTGCATCTCGCTGCCACACTTGTCGCACTCCAGGCTCGGCCCTTCGTAACCCTTGATGCGGTAGTTGCCTTCCTCGATCTCGTAGCCGGCGCAATCCGGGTTGTTACCGCAGATGTGCAGCTTGTGCTTCTCGTCCAGCAGGTAGGCATCCATCGCCGTGGCGCAGATCGGGCAACGGTGCTTGCCCAGCAACACGCGGGATTCCGATTCGCCCTCGTCGTCGGCGGCAATCTCGTCGCCCGGCACCAGGTTGACGGTGGCCTTGCAGCGCTCTTTCGGCGGCAGGCTGTAGCCCGAGCAACCGAGGAACACGCCGGTGGAGGCAGTGCGGATCATCATCGGCCGGCCACATTCCTTGCACGGAATGTTGGTCATGGTCGGTTGGTTGGCGCGCATGCCGTCTTCGCTGGACTCGGCGGTCTGCAGTTTCTTGCTGAAGTCGCCGTAGAACTCGTCGAGCACGTTCTTCCAGTCACGCTCGCCCTGGGCCACGTCGTCGAGGTTCTCTTCCATGTCGGCGGTAAAGCCGTAGTCCATCAGGTTGGAGAAGCTCTCGGACAGGCGCTCGGTGACGATGTCGCCCATCTTCTCGGAATAGAAGCGGCGGTTGTGCAGGGTCACATAGCCACGGTCCTGAATGGTCGAAATGATCGCCGCATAGGTCGACGGGCGGCCGATCCCGCGCTTTTCCATTTCCTTGACCAGGCTGGCTTCCGTGAAGCGTGCCGGTGGCTTGGTGAAGTGCTGGCTCGGGTCGATCTGGATCAGCTTCAGCGCTTCGCCCTGGACCATTTCCGGCAACACGTCGTCTTCGCCAGGCTTGCTCTGCTGCGGCAGCACACGGGTGTAACCGTCAAACTTGAGGATACGGCCCTTGGCACGCAGCTCGAAGTCGCCCGCGGCCACGGTGACGCTGGTGGACAGGTACTGCGCTGGCGGCATCTGGCAGGCCAGGAACTGGCGCCAGATCAGCTCGTACAGGCGCTCGGCGTCGCGCTCCATGCCAGTGAGCTTGCTCGGGTGGGTATTCACGTCGGAAGGACGAATCGCTTCGTGCGCCTCCTGGGCGCCTTCCTTGCTGCCGTACACCAGCGGTGCCTCGGGCAGGTACTGCTTGCCGAACTCGCGCTCGATGTAGCTGCGCGCCATGTCCAGGGCGTCGGCCGACAGGTTGGTGGAGTCGGTACGCATGTAGGTGATGTAGCCGGCTTCGTACAAGCGCTGGGCCATCATCATGGTTTTCTTCACACCGAAGCCCAGGCGGTTGCTGGCGGCCTGCTGCAAGGTGGAGGTAATGAACGGTGCCGACGGCTTGCTGCTGGTCGGGCGATCTTCGCGCTTGACCACGCTGTAGCTGGAAGCCTTGAGCTTCTCCAGCGCGGCCATGGCCTGGGCTTCGTTCAGCGGCTTGAAGGCCTCACCCTTCTCGCGTGCCACTTCGAAACGCACCTTGGCGTTCTTGGCGGTGCCGAGGTCGGCGTGGATTTCCCAGTACTCTTCCGGGATGAACGCGCGGATTTCGCGCTCGCGCTCCACCACCAGCTTCACCGCCACCGACTGTACACGGCCGGCGGACAGGCCACGGGCGATCTTGGCCCACAGCAGCGGCGAAACCATGTAGCCGACCACGCGGTCGAGGAAACGCCGCGCCTGCTGCGCGTTGACCCGGTCGATATCCAGCTCGCCCGGCTGCGAGAAGGCTTCCTGGATGGCCTTCTTGGTGATTTCGTTGAACACCACGCGCTTGTAGCGGGTGTCGTCGCCGCCGATGGCCTCGCGCAGGTGCCAGGCAATGGCTTCCCCTTCGCGGTCCAAGTCGGTTGCGAGATAGATGGTGTCGGCGTCCTTCGCCAGGCGGCGCAGCTCTTCGATCACCTTTTCCTTGCCAGGCAGGATCTCGTACTTGGCCTTCCAGCCGTGGTCGGGGTCGACGCCCATGCGTGCCACCAGCTGGCGGCGGGCCTTTTCCTTCGGCGACAGGGCCGGAGCCTCACCCGCGGCCTTGCCACGCTTGGCGGCTGGCTCTTTGCTGGCGCTGGCCGAACCGCTGGTGGGGAGGTCTCGGATATGGCCGATACTCGACTTCACCACGTACTGGTTGCCCAGGTACTTGTTGATGGTCTTGGCCTTGGCCGGGGATTCCACAATGACCAGCGATTTGCCCATGGATCGGAGTATTCCTGAATCTGAAGATGAAAAACGCGTCAGGTGCCAGACGCGGCACCGCTATATATAGTGGCAAAAGTGTGAGGTCAAGTTCGGACTATCACTCGTGCGACTTGCCCAGCAACCCGGGCAGCCCCTCTTCGGCCTTGACCAAAGCAAAGCGTGGCACCTGCTCGCCGTCAACCTCGACGGACTCCTGGAACATCGAAAGTGGCCGTACCCAGAAGCTGTAATCACCATACAGGCATTGGTAGAACACCATCCACTCTTCGCTTTCGGAGTGCCGCGCAACACTGAAGACACGGTACTCAGGCCCTTTGTAATGCCGGTATACGCCTGGTTGTATCTGCATGTTGCCCACCCTCTTGAATAAAACCTGTAAAAAACAAAACCGGGGCACAAGGCCCCGGTCGCTGTCCCGCTACGCGATCAGACGCGTTCGAAGACAGTGGTGATACCTTGGCCGAGGCCGACGCACATGGTCGCCACCCCCAGGGTACCGCCATTCTGCTTCATGACATTGAGCAGGGTGCCGGAAATCCGTGCCCCGGAGCAACCGAACGGGTGGCCCAAGGCAATGGCGCCGCCGTGCAGGTTAACCTTCTCATCCATCTTGTCGAGTACTTTCAAGTCTTTCAGCACTGGCAGGGCCTGTGCAGCGAAGGCTTCGTTGAGCTCGATGAAGTCGATGTCGGCCATGGTCAGGCCAGCACGCTTGAGGGCTTTCTGGGTCGACGGCACCGGGCCATAGCCCATGATCGCCGGGTCGACACCAGCCACCGCCATGGAACGGATGACCGCCAATGGCTGGATACCCAGGTCCATGGCGCGCTGGCCGGACATGACAATCATGCACGACGCACCGTCGGTGATCTGCGACGAGGTACCGGCAGTGACGGTACCGCCTTTCGGGTTGAACGCCGGCTTCAGCGACGCCAGGCCTTCGAGGGTGGTTTCCGGGCGAATGGTTTCGTCGAAATCGAACACCTTCAGGAAGCCGTTCTCGTCATAGCCCTGCATCGGGATGATTTCGTCCTTGAACTTGCCTTCGACCGTGGCCTTGTGCGCCAGCTGGTGCGAACGCAGGCCGAACAGATCCTGCTGCTCACGGGTGATACCGTGCATCTTGCCGAGCATTTCCGCGGTCAGGCCCATCATCCCGGAAGCCTTGGCGGCATGCAAGGACAGGTGCGGGTTGGGGTCGACGCCATGCATCATGCTGACGTGGCCCATGTGCTCCACGCCACCGACCACGAATACATCACCGTTGCCGGTCATGATCGCCTGGGCGGCGGTGTGCAGCGCGCTCATCGACGAGCCGCACAGGCGGCTGACGGTCTGCGCCGCGGAGGTGTGCGGGATCTGGGTCATCAGCGAGGCCATGCGGGCGATGTTCCAGCCCTGCTCGAGGGTCTGATTGACGCAGCCCCAGATCACGTCCTCGACTTCTTTCGGGTCGACCTTGTCGTTGCGTTCCAGCAGCTTGCTGATCAGGTGCGCCGACATGTCTTCGGCGCGGGTATTGCGGTGCATGCCACCCTTGGAGCGGCCCATCGGCGTGCGACCGAAGTCGACAATCACCACGTCTCTTGGATTCAGGCTCATATCAAATCTCTCGCTCTAGCTCGTTGACCGCTCAGTTGAAGAAGCGCTGGCCGTTCTTGGCCATTTCACGCAGCTTGGCGGTCGGGTGGTACAGCGGCCCCAGGTCGGCATACTGATCGGCCAGGGCAACGAATTCGGCCACACCGATCGAGTCGATGTAGCGCAGCGCACCACCGCGGAAGGGAGGGAAGCCAATGCCGTAGACCAGGCCCATGTCGGCTTCGGCGGCGGTTTCGACGATGCCGTCTTCCAGGCAGCGCACGGTCTCCAGGCACAGCGGGATCATCATCCAGTTGATGATGTCTTCGTCGGTGACTTCACGCTGCTCGAAGACGATCGGCTTGAGCACGTCGAGCACGCTGGCGTCGGCGACCTTCTTCGGCTTGCCGCGCTTGTCGGTTTCGTAGGCGTAGAAGCCCTTGCCGTTCTTCTGGCCCAGGCGGTTGGCCTCGTACAGTGCGTCAACAGCCGAGCGGCGCTCGTCCTTCATGCGGTCCGGGAAGCCTTCGGCCATCACGTCGCGGCCGTGGTGGCCGGTGTCGATGCCGACCACGTCCATCAGGTACGCCGGGCCCATCGGCCAGCCGAACTTTTCCATGACCTTGTCGATTCGCACGAAGTCGACACCGGCGCTTACCAGCTTGGCGAAGCCGCCGAAGTACGGGAACAGCACGCGGTTGACCAGGAAGCCCGGGCAATCGTTGACCACGATCGGGTTCTTGCCCATTTTCTTGGCGTAGGCCACGGTGGTGGCGACCGCCACTTCACTGGACTTCTCGCCACGGATAACTTCCACCAGCGGCATCATGTGCACCGGGTTGAAGAAGTGCATGCCGACGAAGTTTTCCGGGCGCTTGAGCGCCTTGGCCAGCAGGTTGATGGAAATGGTCGAGGTGTTGGAAGCGAGGATCGCATCGTCCTTCACCTGGGTTTCCACTTCAGCCAGCACGGCCTGCTTGACTTTCGGGTTCTCGACCACGGCCTCGACGACGATGTCGACATTGGCGAAATCGCCATAGGACAGGGTCGGGCGAATGGCGTTGAGTGCCTCGGCCATCTTGGCCGGGGTCAGGCGGCCCTTCTCGACGCGGTTGCCGAGCAGCTTGGAGGCCTCGTTCAGGCCCAGCTGGATGGCTTCCTCGCGGATATCCTTCATCAGGATCGGGGTGCCCTTGACCGCCGACTGGTAGGCGATGCCGCCACCCATGATGCCAGCGCCGAGCACGGCGGCCTGCTTCACGTCGTGGGCGATTTCGTCATGCGCCTTGGCCTTGCGCTTGAGTTCCTGGTCGTTGAGGAACAGGCCGATCAGGCTCTCGGCAACCGAGGTCTTGGCCAGCTTGGCGAAGCCTGCGGCTTCGACTTCCAGGGCCTTGTCACGGCCGAAGTTGGCAGCCTTCTGGATGGTCTTGATGGCTTCGACCGGGGCTGGGTAGTTCGGGCCGGCCTGGCCGGCGACGAAGCCCTTGGCAGTCTCGAAGGCCATCATCTGCTCGATGGCGTTGAGCTTGAGCTTTTCCAGCTTGGGCTGGCGCTTGGCCTTGTAGTCCAGCTCGCCACTGATGGCGCGCTTGACCAGGTCAAGGGCACCGGCCATCAGCAGTTCAGGCGCGACCACGGCGTCGACGGCACCCACTTTCAGGGCGTCTTCGGCACGGTTTTCCTTGCCGGCAGCGATCCACTCGATGGCGTTGTCCGAACCGATCAGGCGCGGCAGGCGCACGGTGCCACCGAAGCCCGGGTAGATACCCAGCTTGACTTCCGGCAGGCCGATCTTGGCGCTGGTGGACATGACCCGGTAGTCGGCGGCCAGGCACATTTCCAGGCCACCGCCCAGGGCGATGCCGTTGATGGCGGCGACGGTCGGCACTTCGAGGTCTTCGAAGGCGTTGAAGATGCGGTTGGCTTCCAGGTTGCCGGCGACCAGTTCGGCCTCGGGCAGCTTGAAGTTGTCGACGAACTCGGTGATGTCGGCGCCGACGATGAACACGTCCTTGCCACTGCTGACGATCACGCCCTTGACCGAGGCGTCGGCCTGGATGGCATCGACGGCCTGGCGCAGTTCGTTCAGGGTCAGGCGGTTGAACTTGTTGACGGACTCACCCTTGAGGTCGAACTTGAGCTCGACGATGCCACTTTCAAGAGCCTTAACCGTGATGGCTTTACCTTCGTAAATCATCAACTGATCTCCACGATATGGAAGCTGAACAGTACACGCCGATCGCTGCAGCAAAAGCAGGCCTAGCTGCCCTGCCCCAGGCACACCCGTCAGCGCGCTAGTCGGAAGTATGGCTTGGCGTCATGACATACAAACGCTCAATTCATACGCCCGTTTGATTTGGGTGTGCACACATTCTCCGAAAAGATCGGCGTTGTCAAATGCTCGCGAGCAAGGTGAAAACACGACTTTCCGGTCATTTTGTAGCGTCCCGGTACAAAACATGATGACAGTGATTGCTGACCATTCATGTCGGCGATTGACCATGAACCGCAGGAGAATGCTGCAGCTTTTGCCTTGCGCGGCGACCTCGAACGGCTACACTGGCACTTGCTTGAATGCATACCCGGCCTGCCTGGCCTTTTCTGCGCAGCAGAACGCAAAGCGGCGACTTGGCACCCCACCCCTTCAGGGGATCGGCCAAGCCGCCGCTTTGTCGTTATAGAGGCTTAAAAAGCGCCGCATACCCTTGTAGGAGCGGCCTTGTGTCGCGATCGGGCTGCGCAGCAGCCCCGGCAATCTTTGCTTTTCTCTGATATCTCAGGGGCTGCTGCGCAGCCCGATCGCGACACAAGGCCGCTCCTACAAGGGCCCGTGCAAAACAGGTTTCAGGCCAAGGTTTCGAGGACGTGGGCAATATCCTGCAACACAGCCGTATCGCCCCGCTCGGTCCAGTACAGCGCGATCATCCGGGCATCGGCCTCGACCTTGTAGACACTCGCCGGCAAGCGCGCCAGGGCCTCCATGAAGCGTGGGTCCTCGCAGGGTTCACGCCACTGGTTCCACCACACCCCCGGGGTGATCTGCCAGAAGCTGAAGCTGTCCTCATGCCCGCGGCGACGTGCCCGGTGGTATTGCGGGCACGGGCTTGGCGGCTCCTTTTCCAGCCAGTGCGGCCACTGCTGCGGCGCCAGCTGCATGGCCAGACCCATGCGCCGAGCCTCCAGGCGCAGCTTCATCTGCTCGCTCTGCTTGCGCGAGGTGCGCAACCAGGAAAGCGGGCTGAGAATCAGCGCGAGGATTGACACCACCAGCAATACCGTCATATCTGTAGTTCCCATAAAACGTTGCAAATGAGCTGGTTAGCCATTTTTCACGGAAGACCCGCCCGAAAGCGACCATACTTCTTCTATCGCGATTGTCAGGAGTTCCGCTCATGTCCTACGAACATCTTCTGGTCGCCGTCGACCTGACCGAAGAATGCGACCCGGTGATCAAACGTGCCATGGCGCTGGCTGCACCGTCGAATGCCAAGGTTTCGCTGGTACACATCGTCGAGCCGATGGCCATGGCGTTCGGCGGTGACGTGCCGATGGACCTGTCGCAGTTGCAACAGCAGCAGTTCGACCAGGCCAAGGAACGCATGGACCGCCTGTTCAACAAATACCCGGACATCCACCGCGGCGACTCGCACCTGACCTATGGCCAGCCGCGCCAGGAAATCCACCAGTTGGCCAAGGACCAGAAGTGCGACCTGATCGTGGTCGGCAGCCATGGCCGTCACGGCCTGGCGTTGCTGCTGGGGTCCACGGCCAATGACGTGCTGCATGGTGCGCCGTGCGATGTACTGGCGGTGCGGTTGCAGAAGAAGGAATGATTCAACCTGTGCCGGCCCCTTCGCGGGTGAACCCGCTCCCACAGGTACTGCACCGCGTTAATCAGCGGTGCGGTCCTTGTGGGAGCGGGTTCACCCGCGAAGGGGCCGAATCAGGCTAACGCTGGTCAGCCTTCCAGCTCGGCCCAGCGCTCCACCAGCACATCCAGCTCACCCTGCAGCTTCTCGATCTTGGCCAGCACTGCCGAGGTTTCCGCAATCGGCCGCTGATAGAAGCCCGCCGCATTCACTTCTTCCTGGGCCTCGGCCATGCGCTGCTCCAGTTCGTCGATCTGCCCCGGCAGCATTTCCAGCTCACGTTGCAGCTTGTAGCTGAGCTTCTTCTTCGAACCATCGGCCACCTCTGCAACAGGCGCAGGCGCCGGCTTGGCCTCGACCTTCTCCACCACCGCACTGTTGAGCTCGGACTTGCCGCCCTTGCTCTCGGTCACGCCCAGCAGCTTCGGCGAGCCACCCTGGCGAATCCAGTCCTCGTAACCACCGACGTATTCGCGCACCTTGCCCTCGCCTTCGAACACCAGGGTGCTGGTGACGACGTTGTCGAGGAAGGCCCGGTCGTGGCTGACCATCAGCACGGTGCCCTTGTAGTTGGACAGCACCTCCTCGAGCAGCTCGAGGGTTTCCACATCCAGGTCGTTGGTCGGTTCGTCAAGCACCAGCAGGTTGGCCGGCTTGCTGAACAGCTTGGCCAGCAACAGTCGTGCACGCTCGCCACCCGACAGCGCCTTGACCGGCGTACGGGCACGCTGAGGGCTGAACAGGAAATCGCCCAGGTAGCTCAGCACATGGCGGTTCTGGCCATCGATCTCGATGAAGTCGCGGCCTTCGGCCAGGTTGTCGATAACGGTCTTTTCCAGGTCGAGCTGGTGGCGCATCTGGTCGAAATAGGCCACTTCCAGCTTGGTGCCGCGCTCGACCTTGCCGGTGGTCGGCTCCAGGTCGCCGAGCATCAGCTTGAGCAGGGTGGTCTTGCCGGTACCGTTGGCGCCCAGCAGGCCGATGCGGTCCTCACGCTGCAGGACCATGGAGAAGTCCTTGACCAGCACAGGCCCGTCGGGGTGATGGAAGCTGACGTTTTCCAGCACCATCACCTGCTTGCCGGACTTTTCCGCCGCCTCGATCTGGATGTTGGCCTTGCCCTGGCGCTCGCGGCGTTCGCTGCGCTCCACGCGCAGGGCCTTCAGCGCGCGCACGCGGCCTTCGTTGCGGGTGCGGCGAGCCTTGATGCCCTGGCGGATCCACACTTCTTCCTGAGCCAGGCGCTTGTCGAACAATGCGTTGGCGGTTTCCTCGGCGGCCAGCGCGGCCTCCTTGTGCACCAGGAAGCTGGCATAGTCGCCGTTCCAGTCGATCAGGCCGCCGCGGTCCAGTTCGAGGATGCGGGTGGCCAGGTTCTGCAGGAAGGAACGGTCGTGGGTGATGAACAGCACCGCGCCGTTGAAGCCGCGCAGGGCCTCTTCGAGCCAGGCGATGGCACCGATGTCCAGGTGGTTGGTCGGTTCGTCGAGCAGCAGCAGGTCGGGTTCCGACACCAGCGCCTGGGCCAGCAGCACGCGGCGGCGCCAGCCACCGGACAGTTCGGCCAGGGTCTTGTCGGCCGGCAACTGCAGGCGGCTGAGGGTGCTTTCCACCACCTGCTGCAGGCGCCAGCCGTCACGGGCTTCCAGCTCGTGCTGGACGTGCATGAGTTTTTCCAGGTCTTCATCGCCCTGGATGTTCAGGCTCAGGTGGTGGAACTGCGCCAGCAACTCGCCCACGCCATCCAGGCCTGCGGCCACCACATCGAACACCGTGCGCTCGTCGGCCACCGGCAGTTCCTGCGGCAGCTCGCCGATCTTCAGGGCCGGGGCGCGCCAGATTTCGCCGTCGTCGCCCTTCTGCTCGCCCTTGACCAGGCGCAGCATGCTCGACTTGCCGGTGCCGTTGCGGCCGATGATGCACACCCGCTCGCCACGAGCGATCTGCCAGGACACTTTGTCCAGCAGCGGCATGGCGCCGAATGCGAGGGACACATCGCTGAATTTGAGCAGGGTCATGTTGGTCTCCATAAATCGGGCGCGCATTCTACCTGACTTGGCCCTCGACGGCATCCGCCTGGCCAACCGGCGAGGCCTTTGCGATATCTGGTCGAACTTAATATCCCGATACAAGCACAGTGCTTTCACCCGCCGCCGGCAAACAGCTAAGCTAAGGCAATAGCTTCCAACAGTGCTGGCTCCGCCGTCACTTCCCCATGGTTCAACTGCCCGGACGTATCATGCGCAGCCGCCTGTTACATATTGCATCCTGCCTGCTGCTCACCGCCGCCACCTGCGCGGCGCAGGCCGCCGACCTTACCCTGCAACGCCAATACTATGACGAGGCCAAGCGCGCGCTGGCCAAAGGCGACAAAGGCCCGTACCTGCGCTATGCCCAGGCCCTCAGCGACTACCCGCTGACGCCCTACCTGGCCTACGACGAACTCACCGCCCGCCTGAAAACCGCCAGCAACCAGGAAATCGAAGGCTTCCTCGCCAAGCATGGCGACCTGCCCCAGGCCAACTGGATGAAGCTGCGCTGGTTGCGCTGGCTGGCCGAACGCGGCGAATGGAACACCTTCGCCAAGTACTACGACCCCAAGCTCAACTTCACCGAACTGGACTGCCTCAACGGCCAGTACCAGCTCAGCCACGGCCTGCGCGCCGAAGGTTTTGCCACGGCCGACAAACTGTGGAACGTCGGCAAGTCGCAGCCGGCCACCTGCGACACGCTGTTCGGCATGTGGGCGGCCGAGGGCCAGCTGACCGAGGCCAAGCGCTGGCAACGCACCAAGCTGGCGGCCCAGGCGCGCAACTACGGCCTGGCCAACAACCTGGTCAAGACCCTGACCACCCTTGCCCCGCAAGGGCGCCTGCTGGTCGATGTGGCGCAGAAACCCGAGCTGCTCAACCAGCCGTCGCGCTTCACCCCGGTCAACGAGGCCATGTCCGACGTGGTCAGCCTCGGCCTGCGCCGCCTGGCCCGGCAGGACCCGGAGCGGGCCATGGCGCTGCTCGACGACTACGCACAGCGCATGCACTTTTCCCGTGACGAGAAGGTGGCCATCGCCCGTGAGATCGGCCTGACCCTGGCGCGCCGCTACGACCCGCGCGCACTCGACCTGATGACCCGCTACGACCCCGAACTGCGTGACAACACCGTCAGCGAATGGCGCCTGCGCCTGCTGCTGCGCCTGGGGCGTTGGGAAGACGCCTACGAACTGACCCGCCGCCTGCCCCAGGACCTGGCCAGCAGCAGCCGCTGGAAGTACTGGCAAGCGCGCAGCCTGGAGCTGGCACAGCCGAACAACCCTCAGATCCCGCTGCTGTACAAGACCGTGGCGCGTGAGCGTGACTTCTACGGTTTCCTCGCCGCCGACCGGGCACAGACCCCTTACCAGCTGAACAACAAGCCGCTGGTGCTCAGCCCGCAGCTGGTCAACAAGGTACGCAACACCCCGGGCATCCGCCGTGCCCTGGAGTTCCACGCCCGTGGCCAGATCGTCGAAGGCCGCCGCGAGTGGTACCACGTCAGCCGCCACTTCACCCGCGACGAAATGGTCGCCCAGGCGCGCCTGGGCTACGACCTGCGCTGGTACTTCCCGGCCATTCGCACCATCAGCCAGGCGCAGTACTGGGACGATCTGGACATCCGCTTCCCGATGGCCCACCGCGACACCCTGGTGCGCGAGGCCAAGGTCCGCGGCCTGCATTCAAGCTGGGTATTCGCCATTACCCGCCAGGAAAGCGCGTTCATGGAGGATGCCCGTTCCCCGGTGGGTGCCAGCGGCCTGATGCAGTTGATGCCGGCCACGGCCAAGGAAACCGCGCGCAAGTTCAGCATCCCGCTGGCATCCCCGGCGCAAGTGCTCAACCCGGACAAGAACATCCAGCTGGGTGCGGCCTACCTGAGCCAGGTGCACAGCCAGTTCAACGGCAACCGGGTACTCGCTTCGGCAGCCTACAATGCCGGGCCCGGGCGCGTGCGGCAGTGGCTCAAAGGCGCCAAGCACCTGAGCTTCGATGTGTGGGTGGAGTCGATCCCGTTCGACGAAACGCGCCAGTATGTGCAGAACGTGCTGTCGTATTCGGTGATCTATGGGCAGAAGCTGAACTCGCCGCAGCCGCTGGTGGATTGGCATGAGCGGTACTTCGATGACATGTGATTGCTAGTGAGCCTGTGCCGGCCTCTTCGCGGGTAAACCCGCTCCCACAGATTTCACCGGTCCTGAATGCGGTGCAGTACCTGTGGGAGCGGGTTTACCCGCGAAGAGGCCGGCACATGCAACACAGCTACTCCAGGATTTCGACCTGCATCCCTGCCTCCAACCACCCACTGCCATCCACCGCCAGGTTCTGCCCGAACAGCACATCCCCCTCCTTCTCACGGAAGGTCCTGAGCGTGGCCATCGGCTCGCGGTCCTCGCTGCGCTCGCCGGTAGCCGGGTCGATGGTGGTAAAGATGCAGCGCACACTGGGCTTGAGCACGCGAAACTCCAGGCTGCCGATACGAATCCGCTTCCAGCCATCTTCGGCAAACGGTTCAGCCCCCTGCACCACCAGGTTGGGCCGAAAGCGCAGCATCTCCATGGGCCGTCCGATACGCCGCTCGAGTTCGTCCAGCGAACCCTGGCCGATCAGCAACAACGGGAAACCGTCCGGGAACGCCGCCCGGTCACTGTTGAAGCCATAGCCATTGGGCAGGTAACGCGCGCGCTGCTCCGGGCAATGCACCAGGCGCACGGCCTTGCCCAGCAGCTGGCTCAGCCAGGCCGCCGCCGCATCGCCCGCATCCGGCACGCGCAGGGTATCGCGCCAGATGGTCACGCCGCGCAGGGCGTCATCGGCAGGCGGCACAGGCACCCGCAACGGTGCCTGCCCAGGTGCTTCCAGCAGCAACTGGCCGCTGTCATCATCGCTAGCCTTGATCTGGCCTAGCCGAGGCCAGGCGCGCTGGGTAAGGAAGCGTCCGTTTTCTTCCTCCACCACCATCCAGCGCCGGTCACCCTGCAACCCCAGCAATCCCACCGGTGAAGCCTGCAGGCGTTGCGCCTGCCCCGACTTCACCGGGTACCGATACAGCTCACTGAGAAACATCCCTGCCGCCTCGCGTCATGCCAAAACGCCAAGCTTATACCCGGCAGGGGCCGGGATCACGCGGTAGCGGCATCCAGCAACAGGCGTTGCTTGACCACGTCGACCAGGCGATCGGGCTGGAACTTGGACAGGAAGTTGTCGCAGCCCACCTTCTTCACCATGGATTCGTTGAAACTACCCGACAGCGAGGTGTGCAACACCACGTACAGCTGGCGCAAACGGGCATCGCCACGGATCTCGGTGGTCAACCGGTAGCCATCCATTTCCGGCATCTCGGCGTCGGTGAACACCATCAGCAGCTTCTCGCACACGTCCTCACCAGCGTCAGCCCAGCCCTTGAGCATGCGCAGCGCCTTCAGGCCATCACTGGCCACGTGCAGCTTCACGCCCAGCTGGGACAGGGTGTCGCGCAATTGCGCCAGGGCCACGCTGGAGTCGTCCACCAGCAGCACTTCGCGGCCACGGGCACGGGCCAGCACCGGGTCGGCGAGCTTGTCGCCGGAAACCCGCGCGTTGTACGGCACGATCTCGGCCAGCACCTTCTCCACGTCGATCACTTCCACCAGCTTGTCATCGACCTTGGTGATGGCGGTCAGGTAATGCTGGCGGCCGGCACTGGATGGCGGCGGCATGATCGCTTCCCAGTTCATGTTGACGATGCGGTCGACACCGCCCACCAGGAAAGCCTGCACCGAGCGGTTGTATTCGGTGACGATGATGGTGCTGTCCGGCCCCGGCTGCAGCGGGCGCATGCCGATCGCCTGGGACAGGTCGATCACCGGCAGGGTCTGGCCGCGCAGGTTGACCACGCCGCAGACGAAAGCGTGGCGCTGGGGCATCAGGGTCAGCTTGGGCAGTTGCAGCACTTCCTGCACCTTGAACACGTTGATCGCGAACAGCTGGCGGCCGGCCAGGCGAAACATCAGGATTTCCAGGCGGTTCTCACCCACCAGTTGCGTGCGTTGGTCTACCGTGTCGAGAATGCCAGCCATTGGAAAGCCCCCAGGCTTGAGTCGGAAAAAGTGAAATCATCCACCCTGTATCGGCGGCTTCACGCACACCTTGACCCTTGCGGGAAAATGCCGTGAAGGCGATTGATATCACTTTACCATCATGCTTTACTGCGGGAAGCCGGGTGATTAAGCGGGACAGTAAAAGTTCCCCACCTGAGGCCCTTATCAGGGAAACCCTTAGCCACAATCGGGTGCAACCTGATGTTCGCGATATCCTTTAGCCATTAATGTGACGCCATTCTCATTGCATGAATGGAGTCAGGCTTTTGCTAGCTATCGTTTTGGCGTGCCCGTCCCCTGCGCCCGCCCCACGCGCGGGGGCATCATGATGGACAGCGCCTTGTCGTTCGATAACGCCCTGCAGGGGTTCCTGCTGGATGCCCAGGTACTGCTGACCCAGGCCCAGGAATGCCTGCAGCATCTGGAGCTGATCGACAACGACCCGGATGCCTGCCACTGCCTGGACAACGCCCTCGACAACCTTGCTCGACAGGCCACACACCTGGGCCTGCGCGAAGTCGCCCATTACACCACCGCCCTGCAGCAGTTGCTGGCACCGGCCTGCCAGGTCGGTCGCCTGCAGCGCGAAGCCCTGCCCGCGGTAGGGGCCTGCCTGACCCTGCTGGCCTGGCAACTGGAACTGGTCGACCCTTGCACCGGGCGGCTCAACCTGGACATCGGCGAGCAGCTGGTACTGCTGGGTGAACTGGCCAAGGCCGTGCAGCAAACGTTTGCACAACCCTGCACCTCCTGCGACGAGCAAGGCAACGTGTGCATCCACCCGCATACCGAGACGGCAGGCAGTACGCACTCCGGCCGCTCATCTGCCACATATTGAACTGGCTTGAAATGCAGCCGGGCACGTTTATTCAGGCCCACCCAGGTCGAACTTGGAAAGTTCTCGAAGTTTTCCAGGTTGCCGGGGGCCAAGTTGAATCAACAGCGCGCAAGTTCAATGGCAAGTGCCTGTTGTGCGATCAAGCCAAGTGGCACTTTGCTACCCTCCAGCGCCCGCCCCGCAGGCGTTTCATAGCGTTACCCGATCGCGACCAATGCACTGCGAAGTGGTAATATGCGGCCCCACAAACGCTTGCGACCTGCAGCAAGGTCGCAAGATCACGTGTTCGAAAGAAAATAGAAAGTACTGCTCCAAAGCCTCTGACATGGATTGTGCAAGGCCTCCATCAGCAATACTTCAGTGGCTTCCCTACCTATGTTTCCACGCTTGAAGACTTCTTTGCGGTGCTGCTTCCGCACTACCCTGCTGCGCTGGGCGACGGTCGGGCTGTGCGTGGCTTCGCTGGTCGCCACCCTGTCGCTGTACCTGACCGACCAGGCGATCCCGGCCAGCCTGTTGCTGCTGCAGCTGGCCGCCACGCTGGGCGCTGCCGTGCACCTGGCCCTGGGCGCCAGGTCGATCAACCTGCGCCCGGCGGAACTGGCCGAGCGCATGCTCAAGGTCCAGGAAGACGAGCGCCAGCACCTGAGCCGGGAATTGCACGATGACATCGGCCAGCTGCTCACCGCCGCCAAGCTGCAACTGCAGTGGCTGCAGAAGCGCATGCCCGATGACCTGCAAGGCCACTGCGACGCCCTGCGCAGCACGCTGGATGACACCCTGGGCAACGTGCGCGATGTCTCCGCCCTGCTCAACCCGCGGCAGCTGGCCAGCCTGGGCCTGGAGGCCAGCCTGCGCGCACACCTGGTGCGCACCCTGGGCAACAGCGGCGTGCACTGGAGCCTGGCGTGCAACCAGCGCCTGGGCGGCATCGACGAGGCCGTGGCCATGGCGGTGTTCCGCATTACCCAGGAAGCCGTGACCAACATGCTGCGCCACGCCCAGGCACGCAACCTGGTCGTCCGCCTGCAGCGCACCCCCGAGGGGTTGGCGTTATCGATCCACGACGATGGCCGCGGCTTCGTGCCAGCCAGGCAACCGGCCGAAGCAGGCCAGCGGGGCTTGGCCGGCATGCAGGAGCGGGTAACCGCGTTGCAGGGCAGCCTGGACATCACCAGCCAGCTCGGCCTGGGCACGCGCATCGAGGCAATGTTCCCATGGCCACCGCGCACCCAGGAACGCGCCAGGAGTACTGCAACCCATGACCTGTAGACTGCTGCTGGTAGACGACCACTCGCTGATCCGCGCCGGGGTGCGCGCACTGGTCTGCGACATCCCCGGCTATGACGTGATCGGTGAAGCCGACGACGGCAGCCAGTTGCTCGAACAGGTGCGCACGCTGGCGCCGGACATCGTCTTGCTGGACATCTCCATGCGCTCGACCAGCGGCCTGGACGCCCTCACCCAACTGCGCGCCAGCGGCAACACCTGCAAGGTGCTGATCCTGTCGATGCACACCGACCCGGACCTGATCATGCGGGCCCTGGAAAGCGGCGCCCACGGCTACCTGCTCAAGGACACCAGCGCCACCGAACTGGAACAGGCCCTGGCCGCGGTGCGCAACGGCGAGCGCTACCTCAGCCCAGCCATCGCCCATACGGTCATCAACCAGGCGCTGCAGCACGCCAGGCAGGGCAAGCAACCCGCGGGCGAGCGGCATAACCTCACGGCGCGACAGCTGGAGATCCTGCGCCTGATCGTGCGTGGCAAGTCCACCCGGGAAATCGCCACCGGCCTGGGCCTGTCGATCAAGACCGTGGAAACCCACCGCTCGCAAATCATGAAACGCCTGCAGATCCATGATGTGGCCGGCCTGGTGCTGTTCGCCGTGCGCGAGAAAATCATCAGCCTGGACGACTGAGCAACGGCGACCCGTCCGGCAGATGCAGGCGCAGTGCAGCGGGCCTGGCCTGGAAGCGCAACTTGTCGGCCTGCACCGGCTCGCCATCAAGGTTGATGTCCAGGCCCTGCGAGCACTTGATCTCGACCCAGGGCAACCTGGCCCTGACTAACAACCCGTTGCCAGACAACAGCTCACGCAGCGCCCCGACCATTTCCTGGGGTGCCGGCAGGATGGCGATATCGAGCAAGCCGTCGTCCACCAGGGCCTCGGGGCACAGCACTTGCCCACCCCCGGCCTGGCGGCCATTGCCGATCCCCAGCGCCAGCAGGTCACCCTGCCAGTCGAAGCCCGGCCCTTGCAGCTCCACCGAGGCTGCCTGCAGTTCGCTGAAGCGCGACAAGCCAGTGAACAGGTAGGCGGCCGCGCCCAGCACTTTCTTCAGGTCTTCGGAGGTGTTGGCCGTGACCTGGCTGCCAAAACCGCCCGTGGCCATGTTGAGGAACAACTGGTCGCCGGCCTGGCCCAGGTCTATTGGCCGTGCGGGTATGTTCAGCAGTGCCAGGGCGGTGGCAGGCTCCAGGGGTATGCCGGCGGCCTTGGCAAAATCGTTGGCCGTGCCCAGCGGCAACAACGCCAGGCTGGCCTCGGTACCTGCCAGCCCCATGGCCTCGGCGACATCACGCAGCGTGCCATCGCCGCCTCCGGCGACGATATGGCCGTAGCCGGCGGCCAGCGCCTCGGTGACCAGGCGCTGCGCGTCGCCGGCCTCCCAGGTGACCCGCACATCCAGTACCCAGCCGCTGTCGCGCAGGCCATGCACGGCGCTGCGCACGTCTTCGTTCATGGCCTGCTTGCCGTGCAGGATCAGCATTGCCTTGCGCCCTTGCATGTGCGCGCCTCCGTGAAGTGATCAACCAAGATCTCGACCCTTTGCAATTGCGGATCGTTGCATGCGCCCGAAAAAATAGCAGGCCAACGCGATCAGTTTTTGTAGGAGCGGCCTTGTGTCGCGATAGGGGCGCGAAGCGGCCCCACATTTTTAGCTTCGCTGCGGAGATTGCCGGGGCCGCTCTGCGGCCCTATCGCGACACAAGGCCGCTCCTACAAAAATTGACCGCGTGGGCCGGACGTCAACCGACAAGCGTTGGCCGGTCTTTTCCCACACACCTGGCAATGCACGGCTATGCTCAGCAGATACACTTTATTGCCACGGACGCGCCCCCGGCAGTGGTTCTACCACTGCTGCCCACGGGCGCGTCTTGCTATCCGCGGCCTTTAGCGAGGATTCCGGGTCATGCGCATTCTCTGGACACTGCCGTACCTGCCCTGGCCAACCACCAGCGGCAGCAAGACCCGGCAATACCACCTGATGCGCGCACTGGCACAGCGGGGCCATCGGATTACCCTGCTGGTGCAATCGAAGATCCCGCTCGGCGATGCCGCCCGCGAAGCCCTGGAACCGCTGCTCGAGCGCCTGATCGTGCTGCCCCGTCGGCCCCTGCACAGCCCGCTGAACCTGCTGGCCTCGCCGATCATCGCCTACCCCATGCGGGCAATCATCAATGGCCTGGCCCC
Source organism: Pseudomonas sp. B23(2017) (assembly GCF_002113725.1). Taxonomy (NCBI): domain Bacteria; kingdom Pseudomonadati; phylum Pseudomonadota; class Gammaproteobacteria; order Pseudomonadales; family Pseudomonadaceae; genus Pseudomonas; species Pseudomonas sp. B23(2017). Next base: position 125,580 of record NZ_NEJM01000013.1, on the reverse strand, counting down.
TTGCCTGCGGCACCGCTTCGAGCAATTGCTGGACGAGCCCTGGGACGTGATCCAGATCGAACACAGCTACAGTTTCCAGCCCTTCGAAAAGGCCCTGCAGGCACGCGGACTGCCGTACATGCTCAGCGAGCACACCTTGGAATCGGTGATGGGCGGCGCCAGCCACGATCGCCTGCCGCTATGGCTGCGCCCGCTCAACGCCTTCGACCGCTGGCGCTATCGACGCTGGGAACAGCGGGTATTGCGCCAACCCACCGAACTGGTGGCAGTCAGCGCCCACGATGCCGAATTGATCGCGCAGATCAGCGGGCGCCCGGTGAACGTGGTGGTCAATGGCGTGGACTGTGATTTCTACCAGCACGTGCAACCCGCGCTGCACAGCCAGCGCCTGCTGTTCGTTGGCAACTTCGAGTATGGCGCCAACCTGGAGGCCATCGAATGGGCGCTGGAAGACATCATGCCGCAGGTCTGGATGAGCAACCCGGCGGTGCGCCTGGCGATTGCCGGGCATGCCATGCCGGCCAGCTGGAAACTGCACTGGAACGACCCGCGCATCGAATGGTTCGGCTACCGCCCCGACCTGCGTGAACTGCAGCGGCGTTCGGCACTGTTCTTCGCGCCGCTGCGCTATGCCGGTGGCTCCAAGGTGAAAATCCTCGAAGCGATGGCCGCCGGCTTGCCGGTGATCACCACCGGCAAAGGCGTTTCAGGCCTGGCCGCGAACAATGGTGAGCACTACCTGGGCAGTGAGGATGGCGACCAGCTGGCCCTGCTGATCACCCAGTTGCTCAACCAGCCCTGGCGCATGAGCCAGTTGAGCGACGCCGGGCGCCAGTTCGCCCGCCAGCGCCACGACTGGAGCGTGGCCGCCCAGCAACTGGAGAACGTGCACATGCGCCTGGCACTGGCGGCACCGGCCGAGGCCACGCCGCTGGCCAGTGCCTGACGGGGCCGCTCAGCCAAGTAGTTCGCTGAAGGGGATGAACGGCACGCTGTCACCCTGCTTCGGCGTACTGCCTTCGCGCACCTCCACCAACCCTTCGGCCCAGGCCGCACTGCGCAGCACGCCAGAGCTCTGGTTCTTGTAGATGCGCACCTGGCCCTGTTCGATGCGGGCGCGCAGGTACTCGCGGCGCGTGCCGGCCTTGGGCCAGTCAAAGCCGGCCGGCATGTCGAAGCGCAACGGCGTGACATCGGCCACGCCCTGACGCCGCAACAGGTAGGGCCGGGTCAGCAGGCCGAAGGTGACCAGGGTCGAGGCCGGGTTACCCGGCAGGCCGATTACCGGTACGCCCTGGAAGTGGCCGAAGGTCAGCGGCTTGCCCGGTTTGATCGCCAGCTTCCACAAGGCCAGCTCGCCGGCTTCGCGCAGGGCGGCGCCGAGGTAGTCGGCCTCCCCCACCGAGACACCGCCGGTGGACAGGATCAGGTCGACATCGCCCAGCTCGGCCAGGCAGCTACGGGTGCGCGCCAGGTCATCCGGCAGGATGCCCGCATCGACCACGTCGCAGCCCAGCCTCTGCAGCCAGCTGACCAGCAGCCGGCGATTACTGTTGTAGATCTGCCCCGGCCCCAGCGGCAGGCCGGGTTCGACCAGTTCGTCACCGGTGGACAACACCGCCACCCGCACCTTGCGCACCACGTCCAGCCGGCCATGGCCCAGGGTCGCGGCCAGGCCCAGCTCGATCGGCCCCAGCCGGGTGCCGGCGCTCATCACCTGTTCGCCCTTGCGGGTTTCCTGGCCCTGGGGACGAATGTTCTGCCCGGTCTTCAGCGCTTCGAGAAAGCGTACCCGGCCATCCTCCGACACTTCGGTGTTTTCCTGCATCTCGACGCAGTCGGCACCTTCAGGCAGCGGTGCCCCGGTGAAGATGCGCGCGCAGGTGCCCGGTTGCAGCGGCTGCGGCGCATGGCCGGCGAAAATCCGCTGGCTGACCGGCAGTGGTTCGCCCTGCCAGTCGGCCAGGCGCAGGGCGTAACCGTCCATGGCACTGTTCGGCCAAGGCGGCAGGTCGAGCGAGGCCACCAGGTCGGTGGCCAGCACACGGCCCTCGGCCTCGGCCAGCGGCAGGTTCTCGGTGTCGCGGATCGGTGCCGCTTCGGCCAAAGCCAGCAGCTGCTCCAGGGCCTGTTCCACCGGCATCAGCGGCCGGGCCTGGCGGACCTCAGCCACGGCTGTCGCAGGCCGCTGCCTGCTTCAGGTGCGGCACGAAGTTGCACGGGCGATGGCGGGCATCCAGCTGCTCGGCGAGGATACCGTCCCAACCGGTGCGCACCGCGTTGGTCGAACCCGGCAGGCAGCACACCAGGGTACCGTTGGCCAGCCCGGCCAGGGCGCGCGACTGCACGGTGGAGGTGCCGATGTCGGCCACGGAAATCTGCCGGAACAGCTCACCAAAGCCTTCTACCTGCTTGTCCAGCAGGCAGGCCACGGCCTCGGGCGTGCTGTCGCGGCCGGTAAAGCCGGTGCCGCCGGTGATCAGCACCACCTGCACGCTGTCATCGGCAATCCAGGTGGCGACCTGGGCGCGAATCTTGTACAAGTCGTCTTTCAGCAGCACGCGCTCGGCCAGGCGATGGCCAGCCGCGCTCAGCCGGTCGACGAACAGCTGGCCGGAGGTATCGGTGTCGAAAGTACGGGTGTCGCTGACCGTGAGCACGGCGATGTTCAGCGGCACGAAGGGGGTATCTGCCTTGGCTTTCATGGGGGTCCGTCACAAGAAGATGGGATGGCCGCAGTTATAACACAGCACACGCCCATCACAGCGTGACGCCCGTGGCCCTTGCCCTCGATCAATGCCCCGGGTTTGCCGCTATGCTGCACTGTAGACGGAACTTGCGTGGACGCCCTGCGTCTTAATGTCATCTAGCACCATCGCACTGGAGAAACACGATGATTCAACGGACCCTACCCGCCTTCCTGCTCGCCTTGGGCCTGGGCGCCCTCGCTGGCTGCGCATCGCCAACCGTCATTACCCTGAACGACGGTCGCGAAATCCAGGCCACCGACACACCGAAGTTCGATGAAGACTCCGGTTTCTACGAATTCGAGCAGCTGGACGGCAAGCGCACACGCCTGAACAAGGACCAGATCCGCACCGTCAAAGAGCTCTGATCGCAGCCTGTTTTTTGCAAAGGCCCTTTTAACAACAAGGGCTTGCGTGCAAAAAAAGTATGCAGTAGGATTTCCTTCATCGGAGTGTAGCGCAGCCAGGTAGCGCGTCTCGTTCGGGACGAGAAGGCCGCAGGTTCGAATCCTGTCTCTCCGACCAAATCCTCGTCAAAAAGCCCGCCTAGTGCGGGCTTTTTGTTGCGCATTGAAAAGTGCCCTGCCCCAGCGCGCGCCCCTTTGTGGGAGCGGCCTTGTGTCGCGAAAGGGCTGCAAGGCAGCCCCCAGCAACTTGTGCAGCCTGGCTGAAATCCTGGGGCCGCGTTGCGACCCTTTCGCGACACAAGGCCGCTCCCACATGTGTCAGTGCGACACCTCGGCCTCCACCGGCACATACAGCAACTGCAGGCGCTCACTGCTCCAGGCCCGGGTCTGGTTGGTCAGCGCCAGGTTGTTGTTCAGCTTCTGCCCATAGCTTGGCACGATTTCCTTGAGCCTGGCCTGCCAGGCTGGCGACTGGATACGGTCCTTGAAGGTCTTTTCCAGCACGGTCAGCATGATCGGCGCCGCGGTCGAGGCACCCGGCGATGCCCCCAGCAATGCAGCGATGCTGCCGTCCTGGGCCGCCACCACTTCAGTACCGAACTGCAGCACACCGCCCAGTACCGGGTCCTTCTTGATCACCTGCACCCGCTGGCCGGCCTGCAGCAGCTTCCAGTCTTCGTTCTTGGCGTTGGGGAAGTACTCGCGCAGCGCGTTCATGCGGTCATCGAAACTGAGCATCAACTGCCCCATCAGGTAGGTGCTGAGGTCGATGTTGTCGATACCGGCATTGACCATCGGCAGCACGTTGTGGCTGTTCAGCGAGGCGAACATGTCCAGCAGCGAGCCGTGCTTGAGGTACTTGGTGGAGAAGGTGGCGAACGGGCCGAACAGCAGCACCTGCTTGCCATCGATCATCCGCGTGTCCAGGTGCGGTACCGACATCGGTGGCGCGCCGACCGAGGCCTTGCCGTACAGCTTGGCCTGGTGGCGGGCGACCAGGTCGGGGTTGTCGGTCATCAGGAACTGGCCACCGACCGGGAAGCCGGCATAGCCTTCAGCTTCAGGGATGCCCGACTTCTGCAGCAGCTTCAGCGCGCCACCACCGGCACCGATGAACACGAAGCGGGCGTTGACGGCCTTTTCCTCGCCGCCATTGGCCAGGTCGGCCACCCGCACATGCCAGGTGCCGTCGTCGTTGCGCACGATGTCGCGCACTTCATGACGCAGGTTCAGCGACACATTGGGGTTGCGGGTCATCGCCGCGAACAACTGGCGGGTGATTTCGCCAAAGTTCACGTCGGTGCCGATGGCCATGCGCGTGGCGGCGATTTTCTGCTCCGGGTCACGGCCTTCCATCACCAGCGGTGCCCACTTGCGGATCTGCTCGTGGTCTTCGGAGATTTCCATGCCGCGGAACAGCGAGCTGTGCTGCAGGGCGTCGACGCGCTTGTGCAGGAAGGCGACGTTGTCGTCACCCCAGACAAAGCTCATGTGCGGCACGTTGTTGATGAACGACTTCGGGTTGCTGAGCACGCCCTGCTCGACCTGGTAGGCCCAGAACTGCTTGGACACCTCGAACTGCTCGTTGACCCCAACGGCCTTGCTGATGTCGATGCTGCCGTCTTTACCGACGCTGGTGTAGTTCAGCTCGCAGAACGCGGAGTGACCGGTACCGGCGTTGTTCCAGGCGTTGGAGCTTTCTTCGGCCACCTGGTCCAGGCGTTCGTAGACGTCGACCTTCCAGGAAGGCTCCAGCTCGGTGAGGTAGGTGCCCAGGCTGGCACTCATGATGCCACCGCCAATCAGCAGCACATCGACGGTCTTTTCCGGCTCCGCGGGTTTGGAGCAGCCGATGACGCCCAGGCAGAGGAACGTCAGCAGGAATTTCTTCATTGATGTTATCCAGTTGTTGTGTACACGCGCGCCGCCTTGAGCAGGGAACGTGCCAACTGGGTCTGGAGCAGTGAATACAGGGGGCGGGCGATGGGGTAGATGGCGACAATCCGCCAGAGGGCATTGGAATGAAGCAGTGGAAGTGGCGGGTTTCCCCAGTAGCCAACCTGACGCCGCACCGTTGTGGGAGCGGCCTTGTGTCGCGAAAGGGCCGCGTAGCGGCCCCAGGATATCAGCGTCCATGCAGAGATTGCCGGGGCCGCTTTGCGGCCCTTTCGCGACACAAGGCCGCTCCCACAAGAGCCGCGTCAGGCGGTGAGGCGGGAGGTGACTTCACCCAGCTGCCCCGACAACCCATGCAGGCGCTGCCCCGCCCGTTCGGTATGCTGCACCGCCTGCTGGTTGGCCGTGGCGATGCGGGTGATTTCGATCAGGTTGCAGGAAATGTCCTCGGCCACGCTGGTCTGCTCTTCGGCCGCCGTGGCGATCTGCCGGTTCATGTCGCGGATCGCTTCCACTGCCAGGGTGATGCGCTGCAGCATCTGCCCGGCCTGCTGCACCTGCTCGGCACCCTCCTCGCTGCGCTGCTGGCCGCTTTCGATGGCCTTGACCGCCTCCACCGCCCCAGACTGCACCGCTTCGATGATCTGGTGGATCTCGGCGATCGACGCCGCCGTGCGCTGGGCCAGGCTGCGCACTTCATCGGCGACGACCGCAAAACCTCGCCCGGCCTCGCCGGCACGGGCCGCTTCGATGGCCGCGTTGAGCGCCAGCAGGTTGGTCTGCTCGGCAATGCCACGGATCACTTCGAGCACTTTGCCAATGCGCGTGCTGTCATGCTCCAGGTCGCGAATCACCGCCGCCGTGCCGGCAATTTCGCGGTTGACCGCGCCGATGATGTCGATGGTCTGCTGCATCACCTGCTCGCCCGCCTGGGCACTGTGGTCGGCGTCGTCCGCCGCGCGGGCGGCCTCGGCGGCGTGGCGCGCGACTTCCTGGGCGGTTGCGGACATCTCGTGCATGGCCGTGGCCACCTGGTCGGTGCGCTGGAACTGGTCATGGGTACCACGGGCCATGTCGCCGGCGATGCTGCGCAGCTGGCCGCTGGCACCTTCCAGTTCCTGGGCGTTGTCCTGCAGCCGGCCGACCGTGTCGGCGAGGAAATCGCGCAGAGTGTTGGCGGCCCGCGCCAGGCGGCCCAGTTCGTCCTCGCGGCGGCTGTCTACCCGGGCGGCAAAGCGGCCCTGGCTCAGCTGCGCGACATAGTCGATCAACTGGCGGATCGGCTCGACCAGGCTGCGGTTGACCAACCACAGGCTGAGCAGCCCCACCAGCACGGCCGAAGCCAGCATCACCAGCAAGCCCAGCCATACCGTGCGCTCGGCGCCGGCACTCAGGCTGGCGGCGTGCTGACGGGCTTCGGCACGCAGTTGCTCGACCAGTTCGCTCATCTGCTCGCTGGCGGCGCGGTCCACGCCCTTGACCGCCTGGTCGCCGGCTACCGGGTCGCCGCCCGCCGCCAGGAATGCCTGGCGCCCCTGCGCATAGGCCTGGCCCAGCTGCCGGTGGCTGTCACGCAGTTGCTGCAGCGGCGCCTTGAGCCTCGCGTCGCTGCTGTCGATCAATTGCCCGAGCAGTTGCTGCACCTGTTGCTCGCGAGCCTGGAACTGCTGCCAGTACTTGTCCATGTCAGCCGGCTGGCGCCCGCGCAACAGCACATTCTTCCATTCCTGCACCTGGATCTTGAACTGCAGGTTGGCTTCGTCGATCAACTGCGAGGCCCGCAGCGGCCCGTCGACCAGCTCGGCGTAGCCGCGCACGCTGGACGAGAGGAACTGGAAGCACACCAGGGCGATCAGCAACATCGCCACCAGACTGCCGCCGAGCAGGGAGAGGATTTGCACTCTGAGGGATTTACGCAACATCTTGGATCTCGGAAAGCAGGAGGAAGACCGGGGGCCGCGCGAGTTGGCAATGGGGTGCAACGCAGCCCGGTTACTGGCAGGCCAAAAAAAGGCTGCCATCAAGCAATGGCAGCCAGGTCGAGCACTTACGCAACAGTTGAGCTAGATACTCTCAGGCAAATACTACAGAAATGTTACAACGCCACTACAAGCTACCCCGTGGTGAACTGCAAGGCCGCCAGCCGGGCATACAGCGGGCTCTCTTCGATCAGCTGGCGATGCGTCCCCACCGCCACCAGCCTGCCCTTGTCGATGACCGCGATACGGTCGGCATGCTGGACCGTAGCCAGGCGATGGGCGATCACCAGGGTGGTGCGCCCGGCCATCAGGCTGGGCAGCGCCTGCTGGATCAGGTGTTCGCTTTGCGCGTCGAGTGCGCTGGTGGCTTCGTCCAGCAACAGGATCGGCGCATCGACCAGCAACGCACGGGCGATGGCCAGGCGCTGCCGCTGCCCGCCGGACAGACCAATGCCGCCCTCGCCCAGCGGTGTCTGGTAGCCCTGCGGCAATTGCCGGATGAATGCGTCGGCATGAGCACCCCGGGCGGCTGCCTCGACCTCGGCCAGGGTCGCCTCGGGCCGGCCATAGCGGATGTTGGCCTCGACCGTGCCGCGAAACAGCGAGGGGTTCTGTGCCACCAGGGCGAACTGCTGGCGCAGGTGATCGGGGTCGAGTTCGGTGATCGCCCGGCCATCGAGCAGGATGCGCCCCTGCTGGGGGTCGTAGAAGCGCAGCAACAAATCGAACAAGGTCGACTTGCCCGCCCCCGACGGGCCCACCAACGCCACGGTCTGCCCCGGCTCGATGGTCAGGCTCAGGCCATCGACAGCCGCCACCGAGGGCCGTGACGGGTAGGCGAACACCAACTGCTGCAGCTCGATGCGCCCACTGGCCCGCTGCTGCGGCAGCATCTGCGCCATGGCGGGCGGCAGGATGGCGCTGCGCGCCGCCAACAGTTCGGCAATGCGCTCGGCGGCGCCCGCCGCCCTCTGCAACTCGCCGATCACCTCGCTGAGGGTGCCGAAGGCGCTGCCGACGATCAGGCTGTAGAACACGAAGGCGGCCAGTTCGCCCGCGGAAATACGCCCGGCGATCACGTCCATGCCGCCAACCCACAACATCACCCCCACCGCTCCAAGAACCAGCACGATTACCAGGGTGATAAGCCAGGCGCGCTGGGCAATCCTCTGCCGGGCCACGGCAAACGCCGCTTCCACCGTGCCGGCGAACAGCTCGCGGTCATGCGCCTGGTGGTTGTAGGCCTGCACGGTCTTGATCTGCCCGAGGGTCTCGGCCACATAGCTGCCCACATCGGCCACCCGGTCCTGGCTCTGCCGCGACAGGCTGCGTACCCGGCGGCCGAACAGCAGGATCGGCGCCAGCACCAGCGGCAGGGCCACCACCACGATACTGGTGAGCTTGGGGTTGGTGATGAACAGCAACACCACGCCACCGATGACCATCAGCGCGTTGCGCAGGAACATCGACAGCGAAGAGCCGATTACCGATTGCAGCAAGGTGGTGTCGGCGGTCAGCCGCGACTGGATCTCGGAGCTGCGGTTGTCTTCGAAAAACCCGGGATGCAGGCCGATCAGGTGGTCGAACACGGCTCGACGGATATCGGCCACGCAGCGCTCGCCGATCCACGACACCAGGTAGAAGCGGCTGAAGGTACCCACCGCCAGTGCCACCACCAGCAGCAGGAACAGGCCGATGGTCTGGTTGAGCTGATGCGCGGAGCGGGTCATGAAGCCCTGGTCCACCAGCAGGCGGATGCCCTGCCCCATGGACAGGGTGATGGCGGCGGTGACTACCAGGGCCAGCAAGGCCAGCAGCACCTGGCGACGGTACGGACGGACAAACTGCCAACCCAGGCGCAAGGCGCGGCGTTGACGCGGGGAAACCGATTCGGGCATGGCGCTGACCACATTGGCGGGGAAACCGCAGCCTACCACTCATCCACGCCTGTGGAACCCTTGCAGGGTTGCTATAGCCTATCGGTCTAACCAGGCTATGGAGCTTTACTGCCGTTTCTGTTCGACTGTGCCTGCCGTGACCCTGCAGGTACTGTCACAGGCCAGTCACGGCACAGGGTTAACCTGCGCTTGAACCTGATGAGGAGACAATACATGAGCTTGCAGCATGGCAGCGACAACCAGAAGCCCCGGACTACCCCACAACCGCAGGTGTGCGGTTCGATCATCGATGCCCAGGGGCGCGAAGTACCGATCACCGAGCAGATGATCCAGCAGGCCTGCAAGGCCTTGGAAGAAAGCCGGGTAGAGCGCGTACGCAAAGGTTGATCGGCGAATTCTTGCAACCCGGCGCTTGCGCCGGGTTTTTATTTGCCTGAATCCTGTACCGGCCCTTTCGCGGGTAAACCCGCTCCCACAGGGACAACACAAGCCTTGAGGTCAGCGGGCTACCTGTGGGAGCGGGTTTACCCGCGAAGAGGCCGGCACAGCTTTCAAATGGCTGTCAGACCAACACCCCACCCAAGGCACTGACCAGCTGCGCCAACTGCGGCGACTCCCCGCGCAAGCGCACCGCCAGCCCCTCGATCTCGCGCCGTGGCGGGTACTGCTTGCGCAACTGGTCGAACGCTGCACGCTGCTGCTGCGGGTCGTCGCTGAGGCTGCGGCGGAAATCGGCATCGTCGCGGCGTGGGTCGTACACCGCGCGGCACAGGGTGGCCAAGGCCCAGGCCGGGTCGGTGCTGGCATCCAGCTCGATCTGCGCCAGCGGCGGCCGGGGCAGCAGGTCGGCCAGTTGCACCTGTTCATCCACACCGAGGAAGCGGCACAGCGCCTGGTAGATCTGCGCCGTACCACGCTGGCGGCCGTCGAGGCTGTAGCCGGCAATGTGCGGCGAAGCCAATGTGCACAGGTCGGCCAGTTGCAGGTCGACCTGCGGCTCCCCCTCCCACACATCCAGCACCGCATGCAGGTCTTCGCGGTCCAGCAGCAGTTCGCGCAGGGCGGCGTTGTCCACTACAGGGCCACGGCTGGCGTTGACCAGCCAGGCCCCCGGGCGCAACTGCGCCAGCTGCGCCTGGCCCAGCAGGTGCCAGGTCGGGTGCTCGCCGCCACGCTGCAACGGGGTGTGCAGGCTGATCACATCGCACTGTTGCAGGATGGTTTCGAGGCTGACGTAGTCACCGCCCTCGGCGGCCTGGCGCAGCGGGTCGCATACCAGTACCTTCCAGCCCAGGCCATGCAGCACCCGCACCAGGCGGCCGCCCACCTCACCCGCGCCTACCACGCCATACACGCGCTCGGGCAGTGCCACGCCATCCAGTTCTGCCAGGGTCAGCAGGCTGCCCAGCACGTAATCGACCACGCCGCGGGCATTGCAGCCCGGTGCGCTGCTCCAGTGGATGCCGGCCTCGGCAAAGTAGTTCAGGTCGAGGTGGTCGGTGCCGATGGTGCAGGTGCCGACAAAGCGCACGCGGCTGCCTTCGAGCAACTGGCGGTCGACCTTGGTCACCGAGCGCACCAGCAGGATGTCGGCGTCCTTTACGCTGGCGGCATCGAGGCTTCGGCCCGGGTAACGACGGATTTCGCCGAAACCCTGGAAGAAGGCATCGAGCAGCGGGATGTTCTCGTCGGCAACTATCAGCATGGCGCTCTCCTGTCTGGGGAACGCAGTGTAGGCGCAACGCCGGGCGTGTTCCAGAGCGGCTCAGTCGGCTTTCTTGCGGATCCAGTACAGGAAGGTACCGGCGTCTTCCTGCTGCTGCAGCAGTTCGTGGCCGAGGAAGTTGCAGAACTTGGGGATGTCGCGGCGGGTCGAGGGGTCGGTGGCGATGACCTTGAGCAGGCCGCCAGCGGCCAGGTTGCGCACGTGCTGGTGCAGCATCATCACCGGTTCCGGGCAGTTCAGGCCGGTGGCGTCGAGGATGGCATCGGGGGTGAAATCGGTCATGGGGGACTCCGCAAATGATCGCTATTGTCGCGCATCGCGCGACGTGGTCCAAGCACCGCCTGTGAAGACGCGCCCTGCTCCTGCTCTTGATCTTGATCTTGATCTTGATCTTGATCTTGATCTTGATCTTGATCTTGATCTTGATCTTGATCTTGATCTTGATCTTGATCTTCGCGACTTCAGGAGGCCGAGCAGAGGGCTTGCGGAGGGAGGTGACGGGCATGGATGCCCGTCAAGCGCTGAGGCCCCATGGATGGGGCCTGCAGCGCGTACTCCCGGGAGCAAGACCGGCGCGAGGGTACCCCGGAGCGCAGCGTAGGGGCCGGATGATGGGAGCGCAGCGTTTTTTGGTTACTTTTTGCCGCGTTTGGCAAAAAGTGACTCGCCGTAAGGGCGAAAAGGTGAGTCAGCGTCGCCATCGTAAATGGACTATGCGCGAGATCAAAACCAGTACTTTTCCGCTCTTCGCTCTTCGCTTTCAAGCGTGGGCATCAACAACAAGGTCAACATTCATTTTCGAAGGTGGCGCTTATTCACCTTTCCGCCCTTACGGCGGGTCACTTTTTGTCAAACGCGACAAAAAGTAACCAAAAAACGCTGGCTCCTATCATCCGGCCCCTACGCTACGCTCCGGGGTTCCCTCGCTACGGGCCTGCTCCCGGGAGTACGCGCTGCAGGCCCCATCCATGGGGCCTCAGCGCTTGACGGGCATCCATGCCCGTCACCTCCCTCCGCAGTCCCTTCGCTCGGCCTCCTGAAGTCGCAATCGGCGGCGCCTGAACTATCGCGCGCTTAGAAGCAAAAGCCGAAGCAAGAGCAAGAGCAAGAGCAAGAGCAAGAGCAAAGCGGTTCGCTGTGCTAGCGCGGCTTCAAGTCCAATCGGCGCAGATGGCAGGTCACTTCCTCTCGGTCGTGATACAGCTGCTTGCAAGCAATCGACACCTTGATCTTGCGCGCCTTGAAGGTCGCCTCCATGCGGTCGAGCAGCCGGCGTACTTCGGCATAGCGCTGTTTCATCGGCAGCTTCAGGTTGACCACAGCTTCACGACACAACCCCTCGCCCAGCCAGGTCTCGATCAGCGAGGTGGTACGCGCCGGTTTCTCGACGATGTCGCACACCATCCAGTCCACCGGCTGCTTCGGTTGCCAGGTGAAACCATCGGCCATCAGGTGCTGAACCAACCCGGTGTCCATCAGGCTTTCGGCCATCGGCCCGTTGTCGATGGCGGTCACCAGCATGCCCCGGCGCACCAGCTGGTAGGTCCACCCACCCGGCGAGGCTCCCAGGTCGACACCGGTCATGTCATCGCCCAGGCGCTGCTCCCACTGCTCGCGCGGGATGAACTGGTGCCAGGCCTCTTCCAGTTTGAGCGTCGAGCGGCTGGGCGCCTCGCGGGGGAATTTCAGGCGCGGGATGCCCATGGGCCACAGCGCACTGTTGTTGGCCGGGGCAACACCGGCAAATACCCGGCGGCCGCTGATGAAGGTGAGCAGCAGGCGTGGGCGGCTGGGGTCGTCGACCAAGCGGCCGGCCTTTTCCAAAGCCTTGCGCAGCGGCACCTCGAACTTGCGGCAGAAGGTGGACAGTTCCTTGCCTTCGTTGCTGTCCAGCACCTCCAGCCACAGGCTACCGAACACCGGGAGCCCGGCCAGGTGCGCCAGCAGCACACTGATGCGGTCGCTTTCAGGCAGTTCGACATAACCGCCACGGGCCCACTGCCGCGGGAAAATCAGCTGGTTGAAGCGCAGTTCCCCCATCAACCGCTCGACACCGCCCTCCTCGCTACAGACAAACTCGGCACTGGCACTTTGCGGCTTGCCTTTGGCATAGCCGGCAACACCCAGGCGGGCGGCATGTTCGCTGATTTCGGCGCACACCTCACCCTCGAAACCGGGCCGGCAATGCATGAACAGGGTATTCATCTCTCACTCCACTTCGGCTGGCGCGCCACAGGCGCCGGCAAGGCGGCGATGATAAAGGAAGATCGGAACCTGCGACACGCCCCGCCGGTCCAGAAAAGGGTCAGGTAGCGCAAAGCGGTCTAACCTGACCTTTCAGCCAGGTCCGTGCCGTGCGGATCGATACAGAGCGGTGCCACCGGCAGATCTTGCCAGGCACCGGCGCAGAAGGAGTTGGCAATGCCCTCGCTCGATAGCCTGAATACCCTCAAATCCCTACAGGTCGGCGACAAGACCTACCACTACTTCAGCCTCACCGAAGCCGCCCGCCAACTGGGCGACCTGCAGCGCCTGCCCATGTCGCTGAAGGTGCTGCTGGAAAACCTGCTGCGCTGGGAAGACGGCAAGACCGTCACCGGCGACGACCTGCGCGCCCTCGCCCAATGGCTGGGCGAGCGACGCTCCGACCGCGAGATCCAGTACCGCCCGGCGCGGGTGCTGATGCAGGACTTCACCGGTGTGCCGGCCGTGGTCGACCTGGCCGCCATGCGCGCAGCCATGGCCAAGGCCGGCGGCGACCCGCAGCGGATCAACCCGCTGTCTCCCGTGGACCTGGTGATCGACCATTCGGTGATGGTCGACCGCTACGGCACGCCGCAGGCCTTCAGCGAGAACGTCGACATCGAAATGCAACGCAACGGCGAGCGCTATGCCTTCCTGCGCTGGGGCCAGAGCGCCTTCGACAACTTCCGCGTGGTACCGCCGGGCACCGGCATCTGCCACCAGGTCAACCTCGAATACCTCGGCCGCACCGTCTGGACCCGTGAGGCCGATGGCCGCACCTACGCCTTCCCCGACACCCTGGTCGGTACCGATTCGCATACCACCATGATCAATGGCCTGGGCGTGCTCGGCTGGGGCGTGGGCGGCATCGAAGCGGAGGCAGCCATGCTCGGCCAGCCGGTGTCGATGCTGATCCCCGAAGTGATCGGCTTCAAGCTGACCGGCAAACTGCGCGAAGGCATCACCGCCACCGACCTGGTGCTGACTGTGACGCAGATGCTGCGCAAGAAGGGCGTGGTGGGCAAGTTCGTCGAGTTCTATGGTGATGGCCTGGCCGAGCTGCCCTTGGCCGACCGTGCGACCATCGCCAACATGGCCCCGGAATACGGCGCCACCTGCGGCTTCTTCCCGGTCGACCAGGTGACCCTGGACTACCTGCGCCTGTCCGGCCGCCCCGAGGCGACCGTGCAACTGGTCGAGCAGTACTGCAAAGCCCAGGGCCTGTGGCGGCAGCCCGGCCAGGAGCCCCTGTTCAGCGACAGCCTGGCGCTGGACATGCATGAGGTCGAGGCCAGCCTGGCAGGGCCCAAGCGGCCGCAGGACCGGGTAGCCCTGGGCCAGGTCAGCCAGGCCTTCGACCACTTCATCGAACTGCAACCCAAACCGCTGGCCAAAGAGGTCAGCCGCCTGGAAAGCGAAGGTGGCGGCGGCGTGGCGGTGGGCAACGCCGACCAGGCCGGGGAGATCGACTACAGCCATCAAGGCCAGACCCACACCCTGCGCGATGGCGCCGTGGTGATTGCCGCAATCACCTCGTGTACCAACACCTCCAACCCCAGCGTGATGATGGCCGCCGGGCTGGTGGCGAAAAAGGCCCTGGAAAAAGGCCTGCAACGCAAACCCTGGGTCAAGAGCTCGCTGGCGCCGGGCTCCAAGGTGGTCACCGACTACTTCAAGGCCGCCGGGCTCACCACCTATCTGGACCAATTGGGGTTCGATCTGGTCGGCTATGGCTGCACCACCTGCATCGGCAACTCCGGCCCGCTGGATGAAGCGATCGAAAAAGCCATCGGCAGCGCCGACCTCACGGTGGCTTCGGTGTTGTCGGGCAACCGCAACTTCGAAGGCCGCGTGCACCCGCTGGTCAAGACCAACTGGCTGGCCTCGCCGCCGCTGGTGGTGGCCTATGCCCTGGCCGGCAGCGTGCGCCTGGACCTGACCCGCGACCCGTTGGGCACCGGCAAGGATGGCCAGCCGGTGTACCTGCGCGATATCTGGCCCAGCCAGCAGGAAATCGCCGCTGCCGTGGCCAAGGTCGACACGGCGATGTTCCACAAGGAATATGCCGAGGTGTTCGCCGGCGATGCACAGTGGCAGGCCATCGAGGTACCGCAGGCGGCCACCTACGTGTGGCAGGCCGACTCCACCTATATCCAGCATCCGCCGTTCTTCGACGACATCGGCGGGCCACCCCCGCAGATCACCGACATCCAGGGTGCGCGGATCCTGGCGCTGCTGGGTGACTCGGTGACCACCGACCACATTTCCCCGGCCGGCAACATCAAGGCCGACAGCCCGGCCGGGCGCTACCTGCGTGAGCAGGGCGTGGAGCCCCGCGACTTCAACTCCTACGGCTCGCGGCGTGGCAACCATGAAGTGATGATGCGCGGCACCTTCGCCAACATCCGCATCCGCAACGAAATGCTGGCGGGCGAAGAAGGTGGCAACACCCTGCACGTGCCCAGTGGCGAGAAGCTGTCGATCTACGACGCGGCCATGCGCTACCAGCAGGAAGGCACTCCGCTGGTAGTGATCGCCGGCCAGGAATACGGCACCGGCTCGAGCCGCGACTGGGCGGCCAAGGGTACCAACCTGCTGGGGGTCAAGGCGGTACTGGCGGAAAGCTTCGAGCGCATTCACCGCTCCAACCTGGTAGGCATGGGCGTACTGCCGCTGCAGTTCAAGGCCGGGCACAACCGCAAGCAACTGGGGCTGACCGGCAAGGAGAAGATCGATGTGCTTGGCTTGAACGGCGCACAGATCCGCCCGGGCATGAGCCTGCCCTTGCGCATCACCCGCGAGGATGGGCAGCAGGAGCAGATCGAGGTGCTGTGCCGGATCGATACCGTGAATGAGGTGGAGTACTTCAAGGCGGGGGGGATATTACATTATGTGTTGCGCCAGCTGATTGCGGGCTGAGGCGGGTATGCTTGGGGCTGCTGTGCAGCCCATCGCCGGCAAGCCAGCTCCCACAGGTAAGTACAGCCCTCAGCCTTGATGCTATCCCTGTGGGAGCTGGCTTGCCGGCGATGGGCCGCGCAGCGGCCCCAATATTGTTCAACGAGAAGGACCACTCGTGCCTCGCTTCCACCTGATCGCACTTTTACTCTTGGCGCTCGGCTACACCCTCACCCTGAGCCAGGGCAACCTCGGCATCACCACCCTGCCCACCTTTTTCGCCCTGCTTGCCAGCGCCTTGCTCGCTCGCCGCCCCCAGCGCTGGCAACAAGCCCTCGGCCACACGTTGTTCATCCTCCTGGCCATCGCCCTGGCATTACACTGGCTGCCCGGCTTCAACGCAGCCAAGGTCATCGACGGCGTCATCCTCAGCCCCGGCGCCCTGCCCTTTACGATGTACCTGAACCTGGACAAACCGCTGATCGGCGCCTGGCTGCTGCTGGCCTGCCCTTGGCTGTTCCTGTGGCGCAGCCAGGGCCTGGCGACCAGCCTGCTGTACGCCCTGCCCCTCACCCTGCTCGCCTGCCTGGGCGGCGCCTGGGCACTGGGCATGCTGGCCTGGGCCCCTAAATGGCCCAACCAGGCCTGGCTCTGGCTGCTGAACAACCTGCTGCTGGTAAGCCTGACCGAAGAACTGTTGTTCCGCGGTTACATCCAGGCCGGCCTGCAACGGCTGCTGCGCCACCAAGGGTTGGCATTGTTCGCCGCCGCCTTGCTGTTCGGCCTGGCCCACCTGGGGGCCGGCTGGCAATGGGTGTACCTGGCCACCCTTGCCGGTATCGGCTACGGCCTGGCGTACCGCTGGGGCGGCGTGGCGGCGGCGGTGCTCTGCCATTTCGGCCTGAACCTGGTGCACTTCACTCTGTTCAGCTATCCGATGCTGGCTCTTAGCTAGCTAATCGGTCATCATTCGACTCATACGTCATGAAACAGCAGTAAAAACGCAATAATGACGCCAACTTTCTTGAACGTGCTCGCTGGCTAACCCGGATCAAGTGATGGCTTATTGCCACAGATCAAGCACATTAATTATTCATTCAATAAAACCAGCGGCTTGCCGATACCTGTCGAAAGCCCTGCGGACTATCAACCCATGCGTAACAACCAGCCGATTACCCAGAGAGAACGGACTTTCCCTGCCCAGCAGCGGTTGATCTCCACCACCAATGCCAAAGGTGTGATCACTTACTGCAACGATGCCTTCATCGAGATCAGTGGTTTCACCCGCGAAGAGCTGACCGGTGCGCCGCACAACCTGGTGCGCCACCCCGACGTGCCGCCAGCGGTGTTTGCCCACATGTGGCAAACCCTCAAGCAGGGCCAGCCGTGGATGGGTATCGTCAAGAACCGCTGCAAGTCCGGCGACCACTACTGGGTCAACGCCTATGTCACGCCGATCTTCGACAACAACCAGGTGGTCGGCTTCGAGTCGGTGCGGGTCAAGCCTACCGCCGAGCAGGTCCGCCGCGCCGAGGCGCTGTACCAGCGCATCAACCAGGGCAAGCCGCCGGTACCACGCCGGGACAAGTGGCTGCCGGTGCTGCAGGACTGGTTGCCGTTCATCCTGATCAGCCAGGTGGGCTTCCTGATCGGCAACTGGCTGGGCCATTCCTGGGGCTTCGCCCTGGCTGCCGGGCTTTCCGTACCGCTGGGCCTGCTGGGCCTGAGCTGGCAGCAGCGCGGCCTCAAGCGCCTGCTGCGCCTGGCCGAACAGACCACTTCCGACCCGCTGATCGCGCAGATGTACACCGACAGCCGTGGCGTGCAGGCGCGCCTGGAAATGGCCATGCTCAGCCAGGACGCGCGCATGAAAACCTGCCTGACCCGCCTGCAGGACAGCGCCGAACACCTCAGCGAACAGGCGCGCCAGTCCGACGAGCTGGCGCACAAGAGTTCTTCGGGCCTGGAGCGCCAGCGGGTGGAGACCGAGCAGGTTGCCGCTGCGGTCAACCAGATGGCCGCCACCACCCAGGAAGTGGCCAACCACGTGCAGCGCACCGCCGATGCCACCCAGGAAGCCAACCGCCTGACCAGCCAGGGCCGGCAGATTGCCGGTGAAACCCGCGAGGCCATCGAGCGCCTGTCGGCGGCGGTGGGCGAGACCGGCCAGACGGTGACGCAACTGGCCAAGGACAGCGACGAGATTGGTGGCGTGGTCGATGTGATCAAGGGCATCGCCGACCAGACCAACCTGCTTGCGCTGAACGCAGCCATCGAAGCGGCACGTGCCGGTGAAATGGGCCGAGGCTTTGCCGTGGTGGCCGACGAAGTACGCCAGCTGGCCCAGCGCACTGCCGAATCCACCGGGCAGATCCACGGCCTGATCGCCAAGCTGCAACAAACCGCCAGCAATGCCGTGCTGACCATGGAAACCGGCCATCGCCAGGCGCAGGAAGGCGTCGACCGTGTGATGCAGGCCGACGAAGCGCTGGTGGGCATCAGTGAAGCGGTGGCCAACATTACCGACATGGCCACCCAGATTGCTGCGGCGACCGAGGAGCAGACTGCAGTGGCTGACGAGATCAGCCGCAACATCAGCACCATCGCTGACCTGGCCGACCAGACTGCCGAACAGGCCCAGCACTCGGCGCTGCTCAGCGAAGAGCTGACCAGCACGGCGGGTACCCAGTACTCGCTGGTGGAGCGGTTCAATCGCTAGGGCGGCTTCCAAAGGTACGGCATGCACTTTATACCTGCGCCGTACCTGTGGGAGTAACTGTCTTGCTCAAAATCCAAAAGATTGCGCGATCACTGTGGGAGCGGGTTCACCCGCGAACACCGGCGAAGCCGGTGCCATCCAGCGCGCTGGCTTCTTCGCGGGTGAACCCGCTCCCACAGGGGGCCGCGCAAGCCTTCAGAGTGCATTCACGGCAGTTGCTCATGCAACGAGCGTGTGAGCATCACCAATCCAGCTGCAAGCAGCTCTCGAAGTAGCGCTCTTCCCCGCTCAGCGGATCTGCAAAGCGCAGGCTCTGCGCCAGCAACTTCAGCGGCCGCTGGTAGTCGTCCTCGTCGTTGAGCAACTGCGGATAGAACGGGTCATTGCAGATCCCCGCCCCCAGTGCCGCCATGTGCACACGCAACTGATGGGTCTTGCCAGTCACTGGCGACAGCCCGTAACGCCACAGCTCGCCATTCTTCTCCAGCACTTCGGCCAGGGTTTCGCTGTTGGCCTCCCCCGCTACCTCATGCATGCGGAAAAACGGCTCGCCATGAACCAGGCGGCTTTTGTGCACCAGCGGGAAATCGTGCTGCGGCATGGCCGCGGCAATGGCCTGGTAGCGCTTGTCGATACGTCGTTCGGGGAACAGCCGCTGGTAGGCACTGCGGCTCTGCGGGTTGGCGGAAAACAGCACAAGCCCGGCGGTATGCCGGTCGATACGGTGCAACGGCACCAGATGCGGGTTGCCCAGGCGGCGGATCAGGCGGCGCAGCAAGGTCTGCTCGACGTATTCGCCAGTCGGCGTCACTGGCAGGAAATGCGGCTTGTCGGCTACCACCAGGTGCTCATCCACATGCAGTACGGTCTCCTGCACCGGGATCGGCCGCTCGTTCGGCACCTCACGGAAGTAGTGCAAACGCATACCGCGCTTGTAAGGCAGTGCGGCAGAAACCGCCCGCCCCTCGGCATCCAGTACCCGGCCCCGGGCAAAGCGGTCGAGCCACTGGGCACGGTCGATGGCCTTGAAATGGTCACACAGGCAGTCGAGCACCGTCGCCCAGTTACCGGGGGGCAGGCACACCGTGCTGGCTTGCTGGCGGGCGGGGTCGAAAGGCGTGGTCATGGCAGGGCTCGAAACGTTCACGGCCGCGCATTATCCCCCAAGCCCGCGCCCTCAACCAGCCTGGGCAATGGCCTCGCAGCGCTCCTTCAGCCAGCGCAACACCTGCACCGGCTCCCAGCGCCCAGGGTCGTAGAGGGCATACAGCAACCCCTGGTAGCCCACCACGTCCAGCCCACGGTGGTAGCCGGCACGCTGGAACAGGGCCTCGATCTCGGCGAAGCAGGTATTGAAGTGGACCTTGCCGAACGGCGTACGGTCGTCGGTCACCAGGCCTTCGAGGCGCAGTTCCAGAACAGCGTCGGCCACCCGCTCGACGGGCATGCGGTTGACGCTGTACTTGAGTTGCTCGACATTGAGCATGGCTTCACCTCGATACTGTATTTATATACAGCATACGAATATCCCCTTTGCGCCGTCAATGCGCTTCATTGCAGCCCCGGCAGATAGCCGGTGCCTTTACGGATGGTCAGCACCTGGCGCCGGGGGGCGCTACGCGACACGGCCAGGTGCACCCAGTCATCGAATTCGAGGATCAGCTGGTCGAAGGGGATGGCGCTTTCGCTGATCCGGCGCACCACCTCGCGCGGGGTCACTTCAATCACCGTGAAGTCAGCCGCCAGCCCCTGCAGATGCTTGCTCGTCAGCGCCCCGCCAATGCGCTGGTTGACTGCGGGGCTGCGATAGCCGCTGCTGACGATGACTGGTGCACCGAACAGCGCGCGCACCTGCTCCAGTGCATTGCACAGCAACTGCAGGTTGGCACGCGCTTCGGCTGGAGGATTGTTGTCGAGCCCTTCCCTGGCGGCGAGCTGCGAAATGGTCATTTCATCGAGGGTGAAATGGGGGGAAATACGCATGGCTGGGTTCCTGATGACCGGTGAAGGATGCCGGCCTCAACGTGCCGGCAGCGGATCATCACAACGCACCACACCGCATGGAGCAGGGACAGACCTCCCCTTGTGCGATTACTGCGCGAGAAACGCCACCACCTGTTCGGCATCGAACGGCCAGTGCAGCTCGGCGCCATTGTCACAGCGGCGCAGCACCGGAATGATCAGGCCATAGCGTTCGAACAGGGCTTCGTTCTCGGCAATGTCGACCAGCTCCACCAGCAGGCCATGGTCGACGAAGGGCATCAGCACGGCCTCGGCCACTTCACACAGGTGGCAGCCGAGGGTGCCGAACAGTTGGCATTCAGGCAGCATGGGGGCAAGTCCGGTTTGGCAGGGAGAAACCTATTCTAGGTCCGTACTGCCGTCCGTGCACCTGACCTGGCTCAATCCTGGCTGGTGGCGCCGATACGGTGCAGCGACAGGTCCGCGCCCTGGAACTCCTGCTCATGGCTCAAGCGCAGCCCGTGCAGCGCGCGGATTGCACCATACACGGCAAAACCGCCGGCCAATGCCACCACCACGCCCATCAGGCTGCCCAGCAACTGGCTGACCAGGCTGACACCGCCCATGCCGCCCAGCACCTCCTGGCCGAAGATACCGCAGGCCATGCCACCCCAGACACCGCACAGGCCATGCAACGGCCACACACCCAGCACATCGTCGATCTTCCAGCGGTTCTGCGCCGCAGTGAAGGTCCAGACGAACAGCGCGCCCGCCACCAGGCCGGTGGCCAGCGCACCAATCGGGTGCATCAGGTCGGAACCGGCACAAACCGCTACCAGCCCGGCCAGCGGCCCGTTATGCAGGAAGCCCGGGTCGTTACGCCCGGCCAGCAAGGCCGACAGCGTGCCACCAACCATGGCCATCAGCGAGTTGATCGCCACCAGGCCGCTGACACCCTGCAAGGTCTGGGCACTCATGACGTTGAAGCCGAACCAGCCGATGATCAGGATCCACGACCCCAATGCCAGGAAGGGAATGCTCGACGGCGCAAACGCCACCAGCCGGCCATCGCGGTAGCGCCCGCGGCGCGCGCCCAGCAGCAGCACCGCCGCCAGCGCCAGCCAACCACCCATGGCATGCACCACCACCGAGCCGGCAAAGTCATGGAAAGGCGCGCCGAAGCGTGCCTGCAACCAGGCCTGAACGCCCAGGTTGCCGTTCCACACCACGCCCTCGAAGAACGGATAGATGAACGCCACGATCAACGCCGTGGCACACAATTGCGGCACAAAGCGCGCCCGCTCGGCGATGCCCCCGGAGATGATCGCAGGGATCGCCGCGGCGAACGTCAGCAGGAAGAAGCACTTGACCAGCGCATAGCCATGGTCGGCCGCCAGCGCCGCCGCTGGCTGGAAGAAGTTGACGCCGTAGGCGATCCAGTAGCCGATGAGGAAGTACACCAATGCCGAGATAGCGAAGTCGCTGAGAATTTTCGACAAGGCGTTGACCTGGTTCTTGTGGCGCACCGTGCCCACTTCGAGAAACGCGAAGCCGGCGTGCATGGCCAGCACCAGAATGGCGCCCATGAGAATGAACAGGGTGTTGGAACCGTGGACCAGGGAGTCCATCGCGCTGTGCATGTTTTCCATGAAATAGGCAGACCTGCTGAAAAAGGCACCAGGACAGTTCAAGAACCTGCATCCCTGCACCGAATCGGTGCCAGCCCCCTGCCCTGTTTCGGTGAGCCGGGCGGAGCCTGCGTGGTTTTTTCTTGGGTTTGTCGTGGATTGGGTTAAGGTTTATCGGTATCCGCTGCGCTGGCGCCCCTAATCGGCGCAATACCTGCCTGGGGCGCCCCGCAACGTGGCAAAGCCTTAGCAAGGCCCATACCAGCGCCGGCACTTGAACCTTCCGCGCGTGCTATCACTCGAACTACCAACACTCATCGACAGGGAGACACCCATGGCCAGCAAATCGGCAAAGACTGCACAAGAGATATTGATGGCTGACTTCCAGGCACTGGTCCGCGACACCGAGAAGCTGCTGGCCGACACCGCCAACCTGGCCGGCGACCAGGCTGACGAGTTGCGTGAACAGATCCACGACCGCCTGGCCCAGGCCCGCGAAAGCCTGCAGTTGACCCAGGACTCGGTGCGCGAGCGCGGCCAGGCAGCACTGGGCAGTGCCGAACAGTACGTGCAGGAAAAACCATGGCAGGCGATCGGCATTGCCGCTGGCGTCGGCCTGTTGATCGGCCTGCTGGCCAACCGGCGCTAAGGGGTTCCCATGGAGAACGACGCCAACGGCGCCAGCGCCTCGGGCAGGCGCCTGGGCGCGGCTGCCCTGGGGCTGCTGCACAGCCATATCGAACTGTTTGGCATCGAGTTGCAGGAGCAAAAGGGCCGCACCTTGAGCCTGCTGCTGTTCGCCGGCCTGGCCCTGGTATTCGCCCTGCTGCTGCTGACGGCGCTGTCCGGGCTGTTGCTGGTGTTGCTGTGGGACAGCTATCGCCTGGCCGGCATCATCGGCCTGTGCGTGTTCTACGGCATCGCCGCGCTGTATTGCGGCCTGCGTCTGAAGGCAGCAGTGTTCGACGAGTCGTCGCCCTTCGGCGCCACCCTCGAGGAACTTGCCAAGGACCGGGAGCGCCTGTTGCCATGAGCCTGCCAGAACTGCCAAACACCCGAAACCCGCGCGAACTGCGCAAGGCGCTGCTGCGCCTGCGCATGGAAATGCACCGCCAGGAAATCCGCCACGAGTCCGCGCAGTTGCTTGAGCCACTGCGCCGCGTGCGCGGCATGGGCAGCTCGTTGCACGACGGGCTGGGCATCAAGCATGCGCCGCTGTGGGGGATTGGCGCCGTGGTGGCGCTGGGTTTCCTCACCGGCAAGGGCGTGCGCAGCGGCAACCTGGCGCGGCTGTTGCGCCTGGGCACCAGCCTGCTGCCGCTGCTGCGCCTGTACCTGCAAGGCAGCCGCCGCCCCTGAGCGTTTTCCGTCGACTGCACCGGCCCTATCGCCGGCAAGCCGGCTCCCACATCGACCGCATCGGCCTCAAGCCATGTGCAATCCCTGTGGGAGCCGGCTTGCCGGCGATAGGGCCATTACAGGCTTACCCCTTGCGCTGTCCTTCCGGACACCGGAAGCTATACCCCTCGATCCACAGGAGACCGCGCCTTGGACTGGCACACCCTGCTCACCCGCGAACGCCTGGGCAAAGCCCTGTACAGCGCCGATGAACTCGGGCGCAGCCCCTTCCACAAGGACCACGACCGCATCATCTTCTCCGGTGCCTTCCGCCGCCTCGGGCGCAAGACCCAGGTGCACCCGGTTTCCAGCAACGACCATATCCACACACGCCTGACCCACTCGCTGGAAGTCAGCTGCGTCGGCCGCTCGCTGGGCATGCGCGTCGGCGAAACCCTGCGCGACAGCCTGCCGGACTGGTGCGCCCCCAGCGACCTGGGGATGATCGTGCAGTCGGCCTGCCTGGCCCATGACATCGGCAACCCACCGTTCGGCCACTCTGGCGAAGACGCCATCCGCCACTGGTTCCAGCAGGCCGCCGGGCGTGGCTGGCTGGACGACATGAGCGACGACGAGCGCGCCGACTTCCTCAACTTCGAAGGCAACGCCCAAGGCTTTCGCGTACTCACCCAGCTGGAGTACCACCAGTTCGACGGCGGTACCCGGCTGACCTATGCCACCCTCGGCACTTACCTGAAGTACCCGTGGAGCGCACGCCACGCCGACGCCCTGGGCTACAAGAAGCACAAGTTCGGCAGTTACCAGAGTGAACTGCCGCTGCTCGAGCAGATCGCCCGCAAGCTCGGCCTGCCGCAACTGGAACACCAGCGCTGGGCGCGCCACCCGCTGGTCTACCTGATGGAGGCTGCGGATGACATCTGCTACGCGCTGATCGACCTGGAAGACGGCCTGGAAATGGAGTTGCTGCAGTACGCCGAAGTCGAAGCGCTGCTGCTCGACCTGGTCGGCGATGACCTGCCGGAAACCTACCGCCAGCTCGGCCCAGGCGACTCCCGGCGGCGCAAGCTGGCGATCCTGCGCGGCAAGGCCATCGAGCACCTGACCAACGCTGCCGCCCGCGCCTTCGTCGAGCAGCAGCAAGCCTTGCTGGCCGGCCAGCTGGCGGGCGACCTGGTCGAACACATGCACGGCCCGGCCAAGCGCTGCGTGCTGCAGGCCAAGGACATGGCACGCAACAAGATCTTCCAGGACAAGCGCAAGACCCTGCACGAGATCGGCGCCTACACCACGCTGGAGATTCTGCTGAACACCTTCTGCGGCGCCGCCCTCGAACAGCACGGCGGACGCACGCCATCGTTCAAGAGCCGCCGGGTACTGGACCTTATCGGCAACAATGCCCCCGACCCACACGGCTCGCTGCACAGCGCCTTCCTGCGCATGATCGACTTCATCGCCGGGATGACCGACAGCTATGCCAGCGAAATGGCCCGGGAAATGACCGGGCGCTCCAGCCCGACCTGAGCCCTGCCGGTGCAGCCCGGGCATTGCCCGAAGCTGCACCGTGTATTGTGGGAAACTTCCTACATATACTGGCGGCAAGTTAAACAGCACGAATAAAAATAAATGAAAAGTTACCAATCACGCTTTGACATCGAGTTAAACGCGCCTGTCTCGTAGCCCGTTTTGTTTTATCTTGTAAGCCATTTCCCATATAGGGCTAATAGCCCTTCCTCGCATGCCTGACGACTTCCAACTGCGATAAGGTGCCGCCTGTCACCCTCAATAGCCCGCAGGGAAGTTGAACATGCATTCCATATTTATCGTCGACGACCATCCCGTCATCCGCCTGGCCGTTCGTATGTTGCTGGAAAACCAGAATTACAAGGTTGTCGGCGAGTCGGACAACGGCGTTGACGCCATGCAGATGATTCGCGAAACCGCGCCCGACCTGGTCATCCTCGACATCAGCATCCCCAAGCTGGATGGGCTGGAGGTGCTTGCCCGGTTCCAGGCCATGGCCCTGCCCATGAAGGTGCTGGTACTGACCGCGCAGTCTCCCGCATTGTTTGCCGTACGCTGCATGCACTCGGGTGCTGCAGGCTACGTGTGCAAGCAGGAAGACCTGAGCGAACTGCTCAGTGCAATCAAGGCCGTACTGGCCGGTTACAACTACTTCCCCAGCCAGGCAATCAAGCATGAACAGGCGGTAGATGCCGACTTGCAACTTTTCCGTCAGGTAAATGACCGCGAACTGATGGTACTGCAACTATTCGCCCAAGGCCGCAGCAACAAGGAAATTGCCAAGGGCATGTTCCTCAGCAGCAAGACCGTAAGTACCTACAAGAAGCGCCTCATGCACAAACTTCAGGTCAATACACTGGTCGACCTGATTGAAATGGCCAAACGCAACGCGCTGGTCTGAGGGTAGTCATGGCGCACCTTATCGTTCGCCTGCTGCTCACCCTGCTCCTGTTCAGCGGCGTGGCACAGGCTACCCATCACGAAGCTTCGTCCTATACCTTGCTGGCACGCTCATCGGCCAGGCCGGCACTGCCTGCCCTCACCAGCGAACAACGGCAATGGCTCGAAGGCCGTCAGGAACTGGTGCTGGGTACCTCGGCACCGGACTACCCGCCGTTCGACATCACCAGTGGGGGCCGCGACTACCAGGGCCTTACCGCCGAGTACGCGAGCCTGATCGGCAAGGCCCTGCAGTTGCCCGTGCGAGTGCTGCGCTTTACCAGCCGGCAAGCGGCGGTGGAGGCGCTCCGGCAGGGCGACATCGACCTGCTTGGCAGCTCCAATGGCTACGAAGCGGCCAGCGATGGCCTGGCCCTGTCGCACCCCTATGCCATCGACCAACCGGTGCTGGTAACGCGCGAGGACGAAAGCCGGGCGCTGGACATGGGCCTGGCTGGCATGCGCCTGGGCATGCTCTACCACTACCTGCCCCGGCAGGAGGTGAAAAGCGCCTACCCCAAGGCCGAGCTGCTGGCCTTCGGCTCATCCAGCCAGGCCCTGAGTGCCGTGGCGTTCGGCCAGGCCGACGTGTTCATCGGCGATACCATTTCCACCCACTACCAGCTCAATCGCGGCCACCTGCCGCGCTTGCGCATGGCCAGTTTCGGCAAGCACGAAGCCATCGGCTTCGGTTTTGCCCTGCGCCACGAGGACAGGGTGCTGATGGAGATGGTGAACGCCACCCTGGACAGACAGACCTCGGCCATACGCGCCAGTATCTTCAAGCGCTGGAGCGCCGGTAGCGACCTGCTGCTGACCGACCGCAAGCTGCAGCTGACCGACACTGAAGAACAATGGCTGAAGGACCACCCGGTGATGCGCGTGGCAATCGATGACACCGCTGCACCGGTCTCCTACTTCGATGGTTCGGGGCATTTTCGCGGCATCACCGCCGACCTGCTCGAGCTCCTTCGCCTGCGCACCGGCTTGCGTTTCGAAGTGCAGCGCGCCAGCGGCCTTGCCGACATGATTGCCCGCCTCAAGGATGGCCGGGCCGATGTCATCGCCGCACTGGCCACCGGCGGGGTGAACGAAGACGACCTGCAAATCAGCCAGCCCTACCTGGAAAGCGCCTATGTGCTGGTCAGCCGCAAGGACAAACAACCCTTCACCTCGCTGGAACAGCTGCAAGGGCATCGCATCGCCATTACCCGCTACAGCGCCATGGACGCCATGCTGTCGCGGCACTATCCGCAAATCGGCTGGGTCGAGACCGAAAGCTCCTTCTATTCCATGGCGTTGCTCAACAGCGGTGCCGTCGATGCGGTGATCACCACCCTGATCGACGCCAACCACGCGCTGGCCGGCAACCCCGAACTGGTCATCAGGGCCACCGTCGGCAGCGAACCCGCCAACTTCGCCATGGCCACCAGTGCCCCGTCACAGGCGCTGGTGTCGATCCTCGACAAGGCGCTGCTGAGCATCTCTCCGGAAGAACTGGGGGTCATCAACAACCGCTGGCGCGGCTTCAGCCTGCACGAGGATGGCAACGACCAGGGCTACCGCCGGCTGGCGATACAGGTGGTACTGGGCACCGCCGTGCTGTTGCTGCTGGCCTTGCTGTGGAATGCCCGCCTGCGCCTGCAGATTCGCCAGCGGCAACGCGCCGAACGGGCGCTGAACGACCAGTTGGCGTTCATGCGCGCCCTGCTCAACGGCACGCCCCACCCCATGTACGTGCGTGACCGCGAGGGCCGCCTGCAAAGCTGCAACTACAGCTATCTGGAAGCCGTGCAAGCCCGCTCCGAAGAGGTCATCGGCAAGAACCTGGAGGGGAGCCTGTTCGCCGATTTCGAGCAGACCCGGCAGATCCACGCCGACTACCTGAAGGTGATGGCCGAAGGCTCGCCACTGATCATGGACCGGCCACTACGGATCCAGGGCCGGGAGATGACCATCTACCACTGGATCCTGCCGTACCGCGACTCACTGGGTGAGGTGCAAGGCATCATCGGTGGCTGGATCGACATCAGCGAGCGCCGCCATCTGGTCATGGAGCTGCGCCAGGCCAAGCAGCAGGCCGACGATGCGAACCGCGCCAAAAGCACCTTCCTGGCCACCATCAGCCACGAAATCCGCACCCCGATGAATGCGGTCATCGGCATGCTCGAACTGGCAGTCAAGCGTGCCGACCAAGGCCGGGTAGACCGTTGCGCGCTGGAACTGGCCCACCACTCGGCCAAGGACCTGCTGGGCCTGATCGGCGATATCCTCGACATCGTGCGCATCGAGTCGGGGCACTTGTCCCTCGCCCCGGAGGCCGTCGACCTGGCGGCCCTGGTCGAATCGGTGGGGCGCATTTTCGAAGGCCAGGCGCGGCAGAAAGGCCTGGCCCTGGAGGTGATGATCGCACCGGCCGCACGCTGCCATGCCCTGCTCGACCCCTTGCGTTTCAAGCAGGTCCTGTCCAACCTGGTGAGCAACGCCATCAAGTTCACCGAGCATGGCCAGGTGCGCATCTGCGTCGGCCTGGTGGACGACGGCAGCACTACCCCCGCCGTGCTGGAGCTGGAAGTGCGCGACAGTGGCATCGGTATCCATGCCGACGACCTGCAACGCCTGTTCAACCCGTTCATCCAGGCCAACCCGCATAGCCAGAGCGCCCGCGCGGGTACCGGGCTGGGCCTGGCCATCTGTCGCAACCTGTGCGAAATGATGGGCGGCAGCCTGACCATCAAGAGCCTGGAGGATGTCGGCACCCAGGTGCGCCTGAAAATGCCGCTGCAGCGGGTTGACGCTGCGGCGCAGCCGGCCCCGCTG
This sequence comes from Pseudomonas sp. B23(2017), assembly GCF_002113725.1. Taxonomy (NCBI): domain Bacteria; kingdom Pseudomonadati; phylum Pseudomonadota; class Gammaproteobacteria; order Pseudomonadales; family Pseudomonadaceae; genus Pseudomonas; species Pseudomonas sp. B23(2017). Next base: position 96,837 of record NZ_NEJM01000013.1, on the reverse strand, counting down.
ATCGAGAACCTCGATGTGCCCGACCCACGGCTGAACGTGCTGGTGATCGACGACCACCCGGCCAACCTGCAACTGATGGCACAGCAGCTTGGCTACCTGGGGCTGGAGCACACCAGCGCCCGCGACGGTCGCGAAGGCCTGGCCACCTGGCGGGCGGGCGACTTCGATGTGCTGGTGCTCGACTGCAACATGCCGCACATGAACGGCTACCAGCTGGCCACCGCCGTGCGTACCGAGGAACGCCATGGCAAGCGGCCGCGCTGCACCATTCTCGGCTACACCGCCAACGCACAGCCGGAGGTACGCCGAAAGTGCCTGAGCGCCGGCATGGACGACTGCCTGCTCAAGCCCATCAGCCTGGGCACGCTCAGCCAGCGCCTGGCCGGCATCCGCCCGCGCCGCCAGCACAAACCGCGGCGCAAGCTGTACCACCTGGACGGCCTGGCCACAGTGGTCGGGCATGACCCGAACGACCGCCGGCGCTTCCTGCAGGCGTTGCAGCAGAGCCTGCAGGCCGACCTGGCCACCTTGATGGCATTGCATCCGCAGCACGACAGCGGTGCCATTGCCGAACAGGCGCACAAGGTGCTCAGCGCCGCGCGGATGCTGGAAGCCCCCGCGCTGATGAAAGCCTGCGAAGCCCTGGAGGCAAGCGACTTGCCTCCCGACCAGTTACGCCTGCGGCGCCAGGCACTGGCGCGGCATATGTGCCGGGTAGAACGTGCCCTGGCCAAGGAACTGGCCACAGGTACCTGCACACAGGCAGGCAGCCAGGCGTGTTAACTGGTAGACTGCGCGGCGTTATTACCTAAGAGGATTGTTTCATGGCCACAAACCGCTCCCGTCGTCTGCGCAAGAAGCTGTGTGTCGACGAGTTTCAGGAATTGGGCTTCGAGCTGAACCTGGAATTCAAGGAAGATCTGGATGACCAGGCAATCGATGCTTTCCTCGACGCGTTCCTGGCAGAAGCCATGGACGCCAACGGCCTGGACTATGTAGGCGGTGACGATTTCGGCCTGGTGTGCTCGGTCAAACGTGGCTCGGTCAGCGAAGAACAGCGTGCAGCCGTTGAAGCCTGGCTCAAAGGCCGTAGCGAACTGACCAAGATCGAAGTCAGCCCGCTGCTGGACGCCTGGTACCCGGAAAAGCCGATCAACAAGGCCGAGTAATACCGGCCCGGCTCGATCGCTGAAAAGGCCACCCCAAGGGGTGGCCTTTTTTATTGGGGGTGCTTTTCCGTCGAACGTGGCGCATCGTCGCTGCGCTTGGGGCATAATGCGTATTCTTTCACCCTGGGGCCATCATCCCTTACAGCCCCAATGCCCTTTTCCCTCGCCGTAGGGTATTTATCGATCATGATCAAAACGCTTCGTCCCCTCGTTCTTGCCGGCCTGCTGTTGCCACTCGCCTTGCCCAGCCAGGCCGCCGCCGTCAACACCACGCTGCCTGCCAAAGTGCAGCAGGCCCTCAAAGCCAACAAGCTGCAGGATTCTGCCCTGTCGCTGGTGATGCTGCCGCTGGACGGCCCCGGCACACCGACCGTGTTCAATGCCGATGTCTCGGTCAACCCGGCCTCGACCATGAAACTGGTCACCACCTACGCCGCCCTCGAACTGCTCGGCCCGACCTTCCAGTGGAAAACCGAGTTCTACACCGATGGCACCCTGAGCAACGGTGTACTCAACGGCAACCTGTACCTCAAAGGTGGCGGCGACCCGAAACTGAACATGGAGAAGCTGTGGCTGCTGATGCGTGACCTGCGCGCCAATGGCGTGCGCACCATCACCGGCGACCTGGTGCTGGACCGCAGCCACTTCGTGCAGCCCAACCTGCCGCAGTTCAACGACGACGGCGGCGATGTGAACAAGCCGTTCCTGGTCAAGCCCGACTCGCTGCTGGTCAACCTCAAGGCCCTGCGCTTCGTGGCCCGCAACGATGGCGGCAAGGTCACCATCGCGGTCGAACCGCCGATTGCCAGCATCCGCATCGACAACCAGGTCAAGGCGGTAGCCTCCAAACAGTGCTCGGGTGATGTGCGCTACAACCCGGTGCAGCAGGCCGATGGCATCAGCGTAACGGTCAGCGGCCAGCTGGGTGACGGCTGCAACTCGCAGACCTACCTGTCGCTGCTCGACCACCAAACCTACGCCGCCGGTGCCGTGCGCGCGATCTGGAACGAGCTGGGTGGCAGCATCCAGGGTGGCGACCGCTTCGAGAACGTGCCCAAGGGCGCTCGCCTGCTGGCCCGTGCCTTCTCGCCAGACCTGGTGGAAGTGATTCGCGACATCAACAAGTACAGCAACAACACCATGGCCCAGCAGCTGTTCCTGAGCCTTGGCGCGCAGTTCCGCACCGATGCCGACGGTGACGACGCCCGCGCCGCCCAGCGCGTGGTGCGCCAGTGGTTGGCGAAGAAAGGCATTACCGCGCCGCACCTGGTGATGGAAAACGGTTCCGGCCTGTCGCGTGCCGAACGGGTCAGCACCCGGGAGATGGCCGCGATGCTGCAGGCCGCCTGGAAGAGCCCCTATGCCGCCGAGTTCATGAGCTCGATGCCGCTGGTGGGTATGGACGGCACCATGCGCAAGCGCCTGAAGCGCACCGCCATGACCGGCGAAGGGCACATCAAGACCGGCACGCTGAACACCGTGCGGGCAATTGCCGGCTTCAGCCGCGACAGCAACGGCCATACCTGGGCGGTGGCGGCGATCCTCAACGATCCGAAACCGTGGGGCGCCTCGCAGGTGCTCGACCAGGTGCTGCTGGACCTTTACCGCCAGCCGAAACTGGCCGGCAGCACAGCGGCCAACTGATCGTTAGCCGGTACCGGCCTCTTCGCGGCTAAAGCCGCTCCTACCTGTACAGTGCAGGGTTCAAGACCTGTGATGTCCCTGTGGGAGCGGCTTTAGCCGCGAAAGGGCCGGCATTGGCAACTGAAAGCTGTCAGGCCAACTCCCCCTCCACCCGGTCCCGCCCGGCCTGCTTGGCCGCATACACGCCTGCATCAGCCCGCAACAGCAAGGCATCGGCCCCTTCCCCCGGTCGCCAGCCCGCCACACCAAAACTCGCGGTCACCCTGCCCACGCCTTCCACCGGCACATTGCGCACTCCTTGCCACAGCTCCAGCGCCAGCAGCCGCGCCTGCTCGGCATCGCTGCCCGGGCACAGCACCATGAATTCCTCGCCGCCCAGCCGGCAGAACACATCGGTACGCCGCAAACGCTGGCCGATACGCAGGCACAGGCTGCGCAGCACGCGGTCGCCGACGGCATGGCCGAAATGGTCGTTGATGCGCTTGAAGTGATCGATATCGAGCATGATCACCGCCAGTGCCTGGCCATCGCGCTGGGCCCGTTCCAGTTCGAGCTTGAGCCGCTCCTGGAAGTAACGGCGGTTATGGATCCCGGTCAGCGAATCGGTCACCGACAGCGCACGCAACTCTTCCTCCACGCCCTTGAGGTCGGATATGTCGGTCAGGTAGCCATGCCACAAGGTGCAGCCCTGCTCGCCCACCTCCGGTGTCGCCTCGCCACGCACCCAGCGCAGCCCGGCACGCGGCAGGCAGACCCGGTATTCCTCGCGCCAGGGCGACAGGTGTTCGGCCGAGTAACGCACCGAGCGGCGCACGCGCTCCAGGTCATCCGGGTGGATGCGCTCGAACACCGCCGTGGCATCCTCGCGCAACTGCTGCAGGTCGACTTCGTAGATGTCGTACAGGCCCATGCTGGCGTACGGAAAGCAGGAATGGCCGTTGCCATCCAGGCGGTACTGGTAGATGCCGCCCGGCACCTCGGCACTGAGCTTTTCCAGAAGGCGGTCACGCGCCGCCAGCGCCTCATGCACACGCCGCCGTTCAGTGACATCGATGCAGATCGCCAGGTAACCGACCCACAACCCCTGCTCATCGAGCATGGCGGTGACCAGCATGTTGGCCACCAGTTGGCTGCCATCGGCGCGCAACAAGGTCCATTCCCCCGGCTCGGCGCCATGCTCCTGCACCGTTTCGGCGAACATGGCCTGGCCACCTTCAATCGGCCGGCCGTAACGCAGGCTCAAGGCATGGGCACGCAGGCTCAACTCCTCGGGCAGCACCAGGTCTTCCAGGCGCAGCTGGCCGATCGCCTCACTGGCGGGGTAACCGAGCATGCGCTCGGCGCCGGCGTTGAAGGTGCTGACCACACCCTTGAGGTTGGTGGCGATGATCGCCACCTGGGTTGCGGCATCCAGCACGCTGCGCAGCTGGTTGTGGGTACCACGCAGGGATTGCTCGCTGACCCGCAGCTCGGCGGTGCGCTGCTCGACCAGGGCCAAGGCGCGCTGGCGCTGGCTGAACAAGCTGTAGAGCAAGACACTGAGCAGCAGGCTCAACAAGCCGCCCAGCAGGCTCACCGCCAGCACCGCGGAGGAACGGTTGGCACGCACGAAGGCCAGGCTCGGCCGGATACTCAGCTGAAAGTGGTGGTCAGCCAGGTGCAACAGCTGGTTGGTGGCCAGCGGCAGGGGGGCGACCGGGTTCTGCGAATCGAACATCACCTCGGGGCCATGCAGCCCGGTGGGGTCGACGATACGCACCACCAGGTTATCGTCTGCCGAAACCGGGCGCCCGTCACTGACCAGCTCACGCATGCTCAGCAAGGCCATCACATAGCCCACTGCCGCGCCGCGGGGGTTGGCATCGGAAAACACCGGCGCCACCATCAGCAGGCCACGCGCATCCGAGCTGGTATCGAACATGGGCAGTGGCTCGGACACCGCCATGCTGCCCGGCCCCACCGCCCGCGCCAGTGCCGCCAGGGGCACTTCCTGGCCGGCGAGGTCCAGCCCATAGGGCAGCCCGGGCAACTCACCCGACTGGGTATAGAGCACCGGGAAGTAATGGTCGCGCAGGGGGGATGGCCGCCACTGGCCTTGCTCATCCTGGTCGCGGATCACATAGCCCGGGCCGGAATGCGCACTGGCCTGGCGCTCGAACTCGGCGCGTTGCGCGGCCTCGACACGCGGCGCCCAGGCGTAGGCCAGGGTCCGCTGCAGCAATGGCCTGGCGTAGCCGTCGAACTCGTGTGGGGTGATTTCGTTGGAAAAGCTGAAAAACCGCCGCAGCCCGTCAAGGCGCTGCTGCTGTTCGTCAAACCGCTCGGCGATACGGCTGAAACGCTCGCTGGCCAGCAGCTCGAAGCGCTGGCGCAGCTGCTGCTTGTAGAAGGTTTGCGTGGCTAACGCCAGGACGGCCGTCAACAGGCCGCCCACGACCAGGGCGACCAGGGCCACCGCCCAGGCGGACACCGCCTCTGTGCACAGGCCAAGCAACCGCGCACGCACGCAACCCTTTGACATACACCCATCTCGTCACGTCAGCGTCCTGCGGATTATCTTGCCCTGCCCTCAGTTATAGCTATTGGCCATTAGCCACGCAATGTACCTCGTCGCCTCAACGAAGCTGCAGACGCCAGGCGCGATGGATACGGTTATTGCGGGCGAAGTCCGGGTCCAGGGTCTGGGCCGTGATTTCCTCCACCGCGTAACGCGCCATCAGGTGCTCGTCCAGCTGGAACTTGCGGAAGTTGTTGGAAAAATACAGCACGCCACCCGGCGCCAGGCGGGCCATGGCCAGGTCCAGCAGTTGCACGTGGTCACGCTGCACGTCGAACACGCCTTCCATGCGCTTGGAGTTGGAGAAAGTCGGCGGGTCGATGAAGATCAGGTCGTAGCTGTCGCGGTTGCCCTCCAGCCAGGCCATCACATCGCCCTGCTCCAGGCGGTTGCGCTCGGAGAAGCCATTGAGCGCCAGGTTGCGCCGCGCCCAGTCCAGGTAGGTTTTCGACAGGTCGACGCTGGTGGTGCTGCGCGCGCCGCCCTTGGCCGCATGCGCGGTGGCCGTGGCGGTGTAGCAGAACAGGTTGAGGAAGCGCTTGCCGGCTGCTTCGCGCTGGATGCGCATGCGCATCGGGCGATGGTCGAGGAACAGGCCGGTGTCGAGGTAGTCGGTGAGGTTGACCAGCAGCTTGACGCCGCCTTCGTTCACTTCCTGGAAGCGGCCTTCGGTTGCCTGGCGCTCGTACTGGCGCGTGCCGCTCTGCCGCTCGCGACGCTTGAGCACCACACGCTGCGGTGAAATACCCAGGGCCTGCGGGATGGCTGCCAACGCGTCGAGCAGGCGTGCCTGGGCCTTGTCCGGGTCGACCGAACGTGGCGCGGCGTATTCCTGCACGTGCACCCAATCCTGGTACAGGTCGACCGCCAAGGCGTACTCGGGCATGTCGGCATCGTACAGGCGGTAGCAATCGACCTGCTCGCGGCGGGCCCACTTGCCCAGTTGCCTGAGGTTTTTCTGCAGGCGGTTGGCGAACATCTGCGCCCCTTCCGACAGGCGCGCCGGCTCGCTGGCCGGTGCTGCCTGCTGGCGGCTTTCCGCGCCTTCAGGCTGCGCCTCGCGGCGCTCGCCGGTAACGAACTGGTCGGGCTGCACCTTGAACAGCAGCAGCTTGCACGGCAAGGCGCCGTTCCAGAACGCGTACTGCTTGTGGCTGCGAATGCCCATGCGCTTGCCCAACTGCGGCGCGCCAGTGAATACCGCCGCCTCCCAGCCCATGCAGGCCTGGCGCAGGCGCTCGCCGAGGTTCTGGTAGAGGTACAGCAGGCTGGCTTCGTCACCCAGGCGCTCGCCATAGGGCGGGTTGCTGATGACCAGGCCTTTCTGGTTCTGGTCCGGGCGCGGCTCGAAGGTGCTCACTTCGCCCTGGTAGATCTTCACCCAGTCGCCCAGGCCGGCACGCTCGACGTTGTTGCGGCCTGGCTGGATCAGCCGCGGGTCGGCCTCGTAGCCACGGATCCACAGTGGTGGCTTGGCCAGGCCGGCCTGTGCCCGCGCCTGCGCCTCGTCATGCACCTTGCGCCACAACGCCGGTACATGGCCGAGCCAGGCACTGAAGCCCCAGCGTTCACGCTTGAGGTTGGGCGCGATATCGGCGGCGATCATCGCCGCTTCGACCAGGAAGGTACCCACACCGCACATCGGGTCGGCCAGCGCGCCACCTTCGGCGGCAATGCGCGGCCAGCCGGCGCGGATCAGCACCGCCGCCGCCAGGTTTTCCTTCAGCGGCGCGGCACCTTGCTGCAGGCGGTAGCCACGCTGGTGCAGGCTGTGCCCGGAAAGGTCGAGGGAGAGAATGGCTTCGCCACGGTCCAGGCGCAGGTGCACGCGCACATCAGGGTCGATCTTTTCCACCGACGGGCGCAGGCCTTCGCGGTTGCGCAGCTTGTCGACGATCGCGTCCTTGACCTTCAGCGCACCGAAGTGAGTGTTGTCGATGCCCGAGCCATGGCCGCTGAACTCCACCGCCAGGGTGCCATCGGCTGCCAGGTGATCGGCCCAGTCGACCGCATGCACGCCGTCGTAGAGGTCGTCGGCGTTCTTCATGGAGAAGCGCTTGAGTACCAGCAGCACCCGGTTGGCCAGACGTGACCACAGGCACAGGCGGTAGGCGGTTTCCATGTCGGCGGCGCCGCGAATGGCCGAGGTGTGCTCGCGCACGTCATCCAGGCCGAGGCCCCGCGCCTCTTCGGCAAGCAGGCCTTCCAGGCCTTTGGGGCAGGTGAGGTAAAGTTCGAAACGGTCCGACATGAGTAATCCAGCGCCTTGGGCTATTTGACTGACGGGGCGACGCATCGCCCCGCGATGTTTGCCCGCACACCTTTCCAGCAGGCGTGCGGGTGGCCTTTCCCGGCACGCGCGCGTGCGGTGAAAGGCCGGGCCGCCTGACCGATCTGTGCTTGGCCCAGTGGCAAAGACAGCTTAGATCATCAGGCAGTACGAAAAATTCTGGCGATACCGGGGCCGATGTGACCCTTCGTCGCATTTCAAATTATTTCTGTCATCCGCGAGCAACGCTGGCGAAATGACGTCAATGATCGGCAAAGCCTGATCATAGCGGGCTCAACGCTAAACAAGGTTGAGTCGCATTTATTTACTTATCCCCTCACCCTTGGAAAGGTTACGTGCTTATGACAAATCGATCATTCACACGGTGACTCGCATTCGATAGAACTGGTCTCAGGCCACTTCGCAACGAGGTGGCACTTTCAGCTCGCCACGCCGGCAGCGAGCGCACACCGGCAGAAAGACTCTGCCCGGCCTCGGAGAGGCCGACGGGACATTACAGTCAACAAGTGAGGGCAACACCCTATGAGAAGACTTAAGCGTGATCCGTTGGAAAGAGCATATTCACGTGGCTACCAATACGGGGTCACCGGCAAATCCCGCGAACTTTGCCCCTTCAATCTTCCTTCTGTTCGCCAAGCCTGGATCAACGGCTGGCGTGAAGGTCGCGGTGATAACTGGGACGGAATGACTGGCACCGCTGGCATCCATAGACTCAACGAAAATCACGCCGTTGGCTGAACGAGGACACTGAATTCGATTTACCATGCACGCCCTATCCGGGCGGCGGGCGAAGGCCCAGGGGCCCCTTGATGGGGCCCTTTTTTATGACTTCGAATCCATATCCGCGCTGGCTTCTTCGCGGGCTCGCCCGCGAATGGGCCGGCCAGGTCACCGCGGCATCGCAGCGATAGCGTCCACCGCCTCGCGAATCAACGCTGGCCCTCTGTAAATGAAGCCCGAATAAATCTGCACCAGGCTCGCCCCGGCAGCGATCTTCTCGGCGGCATGGCGGCCTTCGGTAATGCCGCCAGCGGCAATGATCGGCAGCTTGCCGCCCAGCTCGCCCGCCAGCACCTTGACGATATGGGTGCTCTTCTCCAGCACCGGCGCGCCCGACAGGCCGCCCGCCTCGCCACCGTACGGCAACCCTTCGACACCTTCACGGCCCAGCGTGGTGTTGGTGGCGATCACCGCATCCATGCCCGACTCCATCAGCGCGGCGGCCACCAGGGCGGTTTCTTCGTCGCTCATGTCCGGGGCAATCTTGATTGCCAGAGGTACGCGCTTGCCATGCGTGCCGGCCAGTTGCTCGCGGCGCTCGGCCAGGGCATCGAGCAGCTGCTTGAGCGAATCGCCGAACTGCAGGCTGCGCAGGCCCGGGGTGTTTGGCGAACTGACGTTGACCGTGATGTAACTGGCGTCGGTGTACACCTTGTCCAGGCAGATCAGGTAGTCATCGACGGCACGCTCCACCGGGGTGTCGAAATTCTTGCCGATGTTGATGCCCAGCACGCCGTTGTAACGCGCAGCCCGCACCCGGCCGAGCAGGTGATCAACGCCCAGGTTGTTGAAACCCATGCGGTTGATTATGGCCGTTGCCTCCGGCAGGCGGAACAGCCGCGGCTTGGGGTTGCCCGGCTGTGGGCGCGGGGTGACGGTGCCGATTTCGACGAAGCCGAAGCCCAGCTGGGCGAAACCGTCGATGGCCGCGCCGTTCTTGTCCAGGCCGGCCGCCAGGCCCACCGGGTTGGCGAAGTTCAAGCCCATGACCGTAACCGGCAAAGCCGCCGGCTGCTTGCACAGCATGCCGTTGAGGCCAAGACGGCCACCGGCGCCGATCAGGTCCAGGGACAGGTCGTGGGAGGTTTCCGGAGAAAGCTTGAACAGCAGCTGGCGGGCCAGGGTATACATGGGCGGGCAAGGCTCGGGGTGAATGAGGGGGCGATTATAGCCAGCGCGAGGCCGGCATGACAGCAAATCGTGGGGCTGCTGCGCAGCCCATCGCCGGCAAGCCAGCTCCCACAGGAACAACACAAGGGCTGACCTGTGCTGTATCTGTGGGAGCTGGCTTGCCGGCGATGAGGCCAATGCAGGCGGCACAAGGCAGTTGCTCCACAGGGAGGCTGCCAGATGGCACATCGGTTGCACCGGAAAAGCCCACAGCCTTATCAGTACGGGCGAGGAACCTTGTGAACACTGTACCCCGAGCAACGCCCCTGGCCTGGGTCAACGGCAGCGACGCGCCGGAAAAGCCCAGCCTGAACATCGGCTACATGGCCCTGACCGACTGCGCCTCGGTGGTAGTCGCCGCCACCCAGGGCTTCGCCCAGCAGCACGGCCTTACCCTCAACCTCAAGCGCCAGGGCTCCTGGGCCGGGCTGCGCGACAAGCTGGTCAGCGGCGAGCTGGATGCCGCGCACTGCCTGTATGGCCTGGTGTACGCCGTGCACCTGGGCATCGGCGGTGTACCGGCCAGCGCCATGGCCGTGCTCATGGGGCTGAACCAGAACGCCCAGGCCATAAACCTGTCCCCGGCCCTGCAGCGCAAAGGCGTGACCAACCCTGAAGCATTGGCGCGCCTGGTGCACCAGCATGGCGCACGCCTCACCTTCGCCCAGACCTTCCCCACCGGCACCCACGCCATGTGGCTGTATTACTGGCTGGCCAGCCAGGGCATCCACCCATTGCGCGACGTCGACAGCGTGGTGGTACCACCAGCGCAGATGGCCGCGCATATCCAGGCCGGGCGCATCGACGGCTTCTGCGTGGGCGAACCCTGGGCTGCCGATGCCGTAGCCACGGGCCAGGGCTTCACCCTGGCCACCAGCCAGTCGATCTGGCCGGACCACCCGGAAAAGGTCCTGGCCTGCGCCCGCGCCTTTGCCGAGCAATACCCCAACAGCGCCCGCGCGCTGATCAAGGCGGTCCTCGCTGCCAGCCGCTTCATCGAGCAAAGCCCGGAGAACCGCCGCAGCACTGCGCAACTGCTCAGCGGCAGCGCCTACCTGGCCACCCCGCTGACAAGTATCGAACCACGCCTGCTCGGCAGCTACCACGATGGCCTGGGCAACCACTGGCAAGACCCGCACGCCCTGCGCCTGCACGATCATGGCCGGGCCAACCTGCCGTACCTGTCCGACGGCATGTGGTTCATGACCCAGTTCCGCCGCTGGGGCCTGCTGCGCGACGACCCCGACTACCTCGGCGTGGCCCGCCAGGTCCAGCAGCTGGCACTGTATGGCGAGGCGGCACAAAGCCTCGGCGTGGCCTGCCCCGAGCAGCCGATGCGCAGCAGCCTGCTGATCGATGGCAGCCGCTGGGACGGCAGTGACCCCTACGGTTATGCCCGCAGTTTCAGCCTGCATGCACTGGGCGACCTGCCTGATGCCCGTGTCGGCGCGTGAGGGGGACCATTCATGTTGCGCATCCTGCTGATCGACGACACCCAGAGCAAACTCGGCCGCCTCAAGGCGGCCTTGAGCGAGGCCGGCTTCGAGGTCATCGAAGCCCCAGACCTGACCATCGACCTGCCCGCCTGCGTCGAAACGGTGCGCCCGGACGTGGTGCTGATCGATACCGACTCACCGGACCGCGATGTGATGGAACAGGTGGTCCTGGTCAGCCGTGACCAGCCGCGGCCGATCGTGCTGTTCACCGACGAGCACGACCCCGGGGTGATGCGCCAGGCGATCCAGGCAGGGGTCAGCGCCTACATCGTCGAAGGCATTCATGCCGAGCGGCTGCAACCGATCCTGGACGTGGCCATGGCCCGCTTCGAAAGCGACCAGGCGCTTAAGGCGCAGCTGCTTGCGCGCGACCAGCAACTGGCCGAGCGCAAGCGCATCGAGCAGGCCAAGGGTTTGCTGATGAAGATGAAGGACTGCAACGAAGAACAGGCCTACACCCTGATGCGCCGCCAGGCCATGAGCCGGCAGCAGAAGCTGATCCAGGTGGCCGAGCAGATCATTGCCATGCACGAGATGCTGGGCTAGCAACCTGCTTCACGCGGTCCCTGTAGGAGCGGCCTTGTGTCGCGATGGGCTGCGCAGCAGCCCCGGCAATCTCTGCCGCGAAGCTGAGATCCTGGGGCTGCTGCGCAGCCCATCGCGACACAAGGCCGCTCCTACAAGGGGACTGCAACTTCTCAGAGTTGGCCCATCTCTTGCTGAACAAATATCACCGGTAGCCAACGGCGGTTGCCCACTTGATCCCGACAAAGACGTCGCTCTCCCCTCCACCCACGTGGAGCGGGTAGCGGCGTCTTTTTCGTTCCGTTGCATTGCCGAGTGAGGTGTTCGATGAGTACCAGCTTCTGGAAATCCGGGCATGTGCCCACGCTGTTCGCCGCGTTCCTGTACTTCGACCTCAGCTTCATGGTCTGGTACCTGCTTGGCCCACTGGCGGTGCAGATTGCCGCCGATCTGCAGCTGAGTGCACAACAACGGGGCCTGATGGTGGCCACGCCGATCCTGGCCGGGGCGATCCTGCGCTTTGCCATGGGCGTGCTGGTCGACCGCCTTTCGCCCAAGACCGCAGGGCTGATCGGCCAGGTGGTGGTCATCATCGCCCTCGCCGCTGCCTGGCACCTGGGCGTGCACAGCTATGAACAAGCGCTGCTGCTGGGCGTGTTCCTCGGCTTTGCCGGTGCCTCGTTCGCCGTGTCACTGCCGCTGGCCTCGCAGTGGTACCCGCCACAGCACCAAGGCAAAGCCATGGGCATTGCCGGTGCCGGCAACTCCGGCACGGTGTTCGCCGCCCTGCTGGCCCCGGCGCTGGCTGCGGGCTTTGGCTGGAACAATGTGTTCGGCTTCGCGCTGGTCCCGCTGTCGCTGGCCCTGTTGGTGTTCGCCCTGCTGGCACGCAATGCTCCGCAGCGGCCCAAGCCAAAAGCCATGGCCGACTACCTCAAGGCCCTGGGCGACCGTGACAGCTGGTGGTTCATGTTCTTCTACAGCGTCACCTTCGGCGGCTTCATCGGACTGGCCAGCGCCCTGCCCGGCTATTTCAGCGATCAGTATGGCCTGAGCCCGGTCACCGCTGGCTACTACACCGCTGCCTGCGTGTTCGCCGGCAGCCTGATGCGCCCGCTCGGCGGCGCTCTGGCCGACCGCTTCGGCGGCATCCGCACCCTGCTGGGCATGTACAGTGTGGCGGCCATCTGCATCGCTGCAGTCGGCTTCAACCTGCCTAGCGCCGCCGCCGCACTGGCCCTGTTCGTCAGCGCCATGCTCGGCCTGGGGGCCGGCAATGGCGCGGTGTTCCAGCTGGTGCCGCAACGCTTCCGCCAGGAGATCGGCGTGATGACCGGGCTGATCGGCATGGCCGGCGGCATCGGAGGCTTCCTGCTGGCCGCCGGGCTTGGCACCATCAAGCAGCACACCGGTGACTACCAGCTGGGGCTGTGGCTGTTCGCCAGCCTGGGCTTGCTGGCCTGGTTCGGCCTGCACGGCGTGAAACAGCGCTGGCGCACCACCTGGGGCTCGGCTGCGGTTACCGCGGCACGGGTCTGAGGCACAGCCATGAGCCTGCAACTGAACTTTGCCCAGGCCAGCGCCACCGGGCCGCGCGAGGAAAACCAGGACGCCCTGCGCCTGGTTACCCCGGCGCCGGAGCTGGCCGCCAGCAAAGGCTACCTGTTCGCCCTCGCCGACGGCGTCAGTCAATGTGCCGATGGCGGCCTGGCAGCCCGTGCCAGCCTGCAGGCGCTGGCCCTGGACTACTACGCCACCCCCGCGACCTGGAGCGTGGCCCAGGCCCTCGACCGCCTGCTGCTGGCGCAGAACCGCTGGTTGCGCGCCCAAGGCAGTGGCCAGCCACTGCTGACCACCCTCAGCGCGCTGGTGCTGCGTGGCCGGCGCTTTACCCTGGCCCACGTGGGTGACTGCCGTGTGTACCGCTGGCACGCTGGGCGCCTGCAATGCCTGAGCGAAGACCATGTCTGGGACCAGCCAGGCATGCAGCATGTGCTGAAACGCGCGCTGGGCCTGGACCAGCACCTGCTGGTGGATTATCTGGAAGGTGAGCTGCAGCCGGGCGAGAGCTTCTTGCTGTTGAGCGATGGCGTATGGGCCAGCCTGGGCGACCAGCACATCCAGGCGGTACTGCGCGAGCAACCCGACCTGCAATTGGCCGTCGACACCCTGGTCGCCAGCGCGCACCTGAACGGCAGCCAGGACAACGCCAGTGCCTTGCTGGTGCAGGTCGAGCAACTGGGCACGGCCAACCTGGGCGACACCTTGGCGCAACTGCAGCAATGGCCAGTGCCCGGCCCGCTGCGTGAAGGCCAGGTAATCGATGGCTGGCAAGCCGAAAAGCTGCTTTCGCAAAGCCGCCAGTCGCTGCTGTACCGGGTACGCGATGCCCAGGGCCAAGCCTGGCTGCTGAAGACCCTGCCCGCCGCACGCGAACAGGAGCCCGGCGCGGCGCAAGGGCTGTTGCTGGAAGAATGGTTCCTGCGCCGGGTCGCTGGCCGGCACTTCCCCGAGCTGCACACCGCCAGCCAGCGACAGCACCTGTACTACGTGATGCGCGAATACCCCGGCCAGAGCCTGGCAGCGCTGCTGGCCGAGCACGGCCCGCTACCCATGCCGCAGTGGCTGGAGCTGGCCCGGCAGCTGCTGCAGGCGGTCGGCGTACTGCACCGGCGCAACTTGCTGCACCGCGACATCAAGCCAGAGAACCTGCACTTGGGCAGCGATGGGCAGCTGCGCCTGCTGGACTTCGGCCTGGCCTACTGCCCGGGCTTGTCCGAAGACCCGCTGCACGAGTTGCCGGGCACACCGTCATACATTGCCCCGGAAGCGTTCGACGGCCAACCGCCCAGCCCACGCCAGGACCTGTATGCCGTGGGCGTGACGTTGTATCACCTGCTGACCGGGCATTACCCCTACGGCGAGGTGGAGGCCTTCCAGCGCCCACGCTTCGGCCAGCCGGTCAACGCCGCGCGCTACCGTCCCGACCTGCCGGAATGGCTGCAGCACAACCTGCAGCAGGCACTGGCAGCGGACCCGGCGCAGCGCTTCGAAACCGCCGAACACTGGTTGCTGCTGCTCGAACGTGGCGACCGCCAGGAACTGCCCAGCCGGCCACGGCCGTTGCTGGAGCGCGAACCGTTGAAGGTCTGGCGCACCCTGGCCCTGCTGTCCTTGCTGTTCAACCTGATATTGCTGCTCACCCTGCTAAAGGGCTGAACGCACCTTGCCGATGAGGAAACCCTGATGAATGCGAAAGTCTGGCTGGTTGGTGCTGGTCCTGGCGACCCCGAACTGCTCACCCTCAAGGCTGTACGCGCATTGCAGCAAGCCGCTGTGGTGATGATCGACGACCTGGTCAACCCGGCGGTGCTGGAGCATTGCCCACAGGCCCGGGTGATTGCCGTGGGCAAGCGCGGCGGCTGCCGCTCCACTCCGCAGGCGTTCATCCAGCGCCTGATGCTGCGCCATGCGCGGCAAGGGCGCTGCGTGGTCCGGCTCAAGGGCGGCGACCCGTGCATCTTCGGCCGTGGTGGTGAAGAGGCGCTGTGGCTGCAAGGGCATGGCATCGAGGTGGAAGTGGTCAACGGCATCACCGCAGGCCTGGCTGGCGCCACGCAATGCGGGATTTCCCTGACCTCACGGGGTGTGAGCCGGGGCGTGACGCTGGTCACGGCACATACCCAGGACGACAGCGAACTGAACTGGGCGGCCTTGGCCCAGGGCGGGACGACGCTGGTGGTGTACATGGGCGTGGCCAGGCTGGAGCAGGTGCGCCAAGGGTTGCTGGACGGGGGCATGGCACCGGCGACGCCGGTGGCGATGATCGAAAATGCCTCGTTGCCGCAGCAGCGGGAGTGCAGGAGCGATGTGCGGGGGATGGCCGAGGATGCGCGGGGGTTTGGCTTGCGTAGCCCGGCGATTTTGGTGATCGGGGAGGTGGTTGGGGAACAGGTGGTTCAGGAATTGGTGGCAATTGCTGGATGATGCGCTGCCTGCGCCGGCCTTTGTGGGAGCGGCCTTGTGTCGCGAAAGGGCTGCACAGCAGCCCCGGCAATACCTGCGGCGAAGCTGAAAAGCTGGGGCCGCTACGCGCCCCTTTCGCGACACAAGGCCGCTCCCACAAGGGGCACACAAACCCAAGAAACAGGCAAAGAAAAACCCGGCCGAGGCCGGGTTTTTCATGAAGCTTCAAACCAATTACTTGGCCTGGGCTTCTACCTGAGCTTCAACGCGACGGTTGACAGCGCGGCCTTCTTCGGTGGCGTTGTCGGCAACCGGACGGGTTTCGCCGTAGCCAACCGAGTCAACACGGCTGGATTCCACGCCGTACTGCTGGGTCAGGACCTGCTTGACAGCGTTGGCACGACGCTCGGACAGCTTCTGGTTGTAAGCGTCTGGGCCGACGGAGTCAGTGTGACCTTCCACGGTGGTGGTGGTCTGTGGGTACTGCTTCATGAAGTCAGCCAGGTTCTTGATGTCGCCGTAGCTGTTTGGCTTGACGACCGACTTGTCGAAGTCGAACTTGACGTCCAGCTCAACGCGAACGACTTCGGCAACAGCCGGGCAGCCATCAGCGTCAACGGTAACGTTGGCTGGGGTGTCTGGGCACTTGTCGACGTTGTCGCAAACGCCGTCGTTGTCGGAGTCGGAGCACACTTCGGCAACTGGAGCCGGAGCGACTTCAGCTTGCTTCGGGCTACCGCCGAAGTTCAGACCAACACCAACGGTCGGGCCCCACTCGGTGTTGCCGTTGTCGATGTTGTACATGGCTTCTACGCCAGCACGGGCGAAGAACATGTCGGTGATGTACCACTTGGCGCCAGCGCCAACGTTGGCGAAGGTGGAGTGGTCGCGGCCGCTACGAGTGGCCTGGCCCAGGCTCTCGTGAGCGAAACCGGCGGAAACGTACGGACGCAGAGCGTCGCCCACGGTACCGAAGTGGTAGGTAGCGTCGAGCTTGGCCTTGGAACCTTTGATGTCTTTGTTGAAGACTTCACCACGAGCGTTGTGGGTCTCGTTGTAGCCGAGGTCCAGGGAAACGTCGTCGGTCAGGAAGTAGCCCAGGCGAACACCAGGATTGGTGCCGTCGTTCTTGAAGTTACGTTCGCTGTCGTAGTACTGCTTGGTAACGTTGCCTTCGATTTCCACAGCGCCTTGGCCTTGAGCCAGAACGCCGAACGAAGTAGCAGCGACGAGCGAGCCAATGGCCAAGCCCAAGGTGTTTTTCAATTTCATCCGTTAAATCCCCATCTGGTGATAGTTAAGCAGTCCCACCACAAACAAGGGGGACAACTCGACGGCAAGTCTAGCAGAACTCGCCGGTTCGTTAGAGATATTTGCACGCCACTAAGTTTCATCGAGGCCGGCAAATTTCTCCCGAAGCTTGTCTAGCGCGCGCTTGTAGCGCATTTTTGTCGCGCTCAGGCCCATGTGCATGATGTCGGCAATTTCCTGAAATTCCAGCTCTGCGACAAAACGCAGCACCAGGATTTCCCGGTCAATCGGGTTCACATGCACCAGCCACTTGTCCAGCCCGCCTTTTTCTTCCGGCTTTGGAGCCTTGTCTTCGGACGCCTCTTCAACAGGGTCCAGACTCAAGGCATCCATCAACCGACGTTTACGGCGCTCCTTGCGGTACTGGGTAATGCATTCGTTGTAGGTGATGCTGTAGAGCCAGGTCTTGAACTTGGACTTACCCTCGAAGTTCTTCAGCCCGTACAGCACTTTCAACATGACTTCCTGACAGACATCGTCCGCGTCACGGTCGTTCCCCAGATAACGCGCACAGACGTTGAACAGGGTCCGTTGGTAGCGCCGCATGAGCTCTTCATAGGCGCGGGTAACGTGGTACAGCTCCTCATGCGAACGCGCCACCAACTCTTCGTCGGTGAGCTCGCGGGGGTCATAACGCATGGGCGGCGAATGAACTTTATTCAAAACGGATCTGGCCGACAGTCAGGTCAATGTCGCCGCGCGACCCCGTGGGTCGATTTTCGCGGCGGCATACATTAACAGCTTTGTGCGGTTAGCGGCTATTGACTCGCTGTTCAAGCAGCTCACGATTGGACAGCGATACCAGTTCGCCATCATCGGTCAGCAGCGTCGTCTTGACCGTACCGATCTCCTCGATATGCCCTTCGACCTCGCCAATCCGCACCTGCTGGCCCACCTGGTACAGCTCGCGCACGTAGATGCCGGCCAGGATCTGCCCGGCGATTTCGCGGCTGCCCAGGCCCATTGCCAACGCAACGGCCAGACCAACGGTAATCAGCCCGATCACGATCACATGGTTCAGCAGGTCGGTTTTCACCTCCAGCTGGCTGATGGCCACCGAGATGCTGATGATGATCACCAGGCCCTGGGTGATACGCCCCAGGCCTGCCGAGTATTCCAGGCCGATGCCTTCGGCAGCGCCGCGTACCAGGCCGTTTGCCACCTGGGCCAGCAGCACGCCAGCCAGCAGCACCAGGGCTGCGCCGAACACCTTCGGCAGGTACAGGGCAAGCATGTCGAGGGTTGCCGAGACCCGCTCCAGGCCCAGCGACTCGGCGGCCGAGACCAGGAAGATGAGCAGCACGAACCAGTAGACGATCTTGCCGATCAGGGTGGAGATGGGTACCTGGATGCCGACCCGGCCGAGCATCTTGGTCAGGCCGGTGCCGGCCATCAGGCGGTCCAGGCCGAACTTGGCCAGCAGTTTGGACAGCAGCGTGTCGAGCAGCTTGGCCACCACGAAACCGAGCAGCACCACGACCAGCGCGCCGAACAGGTTGGGGATGAAGTTCGCTACCTTGGTCCAAAGGGCAGTCATGGCGGTGACCAGGCTCTGGGTCCAGAGATCGAGTTCCATATTCAATCGGCCTTATCTGCTTTGCTGCCGTTGGCAGCGTTGCGGGAAGAGTGTCGACGCACCGGCGCAACATGCGCCGCGCCATTGTTCACGGCGATCAGCAGCGCCTGGCTCCAGCGGCCAAGCAGGCTGAACAGATCGCCCGCGCCAACCTGGCGGTTGGCGGTTTTCAGCACGCGACCCAGGCAAGCGGCGTCGTCCCGGTCGTCCCGGTCATTGCCGGAGGGTGACGCCTTGAGCAGGTCGCGCAGGGATTCTTCAAACGGATCGTGCATGGGCACCTCGCGCAGTGTCAGTCAGAGACGAGATGGCCGGTCGATGGGTCACACATCGCATTGGGACGAGTGTTTCAAAATGAATGGCGCTTGCCTGCACTGGCCCTATCGCCGGCAAGCCAGCTCCCACAGGGGTACCACAAGCCTTGAAACCTGTGGTGTACCTGTGGGAGCTGGCTTGCCGGCGATAGGGCCGGTGCAGGTCAATGAGCATCTATACCCACCGCAACCGCCGGAACAGCCACCACTGCCCCACCGCCAGCCCCAGCACGACGATGCAGGCAAACAGGAAGCCATAGGGGTTTTCCGCCCCCGGGATGCCGCCGACATTGATGCCCAGCAGCCCGGTGATGAAGCTCATGGGCAGGAAGATGCAGGTGATGATGCCGAAGCGGTACATGGTGCGGTTCATGCGCTCGCTGCGCCGGCGATCCTGGCTTTCCAGCACCAGGGCGGCCCGTTCGCGGGTCAGTTCCAGCTCTTCGAGGTAGCGGATCAGGCTGTTGTTCAGCTCGTTCCAGTAATCGGCGTCGGCATCGACGAACCAGCTCCATTTGCTACGCGACAGCTGGGCGTAGATCTCTCGCTGCGGAGCCAGGAAACGCCGCAGACCGGCGGCACGCCGGCGGATCTGCTGCAGGCAGCCATTCTCTGGGGTGTACCGTTCGTCGGATTCGACCTTTTCTTCTTCCAGGTCGACCAGTTCAGACAGGTCGCTGACCAGGCCCTGGACCTTTTCGGTCAGCAGTTCGCCCATCAGCAGCAACAGCTCGGAAGCCGATTTCGGGCCCCTGCCCTCTTCGAGCTGCTGGAGAATCTCGTCACTGGCGCGCAACGGCCGCAGGCGCAGCGAGATGACCCGCTGCGCCTCGGCGAAGATGCGCACCGAGACCATGTCTTCGGGCTCTGCACCCGGGTTGAGGTTGACCCCACGCAGGAACAGCAACAACTGTTCATCGGCCATGGGCAGCAGGCGCGGCCGGGTGTTTTCTTCCAGGAGCAGCTCGCAGGCGAACGCGCTCAGGCCGCTGTCGTGCAGCAGCCAGGTGCGGGTTTGCGGATGGCTGCGGTCCCAGTGCAGCCACAGGCTCTGCTCGGGTTGCAGCTGCAGGTCGTCCAGCTCGGTACGGGCAATCGAGCGCGCGCCGCCTTTGCCATCGAGCACCAGGGCGTGTACCAGCCCCCACTGCGCGTTGTCTTCCTCGAACATCAAAGCTCCATCAGCGCGGGCGGCGCATCACTCCGGCATTTTCAGCGGGCTTGGCGAGACCAGCACGCCATTGTTGTCGGCATACACGTACTCGCCCGGGCGGAAGGTCACCCCGGCGAAGGTCACTGCCACGTTGAGGTCGCCGATGCCGCGCTTGTCGGTCTTCATCGGGTGGCTGGCCAGGGCCTGCACGCCGACGTCGGTCTGGATCAGCACGTCGACGTCACGCACGCAGCCGTAGATCACCAGGCCTTCCCAACCGTTCTTGGCAGCCTTCTCGGCGAGCATGTCGCCGAGCAGTGCGCGGCGCAGCGAGCCACCACCATCGACGACCAGGACCTTGCCCTTGCCATCGAGCTCGACCTGCTCCTTGACCAGCGAGTTGTCTTCGAAGCACTTGATGGTGACGATCTGGCCGCCGAACGAATCGCGGCCGCCGAAATTGCTGAACATCGGTTCCAGCACCTGCACCAGGTCCGGGTAGGCATCACACAGGTCGGGCGTAACGTAATGCTGCATGGGAAGCTCCTGTCAGTCACAACGAAAGCGGGTATCGGCCAAGGCTACACCGTAGAGCCCATTGCAGTCATCCGGGACCAAGCAGTCAGTTGTGTTTTGCCTGTACCGGCCCTATCGCCGGCAAGCCAGCTCCCACAGGACCCCGCTGGCTTCAGGCTAGTGGTACTCCTGTGGGAGCTGGCTTGCCGGCGATAGGGCCAGTCCAGACACAGCAGAATCAACCGACGGGCACAGGCTCCGCCACCACCGTGGATTCATGCACCGGCACCAGCGGATCCCGCAGCCAACGCTCCACCAGCGGCCACACCTGCACCTGCGCGGCCTTGCTCACCAGCATGTCGACATGCCCGAAAGCCTCGAAGCCTTCCTCGAGCCCCAGCCGCAGAAACTGCTTGCGCTCACCGCCCAATTGCTCGAACAGCTTGCGGCAGGCCCACACCGGGTCCTGGAAGTCCCCCGCACCCGCCACCGCCAGCAGCGGCACATCCACCTCGGCCAGCCCCGCCCACCAGTCGCTCTGCCTGTCGCCAAAGCGCCCGAACAGGCCATGCCAGCGCATGCTCTCCAGGGCCAGGCCGATCGGCTCATCCTCCGGCCCACGCTTGAAACGCGGCCCGGAAATCTGCCCCCAGCGCTTGAGCAGCAGCTTCGCCCCCCAGGCCAGCGGCGGCACTTTCAACGGCCAGTAGACGCGGCTGATCTGGGTACCGAACAGCGCCACGCTGGCCACCTGCTCGGCAGGCAGAAAACCACCGCCCAGCGCTGCCGCCAGGGTCGTGCCGCCCAGGGAATGGCCGACCCAGTGCGGCGTCTGGCCCGACTGCTCGCGCACGAACGCGGCAATCAGCGGCAGGTCATCGCGGGCATAGGCGGCAACGCTGTTGTGCTTCCAGTCATGGTTGCGCGGCGACAGGCCATGGCCGCGCATTTCCGGGATCCACACATCGAAGCCGGCGCGGGCGAGATAGGCCCCCAGGCCAACCCCTTTGGGCGAGTACCAGAAGCGGCGGTTGGAGAAGCTGCCGTGCAGGAGAATGACCGGCACGCCCTGGGCCTGGCCCTGATCGGCCAGCCCCAGGCGGGTGACAGCCAGCTCGACGCTGGGGTCAGGGCCGTTGCCGGCCTTGATCCGGTACACATCTTCGCTGAGGTCGCCGCGGCGCTCGGCACTGAGCAGGGCCACGGGGAATAGAGTGCTGCTGCTTTGCATAAGGTTGCTTGGTGCACAAAAAAGGGCGGGATCCATTGCTGGAGCTCGCCCTGGAAAAAACCAGGCGGGGGTACGCCAGACGTACCCCCGCGTTTTACTGCATCAGACCGCGCCCTGCCCTTCGGCCAGGTAGAACCAGGTTTCGAGTACCGAGTCCGGGTTCAGCGACACGCTGTCGATGCCCTGTTCCATCAGCCACTTGGCCAGGTCCGGGTGGTCCGACGGGCCCTGGCCGCAGATGCCGATGTACTTGCCAGCCTTGTTGCACGCGGCAATGGCGTTGGCCAGCAGCTTCTTCACCGCAGGGTTACGCTCGTCGAACAGGTGGGCGATGATGCCCGAGTCACGGTCCAGGCCCAGGGTCAGCTGGGTCAGGTCGTTGGAGCCGATCGAGAAGCCGTCGAAGTATTCCAGGAACTCTTCGGCGAGGATGGCGTTGGACGGCAGTTCGCACATCATGATCACGCGCAGGCCGTTTTCGCCGCGGGCCAGGCCGTTTTCGGCAAGCAGGTCGACGACCTGGCTGGCTTCACCCAGGGTGCGTACGAACGGCACCATGATCTCGACGTTGGTCAGGCCCATCTCGTTGCGCACGCGCTTGAGCGCACGGCACTCGAGCTCGAAGCAGTCACGGAAAGATTCGCTGATGTAGCGCGAAGCGCCACGGAAGCCCAGCATCGGGTTTTCTTCTTCCGGCTCGTACAGCTTGCCGCCGATCAGGTTGGCGTACTCGTTGGACTTGAAGTCCGACAGGCGCACGATGACCTTTTTCGGGTAGAAGGCCGCAGCCAGGGTGCTGATGCCTTCGACCAGCTTCTCGACGTAGAAGCCGACCGGGTCGTTGTAGCCGGCGATGCGCTTGTCGACGCTGTCCTTCAGGTCGGCCGGCAGGCCGGCGTAGTTCAGCAGTGCCTTGGGGTGCACGCCGATCATGCGGTTGATGATGAACTCCAGGCGCGCCAGGCCGACACCGGCGTTGGGCAACTGGGCGAAATCGAAGGCACGGTCCGGGTTGCCGACGTTCATCATGATCTTGAACGGCAGGTCAGGCATGGCGTCGACCGAGTTCTGCTTGACGTCGAAGCCCAGCTCGCCCTCGAAGATGAAGCCGGTATCGCCTTCGGCACAGGATACGGTCACACCCTGGCCATCTTTCAGCACCTGGGTGGCGTTGCCGCAACCGACCACGGCCGGAATGCCCAGCTCACGGGCGATGATCGCCGCGTGACAGGTACGCCCGCCACGGTTGGTGACGATGGCGCTGGCGCGCTTCATCACCGGTTCCCAGTCCGGGTCGGTCATGTCGGAGACCAGCACGTCGCCCGGCTGGACCTTGTCCATTTCCGATACGTCGTTGATCACGCGGACCTTGCCGGCGCCGATGCGCTGGCCAATGGCGCGGCCTTCGACCAGTACGGTGCCCTTCTCTTTCAGCAGGTAACGTTCCATGACGTTGGCGCTGGAGCGGCTCTTCACCGTCTCGGGGCGCGCCTGGACGATGTACAGCTTGCCGTCGTCACCGTCCTTGGCCCATTCGATGTCCATCGGGCGCTGGTAGTGCTTCTCGATGATCATGGCCTGCTTGGCCAGCTCGCTGACCTCGGCATCGGTCAGGCAGAAGCGCGCGCGCTCGGCGCGGTCCACTTCGACGGTCTTGACCGAACGGCCGGCCTTGGCTTCTTCGCCGTAGACCATCTTGATCGCCTTGCTGCCCAGGTTGCGGCGCAGGATGGCCGGGCGGCCGGCCTCCAGGGTTTGTTTGTGCACGTAGAATTCGTCAGGGTTGACCGCACCCTGCACCACGGTTTCGCCCAGGCCGTAGGCGCCGGTGATGAATACCACGTCGCGGAAGCCCGACTCGGTGTCGAGGGTGAACATGACGCCGGCGGTGCCGGTTTCGGAGCGGACCATGCGCTGCACGCCGGCGGACAGGGCCACCAGCTTGTGGTCGAAGCCCTGGTGCACGCGGTAGGCGATGGCACGGTCGTTGAACAGCGAGGCGAACACTTCCTTGGCCGCGCGGATCACGTTGTCGACGCCGCGGATGTTGAGGAAGGTTTCCTGCTGACCGGCGAACGAGGCGTCCGGCAGGTCTTCGGCGGTGGCCGAGGAGCGCACGGCAACTGCCATGTTGTCGTTGCCGGCAGCCATTTCGGCGAAGGCCGTACGGATTTCCGAATCCAGGCGGGCCGGGAAGTCGGCTTCCATGACCCACTGGCGAATCTGCGCGCCGGTCTTGGTCAGGGCGTTGATGTCATCCACGTCGAGTGCGTCGAGCGCGGCGTGGATACGGTCGTTGAGACCACTCTGTTCGAGAAAATCGCGGTACGCCTGCGCCGTAGTGGCAAAGCCGCCCGGCACCGATACACCAGCACCTGCGAGGTTGCTGATCATCTCGCCCAGGGATGCGTTCTTGCCCCCCACATGCTCCACATCATGGACGCCGAGCTTATCGAGGGAAACTACGTACTCTACCAAGGTGATCTCTCCACTAACTGTATTGGAAAAGCTCAAGGGCGCCCGCCTGCCTTCGTTGACTTGGCCGGACGCTTGTGGCCTGTACCTGGAAAATAAGTGAGAATGCCGACAGCCGCATTCGGCAAACCGAACTTATCATATCCAAGAAACGTCATCAGCTTAAGGCCCAGATCGCAAATGAAACGAACCGCGTTCTTCATCTCCGACGGCACCGGCATCACTGCCGAAACCCTGGGCCAGAGTCTGCTCGCTCAATTCGAGAGCATTCCGTTCAATAAATTCACCCGTCCCTACATCGATTCGCCGGAAAAGGCGCGGACCATGGTCCAGCAGATCAACGCCGCGGCCGAGCGCGATGGTGTACGCCCGATCATCTTCGACACCATCGTCAATCAGGACATCCGTGAGATCCTGGCTACCTCGAATGGCTTCATGATCGACATCTTTTCTTCGTTTTTGTCCCCGCTTGAACAGGAATTGACTGCCCATTCGTCGTATTCCGTCGGCAAGTCGCACTCGATCGGCGGCAATTCCAACTACATGGAACGCATCGAGGCGGTGAATTTCGCCCTGGACAACGACGATGGCGCGCGCACCCACTACTACGACAAGGCCGACCTGATCCTGGTAGGCGTATCGCGCTGCGGCAAGACCCCCACCTGCCTGTACATGGCCATGCAGTTCGGCATCCGCGCCGCCAACTACCCGCTGACCGAGGACGACATGGAGCGCCTGCAGCTGCCGGCGGTGCTGAAAAAGCACCACAACAAGCTGTTCGGCCTGACCATCGACCCCGACCGCCTCACCGCCATCCGCCACGAGCGCAAGCCCAACAGCCGCTATTCCAGCTTTGCCCAGTGCGAGTTCGAAGTGCGCGAGGTGGAAAACCTGTTCCGCCGGGAGAACATTCCCAACATCAATTCCACGCATTTTTCGGTGGAGGAGATTTCGGCGAAGATTCTCGTGGAGAAAGGGGTGGAGCGCAGGTTCAAGTAAGCCTCTACCGGCCTCTTCGCGGGTAAAACCGCTCCCACAGGGACCTCACTGCACTCAAGTCTTGTGATATCCCTGTGGGAGGAGATTTCGGCGAAGATTCTGGTAGAGAAAGGGGTGGAGCGCAGGTTCAAGTAAGCCTGTACCGTCCTCTTCGCGGGTAAACCCGCTCCCACAGGGACCTCACTGCACTCAAGTCTTGTGATATCCCTGTGGGAGGAGATTTCGGCGAAGATTCTGGTGGAGAAAGGGGTGGAGCGCAGGTTCAAGTAAGCCTGTACCGGCCTCCTCGCGGGTAAACCCGCTCCCACAGGGGCCTCACTACACTCAAGTCTTGTGATATCCCTGTGGGAGCGGGTTCACCCGCGAAAGGGCCAGCACAGGAATAAAAAAGCCCCGGCATCACTGCCGGGGCTTTTCATTTCAGCTCATGGCTCAGGACGGCACCACCGCCGCCTGCCCGCTCATGGCCAGGTCGACCAGCTCGCGGTTGGCTACCGCGTACATCGCATAGTCGGTACCGGTGGCATTGCGCAGGTCATCCAGCATGGCGCGCCAGCGCTCCACCATCACCCGGTGCTGCTCGGCCCACAGCGCCACGCGGGCGTCCATGTCTTCCGGTGCATCGGCCATCTGCAGTACCGAGATGGTAATCGCCCGCTGCTGCAGGTCGATGTCGTCGCGGAACGCCTCGCGGGCCAGCGCCTGCCAGTTGTTCTCCACCGGCAGGTTGCTGATTTCCTGCAGGTACCAGGTCAGGTCCAGTGCGCTGCCCACGGCGAAGAACGCCTTGGCCACCTGCGCCGGGTCATGGCCGGTAACATCCGAGGCCTCGATGATCGGCAACAGGGTGTACAGGTGGGTAGTGCCAGCCACCATGCGCGCCAGCAACTCCGGCACACCAGCCTCGACGAAGCCCTGGTAGCGCACCATCCAGCGCTCGCGGGTCGGGCCTTCGAGCAACTCGTCGAGCTTGAGCCCCAGTTGCGCGATCTTCGGCCCGAAGTGCGCGGTGTCGCGCCCGGCGTCCTGCTCGTTGCGGCGGCTGCGCAGGAACCAGCGGGTGGCACGGCGGCCCAGGCGCATCAGCTCGTCCATCAGGGTCAGCTGGATTTCCGCCGGCACCTGGTAGTCCAGTGCCTCGATCTGGCGGAACCAGTGCGGCAGGTGGAAGATGTCGCGCACGATCACATAGGCCCCGGCCACGTTGGCCGGGCTCATGCCGGTCGACTCCTTCAGGCGCTGGACGAAGGTGATGCCCATGTTGTTGACCAGGTCGTTGGCGATCTGGGTGCTGACGATTTCGCGCTTCAGGCGGTGGCGGCGCATGGACTCGGCGAATTTGCTGACCAGCGACGGCGGGAAGGCGGTTTCCATGTCGCGGGTCAGGTAGTCGTCGTCCGGCACCAGCGACTTGAGCAGCTGTTCCTTGAGGTCGATCTTGCTGTACGAGATCAACACCGAAAGCTCGGCGCGGGTCAGGCCCTGGCCGGCGGCCAGGCGCTCGGCCAACTGCTCTTCGGACGGCAGGAACTCGATGGCGCGATCCAGCTTGCCTCGGGCCTCCAGGTCGGCCATCAGGCGCTTGTACTCGGCAATCCGCTCGCGGGCGCGGCGGGCCGCCAGCGACAACGCCTGGGTCTGCTTGTAGTTGTTGCCCAGCACCAGGCCGGCCACTTCGTCGGTCATGCTGCCCAGCAGCTGGTTGCGCTGCTTCTCGGTCATGTCGCCACCCTGCACCACTTCGTTGAGCAGGATCTTGATGTTGACCTCGTGGTCGGAGCAGTCCACGCCGCCGGCGTTGTCGATGAAGTCGGTGTTGGTGGCGCCGCCATGCAGGCCGAACTCGACCCGGCCAAGCTGGGTCATGCCCAGGTTGCCGCCCTCGCCCACCACCTTGCAGCGCAGTTCGTTGCCATTGACCCGCAGCGCGTCGTTGGCCTTGTCGCCGACGTCGGCGTGGCTCTCGGTGCTGGCCTTGACGTAGGTACCGATGCCACCGTTCCACAGCAGGTCTACCGGTGCCTTGAGCAGCGCATTGAGCAGCTCGGTCGGGGTCAGGCGGTCGGCTTCGATGGCGAAGCGCTCTTTCATCTGCGGGCTGATGGCGATGCTCTTGGCACTGCGCGGGAAGATCCCGCCGCCTTCGGACATGATGCTGGTGTCGTAGTCGCTCCAGGCCGAGCGCGGCAGGTCGAACAGGCGCTTGCGTTCGGCAAAGCTTGCGGCTGGCTCCGGGTTCGGGTCGATGAAGATGTGCAGGTGGTTGAACGCCGCCACCAGTTGCAGCTTGTCGGACATCAGCAGGCCGTTGCCGAACACGTCGCCGGCCATGTCGCCGACGCCAATGACGGTGATCGGGTCTTCCTGCACATTGATGCCGCGCTCGCGGAAGTGGCGCTGCACGCCCACCCAGGCGCCGCGCGCGGTAATGCCCATCTTCTTGTGGTCGTAACCGGCCGAGCCGCCCGAGGCGAAGGCGTCGCCCAGCCAGAAGCCGTAGTCGATGGCGATGCCGTTGGCGATGTCCGAGAAGGTCGCGGTGCCCTTGTCGGCCGCCACCACCAGGTACGGGTCGTCATCGTCATGGCGCACCACGTTGGCCGGCGGTACCACGCCACCGTCCTTGAGGTTGTCGGTGATGTCGAGCAGGCCGGAAATGAAGATGCGGTAGCACGCCACGCCTTCGGCGGCGATCTCGTCACGGCTGCCGCCCAGCGGCAGGCGGCGCGGCAGGAAGCCGCCCTTGGCACCGACCGGCACGATGACCGAGTTCTTCACCTGCTGGGCTTTCACCAGGCCCAGCACCTCGGTGCGGAAGTCTTCCTCGCGGTCGGACCAGCGCAGGCCGCCGCGGGCGACGTTGCCAAAGCGCAGGTGCACGCCTTCGACCCGTGGCGAGTAGACGAAGATCTCGAACTTGGGCACTGGTTTAGGCAGTTCGGGGATCAGCTTGGGGTTGAACTTGAAGCTGAAGTACGACTTGTTGTGGCCGTTGGCGTCCGGCTGGTAGAAGTTGGTGCGCAGGGTGGCCTTGATCAGGTCCAGGTAGCGACGCAGGATGCGGTCTTCGTTGAGCACCTGCACGTCGTCCAGCGCGGTCAGGATGGCTTGTTCCAGGCGCAGTTGCTTGTCATCCAGGTCTTCCTGGGTGAGCTTGCGCGCCAGGTAGAAGCGGGTCTTGAACAACCGGGTCAGCTCGCGGGCGATGTCGGTGTGGTTGTTCAGGGTGCTGGCGATGTAGCCCAGGTCGAAGCCCAGGCGAATCTGCTTCAGGTAACGGGCGTAGGCGCGCAGCAGCGCCACGTCGCGCCATGGCAGGCCGGCGGTCAGCACCAGGCGGTTGAAGGCGTCGTTCTCGGCATCGCCGCGGACGATGTGGATGAAGGCATCCTGCAGGGTGTCGTTGAGCTGCTGGATGTCCAGGCTCAGGCCTTCGCTGTAGGTGAAGGCGAAGTCGTGGATCCAGTAGCCGCGGCCACTGGCATGGCGCAGGCGATACGGGAACTCGCCGAGCACGCGCAGGCCAAGGTTCTCCAGGATCGGCAGCACATCGGACAGCGCCAGCGGCGTGTCGGCGTGGTACAGCTTGCAGTGCAGGGTGCGCTCGCCGACCTGGGTCAGCGGCTGGTAGAAGCTCATCGCCAGCGGCTTGCTTTCCGACAGGTTCAGCACGTGCTGCAGGTCGACCACCGCCGAGTGCGCGGCGAAGCGCTCGCGGTAACCAGCCGGGAAACCTTTGGGGAAGTCGGCGAGGATGTTGGTGCCCTGGGCTTCGCCGAAGTTCTCGATCACCAGCGCCGAGTAGTCGTCATGCCACGAGCGGCAGGCCTGGATCACTTCGCGTTCCAGCTGCTGCGGGTCGATGTCGATGCGGTTTTTCGGGTCTACCCGCAAAATCAGCTGCACACGGGCCAGCACCGATTCGGAGAAGAAGGTCCAGAACTCGCAGTCGCTGGCCTTCAGGCGCTCCATCAGCACCTGCTGGATCTTCTGCCGCACTTCGGTGGAGTAGATTTCCCGCGGTACATAGGCCAGGCAGTAGCAGAAGCGGCCGTACGGGTCCTTGCGCAGGAACACGCGGATCTTGTTGCGTTCCTGGATCTGCACGATCGACATGACGGTGCTGAACAGCTCGTCGACCGGGGTCTGGAACAGGTCGTCGCGTGGCAGCACTTCCAGCACCTGGGCCAGTTCCTTGCCCAGGTGGGCCTTGGGATCGAAGCCCGAGCGGCGCTCGACTTCGGTGACCTTCTGGCGGATATAAGGGATGGCATGCACGCTTTCACCGTACACCGACGAGGTGTACAGGCCCATGAAGCGGTGTTCCTTGATCACCTTGCCATCAGCGTCCAGCTGGCGGATCGACACGTAGTCCGGGTAGGCCGGGCGGTGTACGCGGCTTGGCAGCGCGGCCTTGGCGAACGACAGCAGCAACGGTTCGTTGAGGTAGGCCACGGCATAGTCTTCGATGCGCAGCTCGTCGCTCGTCAGGCCCACGCGCAGGCGGCGCGGCAGGCCGAGGAACGACTGCTCGTCGTAGACCATCTGGCCGCCATCGGCGTCGCCCTTTACGGTGAATTCTTCATAGCCCAGGAAGGTGAAGTGGTTGTCCAGCAGCCACTCGAGAAAAGCCTTCACCTCGCCCTTTTCATGCTGCGCCGGGCCAAAGGCGGTCTGCTCCACCTCCGCCACCACTTCACGCAGCTTGGCCTTCATCGGTTCGAAGTCGGCAACCACCACCCGCACCTCGGCCAGCACCTGCTCGATCTCGCGGGCCAGTACCGTCAGCTCGGCGGCATTGGCGCAACGGTCGATCTCCAGGTACATCAGCGACTCATGGCGTACGCCCTCGCCCTGGGTGCCCTTGGGCAGCAGTTCAAGCAGCTCGCCCTTGGCGCCGCGGCGCACGCTGAGCACGGTGGTCTGCAGGGTGTGGATGCTGTAGCCGCGGCGGTTGAGCTCGGTGCGTACCGAGTCGACCAGGAACGGCAGGTCGTGGTGCAGCACTTCGACCACGCTGTGGGTCGATTGCCAGCCATTGCGTTCGTAATCGGGGTTGTAAACCCGTACTTGCGGGTATTCGGGGTCGAAACGCTCGATGATGCGCCAGGCTGACAGGGTGCAGCCGGCCAGGTCGGAAAGCCTGCGTTGGGTGAGTTCGTCCAGAGAGATGATGCCGAAGAACTGCTCGGCGAACAGCGCGACTTGTGGCAGGGACTGTTCGCTGATGTGCTGCGCCAGGGCCGCTTGCAGTTGATGCTGGAAGTCGGCTTTGCTGGCTGCGGTGAAGAACGCCATCTGTGGTACTCCGCTTGGGCTTTGTAATAATTGAAGCGTCGCTGCGTGCGCCGTGTACGGATCAACGATAGCCAACCCGTGGCAAGGCGGACGGTAAAACCAGGCGTTGAACGTGCGCAGGCACGCCCAGGGCTCGCCGAAGCTTAACGACTGATCGGTCATCAAGGCTTGCAGCGCTGCGACAATTTCGGTCAAGGGGGGGTAACTTTACGTTTATGCCTGTCGGCAAGACTGTCAGAATTCCCTTCCGTTTCCTTTGATCCGAGCCTTGTCCATGCAAATCAATACTGCCCTGCTGTTCGCCACCCCTTGCGATGACGAGGAAGACAACATGGCGACCCTGTGCTGCCACAGCGACAAGGGTCAGATGTTCCTGCTGACCCGCTACCCGGACGAAGACACCGTCGACCTGACCCTGGATGACGAGCCGTCGACGCTGGATGGCCTGAAAGTGACCCTGAGCGCCAAGCGCCTGCTGATCGAAGTGGCGGCCGGCGACCGGGATGCGCTGAAGGGGGATGAAGTGCTGGAGATCAACCTGACCAGCGAGTTGAGTGACATGGATGAAGTGAAGGAAACCCTGGAGAACATCCTGGCCGGGACCGGCACCTTCGTCTGCGAACTCTGAGCCATACAGCAATCCAAACGCTTGCGCGATCCCTGTAGGAGCGGCCTTGTGTCGCGATGGGCCGCAACGCGGCCCCAGCAATGTATGCCGTGACGCCGAGATTCTGGGGCCGCTTTGCGGCCCATCGCGGCACAAGGCCGCTCCTACAAAGGCCGCGCCAGGCTTCAGATCAGTGCCGCTTGCATCTCTTGGGCCTGTTGCCGCAACGCCTGGCAAAACGGCTCCACCGCCGCCGACGCCGGTCGGTGGTCCGGCCTGATCAGCATCACCTGGTACGGCACCGACACCCGCAACCGCCGGATCGGCAACCCGCCCTGCGCCGCTTCCAGCCCGCTCAGCGGGTTGATGATCGCCACCCCCAGGCCCTGCCTGACCATGGCGCACACCGAGGCCGCACTGGTGGTCTCGATGACCGTGCGGCGATTCACCCCTGCCGCGCGAAAGTGCTGGTCCAGGCGCTGCCGGTAGGTGTCCAGGCTGGCCAGATTGATGAAGTCGACCTCGTGGAAATCGCTCAGCTCCAGCTCGGCCCTGGCCTGCAACGGGTGCCCGTCGGGCAGCACGCACACCATGTTGGCGCTGAACAGCAATTCGCCGTAGGCGCCACGCGGTATCTGTTCTACCTCGGTCAGGCCCAGGTCATGCTGCTGGGCAACCAGCGACTCCTCCAGCAACGGCGACTCCTGCGCCAGGATACTCACGCTCACGCCCCGGTGCTGCTGGTGAAAACGCTGGCAAGCCTTGGGCAGCAAAGTCTGGGAAAACAGTGGCAGGCAGGTAATGGCCAGCCGGCCCTGCTCGAAATTGCGGATGGCCTGGGCAAAGCGGTCGATGCGCTCCAGCCCTACGTAGGCCCGCTCAACCTCCTCGATCAACAGCAGCGCCTGGGCCGTCGCCACCAGGCGGCCACCTTCGCGCTCGAACAGGTTCAGCCCGGTTACCTGCTCCAGCCGCGCCAGCTCACGGCTGACGGTGGGCTGCGAGGTAAACAGCAGGCGCGCCGCACCGGTGACGCTGCCAGCGGCCATGATGGCGCGGAACACTTCGATATGGCGGACGGACAGTTTCACGGGCAACACCTGGCAAGTCGGCAATGGTCATATCAGATATGAATGGCTGACAGAAAAATAGCTATTTTTCTGAATTCCTGCTTTGGCTCATTCTCGTGGTCTTCCTTAATATGAGTAGCGCCGCCATGACTGCACCCTTCACTCTTCTGGCCGAGGCTGTCCGCCAGCACGGCTCGCCGCTGTGGGCCTATGACGCCGGCACCATCGCCGAGCGTGCCGAACAGCTGAAGGTGTTCGACACCGTGCGCTTCGCCCAGAAGGCCAACCCCAACCTGCATGTGCTGCGCCTGATGCGCGCCCACGGCCTGGTGCTGGACGCAGTGTCGCTGGGCGAAATGGAACGGGCCTTTGCCGCGGGCGCCAGCGTGGATGGCGACCCTGCCGGCGTGGTGCTGACCTGCGACGCGCTAGACCGGCCGACCCTGGAGCGGGTGGTGGCCTCGAAGATCGAAGTCAACGCCGGGTCCATCGACATGCTGCGCCAACTGGGTGAACGCTCGCCCGGCCACCGCGTGTGGATCCGCATCAACCCCGGCTTCGGCCATGGCCACAGCCGCAAGACCAACACCGGCGGCGAGAACAGCAAGCACGGCATCTGGCACGAAGAGCTGGGCGAAGCGCTGGCCTGCGTGAAAACCCATGGCCTGCACCTGGTAGGGGTGCACATGCACATCGGCTCGGGGGTGGACTACCAGCATCTGGAGCAAGTGGCGCGCTCGATGATCGAGCTGATCGGCCGCCTGGGCGTGGACATCGAGGCATTCTCCATTGGCGGCGGCCTTTCCACCCCGTACCGCAGCAGCGACAAGCCGGTCGACCTGCAACGCTACGCCCGGACCTGGGCCGTGGCCCGCAAGGAAATCGAAGCGATGCTGGGCCACCCCGTGCGCATGGAGATCGAGCCAGGGCGCTTCCTGGTGGCGGAATCGGGCTACCTGGTGGCCGAGGTACGCGCCGTGAAGCAGGTGGGCCGCAATACCTTCGTCATGATCGACGCCGGTTTCAACGACCTGATGCGCCCGGCGATGTACGGGGCCTACCACCGCATGACCCTGCTCGACGCCGACGGCCAGCCGGTTGACCGCCCACGACAGCCGACCGTGGTGGCCGGGCCGCTGTGCGAGTCGGGTGATGTGTTTACCCAGGATGATCAGGAACTGACCCCGCACGACCTGCCCCAGGCGCAGGTGGGTGACCTGCTGGTGATCCACGACGCCGGGGCCTATGGCGCGTCGATGTCGTCGAACTACAACAGCCGGCCGTTGCTGCCGGAGTTCCTGATCGAGGATGGAGCGCTACGGATGATTCGCCGCAGGCAGACGGTGCAGGACCTGCTGGGCCTGGAGGCAGGCTTCTAACTATCGACGTGGATTGCAGTCGAGCCCATCGATGGCACGAGCTTCGCCCATGTTCGCGGGTAAACCCGCTCCCACAGGTACGGCGCCGGGCCCGAGGGCAGTGCCGTACTTGTGGGAGCGGGTTTACCCGCGAAAGGGCCGGCCCGGGCAACACATCAGCTGATGCCCTGCCCCACCGTCCATTGCCCCGCCCCACACAATCCGGGTACCCTTTTTTCCTCCCGGTCTCCCCAGGCATGACTCCATGATCATTCGCCAAAGCATCGCTGCAGACCACCCGCAACTGCTCGATATCTGGCTGCGCGCCGTGCGCGCCACGCACCACTTTCTGCAAGCGTCCGACATCGACGCGCTGCTGCCGCAATTGCGCGACGTCTACCTCCTGGCCGTCGAGCTCTGGGTCGCGGTTGACACCGAAGACCGCCCGCTGGGCTTCATCGGTTTCAATGGCAACCACGTGGAAATGCTCTTCGTCGCCCCCGAGCGCCATGGCCAGGGCATAGGCCGCGCGCTGCTGGACTTCGGCCGCCAGAAGCACAACGTGATGAGCGTCGATGTCAACGAGCAGAACCCGCAGGCGGTGGGGTTCTACCGGCATTACGGTTTCATCCAGACCGGCCGCTCACCGCTGGATGGCGAAGGCCGGCCGTTCCCCTTGCTGCATATGAGCCTGCCTGCCCAGGTTTGATATGCCTGCTCAGAGCGCTGCCCCGGGAGCCCGCCCCAGCACTCGCGAATACTCCTCACGCGCCGTCTGCTCGGTAAACTCACCCGCCCACTTGGCCACCACCACTGTCGCCACGCTATTACCAATAGTGTTGCAAGTAGCCATGGCCATGGACATGAAGCGGTACACGCCAAACAGTAACGCGAGCCCTTCCACCGGCAGCACGCCGATGGCGGTCACGGTGGCGGCGAATACCACGAAGCTGCCCCCCGATACTGCCGCCGCCCCCTTGGAGGTCACCAGCATGATCGCCAGAATCCCCAACTGCTGTTCCCAACCCAGCGGCACACCGTAGGCATTGGCAATGAACAGCACACACATCGACATGTAGATCGAGGTGCCATCCAGGTTGAAGGCATAACCGGTCGGCAACACCAGGCCCACGCTCTGCTTCGAGCAGCCAAAGCGCTCGAGCTTCTGAAGCAGCCGTGGCAACGCACTTTCGGACGAGGCCGTACCAAGCACGATGAAGATCTCGTCCTTGATGTACTTCAGGAAGCGCCACAGGCTGAAACCAGACAACCGGCACACGGCACCCAGCACCACGAACAGGAAGAAGGCGATCGCCACATAGAACATCAGCACCAGGTTGGCCAGCGATATCAGCACAGCCGAACCATTGCTGCCCACCGCATAGGCTACCGAGCCGAACGCCCCCAGCGGGGCGAACTTCATGATCAGGTTGATGAACTCGAAGAAGCACTCCGATACCCGGTTCAAGCCGTCCTCGATCACCGCCCGGCGCTCATGCTTCAAGGCCAGCAGGGCGAAGCCGAACAGCACGGCGATCACCAGCACCTGCAGCAACTGGCCACCGGCGAAGGCACCGACGAAGTTGTCGGGGAAGATGCCATAGATGAAGTCCATGGTCGAACTCGGCGCATGGCCTTTGGCAACCGCAGCGCTGGCTGCCGCCGAGGCGGCACTGCTGGCGTGTGCACCATGCATGCCCGAGCCGATGCCGATCAGGTTGCCCCACAGCAGGCCCAGAGCCAGGGCAAAGGTAGACAGCAGTTCGAAGTACACCAGCGCGCGCCAGCCTACCTTGCCGACCCGTTTGATATCACCGGCCGAGGCAATGCCGTGGACCACGGTGAAGAATACCAGCGGCGCGACGGCAGTCTTGATCAGCTTGAGGAAGATGTCCCCGAGTATCTTGAACTTGGCAGCAAGTTCGGGGGCAAGGAAACCGAAGGCGATGCCCAGCAGCATCGCGGCGAGCACCTGGAAGGTCAGGTCCTTGTACAGCGGCTTTTTCGACGTGGAAACCATGGTAGCGTTCTCATTGTTCTTGTACGGGGTCTCAGGTCGGAGCCCGGGCAGGCCGGGCCCCGGTCGTATCAGCGGGCGACTGCGCCCTGGCGAGCCAGGGCCTGATCGACCATCTGAGGTGCCAGACCCAGGTAGTTGGCCGGGTTGCACAGCTGCTCGAGGGTGGCCAGGTCCAGGCGAGCGGTGGCCTGCCCCTGGGCCTTCAACGCTTCCAGCAGGCTGATGCCTTGGTCGTTGGCCATGCGGCAGGCGGCATAGACCACGTCGTGCGCCACCTGGCGGCCCAGCGCCGGTGCCAGGCCCATCATCACCGCTTCGGCCACGATCAGGCCCTGGGTCATGTCGAGGTTCTTGCGCATGCGCTCAGTACGCACGTCCAGGCCAGCCAGCATGAAGCACGCCTGGCCCAGCGAGGCGCCGGTCAGGGCGAAGGCTTCGGGGATGGCGATCCACTCGGCCTGCCACGGGCCAGTGGAGCGCTCGAAGTCCTGGATCATGGCGTCGAGCATCAGCCCGGCCTGCTGACGCACACCCTTGGCGGCGGCGTACATTAACTCGCAGGAAATCGGGTTACGCTTCTGCGGCATGGTGCTGCTGGCGCCCCGCCCTTTGACGAACGGCTCGTAAGCTTCACCCAACTCGCTGGTCATCATCATCATGATATCCAGTGCCACCTTGCCCAAAGAGGCGCTGACCAGGCCGAGGAAGTTCAGGGTTTCGGCCAGGCCATCCCGGGCCACGTGCCAGGTAGCCTGCGGCACGCCCAGGCCCAGTTCGTCCATCAGTGCGGCCTGCACTTCCAGGCCCTTGTCACCCAGCGACGCCAGGGTACCGGCAGCACCGGCAAACTGCCCCACTTCCACTCGCGGGCGCAGCTGCGCCAAGCGCTCGGCGTGACGGTCGAACATGCTCAGCCACACCGCGCACTTGTAGCCGAAAGTGATGGGCAGCGCGTGCTGCAGGTGGGTGCGGCCGGCCATCGGCGTGTCACGGTAGCGCTGCGCCAGTTCGGCCAGCAGGCCGCGCACGGTCTGGATGTCACGCGCGACGATGGCCAGGGCTGCGCGCACCTGCAGGACCACGGCGGTGTCCATGATGTCCTGGGTGGTGGCGCCCCAATGAACGTAGCGGCCGGCCTCGCCACACAGCTTCGACAGCTGCTCGACCAGCGGCAGGATCGGATAGCCGACGATTTCGGTTTCGTGCTGCATCAATGCCAGATCCAGCGCCTCGTAGCGCGACAACTCGGCAATCTGCGCTGCGGCTTCGGCAGGGATGACGCCGCAACGTGCTTCGGCCTTGGCCAGGGCCACTTCGACTTCGATGTAACGCTCGATCACCGATTTGTCGGAGAACACCGCGCGCATTTCGGCAGTGCCGAACATGTCACGGAACAGGGTGGAATCGAAAACGGTAGTGGACATGGGCAGGGATCCTGAAATGTTGTTTTTGACCGTACATATTTATTATGTACGTACATAATTCTTGCCCTGCCGCTGTTACACTGTCAACCGATGAAATTCGCGAGACAGACCAAAGGCATGAACCCGACGCGCTATACCACCGTGGCAAAGGACTTGATGGAAGGCATCGCCAGCGGCCGCTACCCGGTGGGCAGCCTGCTGCCGACCGAGTTCGAGCTGTGCGACCTGTACGATGTGAGCCGACACACTGTGCGCGCGGCGATCAACCAGTTGCTCAACCAAGGGCTGGTATCGCGGCGCAAGCGCGTGGGTACTCGGGTGGAGGCCAGCAGCCCGCGTGGTGGCTACTCGCAGTCACTGGCCAGCGTGGCGGACCTGGCGCACCTGGCGGAAACCCAGCAACGGGAAATCCAGGACGTGCGCCACTTCGTCGCCGACCTGAGCGAGGCGGCGCGGCTGGGGCTGGTACCGGGCGAGCACTACTTCTGCGTGTCGAGCATCCGTGTCGACCGCGTGCACAACGCGGCGCCGCTGTGCTGGACCGATGTGTATGCGCAGCGCGACTATGCCGAGGTCATCGAGTTGGCCCGCGAGCACCCCGACCAACTGATTGCGGGGCTGATCGAGCAGCACTATGGCCGGGCGATCGCGGTGGTCGACCAGCAGGTGCGGGCAGTGTTGCTGACCGCGGAAATGGCCCGGGTGCTGAAGGCCGAGGCAGGCGCGCCGGGGCTGAAGATCATTCGCCATTACCGCGAGGAAAACGGCGACCTGATGGCGGTGTCCGAGACGGTGCACCCGGATGATCGCTTTACCCTGGTTACCCAGATGCGCCGGGATCGGTCGCCTGGCTGATCAAACCAGCGCCATGCTCGATATCCCAAAACTTGCGCGATCCCTGTAGGAGCGGCCTTGTGTCGCGATAGGGCTGCGCAGCAGCCCCAGGATTTCCGCGCAGGTGCACAAATTGCCGGGGCTGCTGCGCAGCCCTATCGCGACACAAGGCCGCTCCTACAGGGATCGCGCATGTGGCCAGGTTTACCTCACATGTCCAACACCCGCTCAGCCTCCGCCAACTGCTGCCCCCGCACCGTGGTCACCCGATGATCGCGCGCCAGCAAGGCATAGATCGTCGGCAGCACAAACAGGGTAAACAAGGTCCCCACCAGCATCCCGCACACGATCACCACCCCCAGGCCAAAGCGGCTGTTGGCCCCGGCGCCGGTGGCGAACAGCAGCGGCAGCACGCCGAAGGTCATCGCCGCCGTGGTCATCAGCACCGGCCGCAGGCGTATCTGCGCGGCGCGGACAATGGCGGTGGCACGGTCGAGGTTGTCACGCACCTGGATCTCGTTGGCGAACTCCACCATCAGGATGCCGTGCTTGCTGATCAGGCCGATCAGGGTCACCAGGCCGATCTGCGTGTAGATGTTCAGCGTGGCCCAGCCCAGCGCCAGCGGCAGCAACGCACCGCAGATCGACAGCGGCACGGTCACCAGGATGATCAGCGGGTCCACCAGGCTTTCGTACTGCGCGGCCAGCACCAGGTAGATCACCACCAGGGCGGCGAGAAACGCCCACATCAGGGCAAAGCCCTCTTGCACGTACTGACGCGACTCCGATTGCCAGTCATGGCTGAAGCCAGGTGGCAGTTCGGCGGCAAGCTGTTCGAGAAATGCCACGGCATTCCCCATCGACACACCGGGCGCCGGGATCGCCTGCAGGGTACTGGCGTTCTGCTGGTCGAACTGCAGCAAGCGGTTGGGCGCCACTTCGATGTCCAGGTGCACCACCGTGGCCAGCGGTACCAGGCTGCCGTTTTCGGCGCGCACGTACTGGCGGTTCAGCGCCGCCGGCGTCAGCCGCTGGTCCTGGATGCTTTGCGGGATCACGTCGTAGGAGCGACCGAACAGGGCGAAGCGGTTGAGGTACTGTTCGCCCACCAGCACGCCCAGCGACTCGCCGATGGCCTGCATGCTGATGCCCAGGCTGGCCGCCTTGGCGCGGTCGATGCGTACCTTGACCACCGGGTTGTTGTAGT
Organism: Pseudomonas sp. B23(2017); assembly: GCF_002113725.1. NCBI lineage: Bacteria > Pseudomonadati > Pseudomonadota > Gammaproteobacteria > Pseudomonadales > Pseudomonadaceae > Pseudomonas > Pseudomonas sp. B23(2017). The sequence goes on along the minus strand of NZ_NEJM01000013.1, from coordinate 57,847 downwards.
CGAGGTCGCTGTCCACCACGCTGAACAGGCCGCTGTCGCGGGCGCGCTGCTTGATCATCTCCATGGTCTGGTACAGCTCGGGGTAGTCCTGTGCGCTACGCAACACCATCTGCACCGGCAAGCCACCGCTTGAACCCGGCAGCGAGGCCACCTGGAAGGCGAAGATGCTGCTGCCCTCGATGTCCGCCACGGCCTGCTGCAACTGCGCCTGCACCTGCGCGGCGGAACGCTCGCGGGCCTGCCAGGCGCTGAGGTTGATGCCGCCGAAACTGGCGGCCGGGCCGTCGGTGCCGTTGATGATCCAGGTGTCGGTGGTTTCGGCGAGGGACTTCATCACCTGGTCCAGCTTCAGGGCAAAGCGCTCCACATAATCCAGGCTGGCATGCTGCGGCGACTTGATGGCCGTCAGCACCGCCGCCTGGTCCTCGGGCGGGGCCAGTTCGCGCTGCGGCAGCAGGTACAGCCAAGGCAGGCTCAGGCACACCAGAAGCGCCACACCACCACTGATCCAGCGATGCGACAGGGTGTAGCCAAGTACTCGCCCATAGGCCCCGGTCAGCATGCCGAACAGGCGGTCGGCCATGTTGGCCATGGCGCCATGCTGCTGGCCGGGTTGCAACAACAGCGAGCTCATCACCGGCGACAGGGTGAGCGCGACGATGCCGGACACGATCACCGCCCCCGCCAGGGTCAGGGCAAACTCACGGAACAGCGTGCCGGTCAGCCCGCCCATCAAGCCGATCGGCGCGTATACGGCGGCCAGGGTCAGGGTCATGGCGATCACCGGCCCGGCGATTTCCCGCGCCCCGGCCAGCGCCGCAGCAACCGGCGACTTGCCCTCTTCGATATGGCGGTGCACGTTCTCCACCACCACGATGGCATCGTCCACCACCAGGCCGATGGCCAGCACCATCGCCAGCAAGGTCAGCAGGTTCAGGCTGAAGCCGAACAGCAGCATCAGGCCCGCCGCACCGAGCATCGACAGCGGGATGGCCACCACCGCGATCACCACGCTGCGCAGCGAACCCAGGCACAGCCAGATGACCAGCACCACGATCAGCATGGCCTCCACCAAGGTGCGCAGCACCTCGTCGATCGAGGCATCGATGAAGCGTGCGGTCTCATAGGCCAGCGCCACCTCCACCCCGGGTGGCAGGGTCTGACGAATCTGCGGCAGCAGCTGGCGAATACCCTCGACGATCACCAGCGGGTTGCCGGTCGGGGTGGGGAACAGCCCCAGGTGCACGGCGGGCTTGCCGTTCATGGTGGCGCTGGTCTGGGTGGCCGCCGCGCTCAGCTCGACGGTGCCGACATCACGCAGGCGCACCAGGTCGGTGCCATCGTTGCGGATGATCAGCTCGCGGAAGTCCTCGACCCGGGTCAGGTCGGTGTCCACCTGGATATCGGCCAGCACGTACTGCCCACGCACCTGCCCCGGCGTCGCCTGGTAGTTGTTGGCACGCACCGCCTGCGCCACGTCGGCGGCCGTCACCCCGCGCCCGGCCATCTGTTCGCTGTCCAGCCACAGGCGCATGGCCAGGCGCTGCCCGCCGAACGACTGCACCTTGGCCACACCGTCGATGCCGGAGAACTGCGGTTCCACCACCCGCGACAGGTAATCGCTCAGTTCGGGTATCGACAAGGTTTCGCTGGCAAAGCCCACGTAGGCCACCGCCGTGGAGTCACCTGCCGACAGCTCCACCACCGGGTCGTAGGCCTTCTCCGGCAGGCGATAGCGCACCTGGTTGACCTTGGCCATGGTCTCGGCAAGCGCCTGGGTCGAATCGCGGTTGAGCACCATGCGCAAGGTGATCAGGCTGCGCCCCTGCTGCGACGACGAGGACAGGTAGTCGATGCCCTCGACCGACGATACCGCCTGGGTGATCGGCTGGGTCACGAAACCTTGCATCAGCTCGGCGGAGGCGCCCGGGTACTCGGTGCTGATGGTGATGGTGGAGGTTTCCAGCAGCGGGTACTGGCGGATCGGCAGCTTGCCCATTGCAAACAGCCCCAGCAGGATGATCAGGCTGCTGACCACCAGCGCCAGCACCGGGCGGCGGACAAAGAGGTCGGTGAACTTCACGATTGCCGCCCTCCCTGGCTGGCCTGCAGGCTGTCTTGCGCCACTGGCTCGACCGGCATGCCGTCGCTCAGTTTCAACTGGCCGGAAACCACCACCTGGTCACCGGGCGCCAGGCCTGAGGTGATCTCCACCTTTCCCTGCCAGCGCTCACCAGTAGTCACCCGCACCCGGCTGACCCGGGTGCCCTGTTCCGGGTCCCGGGTAGCGACGAACACCGTCTGCCCGTAGGCGGTGTAGGTGATCGCGGTTTCCGGCACGGCCAGCACGCTTGACGGCTGCGCGGCATCCAGGCGCACGCCGGCGTACATGCCCGGCTGCAACTGCCCGCCCGGGTTCGGCAAGGCCGCCTGCACCTGCACCAGGCGCGCCTTGCTCACCACCGGGTCCACCGCGACCACCCGGGCCTGGAAGTCCTGCCCGCGCACCGCATCCACCGTCAGCGCCAGCATTTGCCCCACGTGCACTTCGGGGGCGGCTTGTTCGCCCAGGGAAAAATTGACGTGCAGCTGGCTGATGTCGGCCAGGCTGGCGATGGTCTCACCGGCGCTCAGGTACTGGCCCTGATGCACCCGGCGAATGCCGAGCTTGCCGGCAAACGGCGCGCGTATCGCCTTCTGCGCGATCAGCGCCTCGACATGCTGCAGCTCACCGCTGGCCACGTCCACGGCGGTGGCCGCATTGTCGAGCAGTTCCTGTGACACAGCGTTCACCGCGCGCAGCTTGCGGCTGCGCTGCAGCACCACTTCGGCATTGCGCAGCCTGGCGCGCAACTGCACGCGCTGGGCCTGCTCCGGGGCATCGTTCAGCTGTACCAGTAATTGCCCTGCACTCACCCATTGCCCCGACTCGAAGGCGATGCGGGTGATGCGCCCCGCCGTCTCGGCCGCCACCTGTACCTGGTTGACCGCCTCCAGCTCCCCCGAGGCAAAGTTCTGCCGTGCCAGCTGCACTTGCTCGGCCGTGGCCAGCGCCACCTTGGTCGCCGGCCATGCCGCCGCAGCCGGCGGCGCCGAGCCACTGCCGACCAATGCATAGGCAGCGGCCAGCACACCTGCAACAGCGCCAGCCCAGGCCAGTAACGTCCTTTTGTTCATGCAGTGCTCCGATCATCAGGGAAAGCGGTTGCGGGGAAGATCGGGCAGGACTATAAGAGCTCGAGTTAACTTGAGGTCAACAGGCATGGCAGCGGACAACACACGGATGCTAACGGTAGGGGAAGTGGCCAAACGCAGCGGCGTGGCGGTTTCTGCGCTGCACTTCTACGAGACCAAGGGGCTGATCGCCAGCGTCCGTACGGCGGGTAACCAGCGCCGCTATCCTTCACTGGTGCTGCGCACGCTGGCCATTATCAAGGTGGCGCAGCGCACGGGTATTCCGCTTGAGGAGATCAAGCAGGCCTTCAGCCGCTATGCGCCCAACAGCAAGCTCACGGCAGCGCAATGGGGCGAGATGTCGACCGCCTGGCGCGAAGACCTGAACGCCCGCATTCGTACTCTGGAAGCGTTGCGCGACAGCCTGGACAACTGCATTGGCTGCGGCTGCCTGTCGCTGGAGGATTGCCCGCTGCGCAACCCCGAGGATGTGCTGGGCAAGGAAGGTACCGGGGCGCGGATTCTGGAGAAAAAGACCCGATAAGGCTGCGCTGGCGGGTAGAGGACTGAACTCGCAAGCGGTCCGCGTACCCTGTGGGAGCGGGTTTACCCGCGAAGAATCCAACGCGGTGCATGGCACCGGCTGCGCCGGTGTTCGCGGCTAAAGCCGCTCCCACAGGGTCCCTGCTAACTCAATGAGCCTTGTGCAGTTCCATGAGTTCGCGCCCCCATGGTTCAGTCGCCTTTGCCCAACACATACCGGTCAAAATGCTCGATGTGCTCGTCCAGGTTGTCCTCGAGCATCATCCGGTACTGCTCGCAGAAATACTTCAACAGTTCCTCCCGCGCGGCAGCCAGTTCGGCACCGGTCTTGAAACTGCGGGCACTCATCCAGGCATTGAAGCGCGAGGCGCCGAAGGTCAGTGAGGCACTGACCTTGCCCAGGTCTTCGATTTTCTCGATCTGCTGGTTCGCCAGTTCGATATGCGCATCCGCGCGGTCGTAAAAAGCCTGATCGGTAGCTTGTGTCATTGCGGTTTACCTTGTTGCAGCATTCAAGTTGAGTAACCGCGAAAAATTGTACCCCGTACACGTGAACCTGTATTGAGGCGCACAGTCTTAGGCGAGCCCTCAAATCGGCCTTGCCGCCGTCATTCACCAGAGCCATTCACCCCATGCGCCAAGCAGTCCGTCGCTCCCCCTTTGTCTCGCTCTGCTTCATTCCTTTTCTTCCCCTGTTCGCCAACCCCGCCCATGCCAGCGGGGAAAGGCAACTGGTGGCAGCCATCAACGACTATCGCACCCAGCCACAACGCTGCGAGCGGCGCATTGTCCGGGGCTCGACGCCGCTGGTGCTGAAACCGAAACTGGCATTGCCGGTCGGCTACGGCGGGGGTTTGCGGGAAGGATTGAAAGCTGCGGGTTATCAGGCGGTGAAGGTGCGGGCCATCCGCCTGGTCGGCGCGCGAGATGCCGAGGAGGCCTTTGACATGCTCCGCAGCGACTACTGCGCAGCCCTGCTCGATAGCCAATATGCCGATATCGGCGTCAGTCGCTCCCGCAACGAGTGGCGGGTGCTGCTGGCTCGGCCCCTGCTCGACGCCCAGCTCGGCGATAGGCGATCGGCCAGCAACGCGTTGCTGGCACAGGTAAACGCTGCACGGGCGAAGCCGCGCCTGTGTGGTCGCAAGCGCTTTGCCGCTGCACGCCCGCTGGCCTGGAACACCGCCCTGGGAACGGCCGCGCAGCGCCACAGCCGGGCGATGGCCAACGACAATTTCTTCGCGCACCGCGACCTCGACGGTGATCTACCCGCAGATCGGGCATGGGATGCCGGCTACCGTGGGCGGCAGATCGGCGAGAACATTGCCGCAGGCCAGGGGTCACCGAGCAAGGCGATGGCCGGCTGGCTGGCCAGCCCCGGGCATTGCGCCAACCTGATGAACCCGATGTTTACCCAGGTGGGTGCGGCCTTTGCCGAGAACTCGCGTAGCGATAACGGCGTTTACTGGACGATGCTGTTCGGCGCGCCTTGAAGGGCACGTGCCAGCCCTGTGACCAGGGCTGGCCTGCCGATCGTTGCCTGCATCACCTCTGACAACCCCGCCATACCTCCCCCCTCGCAGTATCAGATGACTGGCGCTGGTGATGACACATCGCTTGCATATGACACTTTGTGTCATTAATATCGCGCTTGTGTCCTGACGGCGTCCTCGCCGATCAGCAATCCATCGCCCTTCCCGATGCAGGTACCGCCCATGACGACCACCATGCAGACCCCCAAGGACCAGCTGGTCAAACTCGCCCAGCAGCAGATGCTGACGGCGCTGGCCGACAACACCTACACCTCTCGACAAAAACTCGCCCTCACCTGCCGCATCCTGTTCGACGGTGGCCACGACTCCGGCCTGGCCGGGCAGATCACCGCCCGCGCCGAGCAGCCTGGCACCTACTACACGCAGCAACTCGGCCTGGGCTTCGACGAGATCGCCGCTTCCAACCTGCTGGTGGTCGACGAAGACCTCACCGTGCTGCAAGGCCGCGGCATGGCCAACCCGGCCAACCGCTTCCATAGCTGGCTGTACCGCGCACGCCCCGACGTCAACTGCATCATCCACACCCACCCGCTGCACAGCGCCGCCCTGTCGATGCTGGAAGTGCCACTGGCCATCTCGCACATGGACCTGTGCCCGCTGTTCGACGACTGCGCGTTCCTCAAGGAATGGCCCGGCGTACCGGTGGGCAACGAAGAAGGTGAAATCATTTCAAGGGCGATCGGCGACAAGCGCGCGATCCTGCTTTCCCACCATGGCCTGCTGATCGCCGGCCGCTCGATCGAGGAAGCCTGCGTGCTCGCCCTGCTGTTCGAGCGCGCAGCCAAGATGCAGCTGCTGGCCATGGGTGCCGGTGACATCCGCCCCATCCCGGATGCCCTGGGCAAGGAAGCCCACGACTGGATCTCCACCCCCAAACGTCATGGCGCCGCCTTCAGCTATTACGCGCGCCGTGCCTTGCGTGCCCATGGCGACTGCCTGGGCTGACTGAAGTTGTACTCTTTCCCCAACAACGGCAGAGGTGCCTGGTTATGTCTACACCTGTAATTCGCGGCGTTATCGGCTACACCATCACTCCCTTCACGGCAGACGGCACGCTCGATCTGGATGCCCTGGGCACGTCCATCGACCGCCTGATCGCCGACGGCGTACACGCCATCGCACCCCTGGGCAGCACCGGCGAAGGCGCCTACCTGCACGACAGCGAATGGGAAACGGTGGTGCGCTTCAGCCTGGCACGCATTGCCGGCCGCGTACCCAGCGTGGTCAGCGTCTCCGACCTGACCACCGCACGCACCGTGCAGCGCGCCCGCCTGGCACAGGCCTGCGGCGCCACGGCGGTGATGGTGCTGCCCATCTCCTACTGGAAGCTCACCGAAGCCGAAGTGGCCGCCCACTACAAGGCGGTGGGCGCGGCCATCGACATTCCGATCATGCTCTACAACAACCCGGGCACCAGCGGCACCGACCTGTCGGTGGAGCTGATCCTGCGCATCCTCGGCGAAGTGCCCAATGTGACCATGGTCAAGGAAAGCACCGGCGACATCCAGCGCATGCACCGCCTGTTCAAGGCCACCGATGGCCAGGTGGCCTTCTACAACGGTTGCAACCCGCTCACCCTGGAAGCCCTGGTGGCCGGCGCCACCGGCTGGTGCACCGCCGCGCCCAACCTGATCCCGGCGCTGAACCTGGCGCTGTGGGACGCGGTGCAGCAAGGCAACCTGGCTGAAGCTCGCGCGCTGTTCTACCGCCAGTACGAACTGCTGGAATACATCACCCGCCGTGGCCTGCCCACCACCATCAAGGCTGGCTTGAAGATGCTCGGCCAGGATGTCGGCGCTCCACGCCTGCCCCTGCAGCCGCTGGATGCGCAAGGCAGCGCCTACCTGAAGGGCTTGCTGGACGCCCTGGGCGAGGCCGACTGAACCAACGAGACCTGTCCGGCAGCAACTGGCTGCCGGGCAGTGCCTACTGCACCATCACCGTAGAGACTCACCATGAAAGTCCACTTCATCGTCCACGAATCATTCGAAGCACCCGGTGCCTATGAAACCTGGGTCAAGGCCCGAGGTCATGACGCCAGCTACTCCCGTGTCTACGCCAACCAGGCCCTGCCTGCGGATGCCAGCCACTTCGACCTGCTGGTCGTGCTCGGAGGGCCACAAGACCCGGCCACCACCGTCGCACAATGTCCACACTTCGATGCTGCCGCCGAATGTCGGCTGATCCGGCAAGCCATTACTGCCGGCAAAGCCGTGGTCGGTATCTGCCTGGGCTCCCAGCTCATCGGTGAGGCATTGGGTGCCCGGTTTGGCCACAGCCCGGAAAAGGAAATTGGCAAATTCCCCATCCGCCTGACAGCTGCAGGCAAAGCCGATGGCAAAGTCGCCCACTTTGGCGAAGTTCTACAGGTCGGCCATTGGCACAACGACATGCCAGGCCTGACGGCCGACGCCAAAGTCCTCGCCACCAGCGAAGGCTGCCCGCGCCAGATCGTCGAATACAGCAATCTGGTGTATGGCTTCCAGTGCCACATGGAGTTCACCGCCGAGGTGGTCGAACTGCTGATCGCCGCGTCCGAAGGTGAACTGGCCACCCTCACCGATCACCGCTTCGTACAGCAACCCGCCGCGCTGCGCGCCAACAACTGGGATGAGATGAACCATAAACTGTTCGTGTTCCTCGATCACCTGGTCGAGGAATACAACGCAACTGTTTTGCACAAGACCGCTACGCCAATACAGCCCCTGTAGGAGCGGCCTTGTGTCGCGATGGGGCGCGCAGCGGCCCCAGCATTCTCAGCTTCGCCGCAGAAATCGCTGGGGCCGCTTTGCGGCCCTTTCGCGACACAAGGCCGCTCCTACGAGGGATCGCGCCATCGCCAGCCAAAGAAGCTTCACTCAAGTTGGCGGATTCGCATGCTTCACCCGCCCCCCTGCCCCCGGCCGATCGACGAACAGCACGTCCAGCACACTGTTACGCAACCCCTTCAACGCATTCCAGTTCGCCGACGCATGCACATACCTGTCGCGCAACAAACGCAGCTCATCCTCGGTCAACCCAGGCTGCTCACTCTCACCCAAGGCAAACCCGTGCAACTTGCGGCTGATGCCCAGCAACTCCTCCGGCAACCGATGCTCAGCCTGCCCGCCCAACGGCGCAAACGGCACACCCGCCCGCACCGCCAACTCACGCATGATGCTCAGGTACACCCGGGAAAGCTGCCCCGCCACTTCCCGCTCGCGGTACACCGCCGCATAAACCTGCTTTTGCGCCTCGCTAGGCAGGCCACCGGCAATCGGCTCCTCCCAGGCCAGCACACGCGGCCTGGGCGCGCCCATCTCACCAAACGACGACGCCAGCAACGCACTGACTGTTGCATGCACACGCGTGTGCTCGACGCGCATTCTCAGCGGCACCCGCTGAGAATGCGGTTTGCACAGCAGCACCTGCTCCTGCGTGGTATCCGGGTAACCACCGCCAATGTTCGAGTGCACGCCTGGCAACACGATGTCATGGCCGCTGCGCACCAGCGGGAAGTTGTGCCGCTGCTCGTCCCCCGCCACCAGCTGCACCATTTGCCGGGCAATGCCCGCACCCAGGCCCAGGCGCAAGCCACCATGGCGGTCGTCGGCGGGGTCGAAGTCGCCCTGTAGCGGCGCGATGATCGCCGCCACCGTGTCGAACAGGCCGATGAAATTGATGACGATGCCGCAGCGCACAGCCAACAGACTGCCGCCGCCATCATGCAGCAGGTTGGCCAGATGCCGCACAGCCGCCGCGCCCCGGCTGAAACCGAACAGGTCGAACTCGACCCGCTCGAGCCTTGCCTGTGGGTGCGCCTGGCCCCAGTCCCGCAACTGCCCGGCAATGCCCGCCAAGGCCTCGGCGACCCGCGCCTCGGCCCCCCAGCGCCCACACCCGGTGGCCGAGGCATAGGCATGATCCGCCTCCCCCGCCAGGGTGCCCACGCCCTCGACATAGCGCTTCAGAAACGCCATGGTCCCGTCAGCATTGGCCCCCTGCACCGGATACAGCGCATGCAACAGGGCCACGTTGCTCAAGGCATTGGCATAACTGCCCCCTTTACCCACCGGTGCATCCACCGGCATCACATTGTTCAGGTTGTTACCAGTACCATCGAAGAACACGCCAAAACGCAGAGTGACCGGCGTGATGCGTGCAGTGCTACAGCTGTTCAGGTCCATTGTCCTGCCTCCTGCTTGTACAAAAAGCACAAGCAGGCGCCAGCACGCCGCCGCGGAACATCAGCCAATGGCCAGCCATATGCAGGACATTTCCGGACCTGCATGGCCCCCGGCAAGGATAAATTTCCCTGCCGCCATTGGTCGCCACCCCCCCGGATGGATTAAAGTATCACCCCTTGCCAGGGCAGCTGCTTCCAGCCGCCTGCGGCCCCATACCAGGAACCGTCACCGATGGAACACCGTGAAGCGCTGATCGCGCTGCGCACCTTTCTTTCTTCCCAGATCCTAGGCCAGGAGAAACTGGTCGAGCGGCTGTTGATCGTGCTCCTGGCCGACGGCCACATGCTGGTCGAAGGCGCGCCGGGCCTGGCCAAGACCAAGGCCATCAAAGAGCTCGCCGAAGGCATCGAGGCGCAGTTCCATCGCATTCAGTTCACCCCCGACCTGCTCCCGGCCGACATCACCGGCACCGAAATCTACCGCCCGGAAACCGGCAGCTTCGTGTTCCAGCAGGGGCCGATCTTCCACAACCTGGTGCTGGCCGACGAAATCAACCGCGCCCCGGCCAAGGTGCAGTCCGCACTGCTCGAAGCCATGGCCGAGCGCCAGGTCAGCGTGGGCCGCAGCACCTACGACCTGTCGCCACTGTTCCTGGTGATGGCAACGCAGAACCCGATCGAGCAGGAAGGCACCTACCCGCTGCCCGAAGCCCAGCTCGACCGCTTCCTGATGCACGTGAAAATCGGCTTCCCCGACGCTGCGGTAGAGCGGCGCATCCTGTTGCAGGCCCGTGGTGAAGCCCTGGGCGGCGAGACCAAGCCCGAGCGCCGGGTCAGCCAGCAGGCGATCTTCGCCGCCCGCAAGGAAATCCTCGGCCTGTACATGGCCGACGCGGTGGAGGAATACCTGGTGCAACTGGTGATGGCCACCCGCACCCCAGCCAAGTTCGACGCCGAACTGGCCGACTGGATCGCCTACGGCGCCAGCCCGCGTGGTTCCATTTCGCTGGACCGCTGCGCGCGCGCCCACGCCTGGCTGGCCGGGCGCGATTTCGTCAGCCCCGAAGACATCCAGGCGGTGCTGTTCGACGTACTGCGCCACCGCATCATCCTCTCGTTCGAGGCCGAGGCGGCAGGGATCGACCAGGACCGCGTGGTCCAGCGCATCCTCGACGTCGTCGCCGTTGCCTGAGCCCATGCCCACCGCGTCGCTGGCCGAGCCCGGCATCCGCATCGGCCTTGCCGAGCTGATCGACATGCGCCACCGCGTGCGCGAAATCCAGCTGTTTTCCCGGCCCGGCCAACGCAGCCCGCTGGTGGGCCTGCACCACTCCAAGCTTCGCGGGCGCGGCGTGGACTTCGACCAGGTGCGCGTTTACCAGGCCGGCGACGATGTGCGCAACATCGACTGGCGGGTCACCGCGCGTACCCAGGAACCGCACACCAAGCTGTTCCACGAAGAGCGCGAACGGCCCATCTTCATCCTTGTCGAGCAGAGCCAACGGCTGTTCTTCGGCTCGGGGCTGATGTTCAAGTCGGTGCTGGCCGCCCAGGCCGCCGCGCTGTTCGGCTGGGCCGCGCTGGGCCACAACGACCGCATCGGCGGGTTGGTGTTCGGCGACAACGAACACCACGAAATCAAGCCCCGGCGCAGCAAGCAGAGCCTGCTGCAACTGCTCAACCGCCTGGCCAAGGTCAACCAGGCGCTGCACACCGAGGCCACGCCCGGGGCCGACAGCCTGGGCCTGGCCCTGCGCCGCGCCCGCGAAGTGCTGCGCCCCGGCAGCCTGGCCATCGTGATCTGCGATGAGCGCTCGCTCACTGCCCAGGTGGAGCAGCACCTGGCCATGCTCTCGCGCCATTGCGACCTGCTGCTGATGCCGGTGTCCGACCCGCTCGACCACGCCCTGCCCGCCGCCGGCCTGCTGCGCTTCGCCCAGCGCAGCGCGCAGCTGGAGCTCGACACCCTGGACGCCAACCTGCGCCAGGCCTACCGCCAGCAGGCCGAAGCGCGCATCGAGCGCTGGGAGCTGATGGCGCAAAAGCTGCGCGTGCTGCTGATGCCACTGAGCACCCAAAGCGAAATGATCGAGCAACTGCGCGAGTACCTGAACGCCCAGCGGCCACGGAGCGCGTCATGAAGAGCAGCGGCCAATGAACCCGCTTGACCAACTGCAGCCGCTGATCGCCCCCGCGCCGATCGGCCTGTGGCCACCGGCACCCGGCTGGTGGCTGCTGCTGGCCGTGCTGCCGCTGCTGGCCTGGGGCCTGTGGCGGGTGCGCCACTGGCGCCCGGGCAAACGCCGCATCGTGCGTGCCGAACAACCCTTGGACCCGGTGCGCGTGGAAGCGCTGGCCGAACTGGCCCGCCTGCCGCGCCCCTACGACGGCGCTCCGGCCGGGGCCTGGCTGCAACAGATCAACGCCCTGCTCAAGCGCCTGTGCCGCAGCCACTACCCGGGCGCCAACAGCCACACCCTCAACGGCCGCCAGTGGCTGGCGTTTCTCGACAACCGCTGCCCGGCCGCCGGCCTGACCCGCTGGATGGTACTGGTCGAAGGCGCCTACAAACCCGAGTGCAAGCTCGACGACAAGGCCATCGCCGGGCTCAGCCAAGCCGTCGAAACCTGGATTCGCAAGCATGTTTGAACTGGCCTGGCCGTGGGTCTTCGCCCTGTTGCCGCTGCCGTGGCTGGCGCGCCTGGTGCTGCCGGCCGCCGACAGCGGCGAACCGGTGCTCAAGGTGGGCTTCCTCGACGAACTGGAAGGCCTGGCCGGGCGCCGCGCGCGGCTCAACCTGCCGACCTGGCGCCAGCAGGCGCCCTTTGTCGTCATCTGGCTGTTGCTGCTGTGCGCCGCCGCCCGCCCGCAATGGTTGGGCGAGCCGGTGCCAGTGGCTGCCAGCGGCCGCGACCTGCTGGTGGCGGTGGATGTGTCCGGGTCGATGGACTTCCCCGACATGCAGTGGCAGAACGAAGAAATCAGCCGCCTCGACCTGGTCAAGGCGCTGCTCGGCGACTTCCTGCAGGACCGCGAGGGCGACCGCGTGGGCCTGATCCTGTTCGGCAGCCAGGCCTACCTGCAGGCGCCGCTCACTTTCGACCGGCGCACCGTGCGCACCTTCCTCGACGAGGCGCAGATCGGCATCGCCGGCAAGAACACCGCCATTGGCGATGCCATTGGCCTGGCGGTCAAGCGCCTGCGTCAACGCCCGGCACAAAGCCGGGTGCTGGTGCTGATCACCGACGGCGCCAACAACGGCGGGCAGATCCACCCGCTGACCGCCGCCCGCCTGGCCGCCCAGGAAGGCGTGCGCATCTACACCATCGGCATCGGTGCCAACCCCGAAGCCAGTGGCACCCCTGGCCTGCTCGGCCTGAACCCGAGCCTGGACCTGGACGAAGCCTCGCTCAAGGAAATTGCCGACATCACCCACGGCACCTACTTCCGCGCCCATGACGGCGCCGAACTGGACGCCATCGGCGACACCCTCGACCAGCTCGAACCGGTGGCCCAGCAACCGACCCAGGCGCGCACGGCCAAGGCCCTGTATGCCTGGCCCCTGGCCCTGGCCTTGCTGCTGAGCGTGCTGCTGGTGCTGGCCGTGCAATGGCCCGACAACCTGCTGCACCGCCTGCTGCGCAAGCCGCGCTTCCTGCAACCGCACCCGGAATGGCGCCAGCGCCTGAAGCGCCTGCGCCTGAGGAGGCGGCGATGATCGAACTGTGGCCCGAATGGTTGCGCCCGCTCTGGCTGCTGGCCGTGCCCCTGCTCGCCTGGCTGCTGTACAAACTGTGGCACCGGCGCAAGCGCGCCGGGCGCTGGCAGATGATTCTGCCGCCGGCGTTCCATGGCGTCCTGCTCGGCGGTGGCAGCGGCAGCACCAGCAAGCTGCCGTGGGTGGCGCTGGGCCTGGCCTGGGTGCTGGTGATCCTGGCGCTGCTCGGGCCCAGTTGGCAGCGCGTGGAAGAAAGCCGCCAGCGCCCGGCCGACCCGCTGGTGATCCTGCTCGAACTGACCCCGCAGATGCTCGCCGAGGACAGCCCGCCCAACCGCCTGGAGCAGGCGCGGCGCAAGATCCTCGACCTGCTGGAGCACCGCCGCGACAGCCAGACCGCGCTGGTGGTCTACGCTGGCTCCGCGCACACCCTGGTGCCACTGTCCGATGACCTGGCCACCAGCCGCAACCTGCTCGAGGCGATCGACCCGTCGATCATGCCCAAACCCGGCCAGCGCGCCGACCTGGCCGTGCAAAAAGGCCTGGCCCTGCTGGCCCAGAGCGGCCTGGGCCAGGGCCGCCTGCTGCTGGTCGGCTCGTCGCTCAGCGCCCCGGAGCGCCAAGGCATCGCCCAGGCCCTCGGCCGCCAGGGCCCGAGCCTGCTGATGCTGGGCATCGGCAGCCGCGAAGGCGCACCGGTGCGCCAGGCCAATGGCGAATACCTCAAGGACGACCAGGGCGGCATCCTGTTGCCACGCCTGGACAGCGCCAGCCTCAAGGGCTTCATCAGCGGCACCGGCGGGCGCTACCGGCATGCCCGCATCGACGACCTCGACCTGCGTGGCCTGGGCCTGTTCGACAACCCGCGCGCCGGGCGCAATGACGGCCAGACCCTGCAACTGGACAGCTGGGCCGACCAGGGTTACTGGCTGCTGCTGCCGCTGTTGCTGCTGGCCGCCTGCGCCGGCCGACGCGGCTGGCTATTCTGCCTGCCGCTGCTGCTGGCCCTGCCCCAGCCCAGCCAGGCCTTCGAGTTCAGTGACCTGTGGCTGCGCCCCGACCAGCAAGGCCAGCGCCTGCTGGAGCAGAACCGCCCCGCCAGCGCTGCGCGCCAGTTCCAGGACCCGCAATGGCGCGGCATGGCCCTGTACCAGGCGGGCGACTATGCTGGCGCCGCCGAAGCTTTTTCCCAAGGCGACACCGCCGCCGCCCACTACAATCGAGGCAATGCCCTGGCCCATAGCGGTGAACTGGAAGCCGCCCTGGACGCCTACGAACAAGCCCTGGAACGCCAGCCCGACCTGCAAGTGGCGCTGGACAACCAGGCACTGGTGCAGCAACTGCTGCAACAGCGCGAAGCCAAGGCCGAGGAGCAACCAGCCAGCAGCGATGCCCAAGGCACGCCCGGCAGCGAAACCGAAGGCAACAGCAGCTCGGCCAGCAGCCCGGCCCAGGGCATGCCCGGCAACGACGAACAAGCCAGCGCCGAACAGCCCGGCGAAGGCAGCAGCAACAGCCAGGTAGCGCCCGGCAACCAGGCGGGCGCGGATGACAGCGTCATCCAGCCGCCGCAGCGCCCGGTATCGACCAGCCTCGATGCCGAACAGCGCCAGGCCCTGGAACAATGGCTGCGGGAGATCCCCGACAACCCGGCGGAGCTGCTGCGGCGCAAATTCTGGTATGAACAGCAATTGCATCAGGAAACCCCACGATGAGTCGCTTCGGCGTCTTTCTCCTCAGTCTGCTGTGGGCCGTGCTGGCCCAGGCCGAACCGTTGCTGCGCGCCAGCGTCGACCGTACCCGCCTGGAAGCCGGCGAAAGCCTGGAGCTCACCCTGGAAAGCCAGGACGTCACCCAGTTCGGCAAGCCCGACCTGCGCGCGCTGGAGGGTGACTTCGAAGTGCGCGGCACGCGCCAGCTGAACAGCCTGCACAGCCTCGACGGCGAAACCCGCGCCAGCACCCGCTGGATCATCACCCTGCTGCCGCGGCGCAGCGGCAGCCTGCGTATCCCCGAACTGCAACTGGGCCAGTCGCACAGCCAGGCCATCGAACTGCAAGTGCTGCAGGCCGATGCCAGCCGCCAGGACAGTGCCTCGCAGGTGTTCATCGAAGCCACGCTCGACAGCAGCGAGGTCTACGTCCAGGCCCAGGCCGTGCTCACCCTGCGCATCTACCATTCGGTGGCACTGTACGACGACAGCAGCCTCAGCCCGCTGCAACTGGAGAACGCCAAAGTCGAACCGCTGGGTGAATCGCGCACCTATGAAAAGGAAATCAACGGCGTCCGCCACGGCGTGATCGAAACCCGCTATGCCGTGTATGCCCAGCAAAGCGGCACCCTCGACATCCCGCCACTGACCTTCACCGCCACCGCCGCCGCCAGCCCGGACCAAGCCCCACAAGCCAACGGCACGGCCCGGGCCGGCCACCAGGTGCAGGTCAGCTCGCTGCCATTGCGCCTGGCCGTGCGGCCGATTCCTGCGGCCTGGCCTGCTGGCGTGCCATGGCTACCGGCCCGCAGCCTGACCCTGGAAGAGCACTGGAACCCCGACCCTGGCAACCAGCAGGTGCAGATTGGCGACTCGCTGACCCGCAACATCACCTTGCGTGCCGAAGGCTTGTCCAGCACCCAGCTGCCGCCGCTGCCAGCCACCGAAATCACCGGCCTGCGCCGTTACCCCGACCAGCCGTTGCTGCGCAACGAAATCAGCGAGCGCGGCATGACCGCCAACCGCGAAGAGCGCGAAGCCCTGGTGCCGACCCACAGCGGTACGCTGGCCCTGCCGGCGCTGGAAGTGGCCTGGTGGAACACCCGCGAAGACCACCTGGAACACAGCAGCCTGCCGGCGCGCACGCTGAACGTGCAGGACAACCCGGCGCTGAGCGCCGACACCCCGGTTGGCGACAGCAGCAGTGCCAGCAGCTTGCTGTGGCCGTGGCAGCTGGCCACCCTGGTGTTCGCCCTCACCACCTTGCTGGGCTTTGCCCTGTGGTGGCGCGCCCGCTCGCAGCCAGCGGTGCTGCGCGCCGCGCAGGCCGGGCCGAGCCCGCGTACCTTGCTGGATGATCTCAAGCGCGCGTGCCAGGCCAACGACCCACAGGCAACCCGCCAGGCGCTGGACGCCTGGGCCCGCCAGCAGCCGGAGACCCTGGCCGAGATGGCGGCGCGGTTCGTGCCGTTGTCGGATGCACTGGATGGGTTGAACGGGGCGCTGTATAGCGAGAGCGGGCAGTATTGGCAGGGTGAGGATTTGTGGCGGGCGATCGGTACGATTCCGCCGGCTGAGCAGGTATTGCTGCCGACCGGCGAGAACGGCAGCCTGCCGCCGCTCTATCCCAAGTGATGTGCTGCCTGTGCAGGCCTCTTCGCGGGTAAACCCGCTCCCACAGTGACCGCGTACGCCAAGAACCTTGCGCAGTACCTGTGGGAGCGGGTTCACCCGCGAACACCGGCGTAGCCGGTGCCACCGTAAGATATTTCTGAACCTGCAACCCAATGCTTCAGAATCAACCCGCTTAGGAATTATCCTACGCGCGCTGCCGAACTATCGCTGTTGTCGGGGAAACACCTCACGGATAACGTTTCCGGGTCGCTTCGGTGACCGGGTGTGAGAACCCGACAGAGATTTTACGCAGCACCTCTATGGTGGCCGTACGTGGGCGGGCCTTGGCCTGGCCGAGTCTTTGCGTATTTCTCCTCGGTTTCTCACCCCGCGTACGGCTGCCACCCTCAATCCGTGAGAAAGATTCAGGTGGCAGTTCCCTTCTCCTTCAGAGGAATACGCCATGAAGAAACTCGTGCCCGATCCACCCGTAAAACTAACGGCCGGCCCCTTCTACACCATCAACCAGGACACACCCTCGGTTGACGCCCTGATCCACACCCTCCAGCTGATGGCCGGCATCGAAGACTCGCTGGACGAATACATCTGCGCCAATGCCGGCGAGCCCGGCATCAACATGCTGGTCAACGCGGTGCATCACGTACAGATGACCAAGGCCCTGGCCGAGTTGCTGTTGCACCGGCAAACCGGGGATATCACCCTGCACTGACTACACAGCCCCAAGACAAGCGCGGCCCCTGTAGGAGCGGCCTTGTGTCGCGAAAGGGGCGCAAAGCGCCCCCAGGATCTTCGCATCACCGCAAAATCGCCGGGGCCGCCTTGCGGCCCTTTCGCGACACAAGGCCGCTCCTACAGAAAGCGTGATCGCATCAAGGCTGCCAGGTGTTCGCCGACACACTTTCAGGCGAGCACCTGTTAGCCCCATGCTTGGGTTACCATACCGCCCTTTCCCCGCTTGCTCGACTCGACACCAACAGGTCATCCATGCGTCTGTTTCATACCTCCGACTGGCACCTGGGCCAAAGCCTGCACGGCCAGGAACGCGACTTCGAACACGCCTGCTTCCTCGACTGGCTGCTCGGCCAGCTGCGCCTGCGCCAGCCGGATGCGCTGCTGATCGCCGGCGATATCTTCGACACGGTCAACCCGCCGGTCAAAGCCCAGGAACGTCTCTACGACTTCATCGTCCAGGCCCACGAACAACAGCCGAAGCTGGACATTGTGATGATCGCCGGCAACCACGACTCCGGCTCGCGCATCGAACTGCCCGCGGCACTGATGCGCCGCCTGCGCACCCATGCCCTGGGCCGTGTGCACTGGCTGGACGAGGGCCAGCTGGACGCCGAGCGCCTGCTGATTCCGCTGACCAATGGCCGTGGCAAGGTCGCCGCCTGGTGCCTGGCCTTGCCCTTCCTGCGCCCGGCCGAGGTGACCGGCCCGCAATTGGGCGACGACTACCTGCAAGGCATCACCCAGGTGCACCAGCAGCTGATCGCCGCCGCGCAAAAGAAGCGCAAGAAGGACCAGGCGCTGATCGCCATCAGCCACGCGCACATGGCCGGTGGCGCGGTGTCGGAGGACTCCGAGCGCAGCCTGATCATCGGCAACGCCGAGGCGCTGCCGGCCAAGCTGTTCGACAAGGCCATCAGCTACGTCGCCCTGGGCCACCTGCACAAGCCGCAGAAGGTCAACCGCGAAGAACGCATCCGCTACAGCGGCTCGCCGATCCCGCTGTCGTTCGCCGAAATCAACTACCCGCACCAGGTGCTGGAAGTGGAGCTGGACGGCACCGGCCTGGCCAGCGTCGAACCGCGCCCGGTACCGCGCGCCGTGGCCCTGCAACGGGTCGGCCCGGCACCACTGGGCGAACTGCTGGAGCAGTTGGCCGACCTGCCAGTGATCGACCTGCTCGAAGACCCCAACCGCCAGCCCTGGCTGGAGGTGCGGGTGATACTGGATGAGCCGCAACCCGACCTGCGCCAGCAGATCGAAACCGCACTGGAAGGCAAGGCCGTGCGCTTGATCCGCATCAGCGCCGAATACGCCGGCCGCAACAATGCCGAAGACGATGACCTGGCCTTTGTAGAACTGTCCCAGATGACCCCGCAGGACCTGTTCAGCCGCGCCTGGGAGCAGGCCTATGGCAACCCCGCCGACGAACAGGCGCTGGCCGACTTCGCCCTGCTGTTGCAGGACGTGCAGCAGGAAGAGGAACAGCCATGAAAATTCTTGCCATCCGCCTGAAGAACCTGGCATCCCTGGCCGGCCCGGTCGATATCGACTTCACTGCCGAACCGCTGGCCAGCGCCGGGCTGTTCGCCATCACCGGGCCTACCGGGGCGGGTAAAAGTACCCTGCTCGACGCCCTGTGCCTGGCGTTGTTCGGCACCGTGCCACGGCTGAACGACATTGGCCGCGAGGCCAAGGTACCGGATGCAGACGGCGAGATCCCTACCTCCGACCCGCGCAACCTGCTGCGCCGCGGCACCGGCAGCGGCTTTGCCGAAGTCGATTTCGTCGGCATCGATGGCCGCCGCTACCGCGCCCGCTGGGAAGCCAACCGCGCCCGCGACAAGGCCAACGGCAAGCTGCAGCACAGCCGCCAGAGCTTCTATGACCTGGACAGCGAGCAGGTACTGGGCAGCGGCAAGAACGAATACAAACAGCTGGTCGAAGCCCGCCTGGGCCTGAACTTCGAACAGTTCACCCGCGCGGTGATGCTGGCCCAGAGCGAATTCGGCGCCTTCCTCAAGGCCGACGACAAAGAACGCAGCGAGCTGCTGGAAAAGCTCACCAACACCGCCATCTACACCCGCCTGGGCCAGCGGGCATTCAGCAAGGCACGCGAAGCCGGCGAGGCCCACAATGCCCTGAAGGACCGTGCCAGCCACCTGCTGCCGATGGCCGCCGAAACCCGCGCCGAGCTCGACCAGCGCCTGGAACAGGCGCAGCAGCAGTTCAAGGCCGACCAGGCCGGCGAGCGCCAGCTGGAGCAGCAACGCAACTGGCTGAACGAGCAGCGCCAGCTGCAGGCCCAGCACGCCGAAGCCGGCACCGCGCTGCAGGCCGCCGAGCAGGGCTGGCAACAACTGGCTGACCAGCGCCTGGACCTTGTGCGCCTGGAGCGCCTGGCCCCGCAGCGTCACCAGTTCCACCGCCAGCAGACACTGACCGCGCAACTGGCACCGCTGGCAGCGAAGATCGCCGAACAACAGCAGCAGCAAGCCGAGCTGCAAGTGCGCACCAGCGAGCTCGAACAGGCGCTGGACGCCGCGCGTCAGGCGCTTGCCGATAGCCAGGCCCAACACAGCGAGAACGCCCCTCGCCTGCGCCAGGCCTTCGCCGCCCAGGACAACCTGGCCCGTCTGGAGCAGGAGCTGGCAGCACAGCGCAGCGCCGGCCAGCAGGCCGAGCAGCAGGTCGCCGAAGGCCAGCAGCACCTGCAGCAGCTGGAAGACAACCAGCAGCGCAGCCTGCAGCAACTGGCGCAGATCGACACCGCGCTCGCCGACAGCCAGCACCTGGCGGGCCTGGCCAATGCCTGGCACGCCTACCTGCCGCAACTGAAGCAAGTGATGCTGATCGGGGGCCGCCTGGCCAAGGGCCGTGAAGAGCTGCCCGGCCTGCAGGCCCAGGCCAGCCAGGCCAATGCGCACTTGCAGGCCGAGCGCGATGCCTTCGAGCTGCTGTTCCGCGAAGCCAAGGCCGAACCCCAGGCCCTGGCAGAACAGATCGACCTGCTGGGTGGCATGCTGCAGGACAACCGCAAGCAGCAGCGCGCCGTGGAAGAGCTGTCACGCCTGCATGGCCGTGAACTGGAACTGCGCCAGCAGCTGGAGGCCGTGCGCGTGCGTCAGCAGCAGGCCATGCAGCAGCGCCAGCAACTGATTACCGAAGGCACCGCCGCCAAGGCCGAGCTGGAAGCCGCCGAGCAAGCGCTCAACCTCACCCGCCAGTTGCTGGAACGCCAGCGCCTGGCACGCAACACCAGCGTCGAAGAGTTGCGCGGCCAGTTGCGCGACGGCGAACCCTGCCCGGTGTGCGGCAGCGCCGAGCACCCGTTCCACCAGCCTGAAGCGCTGCTGCAAAGCCTGGGTCGCCATGACCAGGCCGAAGAAGATGCCGCGCAGAAGCAGGTCGAAACCCTCAACAGCAAGCTGGTGGAGCTGCGCACCCAGCTGGGCGTGGTCAACGCCCAGCTCAAGGACTTCCAGCAGCAACAGCAGCACCTGGACGAACAGCTGCAACCGCTGGTGGCCCAGGTGCAGGCGCACAGCCTGTGGCCGGCCCTGGCCCCGCAGGACGACAAGGCCCGCAGTGCCTGGCTCGACAGCCAGCTGCGGCGCCTGGACGAAGAAATCGGCCAGGACGAGAAACGCCAGAGCGCCCTGCTCGCCCTGCAAAAAGATGCAGCCCGTCTCAACCAGCAACTGCAGGCCGCCCAGCAGGCGCAACAGCAAGCCCAGCGCCACCTGGAGCAACAGCACCAGGCCCTGACCAGCGACGAGCAGCAGTTGCAGCAAGGCCTCGCGGACCTTGCCGGCGTATTGCCCGAAGAGGCCCTCAAGGCCTTGAACGACGACCCGGCCAATGCCTTCCTCGCCCTGGACCAGCAGATCGCCCAACGCCTGCAGCAACTGGAGCAGCGCAAGGACGAACAGGAAGAACAGCAAGCCCGCCAGGCCCAGCTGGACAAGCTGCGCGACCAGCAGCAGGCACGCGTGCAGACCCAGCAGCAGCTGCAGCAGAAACTTGCCGCCCTCGACGAGCAGCGCCAACAGGCCCAGGCTTCGCTTGGCGAACTGCTTGGCGGGCACGCAAGCGCCGAAGCCTGGCAACAACACATGGACGCCGCGCTGGAGCAGGCCCGCGCCCTCGACACCGACACTGCCCAGCGCCTGCAGGAGCTGCGTACCCAAGGCGTGCAACTGGCCAGCGAACGCAAGGCCAACACCCAGCAGCAGCAGGCGCTGGACGCCGAGTGCCAGCAGTTGCAGGGCCAGATCGCCCAGTGGCGCGCAGAACACCCGGAACTGGACGACGCCGGCCTGGATCGCCTGCTGGGCATGGAGGATGCGCAGGTCAATGAGCTGCGCCAGCGCCTGCAAGGCGCCGAAAAGGCCATCGAACAGGGCCGCGTGCTGCTGCAGGAACGTGAACAACGCCTGCAGCAACATGCCGCGCAAATGACCGTGGACACCTCGGCCGACGCCTTGGAACAGGCCCTGACCGAACTGCGCGAACGCCTGGCCGGCCATGAGCAGCAATGCGCCGAACTGCGTGCACAGCAGGCCGATGACCAGCGTCGCCAACAGGCGCACCAGGCGCTGGCGGCGGAAATCGAACAGGCCCACCAGCAGTGGCAACGCTGGGCTCGCCTGAACGCCCTGATCGGTTCGGCCTCGGGCGATGTGTTCCGCAAGATCGCCCAGGGCTACAACCTCGACCTGCTCCTGCACCACGCCAACGCCCAGCTGCGCCAGCTGGCCCGCCGCTACCGCCTCAAGCGCGGCGGCAGCGCGCTCGGCCTGCTGGTGCTGGACACCGAGATGGGTGATGAACTGCGTTCGGTGCACTCGCTGTCTGGCGGAGAAACCTTCCTGGTGTCGCTGGCCCTGGCCCTGGGCCTGGCCTCGATGGCCTCCAGCACGCTGCGCATCGAATCGCTGTTCATCGATGAAGGCTTCGGCAGCCTCGACCCCGAGTCGCTGCAACTGGCCATGGACGCCCTCGACGGCTTGCAGGCCCAGGGCCGCAAGGTGGCGGTGATTTCCCACGTGCAGGAAATGCACGAACGCATCCCGGTGCAGATCCAGGTACGCCGCCAAGGCAATGGCCTGAGTGACGTGGAGGTGTGCGGGTGATCCTCTACTCGTTCCGCCGCTGCCCCTGGGCCATGCGCGCGCGCCTGGCCCTGCGCTATGCGGGCTGCGAGGTGGGGATTCGCGAGGTAGCGATGAAGAACAAGCCGGCAGAACTGCTGGCCTTGTCACCCAAGGGCACGGTGCCGGTACTGGATACCGGTGCCGGGGTGCTCGAAGAAAGCCTGGACATCATGCGCTGGGCGCTGGCGCAAAACGACCCGCAGGACTGGCGGCTGCAGGCCGACCCTGTGGCGGCGCAGCAGGCTGAAACCCTGATTGCGCGCAACGACAGCACGTTCAAGGCGCAGGTGAACCTGTACAAGTATGCCGAGCGCTACCCCGAGCATACCCGCGAGCATTACCGCCAGCAGGCCGAGGCCTGGCTGGCGGAGCTCGAAGGCCTGCTGGCGGGCAGTCCCTACTTGCTGGCCACGCACCCGAGCATTGCCGATGCCGCGTTGCTGCCCCTGATGCGCCAGTTTGCCGGGGTCGAACCGCAGTGGTTCGCCGAGGCGGCTTATCCGCGGGTGCGGAGCTGGCTGGAGGGGTGGTTGGCTTCGGAGCTGTTCAAGGCCGTAATGGCCAAATGAACCCTGTTTCCTGTACTGGCCCTATCGCCGGCAAGCCAGCTCCCACAGGTACGGCGCTGGACCTGAGGCCTGCTCAACCCCTGTGGGAGCTGGCTTGCCGGCGATAGGGCCAGTACAGGATTCAGTGGTTGTGCTTGCCACTCAATGCCGCATGGAAGTTGGCGCTCTGGCGCAGGTACTGTTCGGTGTAGCTATGGGTGGCGGACGCCTTGCCGCTGCTGTCGGCATGGGCATGCGTCGGCAATACGACCGAAGCGGAAATGGCGGATGCGGCAATGACCGGGAAGAGATTGAAGTTCATCTGGGCTGACCTCGACGGCG
Organism: Pseudomonas sp. B23(2017); assembly: GCF_002113725.1. Taxonomy (NCBI): domain Bacteria; kingdom Pseudomonadati; phylum Pseudomonadota; class Gammaproteobacteria; order Pseudomonadales; family Pseudomonadaceae; genus Pseudomonas; species Pseudomonas sp. B23(2017). The sequence continues at coordinate 34,573 of NZ_NEJM01000013.1, read as the reverse complement.
GTGGTTTGACGTTGGCCTGTTTGGGCCTTGGGGCAAACTTACGCCGCCGAAGCCGCAGGCAAAAATTCATTGCGGCAGTATCGATTATCACGGCGATCGATATCACTCGATGAATTTCAGGTCCGACGGCGCATCCTGCTTCAGCGTCTGCACCGTCTCCAACAGCTTGCCGCTGCGCGGATCGCGGCGTATCACCACGATCTGGTTGCTCTTCTGGTTGGCCACCAGCAGGAAGTTGTCACTCGGATCGAGGGCGAACTCGCGGGGATGATCCCCCTCCACCGAACGGCGCTGCAGGAACGTCAGTTGGCCATCCTGCTTGCCCACGCTGAACACCACGATCTCGTTGGCCGTGCCTCGGTTGCTCACATACAGGAAGCGCCCGTCTGCCGACAGGTGCAAGCCACCTGCCGCTTTCGCCGCAGCTTCCTTGCTCTCGGTCAGGGGCAGGCGCTGGCGTTCGACCAGGTTGCCCTCCTGCACATCGAACATGACCACATCGGCACTCATTTCCAGGGTCAGGTAGGCGTGCCGGCCCTTGGCGTCGAACAACAGGTGGCGCGGCCCGCTGCCCGGCGGCAGGTCCACCGACGCGGGGATCGCCGGCGTCAGCGGGTGGTCTGCGCTGGCACCGTCGTAGCGGTAGATGAACACCTTGTCGGCACCCAGGTCGCTGGCATACAGGTGGCGGCCGTCGGGTGACAGCACCAGCGAATGCACATGGGCGCCGGCCTGGCGCTCGGGGTTGACCCCGCTCGCCTTGTGCCGGGCCTGTTGCACCACCGGCTTGAGCTTGCCGTCCTTGGCCACCGGGATTACCACCAGGCTGCCGCCAGGGTCGGGCTTGACCGCGTAGTTGGCCACGAACAGATAACGCTGGTCCTGGCTGAGGCTGGCGTGAGTCGGCTCGTCACCTTGGCTGGCCACCTGGTTGATAGGCTTGATCTCGCCTTTTGCACTGACGCTGAAACTGCTGGCATGGCCGTTCGGGGTTTCATTGACCGCGAACAGCTGGCGTTGATCGGCCGACAATACCAGCCACGAAGGGCTGACACTCTTCACCACCTGCTGCGGCGCAGGTTCGATATGGCCGGTCTTTTCGTCAAACTGATAGCGGTAGATGCCCTGGCTGGCGCCATCGGTGTAGCTGCCCACCAGCAAGGTGGCGGCGTGGGCGTGGAGGGTCATGCTCATCAGGCTAGCGGTCAGCAGGCTCGTCCAGATCCGATTCATCTTCGTCATCATCCGGGGCACGAAAGGCACTCATACAGACTAGTCGATGCTCGCCGTTGGCATCGTCGAGTTGCCACTCGTCACCCACGGCGATGGCAGCAGTGATCTGCTCGGGGGTGAAGGACCAGCGGCGGAGCTGGCGGCCGTCCATGCATTCGATGGTGAGGCCGGATTCATCGGAGGTGAAGTCGAAGGCGTGCAGGCCGTCGATCAGGAGCATGTCGCAGGACTGCAGGGCGGTGGCGAGGGGGGACATGGGGGTACCAATCTGAAATGAGTTGGCATTATAGCCCTGGGGCTGCTTTGCAGCCCATCGCGACACAAGGCCGCTCCTACAGGGATCGCATCAGCCTGCCGATACGCGTTCCCCTGTAGGAGCGGCCTTGTGTCGCGATGGGCCGCATAGCGGCCCCTGCGGTCAATGAGCGAAAATGGAGCCCCCCTCCTTGCCCACCATCTTCTCAGGCTTGATCAGGAACCTTGCCAGCGCCGGCAGCAGCCACAGCGCACCGAACATGTTCCACAGCAGCATGAAGGTCAGCATCAGCCCCATGTCCGCCTGGAACTTGATCGCCGAGAAAATCCAGGTGCACACGCCGATGGCCAGGCACAACCCGGTGAACAGCACCGCCTTGCCAGTCGAGCGCAGGGTCTCGTAATAAGCCTCCTGCAACGGCAACCCGGCGCGCAGGAAGCTTTCCAGCCGGCTGTAGATGTAGATGCCATAGTCCACGCCAATACCCACACCCAGCGCCACCACCGGCAAGGTCGCCACCTTGACCCCGATGCCCATGTAGGCCATCAGCGCGTTGCCCAGCACCGAGGTCAGCACCAGCGGCAGGACGATGCACAGGGTGGCGGCAAACGAGCGGAAGGTAATCAGGCACATCACCGCCACACAGATGTACACCAGGATCAGGATGGTCAGCTCGGCCGACTTGATCACCTCGTTGGTCGCCGCTTCGATCCCGGCATTGCCCGCCGCCAGCAGGAACTGCAGGCCTTCCTTGTTGTGGCTGTCGGCAAACGCCTTGGCCACGGCAGTGACCCGCTCCAGGGTTTCGGCCTTGTGGTCGTTGAGGAACACCAGCACCGGCGCCAGCGAGCAGTCGCCGTTGTACAGGCCATCGGCGCGGGCGATGGAGTTGTTGAGGATGTCCGGGTTGCGCGACAGGGTTTCCCATTTCAGGCTGCCCTCGTTCATGCCCTTGATCACCTGCTTGGACACGGTCACGAGGGAAATTGCCGACTGCACGCCCGGGGTGTTCTGCATGGTCCACATCAGCTCGTCGATCGGCGCCATGGTCGAGTGGATCGAGCAGCTTTCCGGCGGGGTCTTGACCATGATCACCAGCACGTCGGAACTGGTCGAGTAGTTGCTGATGATGAAGTTGTTGTCCTGGTTGTAGCGCGAGTCGGGGCGCAGCTCCGGCGCGCCCTGGTCGAGGTCGCCGATCTTCAGGTTCTGGCTGTACCAAAGGCCACCGGCGAAGGCGACCAGCGCCAGGGCCACCGACACCGGCGCCACCTTGGCACTGGCGAAGTTCGACAGCAGGCGCCAGAACGGGTGCTCGCGGGTGGCGTCCTGCTTGCTGCGCTCGACGGCCTTCTTGCTGATGCCGACGTAGGAGATGGCTACCGGCAGCAGGATGAGGTTGGTGAACACGATCACCGCCACACCGATGGAAGCACCGATGGCCAGCTCACGAATCACCCCGATGTCGATGATCAGCAGGGTGATGAAGCCCACGGCGTCGGCGAGGATGGCGATCATCCCCGGCAGGAACAGCTGGCGGAACGTGCGCCGGGCGGCGGTCAGGGCGTTGTCGGCGTCACTCGACTGAAGGGCGATACCGTTGATCTTCTGCACCCCATGGGAAATGCCGATGGCGAAGATCAGGAACGGCACCAGCATCGAGTACGGGTCCAGGCCAAAGCCCACCGCATGCATCAGGCCCAGCTGCCAGACCACCGCCACCAGGGTGGTGATGAGCACGGCGATGGTGCTGCGGATGCACCAGGTGAACCAGTACAGCAGCACCCAGGTGATGGCCAGGGCGACGCCGAAGAACATCGCCACCATCACCAGGCCGTCGATCAGGTCGCCGACCTTCTTGGCGAAGCCGACGATGTGCACCTTCACGTTGGGGTTCTGCGCCTGGAACTTGTCACGGATCTTTTCTTCCAGCTGGTGCGAGAACTGCTGGTAGTCCAGCTTCACCTGCTTGCCCGGGTCCTGCGGGTCTGGGTAGCTCTCCAGCAGCGGCACGTCGACGATGCTGGACTTGAAGTTGTTGCCCACCAGGCGCCCCACCTGGCCCGACTTGAGCACGTTGTCGCGCAGGGTGTCGAGGCTGTCCTGCGAGCCGTTATAGGTGTTGGGGATCACCTCACCACCGGAGAAGCCTTCCTCGGTGACCTCGCTCCAGCGCACGCTGGGGCTCCACAGCGACTTCAGCCCGGCACGGTCGACGCCAGGGATGTAGAACACTTCGTCATGGATCTGCCGCAGGGTCTCCATGTAGTCCTTGTCGAAGATGTCGCCATTCACGGCCTCCACCGAAATGCGCACGGTGTTGCCGAGGTTGGCCAGGTCGTTGCGGTGCTCCATCATCTGCTCGATGAACGGGTGCTGCAGCGGGATCATCTTCTCGAAGCTGGTGGACGGGCGAATCTGCGTGGCCTGCCAGAACAGGAAGATGCTGACCAGTACGCACAGGGCGATGACCACGGGGCGATTGTTGAAGATCAGGCGTTCGAGCAGCGTGGCCTTGTCCTGGTGATGCGGGTGCATGGTGATGCTCTCCCTGCTGGTCATGGACGCACCTCCTGGTCAGCACCCTGTGGGTCAGCCAGGTGCACGCCACCCTGCCCTACCAGCAGCAGGCCGCCATCGGCCAGGCCGCTGACGCCGGCCAGGGCAATGCGGTCGGCGCGGTTGTAGACACTGAAGGTCTGGCCATCATCGGTGCTGCGCAGCACGCTGCCGCCATTACCGACCAGCACCAGGCTACCGTCCTCGACAAGCGTAGCGCCTGCCAGGCCGAATTCGAGGGTGCCACGTGCGGCCTTGAGCTCGATCGGCTGCCAGCTGTCACCGAAATCGGCGGAACGGAACAGGTTGCCGCGCAGGCCGTAGGCCAGCAGGGTGTGCGGCTGGGCAGTGCCGATCACGCCGAACAGCGAGCCCTCGTAAGGGCCCTCGACCTTGGCCCAGGTCTGGCCGTTGTCGGCGGAGCGGAACATGCCACCCTGCTCGCCGACGATGAACAGGCCCGCGTCACGCACCTGGGCGATACCGTTCAGGTGCAGCTGGTCGGGGTTGTCCAGGCGCTCGGCGACATCCTGCCAGTGCTGGCCGCCGTCGGTGGTTTCCAGCAAGGCGCCATAGGCACCTACGGCAAAGCCGTGCTGGGCGTCGAGGAAGGCGACATCGAGCAAGGGTGCTTCGCGGGACAGGTCTTCGAACTGCTTGCTCCAGGTGGCACCACCATCGCTGCTGGCGAGCACCAGCGCATCGTGGCCGACGGCCCAGCCGCGCTTGTCGTCGAGGAAGAACACCGCGGTCAGCAGTTGCCGGGTGGGCACCCGCGCCTGGGTCCAGGTGCTGCCCTGGTCGTCGGAGAACAGGATATGACCGCGATCGCCCACCACCACCAGGCGCTTGCCGGCATGGGTGGCGTCGATCAGCAGGCTTTGGCTGGCCTTGGCCGATTCGGTGGAATACTCGTCGGCGGCAGCGGCTTGCACGCTGTCAGCCCACACGCCAAGCCCCAGCGCCAGTACCGCGCCGGCTGCCAATGGCCAGGCAAAGCGCCTGTTCTGTTCCCTCATGACTGTCCCCCTGTTGTGTTCTTGTGTGGTGGGTCAATGCACTGCAGGTACTGCGAAAAGCCTGATCTAGAGGCCTGCAATAGCTTGAGGGGATCGTAGCGGGGATATTTGCGGGAACACAACGGGCGGGGTGTTATGTTTTGTTGTCGGCATTGTAAAGCCGGGGCCGCTGTGCGGCCCTTCGCGGGCACGCCCGCTCCCACAGGGATATCACAGGCCTTGAAAGCAGTGATATCCCTGTGGGAGCGGGCGTGCCCGCGAAGGGCTGCAAAGCAGCCCCCTTGGCCCTCAAGCCAGGCTCTTGCTCACAACCTCATACACATCACTGGACAGCTCACCAGAAGCCAGAATCCGCTCCAGCTCGCCCTTCATCAGGGCCTGACGCGCGTCGTCATACTTGCGCCAGCGGGTCAGCGGTGCCAGTTGCCGCGAGGCGATCTGCGGGTTCAGCGCATTCAGCTCGATCACCAGGTCCGCCAGGAAGCGGTAGCCGGAGCCATCCGCCGCATGGAAGTTGACCAGGTTCTGCCCGGCAAAGGCGCCGACCAGCGCACGTACCTTGTTCGGGTTCTTCAGGGTGAACGCCGGGTGCTGCATCAGCGCCTTGACCCGCGCCAGCCCGCCCGGCAGCGTACTGGCCGCCTGCACGCTGAACCACTGGTCCATGACCAGCGGGTTGTCCTTGAAGTGCTCGGCAAAGGCTTCCAGCGCCTTGGCCCGCTCGGCCTCGAACGGCGAGTTGACCAGCACGGCCAGGGCGGTCAGGCGCTCGGTCATGTTGTCGCAGTGCTCGAACTGTTCCAGGGTCGCCTGCAGCACCTGCGGCTTGCCGCTCTGCATCAGGTACGACAGCGCGATGTTCTGCAGGCTGCGGCGGGCGAAGTGCTCGGCCGAGGCCACGTAGGCGGTGCTGCGCGACACTTCGCGGTTGGCCTGGTAGCGCGCCCACAGGGCGTCGAACAGCTGCTCGGCGATCTGCTGGCGGGCGAACTCGCGGGCGGCGTGGATGGCGTCCACGTCGGCCACCTGGCTGATTTCGGTGAGGTAGGCCTCACCCGGCAGCGAGAGCATTTCGGCAACCATGGCCGGGTCCAGCGACTCGTTGCCGAGCACGGTGCCCAGGGCGCTGATCAGGCGCTGGTCGAGCTTGAGTGCTTCGCCGCGCTGATGCTGGCCGATCAGTTCCTGCAGCACCTGCACCGACAACTGCTGCCCCGCCTCCCAGCGGTTGAAGCCGTCGCTGTCGTGCTGCATCAGGAACATCAGCTGGTCGCGGTCGTAGGGGAAGCTGAGCTTGACCGGTGCACTGAAGCCACGCAGCAGCGACGGCAGCGGCTTGGCCTGGATGCCCTGGAAGGTGAAGGTCTGCTCGGCCTCGGTCACCGACAGCACGCGGCTGGTGCCCTGCGCCGCCACTTCGCCGGCCAGTTGCAGCGGCAGGTCGTTGCCTGCAGCATCCAGCAGGCCAAGCTCCACCGGGATCACGAACGGCAGTTTTTCGGCCTTGTCCGGGGTCTGCGGGCAGCTCTGGCGGAAGGTCAGGCTGTAGGTCTGCGCGGCCGCGTCATAGGCCTCGCTGACTTCCAGGCGCGGGGTGCCGGCCTGGTTGTACCAGCGCTTGAACTGGGTGAAGTCGACGCCGTTGGCGTCTTCCATGGCCTTGATGAAATCGTCGGTGGTCACCGCCTGGCCATCGTGGCGTTCGAAATACAGGTCGCTGCCCTTGCGGAAGCCGTCTGCGCCCAGCAGGGTACGAACCATGCGCACCACTTCGGCGCCCTTCTCGTACACTGTCAGGGTGTAGAAGTTGGAGATCTCGATGAAGCTGTCCGGGCGCACCGGGTGGGCCATGGGGCCAGCGTCTTCGGCGAACTGGTGAGTACGCAGGTAGGCCACGTCTTCGATGCGTTTGACCGTGCGCGAGTTCATGTCGGCGCTGAACTCGGCATCGCGGAACACCGTGAAGCCTTCCTTCAGAGACAGCTGGAACCAGTCACGGCAGGTGACGCGGTTGCCCGACCAGTTGTGGAAATACTCGTGGGCGACCACGCCTTCGACGCGCTGGTGTGCGGCATCGGTGGCCGTTTCGGCACGGGCCAGCACACAGCTGGAGTTGAAGATGTTCAGGCCCTTGTTTTCCATGGCGCCCATGTTGAAGTCGTTGACCGCGACGATCATGAAGATATCCAGGTCGTACTCGCGGCCATAGACTTCTTCGTCCCAGCGCATGGACTTCTTCAGGCTGACCATGGCGTGGTCGCACTTGTCGATGTTCTCGGGCTCGACGTAGATGCGCAGGGTCACGTCACGGCCGGACTGGCGGGTGAAGCTGTCCTCGACGCACCACAGGTCACCGGCCACCAGGGCGAACAGGTAGGCCGGCTTCATGAACGGGTCTTCCCAAGTGGCCCAGTGGCGGCCATCTTCGGCCGGCCCGCTGCCGATCGGGTTGCCGTTCGACAGCAATACCGGGTAGCGATGCTGCTCGGCGATGACCGTGGTGGTGAAGGTGCTCATCACGTCCGGGCGGTCGAGGTAGTAGGTGATCTTGCGGAAGCCTTCGGCCTCGCACTGGGTGCAGAACATCTTGCCCGACTTGTACAGGCCTTCCAGTGCGGTGTTGCTTTCGGGGTGGATCTTCACGCTGGTGTCGAGGGTGAAGCGCTCGGCCTTGGGCTGCACGGTCAGGCTGTCGGCATCGAGCTGGTAGTCGCCCGGCTGCAGCTCCTGGTCATCCAGCGAGGCGCGCAGCAGTTCCAGCTGCTGGCCATCGAGTTCCAGTGGCGGCAGACCGGCACCGCGTGCCGGGTTGCGGCGCATGACCAGTTGCGCGTGAACCAGGGTGTGGTCCTCGAACAGCTCGAAGGTCAGGTGCGTCTCGTCGATCAGGTACTCGGGCGCCTGGTAATCCTCGAGGTAGATCACTTGCGGTTGTTCGGTACGCATGTGCAGGTCCTTTTTACTGGAGCACGGCCAACTGGTAGGCCGTGTACTTGCGAATATTGATCACACCGGTGTCGAAGATCAGGTACTGGCCCTTGATGCCCAGCAGCGTGCCTTCCACTACCGGGTCCTTGTCGAGGTTGAAACTGACGATCTTCGATGGGTAGGCCTCGACCGGGTACTTCATCTGCACCACTTCGGCGTCGGCCAGCGGCTGGATCGCCTGCAGGCCGAAGCGCCCCTGCAGCTCGCGCAGGCCATCGGCACAGGCGTCGAACACCTGTTCACGAATGGCGGCCAGGTCGAGCTCCTCGGCATCGCCCTTGAGCAGGGCGCGCCAGTTGGTGCGGTCCGGCACCTGGCTGCGCAGCAAGTCTTCGACCAGGCCGGACTGCTGGCGGGTGGCCACGCGCACGATCGGCAGGGCCTGGCTGGCACCCTGGTCGAGCCAGCGGGTGGGCAGCTGGGTGGCCCGGGTGATACCGACCTTGATCCCCGACGAGTTGGCCAGGTAGACCACATGGTCGGTCATGCAGAACTGTTCGCCCCACGACGGTTCGCGGCAGGTGCCAGCGTCGTAGTGGCACTTTTCCGGGGCCATGATGCACACATCGCACTGGGCCAGTTTGGTCATGCACGGGTAGCAGTAACCCTGGCTGAAGCTGGTCTTGGTGCGCTTGCCACAATGGCTGCAGTGAATGGCGCCGAGGTATTCAAGGCGCAGGCGCTGGCCGATCAGCGGGTTGACCGGCACCTGCGTGTCATCCAGACGGAAGCTGTACTGCACCACTGGCGCCTGCAGGCTTACCGCCATCTTGCTCAACGAGCCACGAGCGAGTTCGATCAATGTACCGAGTCCGACTTGAACAGAATGTTGGCGATCGGCGCGGACTTCGAGGCGCATTCCTGCGGGCCCATGTAGCCGGTACGCTGGTCTTCGGGCAGGTTTTTCATCTCCCAGGCGATTACCGCCTGCAGCGACAGCTCTTTCTGCTCGGCAGTGAGCTTGCGGCCATCCGACCATTTGCCGATTTCCACGGCCAGTTTCAGGCTCTCGTAGATTTCCGGGGTGATGTTTTCAATCATTTGCGCGAAAGTGGACATAGTGTCTCCTGATTCAAGCCGACAGTTTACGCCGGGCCAGCGCCCCACCCAAGAGCCCGGTCAGGCATCCGATGAGCAGCCCGCCGACGTGGGCGGCGTTGGCGATCTGGCCAAGGCCCAGGGTGTCGATCACGCCGCTCAGGCACACCACCAGCCAGATCAGCATCATCACCAGCACGCCCTTGGGCAGGTTGAAGTAACGGTCGGGTGCCAGCCACTGGTACAGCCAGATGTGCCCGAGCAGGCCGTACAGCACGCCGGACAGGCCGCCGAACAGGCTCGGCCCGCTGCTGTAGTGCTGGGCCAGGTTGGACACCAGGCTGAACAGCAGGGTCAGGCCCAGCAGCGCCCACGGGCCCTGGCGCAATTCGATGCGTTTGCCCAGCTCCCAGTACCACAGGCTGTTCATGGCCAGGTGCAGCACGCCGAAATGCAGCAGCATGGGCGATACCAGGCGCCACCACTGGCCTTCGTCCAGGCTTTGCGCCAGCGGGCTGAAGTACAGGTAGTCGCCCTGGACGCGGAAATCGAGGAAGGTGAACCAGCTGATGGTGGTGAAGTTGTCGCCCAGGCCGGTGAGGCCGGCGACGATGAAGCACAGCAGCAGGGTCAGGGTGGTGATCTTGCAGGCGCGCGCCTGTTCCGCCAGGGAGGGCCCTTTCGCGGGCTCGCCCGCTCCCACAGGATCGGTGGTGGCTGGCAGGTCGGCGTTGCCGTCGGGGTAGCGCTGGTAGAGTTCGCGGACGTCTGCGGCCAGGGTGTCGGGGGCCCAGAGCACCTGGGCATCGCCCTCCTCGCTGACCCGGTGCGGCACCTGCAGGCGCTGCAGCAGGTGAACGAAGCCGCTGAGGTCGACCGACAGCGGCAGGCGCATCACTTCGATAATGTTCATTGGTTGGCCTGTGGGCGGTCGACATCGACCCAGACGAACTTGTGCGGGTCGATGCGGGTTTCATCATCCAGCCGGTAGGCGGCCAGCTTGCCGTAGAGCACGGCGCTGTAGTCCAGGCAGGCAAGGTTGGCGCGGATCGGCGCCGGGCGGCCGCTGCGCCAGTAATGGCCGACGAACAGCATGGGCTCGTCTTCGGCATAGCGCAGCAAGGCGTTCTTCTGGCTGTGACTGAGCGGGGTGCTGGCCACTTCCGCGGGCAGGGCGTCTGGCTGGAACACGATGTCGCCGTAGGTTTGCGGGTCTTCTTCCCAGAACTTGGTACGGAAGAAGGCACGGGTCAGGCCGTCGCCACCGGTGAGGGTCAGGCCGTCCGGCAGGCGCATGTCGGTGCCGCGCAGCAGACGGTTGCACACGGTGGCGGCAAAGCTGCCGCTCACCGCCGAAGCCTGGATGAAGTGCTCGTCGATGCGCCCGTCGGGGTACTGCTGGCGCAGCGGCTCGATCAGCCGCGGGTCCCAGCAGGCATGCACCAGGCGGAAGCGCCCGGCGTCGACGAACAGCGGCAATTCGTAGAACCAGTTGACGAAGTCGTGCCAGTCAGCGGGGTGATGGGCAAACTGGGTCAGGGTTTCGTCGATCAACCGGGCGTGGCGCGGCGTATGCTCGCGCACGAAGGCCTTGCCGCTGCCAGGCAGTGCCGGGGTAACCCAGCCCAGCGCGTTGTACTCGTGGTTGCCCATGATGCAGAACGCCTGGCCGGCCTCGACCATGTCGTGGACGATGTGCAGCGCCTCGCGAATGCGTGGCCCGCGGTCGACGATGTCGCCAAGGAACAGCGCCTGGCGCCGCGGGTGGCGCCACACGCCTGCCACTCGCTTGTAACCAAGGGCGTCGAGCAGGCGTTCAAGGGTCAGCGCACAACCGTGCACGTCACCGATGATGTCGAAACTACGCGCCGGATCGAGCATCAGTCGTCCCTGCTTCCCAAGCGGCTGCCCCAGCCTAGCTTGGTGCGGCAGACCTCGTAGTAGTTGTGGTCCAGCGGGTGGATCAGGCGCAGCTTCTGCGGTTTCTTGCTCACCGTGATGGTGTCGCCAGGGGCGCAGGTGAAGTGGTTCTGGCCGTCACAGGATACCTGCGGGTAGATCTGCAGGTCCTTGGACACCACGATCTTCAGCTCGCTGTTGCCGTCGACCACGATCGGCCGGCCCGACAGAGTGTGCGGGTACATTGGCACGATGACGATGGCGTCGAGCTTGGGGTGCATGATCGGGCCGCCGGCCGACAGCGCGTAGGCGGTGGAGCCGGTGGGGGTGGCGACGATCAGGCCGTCGGCCTTCTGGCTGCAGACGAACTGGCCATCGATGTAGATCTCGAATTCGATCATGCGCGTCGACTTGCCTGGGTGCAGCACCACGTCGTTCAGCGCATCACCCTGGCCGATGGCTTCGTTGTGGCGGCGTACCTCGGCCTGCAGCAGGAAGCGGTTTTCCACCAGGTAGTGGCCGTCGAGCACTTCGGCGACCTTCTCTTCCAGCTCGTCGGGGCGGATGTCGGTGAGGAAGCCCAGGTTGCCTCGGTTGATGCCCAGCACCGGAATGTTGTGCCGGGCCAGGGCGCGGGCGGCGCCCAGCAGGCTGCCGTCGCCGCCGACCACGATGACCAGGTCACAGACCTCGCCCAGCAGCTTGCGGGTAGAGGTTTGCAGGCCATGGCCGGGCAGCACTTCAGCGATGGTGTCCTCGAGGATCACGTGCAGGTGGCGCTCGAGGAGGAATTTTTTCAGTCGGCGAATGGTGTCGAGCACCTGCGAGCTGCCAAGGCGGCCGATGATACCGATATTGCGAAATTGCTCCATGGGGCTCCTGCGAGGCTCTGCGGCGGGTGACTATGCCGCGATTATGGGCGAAACCACCGGGTAGCGGCAAACCGGCTATGCTCGCAGGATGATGCCATTCGCCCTGCTCCACGACCTGCCCCGGCAGCTACGCCGCCCCAACGTGCGCGACCTGGCCTGGGCCCTGCTGTCGCCCCCGTTGCTCAGCGCCCCGCCCTGCCCCCAGCGCCACCCGCTGGCGGGCAGCCTGTGGGCGGACCAGCCACAGCGCCTGGCAGACTGGCTGCGGGCGCTGGATGACGATGACCGCCCATTGCGCAACTGGCTGGCGCAGCTGGGCAGCCGGCGCCTGGGGCACTACTACGAACGGCTGTGGCAATTCGCCCTGGGCCAGGCCCCGGGCATCGAACTGCTGGCGGCCAACCTGGCGATTCGCGACGGCGGGCGCACCCTGGGCGAGCTGGATGTGGTGCTGCGCGACCGCGACGGCGTGCACCACCTGGAACTGGCCATCAAGCTGTACCTGGGCCCGGAGCACCCCGGGCACGACCCCGCCGCCTGGCTGGGGCCGGGCTGCCATGACCGACTGGGAAGCAAACTGGCGCACCTGGCGCGACACCAGCTGCCCATGTCGACGGGGGCGCACAGCCGCGAGGTGCTGGCCCGGCTGGGGGTGGAGCAGGTGCAGGCGCATGTGTGGCTGGGTGGCTATCTGTTCTACCCGTGGCCTGGGCATGCGCAGCCACCACAGGGCGCCAACCCGCAGCACTTGCGCGGGCGCTGGCTGCGGCGGCGGGACTGGGTCATGGGCGAAGGTGAGCGATGGCAGCCGCTGCAACGGCATGCCTGGCTGGCGCCGGCGCGGGTCGAGGCGCAGGAGTGCTGGGCGGTGGAGCAGTTTGCGGCGTGGCTGCACGTGCTGGAGCGGCAGGCTCCGGCGCAGTTGCTGGTGAGGTTGGAGCAAGAGGCTGATGGCGCCTGGCAGGAGGCCGAGCGGGTATTTCTGGTGGCTGATGATTGGCCGCATCTGCCCGATGTCTGATGTTGTCTGGGCTGGCCCCTTCGCGGGTAAACCCGCTCCCACAGGTACTGCACAGGTCTCTGGCTCTGCGCTGTGCCTGTGGGAGCGGGTTCACCCGCGAAAGGGCCGGTGCAGACAACACAAATTTCACAGACCTGGCGCAAAGATTTGTTCCCCCGTAGCCATTACAGTACTTCCTGAGCGCCGGCAAGAGCGCCATTCCGACCTGATGACGAGGACCAATCATGGTTTCATTCACCCCCGCGACCCATTACGCGCGCCTGTCCATCGCCCTGCACTGGCTGATGCTGGTGCTGCTGGCCGCTGTCTATGCCCTTATCGAACTGCGTGGCCTGTTCCCCAAGGACAGCGTCGAACGCAACCTGATGAAGGACCTGCACTTCATGCTCGGGCTCAGTGTGTTCGTGCTGGTCTGGTTGCGCCTGGCCATCCGCCTGAGCCGCCCGACTCCACCCATCGTGCCCAAACCTGCGGCCTGGCAGACCGGCCTCGCGCACCTGATGCACCTGGCGTTGTACCTGCTGATGATCATCCTGCCGCTGGCCGGCTGGCTGATCCTCAGTGCCGCCGACAAACCAGTGCCGTTCTTCGGCCTGGAGCTGCCGCACCTGATCGGCCCGAACCCGGACCAGGCCAAGTTCATCAAAGGCTGGCATGAACGCATCGGCAGCTGGGGCTACTGGCTGATCGGCCTGCATGCTCTGGCCGGGCTGTATCACCACTATGTGCAGCGCGACAACACGCTGCTGCGCATGCTGCCCTACAAGTAACCGCGCCGGCCCTGCAGGCCGCCGGTGTGCACCACGATCAGGCGGGTGCCGGGCGCGAACAGCCCGGCCTCGACCTGCTCACGCAGGGCCAGCAGGGCCTTGCCGGTGTAGAGGGCTTCGAGCGGCACGCCGGTGTGCCGCTCGCAATCGGTGATGAACGCCAGCAGCTCAGCGTCGAATTTGCCGAAACCGCCACGGCAGGCGTCGTGCAGCTGGTAGCCATGCGCGCCGGCCAGTGTCGCTACCGCCTCCGGCACACCATGGTCCCTGGGTACCGCCAATGCGCCATGCACCACATGTGCGCCCGCTTCGGCCATTACCAGGCCGGCCAGGGTAGTCCCCGTTCCGGCAGCCAGCCACCAGGCGTCGTAGCCCGACCAGCCCAGTGCCGCGATTTGCGCGCGCGCCTGCTGCATGATCAGCGCGCAGCCCTGTGCACCGGCCAGCCCGCCGCCCCCTTCAGGGATGCAGTGCCAACCCGGGTAGCGTGCCTGCCAGGGTTCCCAGAAACCCGCTTGGTTTCGTGCGCGATAGCCGCCATAGCCCAGCCAATGCAGTTCCATGCCCAGCGCCTGCAGGTCACGCACGGTTGGCGTGTCCTGGGCGTGGCCACGCAGCAGGCCGGCGGTGGCGAAGCCGAAGCGCTTGCCGGCAGCGGCCAGGGCGTGCAGGTGGTTGGAATGGTTGCCGCCGAGGCTGATCAGGCCCGGGGCGTTGCTGGCGCTGGCCTGTTGCAGGTGGTGGCGTAGCTTGAACCATTTGTTGCCGCTGATCAGCGGGTCGATCAGGTCCAGGCGCAGGATGGCGGCTTCTACCTGGGCTTGTTGGAGCCAGGGCAGGATCAGGGGCTGGAGGGGGGCTTGGGGCAGGTCAAAGTGCATCGTGCGAGTTTACCAGTGATATCCCGGGGCTGCCTTGCAGCCCTTCGCGGGCTTGCCCGCTCCCACAGTCAGGAGTGCGCTATCCCTGTGGGAGCGGGCAAGCCCGCGAAGGGCCGCAAAGCGGCCCCGGCGATCTCAGAGCTCAGCCGCCAATCTCGATCCTTGGTTGATCGCCCGCTTGGCATCCAGCTCGGCCGCCACATCGGCCCCACCAATCAGGTGCACCGACTGCCCCGCCGCCACCAGCCCGTCCTGCAGTTCACGCAGCGGCTCCTGCCCGGCACAGATCACCACGTTGTCCACCGCCAGCACCTGCGGCTCGCCATCGGCCACGCGAATGTGCAGGCCGGCATCGTCGATACCCAGGTACTCGACGCTGTTGAGCATCTGCACCCGCTTGTTCTTCAACCCGGTACGGTGAATCCAGCCGGTGGTCTTGCCCAGTCCGTCACCCACCTTGGATTTCTTGCGCTGCAACAGGTACACCTGCCGCGCCGGGGCATGCGGCTCGGCCTTGATCCCGGCCACGCCACCGCGTGCCTGCAGATGGGTGTCGATGCCCCACTCCCTCCAGAACGCCTCACGGTCCAGGCTGGTAGCCACGCCCTGATGCACCAGGTACTCGGAAACGTCGAAACCGATGCCACCCGCACCAATCACCGCGACAGCCTTGCCCACCGGCTTGCGCTCGAGCAGCACGTCCAGGTAGCTGAGCACCTTGGCATGCTCGACACCGGGGATGGCCGGCGTGCGCGGGACGATGCCGGTGGCCAGGATGATCTCGTCGTAGCCACCGTCCACCAGGGCCTGCACATCGACCCGGGTGTTCAGGCGCAGGTCCACGCCCGTGCTTTTGACCTTGTTGCGGAAGTAACGCAGGGTTTCACGGAACTCTTCTTTCCCCGGCACCCGCTTGGCCACATTGAACTGCCCGCCGATCTCGCTGGCGCCATCGAACAGGGTTACCGCGTGGCCGCGCTCGGCCGCCACCGTGGCTGCCGCCAGGCCGGCCGGGCCAGCGCCGACCACGGCAATGCGCTTCACGGTGCGCACGGGCAGGTAGTTGAGCTCGGTCTCGTGGCAGGCACGCGGGTTGACCAGGCAACTGGTCAGCTTGCCGCCAAAGGTATGGTCCAGGCAGGCCTGGTTGCAGCCGATGCAGGTATTGATCTCGTCGCCGCGGCCGGCAGCGGCCTTGTTGACAAAGTCCGGGTCGGCCAGGAACGGCCGTGCCATCGAGACCATGTCGGCATCGCCCTCGGCCAGCACCGCCTCGGCCACCTCCGGAGTATTGATGCGGTTGGTGGTGATCAGCGGAATGTTCACCACGCCACGCAGCTTGGCGGTGACCTTGCTGAAGGCCGCACGCGGCACCTTGGTGGCAATGGTCGGGATACGCGCTTCGTGCCAGCCGATGCCGGTATTGATCAAGGTCGCGCCGGCCTGCTCGATGGCCTTGGCCAGCAGCTCGATTTCGTCCCAGGTGCTGCCGCCCTCGATGAGGTCGAGCATCGACAGGCGGAAGATGATGATGAAGTTCGGCCCGACCGCACCGCGCACCCGGCTGACGATCTCCACCGCCAGGCGCATGCGGTTTTCATAGCTGCCACCCCAGCGGTCGGTGCGGTGGTTGGTGTGGGCGGCGAGGAACTGGTTGATGAAGTAGCCTTCCGAACCCATGATCTCGACGCCGTCGTAACCGGCGCGCTGGGCCAGCACCGCGCAATTGACGAAGTCGGCGATCTGCTTCTCGATACCCGCCTCGTCCAGTTCCTTGGGCTTGAACGGGTTGATTGGCGCCTGGATCGCGCTGGGCGCCACCTGGCGCGGGCTGTAGGCGTAGCGCCCGGCATGCAGGATCTGCAGGCAGATCTTGCCGCCGGCAGCGTGTACCGCCTCGGTGACGATGCGGTGCTTGTCGGCCTCTTCCTCGGTGCTGAGCTTGGCCGCCCCGGAATACACCCCACCCTCATCGTTGGGCGCAATGCCGCCGGTGACCATCAGGCCGACGCCACCGCGGGCGCGCTCGGCAAAGTACGCCGCCATGCGCTCGAAGCCGCCCGGGCGCTCTTCGAGGCCGGTGTGCATCGAGCCCATCAGGGTGCGGTTGCGCAAGGTGGTGAAGCCCAGGTCCAGCGGGGCGAGCAGGTGCGGGTAGCGGTCGGCGGCCATGGAAAGGTCCCCAGGTGGCGTGATCACGGAATGCGGGTGCCGCACCGGCTGGCGGGCCCCGTCGTTTGTCTGCCTGCGACATTAAACAGCCGTTTGAACGGGCTCAATGATCGAAACTGACAAGTTATTGATCCTCGCGCACAGCACGACTACCCTAGGAAACTCTCGTTTCCAAGGCGCCGTCCTGCTTCATGCGAAAACTCCTGGCAAGCGCCCTGGCGCTGGTGATGATCGCCGCCCTCTGCGGCTACGGTTTCTGGACCCAGCAGCGCCCGGAAGGCCACTACCTGTCCGACCTGCGCATCGAACTGGCACTGAACCACGGCGTGCCGGGCGAGCACGGCAACCTGCTCGGCATCGAACCGCTGCTCTACCCGGGCGACTACCAGAACCTGCAACGCCTGCACCGCAAGCTCGCGGCCTACCTGGAGCAGGCACGTACCCAAGGGCTTGTCAGCCCGCGTACGGTGGTGGTGCTACCAGAGCACATCGGTACCTGGCTGTGGGCACGCGGAGAAAAGAACGAGCTGTACCAGGTCACGCAAAGCAGCGAAGCCCTGCAATGGCTGGAACTGAGCAACCCGCTGCGCTATGGCCTGGCCATGCTCCGTGCTGACGGGGACGACTGGCGCGCCGACGCGCACCTGCGCATGAAAGCCGAGCAGATGGCTGCGGACTACCAGCAACTGTTCGGTGGCCTGGCCAAGGAGTTCAACGTCACCCTGGTGGCCGGCTCCATCGTGCTGCCCGCCCCCTACGTGAAACAGGGTGTGCTGCATGCCGGCAGCGGCCCGCTGTTCAACAGCAGCGTGGTGTTCGCCGGTGACGGCTCGCTGCTGGGCCAACCGCAACGCCAGCAGTTCCCCGACAGCGAAATGCGCCGCTATGTACACGATGGCCGCCAGCACCCGCTGCAAGTATTGCAAACCCCTGCGGGGCGCCTGGGCGTGCTGGTGGGCAGTGACAGCTGGTACCCGGAAAACCACCAGCAACTGGCACGACAGGCGGTACAACTGATCGCCAACCCGGTATTCCTCAGCGGCAAGGGCAGCTGGCAAGCGCCCTGGCGCGGCAATCGCCACCAGGATGCCAGCGCCGGGCTGGCCTTGCAGCGCGGCGAAGTCAGCGAACAGGCGGCC
Source organism: Pseudomonas sp. B23(2017) (assembly GCF_002113725.1). Classification (NCBI taxonomy): domain Bacteria; kingdom Pseudomonadati; phylum Pseudomonadota; class Gammaproteobacteria; order Pseudomonadales; family Pseudomonadaceae; genus Pseudomonas; species Pseudomonas sp. B23(2017). The sequence goes on along the minus strand of NZ_NEJM01000013.1, from coordinate 16,726 downwards.
TGGCAGCGCCTGACCGAAGCGGCCGGGGTCGGCGTCAGCAGCATGAGCGTGTTCATGCGTGGGCAGTTCTGGGAACAGGGCAGCGACGGCCAGGGCTTTGCCCACCAGGCGGGTGAATTGCTGGCGGGCAACCCCAGCCCTGGCGCCCGCCTGCTGAACCTGTGGTTGTAAGCCCATGGCCCGCCCCCGCGTGCGCCTGGGCGACCTGTCGGTTGGATTTGTCCAGCCGCTGACCGAGGCCCTGCGCGAACTGGGCCACGACCCCGAGCCGCTGCTGCGCCGCTATGGCCTGGATGCGGCGCGCCTGAGCGAAGCCGGTGCGCGCTTGTCGATCCCGCGCTACATGCACCTGGGGCACGCCGCCATCGAACTGTGCGGCGAGGCCGCGCTGGGCCTGCACATGGGGCGCCTGAGCCGCCTGGCGCATGCCGGCCTGGCCGGGGTCACCGCTGCCCAGGCACCGAACCTGGGCGAGGCGGCACGCACCCTGTTGCGCTTCGAGCCGCTGTACGCCGCCAACTACCGCGGCCACTCCAGTTTTCAGGAAGATGCCCAGGGCGCCTGGCTACGCTTCTACTCCATCAGCCCCTACAACGCCTACAACCGTTTCGTGGTCGATTCGCTACTCGCCGGCTGGCTCGCCCAGCTTGCCGACCTGGCCGGTACGGCGGTGCAGGCCGAACATATGGACATCGAGTTTGCCGCACCCGCCTATGCCGCGCGCTACCAGCAGCTGTGCAGCGCGCCCGTGCAGTTCGCGGCCGACGGCAACCAGCTGCGCCTGAGCCGCGCCACGCTGCAGCTGGCCAACCCCAGGCACTGCCCGAGCACCTGGCAGCACCTGCTGCAGCTGTGCGAGGCGGAAATGCTGCAGCGTACGCGGGTGCGCAGCCTGGGTGAGCGCATCACCCACCTGCTGGGCCCGTTGCTCAATGGTGGCCGTGAACCGGACCTGGAAGAAGTGGCGCTGCACCTGCAACTGCCGACCTGGACGTTGCGCCGCAAACTGGCCGAGGAAGGCACGCGCTTTCGCGACCTGCTCAGCGAAACACGGCGCGACCTTGCCGAAACCTACATCCGCGATACGGAGCTGGCCTTTGGCGAGATTGCCTATCTGCTGGGGTTTGCGTCGGCCGAGGCCTTCCAGCGCGCGTTCAAGCGCTGGACGGGCCTTACACCGGGGGAGTTTCGCCGCAGCCAGCGGCGGGCGGGCTAGAGCTCGGTAGCGTCGTCAGCCGGTTCCGGGGTGTCCAGTTCATAAGCCTGGAATTCGAGAAGTTCTTCCTGGTATTCGTCCATAGCCCTGCGTCCTCTCATCTCATGATCTTTATCGGTGTCGCCTTCAACCTAAGCAGGTGGAGTGAAGGAATGATGACAAGCTTATGAGTGGTAAACGTAGCAGGTGTTCAGGAAGTTATCGCGGTGCGTCTGTAACAGGGGATGGACTGCCTGCACCGGCCTCTTCGCGGGTAAACCCGCTCCCACAGGTACTGCGCAGATGTTGAGAACTGCGCAATACCTGTGGGAGCGGGTTTACCCGCGAAGAGGCCGGTACAGGCAAGCTATCAAAGGGCGGGGGAAGCGGTCTCGGCGGCCTCGGCAGGCTGGGCTTCCTGCTGCACCTCGATCGGTGCCGCCTCCGCCGGTGGGGCCACCGGTTGCGAGCCCTGGCTGTCATCCACCACCGGCGCGGCTACCGCCTCGCTGGCCGGGGCAACAGGGGCCGGGGCTGGCGCCGCTTCAACCAAAGGCGCCGCAACCGCGGCCGGTGCCACCGGCGCTGCCGCGGCCTGCTCCGGCAGCCCCAAGGCAGCCGCCGGCGCTTCGACCTTCGGCGCGGGCTCCTCGACCTTGGCCTTGCTCTCCTGTTTAGGCTTGGGCTTTGGCAGGTAGCTCTCCACCAGGGCGAAATAGCGGTCATAGAATTGCGCCGCCGTCACCGTCTCGCTGGCCACCTTGACCATCGAGTCGTCGCTGGAGCCGATCGGCATCGACACCGACCCCAGTACACCAACGCCCAGGCTGGCGGAGGTGTTGGACTTTTTCAGGGCGTAGCGGTCCTGCAGGGCATTGGCGAACATGGTCGAACGCTGCTCGTCGCTCACATCCGGCGCACAGGTGACGTTGAAGCTGATCTGCAGGTGGTTCTCGCTGTTCTGCTGGAAGCTCTTGTTGCCCACCACCTGGTTTGCGCCGCTGCTGGTGATGATGTAACCCTGGCTGAGCAAGGCGCGCCGGGCGGCCTCGCAGGAGCCGGCATCGCTCACCGGGAAGCTGCGCGAGAAGGTGCCCGAGTCATCGAAGTTCTCGTGCTCGTAGACGGCGGCTTTTTTCGAGGAACAACCGGTCACGCCCGCCAGCACCAGGGCCAGCCCGAGCGCACCAAAGACGGAAGATCTGGTCATTGCGAATTCCGGGTAAGTCAAGAAGGTGCCTATTGTGCAACACAGCAGGCAGGCACAGGAACCGCTGATCGGTGAAGAGTCTGTCAGGTTCGTGTAAATCTGGGTCAGGGGCGGCAATTGCCAGGCGTAAAAACGAAAAAAGCGACCCGAAGGTCGCTTTCTCGTGGCTTCGAGGCGTTCAAGGGGCCTCGAGGCGAAGATGGCGCAGCGGACGGGACTCGAACCCGCGACCCCCGGCGTGACAGGCCGGTATTCTAACCGACTGAACTACCGCTGCGTATCATTCAGGCTTGCGCCCGATTGAAACCTGGGTCTGCCCTTCCGGCGCGATGGCCTCAGGACAGGCACAAAAAAAGCGATAACGTGATCGCTTCTCTTGTGTTTGCTTCAAGGTGTTCAAGGGACCTTGAAACGAAGATGGCGCAGCGGACGGGACTCGAACCCGCGACCCCCGGCGTGACAGGCCGGTATTCTAACCGACTGAACTACCGCTGCGTATCGTTCAGGCTTTCGCCCGATTGAAACTGGGATCAGCCCAAGGCGTTTGCCTTGTGGCTTCAGACCGGTGCCAGGCACCCATCTGTTACTTAAAAATGGCGCAGCGGACGGGACTCGAACCCGCGACCCCCGGCGTGACAGGCCGGTATTCTAACCGACTGAACTACCGCTGCGCAGTGCGTTCCTCTCTGGCTATCGGCTTCTTGCGAAACCCGAAGCACCAGGAACATCTCAGGAAGTGGTGGGTGATGACGGGATCGAACCGCCGACCCTCTGCTTGTAAGGCAGATGCTCTCCCGGCTGAGCTAATCACCCTCGCGATGTTGCTTGTTGCGTTTGCTTCGCTGAGGCCGCGAAATTTACGCAGGTGGCGAAGCTAAGTCAATAGCCCCATTGAATTTTTTTCAGAAAAGAGCAAAAGCGGTGCGGTTGCCTGTGGCGGCCTCTTCGCGGGTAAACCCGCTCCCACAGGTACTGCACAGGCCTTGAGAACTGCGCAGTACCTGTGGGAGCGGGTTTACCCGCGAAGAGGCCGGTACAGGATATGCCAAAGGCTCAGGTGTAGATCATCTTGCGGGTCATGCCGCCATCGACCACGAACTCCTGGCCGGTGACGAACGCCGCTTGCCGAGACAACAGCCAGGCAACCATGGCCGCCACGTCTTCCACCGTCCCTACCCTGCCCGTCGGGTGCTGGGCATGGTCCGCCTCGGTCAACGGCTCGGCACGGCGCTGCGACGGGTCACGGGCATCGATCCAGCCCGGGCTCACCGCATTGACGCGGATCTCCGGGCCCAGGCTCATGGCCAGGGCATGGGTCAAGGCCACCAGGCCGCCCTTGCTCGCCGCGTAGGCCTCGGTATCGGGCTCGGACTGCCGCGCCCGGGTGGAGGTGAGGTTGACGATCGCCCCGTTGTGCGCACGCAGGTACGGCGCACAATGCTTGGCCAGCAACATCGGGCCGTTGAGGTTGACCGCCAGCACCCGGTTCCACTGCGCCAGGCTCAGGCTTTCGAGGGTCTGGTTGTGCGGATTGGCGATGGCCGCATTGCACACCAGCGCGTCCAGGCGGCCAAACTGCCCCAGCACCTCGGACACCCCGGCGCTGACCTGGGCCTCGTCGGCAACGTCCATGGTAATGAACCAGGCATTGTCACCCAGGGCCTTGGCCACCTTGGCGCCGCGCTGGCGGTCAAGGTCGCTGAGCACCACCTGCCAGCCTTCGCAGATCAACCAGGCGGCAATGCCCAGGCCGATGCCGCGCGCGGCACCGGTCACCAGGGCTACCCGGCCGTTATGGCCGGGCGTACCGCCGCGGATTTCGATCACAGTGCCGCCAACCCACGCGCCAGGTCGGCCTGCAGGTCGGCCACATCTTCCAGGCCCACGGCAACGCGGATCAGGCTGTCGCGGATGCCGGCGGCTTCACGTTCCTGCGGCGTCAGACGACCGTGGGAGGTGGTGGCCGGGTGGGCGATGGTGGTCTTGCTGTCACCCAGGTTGGTGGTGATGGAAATCACCCGGGTAGCGTCGATGAAGCGCCAGGCGCCCTCTTTGCCACCCTTGACCTCGAAGCTGACCACCGCACCGAAGCCACTCATCTGGCGCTTGGCCAGTTCGTGCTGCGGGTGGCTCGGCAGGCCGGCGTAATGCACCTTCTCCACGCCCTCCTGCTGCTCCAGCCACTCGGCCAGTACCTGGGCGCTTTCGCAGTGCGCACGCATGCGCAGGCGCAGGGTTTCCAGGCCCTTGGTGAAGATCCAGGCGTTGAACGGGCTGAGGGTGGGGCCTGCGGTACGCAGGAAGCCCACCACTTCTTTCATCTGCTCGGCACGGCCGGCAACCACGCCACCCATGCAGCGGCCCTGGCCGTCGATGAACTTGGTGGCCGAGTGGAACACGATGTCGGCACCCAGCTTCAGCGGCTGCTGCAGCGCCGGGGTGCTGAAGCAGTTGTCCACCACCAGCATGGCACCGTGGGCATGGGCGATTTCGCTGAGGGCGGTGATATCGACCAACTCGGCCAGCGGGTTGGACGGCGACTCGACGATCAGCAGCTTGGTATTGGCCTTGATGGCCTTTTCCCAGCCGGCGAGGTCGACCAGTGGCACGTAGTCCACCTGCACGCCAAAGCGCTTGAAGTACTTCTCGAACAGGCTGATGGTCGAGCCGAACACGCTCTGCGACACCAGCACATGGTCACCGGCACTGCACAGCGACATCACCACGGCGAGGATCGCCGCCATGCCGGTGGAGGTGCCCACGGCCTGCTCGGCGCCTTCCATGGCCGCCAGGCGCTCCTCGAAGGCACGCACCGACGGGTTGGTGTAGCGCGAATAGACGTTGCCCGGCGTTTCGCCGGCAAAGCGCGCGGCGGCATCGGCAGCCGTGCGGAACACATAGCTGGAGGTCAGGAACAGCGCTTCGCTGTGCTCGGCCTCCGGTGTACGGTTTTGACCGGCGCGCACCGCCAGGGTGTCGAAACCGACACCCTCGAGGTCACTGTCCAGTCGTCCGGCATCCCATTGATCCGTCATGCCGTCGCTCCCGAAATCAGTTGTTGTAGAGGTCGATGATCGCGCTGACCGCCTGGTTCTTGACCTTGGCCAGGTCGTTACGAGCCTGCTCGATACGGTCGAGGTAGGCTTCGTCGATATCGCCGGTGACGTACTCACCGTTGAATACCGCGCAATCGAAGTGGTCGATCTTGATCTTGCCGCCACCGACCGAGTCGATCAGGTCCGGCAGGTCCTGGTAGACCAGCCAGTCGGCGCCAATCAACTCGGCCACTTGTTCGGTGGTACGGTTGTGGGCGATCAGTTCGTGGACACTCGGCATGTCGATGCCGTAGACGTTGGGGTAGCGCACCGCAGGGGCTGCGGAGCAGAAGTAGACGTTCTTGGCGCCGGCTTCGCGGGCCATCTGGATGATCTGCTTGCAGGTGGTGCCGCGCACGATCGAGTCGTCCACCAGCATCACGTTCTTGCCGCGGAACTCCAGCTCGATGGCGTTGAGCTTCTGGCGTACCGATTTCTTGCGCGCAGCCTGGCCGGGCATGATGAAGGTACGGCCGATGTAGCGGTTCTTGACGAAACCTTCGCGGAACTTGACGCCCAGGCGGTTGGCCAGTTCCAGGGCCGCGGTGCGGCTGGTGTCCGGGATCGGGATGACCACGTCGATGTCGTGCTCGGGGCGCTCGCGCATGATCTTGTCGGCCAGTTTTTCACCCATGCGCAGACGGGCCTTGTACACCGACACGCCATCCATGATCGAGTCCGGGCGGGCCAGGTAGACATGCTCGAAGATGCACGGTTGCAGCTTCGGTGCTTCGGCGCACTGCTTGGTGTACAGCTGGCCTTCTTCGGTGATGTATACCGCTTCGCCCGGCGCCAGGTCGCGGATCAGGGTAAAGCCGAGCACGTCCAGGGCCACGCTTTCCGAGGCGATCATGTATTCCACGCCCTCGTCGGTGTGACGCTGGCCGAACACCACCGGGCGGATGCCGTTGGGGTCACGGAAGCCGACGATGCCGTAGCCGGTGATCATCGCTACCACGGCGTAACCGCCGACGCAGCGGCTATGCACGTGGGAAACCGCGGCGAACACGTCTTCTTCGGTCGGCTGCAGCTTGCCGCGCACCGCCAGCTCATGGGCGAACACGTTCAGCAGTACTTCCGAGTCGGAGTTGGTGTTGACGTGGCGCAGGTCGGACTCGTAGATCTCCTTGGCCAGCTGCTCGACGTTGGTCAGGTTGCCGTTGTGCGCCAGGGTGATGCCGTATGGCGAGTTGACGTAGAACGGCTGGGCCTCGGCCGAGGTCGAGCTGCCCGCAGTCGGGTAGCGCACGTGGCCGATGCCGATGTTGCCGACCAGGCGCTGCATGTGGCGCTGCTGGAACACGTCGCGCACCAGGCCATTATCCTTGCGCAGGAACAACCGGCCGTCATGGCTGGTCACGATACCGGCAGCGTCCTGGCCGCGGTGCTGGAGGACCGTAAGCGCGTCATACAGCGCCTGATTGACGTTCGACTTACCGACGATACCGACGATGCCACACATGCGACGCAACCCCTACTTTGACGAAACTTGAGTGAATAGCGCTCAGGGCTTTGCCGGCCCGAGCAACTGTTCCTTGAACGGAAGATCAGCTGGAGTGCCGATCAGCCCACTGGGTGTCCACTGGCCGGTAAAACCCAGGATCAGGTTTTTCGACCAGTCGGCGACCAAGAGAAATTGTGGTATCAGGCGTGATTCCTGCCACCAGGTGTCCTGTTGAACCGGCCCCAGGCTGATCAGCCCGATGGCCACCACCACCAGCAAGGCCCCGCGCGCGGCGCCGAAGGCCATGCCCAGGAAACGATCGGTACCGGACAGCCCGGTCACGCGGATCAGCTCGCCGATGAGGAAGTTGATCATGGCCCCCACCAGCAAGGTGGCGACGAAAAGAATGGCGCAGCCGGCGATGACGCGCATCGACGGCGTCTGGATGTAGCTTTCAAGATACACCGAGAGCGAACCGCCGAACATCCAGGCAACCGCACCGGCAATGATCCAGATGAGCAAGGACAAGGCTTCCTTGACGAAGCCGCGCTTGAGACTGATCAGTGTGGAGACGGCGATGATCGCGATGATCGCCCAATCAACCAAGGTAAATGCCACGGTGCTGCCTGCAGACGTTTGAGGCGGCGCATTTTAACAGAGCGGCGGGGGCTTGGGTAAGCGGAATGTCAGGTGATTAGCGCCACCCGGGCTTACGCGATCTTTGTGGGAGCGGCCTTGTGTCGCGAAAGGGCCGCAAAGCGGCCCCGGCGATTCGGGCTGTGTCGTTGAGATCCTGGGGCCGCTTCGCGCCCCTTTCGCGACACAAGGCCGCTCCCACATGGACCGCGCCGCTGCAAGACCTATACAGAACCCGCGAATGAGCGGCAAAGCCGACCCCGGGTTATCAGCTGCGCTCAGGCTGGAAGCGCACCACGAAGCCCTTGAGGCTGTTCTGGCGGTTGATGGCGTCGCGCACGCGCTCGGCCTCGGCCCGCTCGATCAGCGGCCCCACGTACACCCGGTTCATGCCACCCGCCGAGCGGATATAGGCGTTGTAACCCTGGCTACGCAAGGTTTGCTGCAGCTTTTCGGCCCCGGCACGGTTGGACAGGCTGGCCAACTGGATCGACCAGCTGACCGGCAGGCCATTGACGTCGATCTTCGATGGCGCCGCCGGCGCGGCCGGCTTGGCTGCCGGCTGAGGCTCGACCTTGGCCACAGGCGCCTGCGGCTTGACGGGCTGAGGCTGAGGCTGAGGCTGGGGCTGCACCTGCACCTGAGGCTGGGTCTGCGGTGACGGTGTAATCGGCTGGCTGGGCGCGCTCGCCGGCGCGGTGGACTCGTCCACCACCACCGGTGGCTGTTGCGGCTCCTGCGCAATGGCCTGCGGCTCCGGCACGGCGACCGGTTCCACCTTCACTTCCGGCAGGCTTGGCATGGCCGGCGCCTGCGGGGCCTCGACGCGCACCTGACGCATCTCGTCCTCGCGGGTGAACAGCATCGGCAGGAAAATCACCGCCAGCGCCACCAGCACCAACGCACCCACCATGCGCTGTTTCATCCCTTTATCCAGCACTGCCATCTACTCCACCCTCCTGGGCGTGCCGCTCCAGCCATTCCAGTGCCTGGGCAACACAGAAAAACGAACCGAACAGCAAGATCTGGTCATCCGCCGTTGCCTGCGCGCATTGCCCTTCAAGGGCAGCATCGACGCTGGCATAAGACTTCACCGCGGCGCCGACGTTCGTCAAGGCCGTGGCCAGCTCCGCAGCCGGGCGGCTGCGCGGGGTATCCAGTGGCGCCACTGCCCAGTCGTCGACCAGCCCCTGCAGCGGCGCGACAACACCGTCCAGGTCCTTGTCGGCGAGCAGGCCGAACACCGCCAGGCGGCGCCCCTTCAGCGGCCGGGCCGCCAGGCGCCGAGCCAGGTACTCCGCGGCATGCGGGTTGTGCCCGACATCCAGCAACAGCTCCACCGGCTTGCCCTGCCAGCTCAGCAGGCGACGGTCGAGGCGACCCGTGATGCGGGTATCCAGCAGCGCCTGGCGAATCTGCCCGGCGTCCCAGGGCAGGCCCATCAGCAGGTAGGCCTGCAGGGCCAGCGTGGCGTTTTCCATGGGCAGGTCGAGCAAAGGCAGGCCACGCAGCTCTACCTGCGCACCATCAGCCGCAGTACCCCGCCAGTTCCAGCTGCCATCGGCACTGGCCAGGTCGAAGTCACGACCACGCAGGAACAGCGGCGCAGCCAGTTCGGCGGCCTTGTCCAGCAGCGGCCGAGGCGGATCCAGGTCACCGCACAGTGCCGGCTTGCCCTGACGGAAGATGCCGGCCTTCTCGAAGGCCACCAGCTCGCGGGTATCACCCAGGTAATCGACATGGTCGACGCCGATGCTGGTCACCAGGGCCAGGTCGGCATCCACCACGTTCACGGTGTCCAGGCGACCACCAAGGCCCACTTCCAGTACCACGGCATCCAGCTGCGACTGGTAGAACAACCAGAACGCGGCCAGGGTGCCCATCTCGAAGTAGGTCAGGGAAATATCGCCTCGCGCCGCCTCGACGGCGGCGAAGGCTTCGCACAGGCGCTCATCGCCGGCCTCTTGGCCATCGATCAGCACCCGCTCGTTGTAACGCAACAGGTGCGGCGAGCTGTACACGCCGACCTTGAGCCCCTGGGCACGCAGCAGCGAGGCCACGAAGGCGCAGGTCGAGCCCTTGCCGTTGGTGCCGGTCACCGTCACCACGCGTGGCGCCAGCTTGCCCAGCGCCAGCCGGGCAAGCACCTTCTGCGAACGCTCCAGGCCCATGTCGATGGCCGAGGGGTGCAACTGCTCGAGGTAGGCGAGCCATTCGCCCAGGGATCGTTGTTTCATCACGCGACGGCAGCCGCCTCACGCGCTTGCTCCGGGGTTTCCTGGCCGGTCATCTGCGCCAGCAGGCGGGCCAGACGCGGGCGCAGCTCGCCACGGGAGATGATCAGGTCGATGGCGCCGTGCTCCAGCAGGAACTCGCTGCGCTGGAAGCCTTCCGGCAGCTTCTCGCGCACGGTCTGCTCGATCACGCGCGGGCCGGCGAAGCCGATCAGTGCCTTTGGCTCGCCGACGATCACGTCACCGAGCATGGCCAGGCTGGCGGAAACACCACCGTACACAGGGTCGGTCAGTACCGAGATGAACGGGATGCCTTCTTCGCGCAGGCGCGCCAGCACGGCCGAGGTCTTGGCCATCTGCATCAGCGAGATCAGCGCTTCCTGCATGCGTGCACCGCCCGAAGCGGAGAAGCAGACCATTGGGCAGCGGTGCTCCAGGGCATAGTTGGCCGCGCGCACGAAGCGCTCGCCGACGATGGCACCCATGGAACCGCCCATGAACGAGAACTCGAAGGCGCTGACCACGATCGGCATGCCCATCAGGGTGCCGCTCATGGAGATCAGGGCGTCCTTCTCGCCGGTCTGCTTCTGCGCGCCGGTCAGGCGGTCCTTGTACTTCTTGCCATCACGGAACTTCAGGCGGTCGACCGGCTCCAGGTCGGCGCCCAGTTCGGCACGGCCATCGGCGTCGAGGAAGATGTCGATACGCGCACGTGCGCCGATGCGCATGTGGTGGTTGCACTTGGGGCAGACATCCAGGGTCTTTTCCAGCTCCGGACGATACAGCACGGCCTCGCAGGCCGGGCACTTGTGCCACAGGCCTTCAGGCACCGAGCTCTTCTTCACCTCGGAACGCATGATCGAAGGGATCAGTTTGTCGACTAACCAGTTGCTCATGCTTTCTTTCTCCAGTATTGGCAGGCGTGGGCCGGTGTCGCCGGCCCTGCCCTGCCCTTGAGCTCAAAATCTCTTATGAAACGATGATGGACCGGCCGCCGGGACTTCCAGCGCGCCACCCCACCGCTAATGTGTTGTCTTGCCGCCACAGGCGCAGGCGGCTGCCCCGCAGGGCTGCGAAAGCTATGGACGATGGCGCGCAGCCAGCCGTCACATCTGCCATCACGCCTGTTTCACCGCACGCATGAATGCCTCGATCTTCGCCGCGTCCTTGATGCCCTTGGCTTGCTCCACGCCGCCACTGACATCCACCGCGTACGGCCGCACCTGGGCGATGGCCTGGCCGACATTGTCGGCAGACAACCCGCCCGCCAGGATGATCGGCTTGCTCAGGCGCGCCGGCACCAGCGACCAGTCGAACGCTTCACCGGTGCCTCCGGGTACGCCTGGCACATAGGTGTCCAGCAGAATGCCGCGGGCACCGGCGTAAAGCTGGCAGGCCGCCTCCAGGTCGTCGCCCGGGCGCACGCGCAGGGCCTTGATCCAGGGCCGGTGGTAGCCTTCGCAGTCCTGCGGGGTTTCATCGCCGTGGAACTGTAGCAGGTCCAGCGGAACCACTTCGAGGATCTCGTTCAGCTCGCAGCGCGAAGCGTTGACGAACAGCCCGACCGTGGTCACGAACGGCGGCAGCTCGGCGATGATCGCCCGCGCCTGGCGCACGTCCACGGCGCGCGGGCTCTTGGCATAGAAGACGAGGCCGATGGCATCGGCGCCCGCTTCGGCAGCGGCCAGTGCGTCTTCGATGCGGGTAATCCCGCAGATCTTGCTGCGAACAATGCTCATGGACAGCGAACCCTGCTTGTTACGGTGAAAGGCCGGATGTTAGCAAATGACTTTTCGCCCGTCAGTCTGCCAATGCCTCGTAGCCGGTCAAAAAGTGTGGGCCGATGTAACGCTTGGGCAGCGCGTATTCCTCGGGGTACTCCACCTGCACCAGGTAGAGCCCGTACGGGTGCGCCGTGACCCCGCCTTCGCGGCGGTTGCGCCCCTCCAGCACCTCACGTGCCCAGGTGACCGGGCGTTCTCCGGCACCAATGGTCATCAGTACACCGGCAATGTTACGCACCATGTGGTGCAGGAAGGCCGTGGCACGCACATCCAGCACGATCATCTGGCCATGGCGGGTGACGCGCAGGTGGTAGATGTGCTTGATCGGCGACTTGGCCTGGCACTGGCTGGCGCGGAAGGCACTGAAGTCATGGGTACCGAGCAGGTACTGCGCGGCTTCGGCCATGCGTTCGACATCCAGCGGGCGGTGGTTCCAGGTGACTTCCTCGGCCAGGTGCGCCGGGCGGATCGGGTCGTTGTAGATGACGTAGCGGTAACGCCGGGCGCAGGCCTTGAAGCGGGCATGGAAGTCGGCAGGCATCGGCCGCGACCAGACCACGCTGATGTCATGGGGCAGGTTGAAGTTGGTGCCCATGGTCCAGGCGCGCTCATCGCGTACGGCGCGGGTGTCGAAGTGCACGATCTGCCCGCAGCCATGCACGCCGGCGTCGGTGCGCCCGGCGCAGATTACCGAGATCGGCTCGTTGGCCACCTTGGACAGGGCCTGCTCCAGGGCCTGCTGGACACTGGGCACGCCACTGGCCTGGCGCTGCCAGCCACGATAGCGCGCGCCTTTGTATTCCACGCCCAGGGCGATGCGGGAGTAGCCTTCGGCCGCGGACTCGGCGGCGGCGGCGGCGGTGTCGATGATGTCCAAGAGCATGAAACCTGTGGGGTGTACGGAATGGCGGGGATTATAACGACAACGGCAGCCGTGTAGGGCTGCCGTTGAATATGCACTGCCTTTCAGGGCCTCTTCGCGGGTAAACCCGCTCCCACAGGGCCCGCACAGAATTCGGACCTGTGATGAACCTGTGGGAGCGGGTTTACCCGCGAAGAGGCCGGAGCAGGCAACCTCAGACCAGCCGGGAGAGCATGTCCTCGGCTTCCTGACGCTGGCTGTCGTCGCCATCCTTGACCACTTCATCGAGGATGTCGCGCGCGCCCTGGTTGTCGCCCATGTCGATATAGGCGCGGGCCAGGTCAAGCTTGGTGGCCACTTCGTCACTACCGGAGAAGAAGTCGAAGTCCAGGTCGTCCAGTGGCTCGGGCTCTGGCTGGGCAACTGCGTCTTCACTGGTGAAGTGCGGCTCCAGCGACGGCGATTCGAGGCTCTGCGACAGCTTGTCCAGCTCGGCGTTGACGTCGTTCAGCTCCGAGGCAAAGCTCTTGGCTGCCGGCGAATCGTCTTCCAGCGACAGCGAAAGATCGAAGTCGGACGGCAGGTCGAACTCGGAAAGCGGGTCGAACGCTGGCTCGCTGTCGAAGGCAGCCAGCTCGGCGGCGACATCCACCGGGGCTTCGTCGTCCGCAGCCGTGGCGGCCGGGACAACCGGTTCGCTGACGTCGAGGTCGAAGTCGGACAGGTCCACAGCGGGCTGTGTCTCGGCCTGGGCCAGCATGGCCTCGAACTCGGCGTCGGCGTCGGCCTGCAGCTCGGCATCCACGGCAAACGGCTCGTCTTCCGGCTGAGCCGTTTCCAGCACCGGCTCATCCAGTACCGGCTCGTCGACTCCAGGTTGTTGGGCCACCGATTCGTCCAGCAGCGGCGCCGCCAGCGGGTCTTGCTCAGGCAGGTCGTCACCCAGGCTCAGGTCGAAGGCACTGTCCAGGTCCTGTTCGTCCAGGCCCGGCGCATCGAGGGTCGGCACTTCATCGAAGGCATCCAGCTCAGCATCCAGATCAAGTTCGGACTCGAGCACTGCCTCAGGTTCCACCTGGGCAACGGCCTCTGGTTCAACCGCCACCTCTGGCTCGAACGCCGGCTCTTCCTCGGGTGCCACGTCGGCAACCACTGGCGTTTCAGGCTGATCCTGCAGCAGCTCCTGCACGTACTGCTCATCCATCTCGGCAGCCAGGGCCGCCGCGCCCAGGCCGGCAGCGGCCAGGCCGAGCATGGCCGGGTAGCGCTCCTTCAGCCCGGCAACGGCTGCACTGTTCGGCTCGCTGGCCGGCAGCTTGCGTTCCTGCTCGACGAACGCGCTCTGGTCACCCTGGCGGGCGTACACATCCATCAGTTTCAGGCGCAGGTCGTCACGCTGCGGCGCGGCGGCCACGGCAGGCTCCAGCAGGTCGGCAGCGCGGTTCAGGCGGCCTTCGGCCACGCATTGCTCGACCTCCGCCAGCAGCGCTGCGTGGGGGTCGGCTTGCGGTTCAGGTTGCGCTTCCACTGCGGGTGCCGATGTTTTTTCCGCGGCGGTGGCGGCGGCAGCCGAAGCGGCGACCACAGCCGGCGACAGGGTCACGCTCGGGGCCGAGACCTCGACGCCATCGAAGCTTGCGCTATCGCTGTCGAAGCCTGCGCCCTGCTCTTCTTCCAGCGCCCGCGCCATGCGCAGGTGCTTTTCAGCCTCCTGCTGGGCCTTGCGCTTGCGCGCCAGCAGCAACAGCAGAAGCAGCAGTACGAGGAAGGCACTACCGGCAATCAGCCCAAGCAGCAGCGGGTTGCCCATGATTTCGTCGACCATGCTGCCAGGCTGGCCGGCAGGTGCGGCCTCGGCGGCGTGAGCCGGCTTGGGTGCGGTATCGACGGCGGCAGGCGCAGGCTTGGCGACCGGTTGGGCCGGTGCCGCCGCACCCTGGGCTTCAAGGCGGGCCAGCTGGTTGTTCTTCAGCTCGATCAGACGCTGCAGCTTGTCCAGCTGGCTCTGCAGGTCGGCCATGCGGCTCTTGAGTTCTTCGTTGTCGCGACGGCTGGTGTCCAGGCTTTCCTGAGCCACCGCCAGCTTGTCGTTGAGGGCCTTGGCCTGGTCGGCACCGGCCTGGTTGCCCGGGCTGACCAGGCGCAGGTTGTCGCCCTGGGCGATACGCGCCGGCGCTGCCTCGGCGGCACCGCGACGGGTGGCGTCCAGCTGGCGGGCACGCGGGCCCAGGCGGCGGCCTTCACGCCAGGCGGCATACTGCTCGGCCACCTCAGCGGTCGCCTCGCCCTGCGCGATATTCTGGATCTGCTGCTGGTCGGGCAGGCGCAGCACCTGGCCAACCTTCAGCTGGTTGATGTTGTTGCCGATGAAGGCGTCCGGGTTCAGCGCCTGGATCGCGATCATGGTCTGCTGGATCGAACCACCCTGGGTGTTGCGCGCGGCAATCTGCCACAAGGTGTCGCGGCGTTGGGTGGTATAGCTGCCGGCAGCGGTCACCGCTGGCGCGACATTGCCTGCAGCCGGCTTTTCGCCCTGGGCCTTGGCCTGGTCGAGCAGCACGCTGTAGTCACGCAGCAGGCGGCCCTGCGGCCACATCACCTGGACCAGGAACTTTACCACCGGTTCAGGCAGCGGCTGGCTGGAGGTAACCCGCAGCACGCTCTTGCCGTTGGGGTTGATCACCGGCGTGAAGGTGAGGTCTTCGAGGTACGTCGGCAGCGCCACCCCGGCCTTGCTGAACTCTTCCGGCGGCGCCAGGCTCGGCGCCACTTCGGCGGCGGTGAGGTCGCGCACGTCGAGCAGCTCGATCTCGGCGTCCAGGGGCTGGTTCTGTGCCGACTTGAGGGTCAGCTCCCCCAGGCCCAGGGCATTCGCCATGCCCGACGACAGCGCCGATGCTGCAGCCATGGCCAGAACCAGTTTGCGAATTCGAAGCATGACCTCTTCCCTTGTATAAAGCGTCCTGAAACCTGCATGCGGAGCAGGACAATAGTGCTCGCCAGTATCTTTTACGGCATGTGTTTAATCAACAATTGCGCCACTTGCACGGCATTGAGCGCGGCGCCTTTGCGCACGTTGTCGGTGGTCAGCCAGAGGTTGAGTTGCTGGTCTTCATCAACACCGTGCCGTACACGACCAACATAGACCACGTCCTGGCCCACTGCGTCGCCTACCGGGGTCGGATAATCATCGCGCTCCACCAGTTCCACGTTGTCGGCCGCCTCGAGGGCTTGGTTGACCGCGTCCAGGTCTACCGGGCGACGGCTCTGCACCGCCACACTGAAGCTATCGCCGAAAAACACCGGGACTTGAACGCAGCTCACGGAAATCTTCAGTTCCGGCAGGCCCAGCAGCACGCGCAGCTCGCTGACCAGGCGGCGCTCCAGGGCCGTGTGGCCTTGCTCATCGGCGGCTCCGACCTGGGCCAGCATGTTGAACGCCACCTGGCGATCGAAGAAGCGCGGCTCCAGGGGGCGGGCATTGAGCAGCTCTGCGGTTTGCCGGGCGAGTTCGTTGACCGCTTCACGGCCTTGTGCGGACACCGCCAGCGCGGCCATTACCTGCACCCGCTCGATATCCAGCAGGCCTTTGAGCGGTGCCAGTGCAACGGCCAGGGCAACCGCGGCCGAGCACGGGCTGACGATGCGGGCGGGCAATGCCAGGCCGGCCAGGCGTTCGGCGTTGGCTTCTGGCACCAGGGCCAGGGCGTCGTCCAGGCCAGCGGACAGGTCGATGACCGTGCAGCCAGCCTGCAGCGCCTTGCTGGCAAAGCTGCGGCTGACGGCGGCGCCTGCGGCGAAGAAGGCCAGCTTGACCTGGGCGAAGTCGAAGCTGTCCACTTCACGCACCTTCAGCTTCTTGCCGGCGAACATCACGCTGCTGCCCGCCGATTCCATGCTGGCCAGCAGGTGCAGGGTGGCGACCGGGAAATCCAGCTCTTCGAGGATCTGCACCAGGGCTTCACCGACGCTGCCGGTGGCGCCGACGACGGCGATGTCCAAAGGGTTTGTCATGGAAGGGATCCTTTTGCTGAAAACGGCGGGGGGCGGCACTTTACTCGGATTGTAGAGTTTTGTCTGTGCTGGCCCAAACCTAGAGCTGCGCTGCGCTGCTCTTGCTCTTGCTCTTGCTCTTGCTCTTGCTCTTGCTCTTGCTCTTGCTCTTGCTCTTGCTCTTGATCTTGATCTTCGCGACTTCAGGAGGCCGAGCAGAGGTCTTGCGGAGGGAGGTGACGGGCATGGATGCCCGTCAAGCGCTGAGGCCCC
>NZ_NEJM01000012.1:0-208003 GCF_002113725.1 Pseudomonas sp. B23(2017) | reverse complement strand
TGACAGCTTGTGCTCCCACTCGTGCTCATGGCACCTGCGGCATTCAGCTTGTCATTCACCGCTCTCACTCCAGATTTTAATCCCTCATCAAGACACAAGCGGCTTTAGCCGCGAAGAGGCCGGTAAAGTTGGCTCAGAGCTTTGGCATCTGCCCGATCCGCGCCACCATCTCGCTCACCACCTGCAAGTCCAGCATGAACTGCTCAACGGTCTTGAACTCGTTGTCGTTGTGCCCGGTGTACTTCACATCCGGCATGGCCAGGCCGAACTGTACGCCGTTAGGCAAGTCGTGTACCGAGGTGGCGCCCGCCGAGGTACCGAACTCGTGCTTCATGCCCAGGTTCTCGGTGGCCACGTCAAGCAAGGCCTTGACCCATTCGCCTTCGGGGTTGCGGTACATGGGCTCGTCCAGGCTGTAGTCGAAGGCCACGGAGGTATGGCTCTGACGGGTCCATTTGCCCAGCTTGTCAGCCAGTTCGTCCTTGATCGTGGCAATTGGCTTGCCTTTCGGAATGCGCAGGTTCACCGCCAGTTTCAGGCCTTTTTCATCCACCCCGACAAAGGTCAGCGAGGCGGTCAGCGGGCCCATGAACGAATCCTTGAAGGCCACGCCGAGCTTGTTGCCCAGGTAGTCCAGGCCCCAGTTGTCGGCGGCATAGCGGGCGGCATCGGTGAAGTGGTTGTGCTTGAGCGGCACATCCTTGCCCAGGCCGTTGATGAAACCAAGCATGCGCGCCACCGGGTTGACCCCGGACTCCGGCTCCGAAGAGTGGGCGGAAACGCCGGTCACGGTGAGCAACACCTGCTTGCCATCGGCCTTGGCGGCGATGCTGAAGTCGCCGCCATTGCGCTTCACGTAATCGGCGCCGGCTTTTTCCAGCTGGCTGGCCAGCTTCGCCGGGTTGTCGGTGACCAGGGTCGCGACCGAGGTAGTCGGGATCTGGTTGGTGGCCAGGCCGCCGGTCAGGTTGACGATCTCGGCACCCTTGCCACTGGCCTGGCGCTTGCTGAAGCTGGCCATGATCGTGCCGTAGCCTTTCTCGGCGATGACCACCGGGTAGCCGCCATCGAGGGCCAGGTTGTAGTCGGGCGTGGGGTTGCGCTCGAAGTAGTAGGGGATGGCATCACCGCTGGTTTCTTCAGTGGTGTCGATCAGCAGCTTGAACTGGCGAGCTAGCGGCAGGTTCTCGTCCTTGGCCACTTTAAGCGCGTACATCGCCACGACAATGCCGTTCTTGTCGTCTTCGGTGCCGCGGCCGTACATGCGGTCACCGACCAGGGTGACCTTGAACGGGTCCAGGCGCGTGCCATCGGCCAGCTTCCAGTTGTCCGGGTTGACCGGCACTACGTCGGCGTGGGCATGGATGCCGACCACTTCCTTGTCGCTGCCCAGCGAAATCTCGTACACCCGGTTGTCGATATTGCGGAAAGCCAGGCCGAAGCTGTCGGCCAGGGCCTTGATCTTGTCGGCGATCCTGAGGAACTCGGGGTTCTCGTGCTGCGGCGTGCCTTCGACGTTGAAGGTGGGGATGGCCACCAGTTCACGCAGGGTTTCGCTGGCAGCCTTGCCGTACTTGATGCGGGTATACAGGCCGAGCAGGCGGTTGATCTCGTTCTGCTGCTCGGCGGCCAGTGGCTTGCCGGCCAGGTAGGCATCCAGGGTTGCCGCGAGGTTGTCGGCCTTGGCCAGGTCGCTGCCTTTGAGCTTGCCGAGGAACTGCTTGAAGTCGCTTGGGTCGCTGCCGTCGAAGGCTTTGACGATGGCCGCGGACTGCTGCTGGGTAAGGTTGGCCTGTGCCGGTTGGGTGAACAGGCCGATGCTGGCCAGCAGCAGGGTGGTGGCGGTAAGTTTTTTCAGGTGCATGGTTGTGCGCATTCCTTCGCCAATCATTGTTGTGGGTTACCCGTCGGGAAACGGGAAGACGCCCACGCTAACACCAATGACCCGTGGCACGGGAGTGCCAGAAACGCGACATGTCGCACAAACGAAAAAGCCCCGGGCACAGGCCCAGGGCTTTTTGATATGGCGCACTCGGCGGGATTCGAACCCACGACCCCTGCCTTCGGAGGGCAGTACTCTATCCAGCTGAGCTACGAGTGCAACGCGCACGCATGATACCCATCTGATCCGATGGCGTCCATCGCCTTGATCTGTAGCCGTTTTTACCTTTCGCCGAGAGCTGCCGACAGCAGCAATCACAAACGCATCTATCCATATGCGATATCGATATTTCCACAGCAGTTATTATGCCCTCTATTCTCTGGTCACAACTTGTTATAACAAGTATTCGATCAGCGAAGAGACCCCATGGCCGAACTGCTCCCCCTGTCCCCGGTACCGCTTTACACCCAGCTCAAGGAATTGCTGCGCGAGCGCATCCTCGACGGCACTTATCCATCGCATAGCCGCATGCCCTCGGAAAGCGAACTGGGCAAGGCTTTCGACGTCAGCCGCATCACCGTGCGCCAGGCGCTGGGCGACCTGCAGAAGGAAGGGCTGATTTTCAAGATTCATGGCAAGGGCACCTTCGTAGCCAAGCCCAAGGCTTTCCAGAACGTCAGTACCCTGCAAGGGTTGGGCGAGTCGATGACGCAAATGGGTTACGAGGTGATCAACCGCCTGCGCAGTTTCCGCCATGTGCCAGCCAATGCATTGGTGGCCGCGCGGCTGCAGGTCGAGGAGGGCAGCCTGGTCACCGAGATCCGCCGGGTGCGGTTGATCAACCGCGAGCCGGTGTCGCTGGAGCTGACCTGGTTGCCCAAGGCCGTCGGCGAAAAACTGGAAAAGGCCGACCTTGTCACCCGCGACATTTTCCTGCTCCTGGAAAACGACTGCGGCATTGCCCTTGGCCACGCCGATCTGGCCATCGATGCCGTGCTGGCCGACAGCGACCTGACCCAGGCCCTGGATGTTGAAGAAGGCTCGCCGATCATGCGCATCGAGCGCCTGACCCATGCCGCCGACGGTACGCCACTGGACTTCGAACACCTTTACTACCGCGGCGATGCTTTCCAGTACCGCCTGCGCATCGACCGCCAGAAGGGGAGCAAGGCATGAGCATCCAGACCCAGGACTACGACATCATCGTCATCGGTGGCGGTACCGCCGGGCCGATGGCGGCGATCAAGGCCAAGGAGCAGGACAAAAACCTGCGCGTGCTGCTGCTGGACAAGGCCAACGTCAAGCGCAGCGGTGCCATCAGCATGGGCATGGATGGCCTGAACAACGCGATCATCCCAGGCCACGCCACCCCCGAGCAGTACACCAAGGAAATCACCGTGGCCAATGACGGCATCGTCAACCAGGCCACGGTGCATGCCTACGCTACCCACAGCTTCGAAACCATCGAGCAACTCGACCGCTGGGGGGTGAAGTTCGAGAAGGACGAGACCGGCGACTACGCGGTGAAAAAGGTTCACCACATGGGTGCCTACGTGCTGCCCATGCCCGAAGGCCACGACATCAAGAAGGTGCTGTACCGTCAGCTCAAGCGTGCCCGGGTCGAAATCAGCAACCGTATGGTCTGCACCCGTGTGCTACTCGATGGTGAAGGCGCGGCCGCTGGCGTGCTGGGTTTCGATTGCCGTAGCGGCGAGTTTCGCGTGGTGCGGGCCAAGGCGGTGATCCTTGCCTGCGGCGCGGCCGGGCGCCTGGGCCTGCCGTCGTCGGGTTATCTGATGGGCACCTACGAGAACCCGACCAACGCCGGTGATGGCTACGCCATGGCCTACCATGCAGGTGCCGAACTGGCCAACCTCGAGTGCTTCCAGATCAACCCGCTGATCAAGGACTACAATGGGCCGGCCTGTGCCTACGTCACCGGCCCACTGGGTGGATATACCGCCAACAGCAAGGGTGAGCGCTTTATCGAGTGCGACTACTGGAGCGGCCAGATGATGTGGGAGTTCCATCAGGAACTCGAGGGCGGCAATGGCCCGGTGTTCCTCAAGCTCGATCATTTGGCCGAGGAAACCATCCAGAACATCGAAGAGATCTTGCACAGCAACGAGCGCCCCAGTCGTGGCCAGTTCCACGCCGGGCGTGGCACCGATTATCGCCAGCACATGGTCGAGATGCATATCTCGGAGATCGGTTTCTGCTCGGGGCATTCGGCGTCGGGGGTGTGGGTCAATGAAAAGGCCGAGACCAGCGTCAAAGGGCTGTATGCCGCGGGCGATATGGCAGCGGTGCCGCACAACTACATGCTCGGGGCCTTCACCTATGGCTGGTTTGCCGGTGTGAACGCTGCGCATTACGTGACCGGGCGCGAATTCGCCGAGGTCGATGCCGAACAGGTCGAGCGCGAGCGCGCGCGGGTGTTTGCCCCGCTGCAGCGTCAGCATGGCCTGCCGCCAGCGCAGGTCGAGTACAAGCTCCGACGCATGGTCAACGATTACCTGCAGCCGCCGAAGGTGACCAAAAAGATGGAAATCGGCCTGGCGCGCTTTGCCGAGATCGAACGTGACCTGGACCAGATGAAGGCCAGCAACCCTCACGAACTGATGCGTGCGATGGAAGTTTCGGTGATTCGAGATTGCGCCGAGATGGCGGCGCGGGCCTCGCTGTTCCGCGAGGAAAGCCGCTGGGGGCTGTACCACCACCGGGTGGACTTCCCTGAGCGCAATGATGGCGAGTGGTTCTGCCATTGCCATCTGAAAAAGGGCGAGAACGGTGAAATGACCAGTTTCAGGAAAGCGGTCGAGCCTTACCTGATTGCGTTGGACGCAGAAGAGCAGACCGCCTACGACCAGCTGCGGGTAAAGGCCGATGCAGCCTAGGCGACGTTGTGTCCTGTGAACACTTCGAAGAACGAGGGCCGCAGGCCCCGAGGACTCCGTGAAATGGCCTACCAGCCGCAAGAAATCTTCTTCCGCAGCAGCGCCCCCGTCACCATCGACGAAGACAAGTGCATCGCCGAAAAAGGCTGCACCGTCTGCGTGGAGGTTTGCCCCATGGACCTGCTGGCGATCAACCCGGCCACGCAGAAGGCCTACATGGCCTTCGACGAATGCTGGTACTGCATGCCCTGCGAAAAGGACTGCCCCACGGGTGCGGTGAAGGTCGACATCCCGTACCTGCTGCGCTGATTCATCCCGCCATCCGGCGCACCACCGGACGCCCTCCTGCTGTGCCCCTCGTTTCCCACCACCCAAGCCGGGCGGCGGAGACGACCCAACTCTTATAACGACTCGAGGGGAAACACCCATGCGCCTTGTTGCAACCGTGGCCGGCCTCGCGCTGGCGCTCACTGGCCTGAATGCCAGCGCCGAAACCATCCGCATCGCCATTGGCACCCAGGACACCACCATCAACTGCGCCACTGGTGGCCTGCTGATACGCGAGCTTGGCCTGCTGGACAAGTACCTGCCGCATGACGGCAAATACAAAGATGCCAAGTATCAGGTGGAGTGGAAGAACTTCACCAGCGGTGCGCCACTGACCAATGAAATGGTCGCTGGCAAACTCGACTTCGGTGCAATGGCCGACTTCCCCGGGTCGTTCAACGGTGTTGCTCACCTGGATGCCGGCAAGCGCAGCCTGTTCATAAGCGTGCTGTCGGGCAGCGTGCACGGCAGCGGCAATGGCATCGTCGTACCGGCGGCGTCCAGCGTGCAGTCGCTGGCTGAACTCAAGGGCAGGACCATTTCCGTGCCGTTCGCCTCCACCGCCCACGGCATGCTGCTGCGTGCCGTAGCAGCCCAGGGCTGGGACCCGCAGAAGGATGTGCGAATCATCGCCCAGGCGCCGGAAATCGCCGGTTCCGCCCTGCGTAGCAACCGCATCGAAGCCCATGCCGACTTCGTGCCGTTCGCCGAACTGTTCCCCAACCGCGGCTTCGCCCGCAAGATCTATGACGGCGCCCAAGCCAACGCACCGACCTTCCATGGCGCTTTGGTCGATGCCGATTATGCGAAGAAATACCCCGAAGTGGTCACTGCCTACCTGCGCGCCAGCCTCGAAGCCGATCGGCTGATCGCTGCGGAACCTGAGAAGTACAGCGAGTTGATCGAGAAAGTCACCGGCATCGAGGCCGAGGTCAATTACCTGTTCCACGGCCCGCTCGGCCTGCAGACCCGCGACCTGACATGGAAGCCTGAATACCGTCAGGCAGTCGCAACCTCCATCGATACGCTCAAGCTGCTTAAAAAGACCGACCGCGGCCTCGACACCGACAAGTTCATCGACGACCAGTACATCCGTGCGGCCTTCAAGGAGGCTGGCCTGGACTACGACAAGGCGCTGAAAGACTATGATCCGCAGCCACTCAAGGCCAATGACGCGCTAACAGGCAAACCGATCACTGACTTCAGCCGCCTGGCACAGATCTGGGTGCGCGGTGAAGGCAAGGTCCGCCACTACGCTTCGCCGGAGGCCGCGCTTGGCGCCTTGGCCCAGTTGGAGCAGGAGGGCAAGGACATCCGCGCCATCTACGCCCAGGCCGCCGACAGCGGAATCAAGTTGCTGGCGAACCAGGCCTGGTTCGTGCGTAACGCCAAGGGTGAACTGGCGGCGTTCCTGCTCAAGGACCAGGCCGAGCAGTATGCCAAGGCCCATGGCGGTGAAGCGCTGGACTTCGTCAGCGCCAACCAGAAGCTGGTCGCCCAGCGCTGACCGGGAGGCACCGACATGACCTGCAACCTCAAGCGCTGGCCGGTGCGCCTGGCTTCGCTGCTGGCCTGCCTGCTGTTCTGGCAGGTCGCGGCGAGCGTGAAGCTGGACCTCGGGCTGCTGACGTTCACCTATGTCCCCACACCGAAGGCGGTACTGGAAGCTGCCTGGCAGTTGCTGACCTCCAGCACCCTGCTGGCGCACCTGGGCAGCAGCCTGTCGCGGGTTTTTGCCGGTTATGGCGCCGCGGCGCTGATTGGCGTGGCCCTGGGGTTGTTGATCGGCCGCTCGAAATGGGCCGAGGACACCCTGCTGCCACCACTCGAAGTGCTGCGGCCGATTCCGGCGGTGGCGTGGATCCCGCTGGCGATCCTGATGTTCCCATCGTCGGAACTGTCGATGGTGTTCATAACGTTCACTGGCGCGCTGTTCCCGATCCTGCTGAACACCGTGCACGGCGTCGAGGCCATCGACCCGCGCCTGGTGGCGTCGGCGCGCAGCCTCGGTGCAGAGCGTTGGTCGATCCTGCGCGAAGTGGTGTTGCCTGGAGCGCTGCCAAGCATCGTCACTGGCCTGGCTATCGGCATGGGGACTTCATGGTTCTGCCTGGTCACCGCCGAGATGATTTCCGGACAGTTCGGTATCGGCTACTACACCTGGGAGTCGTACACCTTGCAAAACTACCCGGACATCATTGTCGGCATGCTGCTGATCGGCGTGCTGGGCATGGGCAGCAGCGCCCTGGTCAAGCGCCTTGGGGAATTGGCCACGCCTTGGTACCGCACGCGGAGGGCCAGCTGATGAACAGTTATCAACCAGCACCAGGGCGTATCGACGGGCGTGGCCTGTCGATTCGACTGGGGCACGGCAGCGAAGCATTCGAGGCGGTGCAGCGTCTGGACTTTGCCGTAGAGCCAGGCGAGTTCGTCTGCATCCTTGGCCCCTCCGGTTGTGGCAAGTCGACGTTGCTTGGCGCCCTGGCCGGGCACCTGGTGCCCAGCAGCGGCCAGTTGAGCGTGGATGGCCAGACCGTTGCCGGGCCGTCACCGCAGCGTGGCATGGTGTTTCAGCACCACACCTTGCTGCCTTGGCGTAGCGTGCTCGACAACGTGGCCTTCGGCCTGAAGATGCAGGGCCAGAGCCGCGCCGAACGTCGCCGGCAGGCTCGTGAAATGCTGCAACTGGTGGGGCTGGCCGACTTTGCCGGGCGCTGGCCCAGTCAGTTGTCCGGCGGTATGCAGCAACGGGCCGAGATTGCCCGGGTGCTGATCAACCGCCCGCGCCTCTTGCTGATGGACGAACCCTTCGGTGCCCTGGATGCGCAAACCCGTGCACGCATGCAGGAGCTGTTGCTGGATATCTGGGCAAGCATCCGCACCACCGTGGTGTTCGTCACCCACGATATCGACGAGGCGCTGTTCCTGGCCGACCGTATCCTGGTGATGAGCCCGCGACCTGGCCGCTTTATCGAAGACCTGCACCTGGAGTTTCCGCGCCCACGCCGCGCCAGCCTGCTGACCAGCCCTGAATTCACTCACCTCAAGCGTCACTGTCTGGCCTTGCTCCGTCACGAGGAAGGCCGCGAACTCCCGCGCCTGACCCCGCTGGGCCTGCCGGACACTGAGCACCCACCGCTACGGATCGCGCTATGACTGAACGAACGACTGACAACCCCGACATCCTTGCTCTTCTGCCTCGCCTTGGTGCCGCTGATGCAGGCGTGCGCCGCATCGCCCTGATCGAACTGGCCGACCTGGAAGACCCGGATGGCTTGCCATGGCTCACCGATGCACTGCTGGTGGATGCCGCCGACGAGGTGCGTGCCGAGGCCGCGCGCCTGCTCGAGGCCTGGGAAGAACCCGAAGTTGTGCAGGCCCTGTGCGCTGCGCTGGCCGATGCTGCCGAGCCGGTACGGCTGGCTGCCGCCCAGAGCCTCAGCGAACTCAAGAGCCTTGAAACCGGTCAGCTGATCCTGCCATGGGTCAAGCATGCCGATGCGTTCGTCCGTGCAAGCGCCCTGCGTGCCTTGCGCGAGCTGCGCCTGGAAGATGCTGCAGAGCCTGCACTGCTGGCCCTGGCCGATGGCGACGCCGCGGTCCGGCGTGAGGCAGTGGGTATTCTTGGCTGGCTCAAGCACCAGCCGGCATTGCCAGCATTGGCAAAGCTTGCCGCAGACGAGCCGGACACCGAGGTGCGGCGCGCGGCCATTGGTGCGCTGGGCCTCGCCCGCGACAGCGCGGTGGTGCCAGCATTGGTGGCTGCATTGGCTGACAAGGCCTGGCAAGTGCGCGAAGAAGCCGCCACCACGCTAGGCAAAGTGGGCCTGGCCCCAGCAGGCCCGGCACTGGTAAATGCCCTTGCCGATGACTTCTGGCAAGTCCGTCTGCGTGCGGCGCGGTCCCTGGGGCGGCTGCGTCATGCTGCGGCCCTGGACGCGCTTGGCGAGTTGCTCGGCCACGGCATTGCCAACCTGCGCAAGGAGGCGGCTCTGGCCCTGGGTGAGCTGGGCCAGGCGCGTGCCTTGCCGGTGCTGCAGGCCGCCGAGGCCGATAGCGACCCCGAGGTGCGCAAGGCTGTGCGGATCGCCATGGCGCAACTGCGCGGGGCCTCCTGATGAACGCCCCGCAAGCTATTCGCAACATGCGCGGGCCCGGGCAACTGGTGCTGCAATGGCAAGACGGCGAACACAGCCTCAGCCATGCCCGCCTGCGCGGTGCTTGCCCCTGTTCACAATGCCGAGCGGCACGGCTGCAGGGGAGCATCAGCCTGGTTCGCGACGATGTGCGCGTGGTGCAAATCGAGCCGCAAGGATATGGCGTGCAGCTGGTGTTCAGCGATGGTCATGAGCGGGGTATCTACCCTTGGGCTTACCTGCGTGACCTCAGTGCCCGGTGAGACCTGAATTCTCAAGCGGTCCGCGTACCCTGTGGGAGCGGCTTTAGCCGCGAAGAATCCAACTCGGTGCATGGCACCGGCTGCGCCGGTGTTCGCGGCTAAAGCCGCTCCCACAGGGGCCCTGCTAATTCAGTGAGTCATGGGCATTTCTATGAGTACGGGCCCGTTCCCACAGGCTCAGAGCGCAATCAGCTCCGGCCTCAGCCCTTCGACCCGGCGCACCGGCGGCGTCAGGTAGCCGCCATCCCCGGTGATCTGGTGCAGCACCTTCTCCCGCAGCTCGTGAAGTGCCACGCCCGTACGCAACCGTGGGTGTGGCAGGTCGATCTCCACCACCGACTTGATCCGCCCCGGGCGCGGCTCCAGAACCACCACCCGGTCGGCCAGGTAGGTGGCCTCCTCGGCGTCATGGGTGACCAGCAGCGTTGTGATGCCGGCACGTTCGCGAATGGCCAGCAGCTCGTCCTGCAGTTGCTGGCGGGTCAGCGCATCCAGCGCGCCGAACGGTTCGTCGAGCAGCAGGATACGCGGGCTGGCTACCAGGCCTCGGGCGATCGCCACGCGCTGGGCCATGCCGCCGGACAGCTGGTGTGGGTAGGCCGACTCGAAGCCGACCAGCCCCACCAGTTGCACGAATTCGTGTACCCGCCGCGCGCGCTCACCCTGGGTGAGCGGCTCGTTGACCAGGCCCAGGGCAATGTTCTGTTCCACGCTCAGCCAGGGGAACAGCCGGTGTTCCTGAAACACGATGCCGCGTTCGCTACCAATGCCGCTGACAGTGTGGCCGTCCACACGGATGTTGCCGCTGTAGTCGGTATCCAGCCCTACCAGCAGGCGCAGCAGGGTGGATTTGCCACAGCCGGAAGCACCAACGATGGCGATGAACTCACCCTGGTTGATCGACAGGTTGAAGTTGCGGATGGCTTCCAGCGGCTGGCCATCGACGCTGAACACTTTGCCGACCCCCTCGAAGCTGACCAGGGGCGGGGTGACGTCGGGCTGGTTGGCCGCGTGCAGGTGCGAGGTATTGAAGGCGTTCATGCGGTTCTCCAGCGCGTGGCGCGCGATTCGAGGCGTTGTCCAAGGGTGCCGAGCAGGGCGCCTACCAGGCCGATCAGCAGCATGGCGGCCATTACCTGGTCCATGCGGAACAGTTGCTGGGCGCCGATCATCAGGCTGGCGATGCCACCGTCCGAGGGCATGAAGTATTCGGCACCGATGGTGCCCAGCCAGGCGTAGATCAGCGACAGGCGCAGGCCGGCAAAAATGGCCGGGGCTGCGCCGGGCAGCACCAGCAGGCGCAGGCGTTGCCACAGGTTCAGGCGCAGGGTGCGCGCGGCTTCACCCAGCTGCGGCGAGAGGCTGGCGATACCGCGCTGGGTGGCGATCAGCAACGGGAAGAACGCAGCCATGCCGACGAATACCTGCTTGGCCCCTTCACCCAGGCCGAACCAGGCTGTGAGCAGCGGCACCCAGGCAAACAGCGCCACCTGACGCAAGGCCGACAGGCTGGGCCCGAAGATACGTTCGGCATTGGCCGAAAGCCCCAACAGCAAACCGACCAGCAGGCCAGCGCTACCGCCCAGCAGCAAGCCGGCCAAAGCGCGCTGCAGGCTCAGCAGCAAGGCTTGCGGCAGCGAACCATCGGCCAGGCCGGTCAGCAGGGTGCGCAACACTTCAAGTGGCGAGGTCAGGATGTTGCTGTCGACCCAGCCAAAGCTGCTGCTGGCCTGCCACAGGGCCAACAGCGCCAGTGGCAGCAGCAGGCTTTGCCAACCCCGCGGCACGGGGCCACGGTGCTGCTCCCCTGTGGCCGCTTGCGGCCAGTACAGCAGGCGCTTTTCCAGGGCCGAGAAGCCGCGCTCCAGCAGTGCGCCGACCAGGCCGATCACCAGGATGCACAGCAGCACCAGGTCGAGCATGAACAGCTGCCGTCCCCACACCATCAGGTAGCCAATCCCTTCGCTGGAGGCCAGCAGTTCGACCGCCAGTAGCGAGGTCCAGCCGGTGGCCAGGGCCAGGCGTACGCCGGTGAGGAAGGCGGGCAGGGCAGCCGGAAGCAGCAGGCGCAGGAACATTAGATGGCGAGGCAGGCGCAGCACCGCAGCGGCCTCTCGCAGCTTGGGCTGGGCATCGCGTACACCGACCAGCGTGTGCAAGGTAACGGGGACCACCACGGCTTTCACCAGCACCACCAGCTTGAGCAACTCGCCGATCCCGAAGAACAGCATGAACAACGGGATCCAGGCCAGGGTAGGAATCTGTGCCAGCGCCACGAAGGTCGGCAGCACCAGCGTCTGCGCCCGCCGCGAAGCACCCAGCCAGACCCCCAGCAGCAACCCGCTGCCGATGCCGACCGCCAGCCCCCAGAACAACCGCTGCAAGCTTATCCACAGGTGCCCCCACAGCTCGCCGGAGCCAAACTCCACCGCGCTCTGCCACACCAATGCTGGCGCCGGCAGAATCTGCTCGCTCATCCAGTGCTCCCGGCTGGCCACCACCCACAGCAGTGCAACCAACACAGGCAAGACCCAGGGCAACAAGCGGGCGCGATCCTTGTGGGAGCGGCCTTGCGTCGCGAAAGGGTCGCGCAGCGACCCCCGGAACCATCCCCGACCTCTGCTCAGAATTCCATTCATCGGCCATCTCTCGAAGCGTTGTTAGATTATTCATTTATGGAATTAAAAATTCTAAAAAATGACTTTCAAGAGATAAGAGCATGCGCTTCATGCATACGGAAGCCCCTCGCCGTTGCGTTTTCCTCATAATTTCCATGCGTTTTCCGCAAGCCAGCCGCAGGCCCGCATGCCGCCTGATTTATGCCTTTCAGTTACTGAAGAATGAAGTTTTGATCTTTGTAGGTTCTAACCAGACCTGCCTAGCTTCTGGCCAAAGCGCCGGCCATCGCCGGTGGCAGCCTGCCAAGGAGCCTTGCCATGAAAACCCCGCTGCGCCACCTGATCACCGCCCTTGGGCTGGCCTTCACCCTCAGCGCCCACGCAGCTGAACCGGCCAAGCCAGCAAGCATCCGCATCGCCGTGCCCGACCTCAGCGCGGGCAGCAAGCCCAGCGCCGGTGGCGTGGTCGACGTGCTGCGTGACCAGCAACTGCTGGAGAAGGAATTCGCCAAGGACAACATTCGCATCGACTGGCACTTCTTCAAGGGCGCCGGGCCGGTGGTGAACGAAGCGTTGGCCAACGGCCAGGCCGATTTCGCCTACCTCGGCGACCTGGCCGCCATCGTCGGCAAGGCCAATGGCCTGGATACCCGCGTGCTGTCGGCGGGGGTACGTGGGGTGAAGAGCTACCTGGGCGTGGTGCCCGGTTCCGGCATCAAGACCCTGCACGACCTCAAAGGCAAGCGCGTGGCGGTGTTCCGTGGCACCGCCAACCAGCTGTCGTTCGCCAGCGCCCTGGCCAGTCAGGGGCTTAGCGAGCGCGACCTGAAGGTGATCAACCTGGACTTCAACGCCGCCAATGCCGCGCTGGCCGCCAAGCAGATCGACGCCACCTGGGGCCTGTCCAACCTGCTGTCGCTGCGCGAGCGCGGGCTGGTCGAGCTACCGGTCAACTCGCGTGACCTGGAAGGTGCCGGCAGTACCCAGGCGGTGCTGCTGGGCACTGGCGATTTCATCCGCAAATACCCCGAGCTGGTGCAGCGCCTGGTCAATGCCCAGCAACAGGCCAGCGCCTGGCTGCGCGACGAACACAACCGCGAGGCCTATGTCGAGCTGGTGGCCAGCAATGCTAATTGGCCGCGCAGCATCCTCAACGACGACCTGGCCAAGGAAGACCTGGCCCATTACTTCGATCCACGGCTGGACGCCGAATTCGTCGGCCAGTTGCAACAGGGTGTGGACCTGGCTGCCAAGGAGCGCCTGATCCGTCGTGGCTTCCAGGTGGCCGACTGGATCGAACCACGCTTCCTCGATGCCGCCCTGCAACAGAAGCAGGCCGTGCAGGCCGCCCGCTGAACCCGATAACCCGACAATGACCGCAAGGACACGACCATGAGCAACGCCGCCCTGGCCACCGCGCCACAAACCCTCGAACTCGACATCCACCCGGTTGCCGGCCGCATCGGTGCCGAAATTCGCGGGGTGCAATTGTCCGCCGACCTTGATGCCGCCACCCTCGACGCCATCCAGGCCGCGCTGGTGAAGCACAAGGTGATCTTCTTCCGTGGCCAGACCCACCTGGATGACCAAAGCCAGGAAGCCTTCGCCAAGTTGCTCGGCGAGCCGGTCGCCCACCCCACCGTGCCGGTGGTGGATGGCACAAGCTACCTGTTGCAGCTCGATGGTGCCGAAGGCCAGCGGGCCAACTCCTGGCACACCGACGTGACCTTCGTCGACGCCTACCCCAAGGCCTCGATCCTGCGCAGCGTGGTGGCGCCGGCATCCGGTGGTGACACCGTGTGGGCCAACACCGCCACGGCCTACCAGGAGCTGCCCGAGCCGCTGCGCGAGCTGGCCGACAAGCTATGGGCGGTGCACAGCAACGAATACGACTACGCCAGCGTGAAGCCCGATGTGGACCCCGCCAAGCTGGAGCGCTATCGCAAAGTGTTCACCTCGACGGTGTACGAGACCGAGCACCCGGTGGTGCGCGTGCACCCGATCAGTGGCGAGCGGGTGCTGCAGCTGGGGCATTTCGTGAAGCGCATCAAAGGTTATTCGCTGGCGGATTCGCAACACCTGTTCGCGGTGCTGCAAGGGCATGTGACGCGCCTGGAGAACACTGTTCGCTGGCGCTGGCAGGCGGGGGACGTGGCCATCTGGGATAACCGCGCGACGCAGCATTATGCGGTGGATGATTACGGGACCCAACCGCGGGTGGTGCGGCGGGTGACCCTGGCGGGTGAGGTGCCGGTCGGGGTGGATGGGCAACTCAGCCGCACTACGCGTAAAGGCTGATATCGCCGGGGCCGCTTGGCGGCCCTTTCGCGACACAAGGCCGCTCCTACAGGCGATCGCATACCCTTGTAGGAGCGGCCTTGTGTCGCGAAACGGGGGCAAGGCCCCCGCCAGCTACAACTCGGTATCGCAGGCAATCAACTGCCTGACCAGCCCCTGAGCCAACGGCGATAGCCCATACCCCACCCGGCTCACCACCCCATAACGGGTATAGAACGCTTCTTCCTGCTCCACCGTCAGGTCGGCCAGCTGCAATGCCACCAATCCCCCGTCACGCTGATACGGCCGCAAGTTGGCATTGCAGGCAATGCCGATGGTGTCGGAATGCATCACCACATTCAGCAGTGCATAGCCATGCTCGCACTCCACCGTCGGCAGAAAATCCTGCCGCCCGCTGAGGTCGCTGAGGATCTTGCGGATGTTCGGCGGGCGGAAGGTGGTGGCCAGGGGGTAGTCGAACAGGTCACGCGCCCGCACGTTCTCGCGCTCGGTCAACGGGTGCCCGACGCGGCAGCAGAAATGCCAGCGCTGCGGCGTCAGCTTGTGCACCTGGTAGTCCGGGTCGGACTCGAACTGGCGGGTGTCGGCGACGAAGAACTCGATCTCCTCGGCAACCAGCTTGCGGTTCAGCGCCTGCCAGTTGTCCACCTGGAAGCAGGTACGCGCCGCGGGGTATTCGGCGACGAAGCGTGCCACCGCCCGCGGTACCAAACCCCCTGCCGGCGCCGGGCCGGAGCCGAAGCGCACCACGCCGGTAGTGGCACCGTTGAACTGGTGGATCTCGTTGACCAGGTTGTGCGCCCCATGCACCAGCCGCCGCGAATGCTCCAGCACCAGCAGGCCCTGGCGAGTCGGCGCCAGCTCCTTGCTGGCGCGGTCCACCAGGCGGCAGCCGATGTTGTGCTCGAGGGTCTGGATGCTGCGGCTGAACGCTGATTGCGACAGGTTCACCGCAGCCGCCGCAGCAACGAAGCTGCGGTGCTCGACAAGGGCAATGTAGTGGCGCAGCTGACGGAGATCGATATGCATTTTTTACATTGAAACTTTCGGTCGAATGCAATTGCTGACAAGGGTTAGCCCCCTTATAAAGGGAGTCACTTATTCCACAAAATATGAATTACAAATATTTATATCACCTAAAAGAATATAAGCCCGACTGACCGCGATTCGGTTCCGCCAACGGAAATGCTCGCCAGGGCCCATGCCTCAAGGAGCATTTGCATGTCCGGAGTTTCCCGTTGGCCTGCGCGCGCGTCGCGTTTCACCTTGCAACCCTTGGCTGCCGGCGTGCTGCTGGCGGCGTCCTCTGCCAGCTTCGCCGAAGAGCCGGTCAGTGCCACCCCGGCGGTGGAGCAGGAGGCCAAGCTCGGCACCGTCACGGTCAATGCCCGCCGCCGCGAAGAAACCGCGCAAAGCGTGCCCACGCCGATCAGCGTGCTCGACAGCGAAACCCTGGAAAGCCAACGCATCTACCGCGTGCAAGACCTGCAGCAACTGGTACCCAGCACCAACGTCGCCTACGTTCATGCCCGCCAGTCGAGCATTTCGATCCGTGGCCTGGGCAACAACCCCGCCAGTGATGGCCTGGAAGGCAGCGTCGGCATCTACCTGGACAACGTCTACCTCGGCCGCCCCGGCATGGCGGTGTTCGACCTGCTGGACGTGGAGCAACTGGAGGTGCTGCGCGGCCCGCAAGGTACGCTGTTCGGCAAGAACACCACCGCTGGCGTGCTCAACATCACCACGCGCAAGCCCACCTTCCACCGCGAGGGCAGCATCCAGCAGTCGTTTGGTGAAGACGGTTACCTGCAAACCCAAGGCAGCTTCTCGGGGCCGATCAGCGACACACTGGCCGGGCGCATCAGCGCCTATCGCACCGAAGACGACGGCTATGTGAAGAACATCCACAACGGCGACGACCTCAACGGCGGCAAGCGCCAAGGTTTTCGTACCCAGCTGCTGTTCAAACCGAGCGAAACCTTCAACCTGCGCTGGATCGGCGAATACAACGAAGAAGACTCCGACAACGGCATCCTCAGCCTGTACAGCACCGGCCCTACCATCAATGGCGTCAACCGCTACGAAAGCCTGGCCGCCCAGGCCGGCGCGACGTTGGTGTCGGGCAAGCACCGCAAGGTGAACTTCGACGCCGACCAGCAGGTGACGGTGTTCCAGGGCGGTACCTCGGTGGAGGCCAACTGGACCCTGCCCAACGACTTCACCCTGACCTCGATCACCGCCTACCGCTGGTGGGACTTCACTCCGCGCAACGACGACGGCCTCAACGTGCCGGTGTTCTACAGCGCC
Organism: Pseudomonas sp. B23(2017); assembly: GCF_002113725.1. Lineage (NCBI taxonomy): Bacteria > Pseudomonadati > Pseudomonadota > Gammaproteobacteria > Pseudomonadales > Pseudomonadaceae > Pseudomonas > Pseudomonas sp. B23(2017). Next base: position 191,275 of record NZ_NEJM01000012.1, on the reverse strand, counting down.
GGGGTGTCGGTGCGCGACAAGCAGTACTCGCAGGAAATCCGCCTGGCTTCGCCCACCGGTGGTGCCTTCGACTACGTGCTGGGCGCGTACTACTTCAAGCAGGACCTGGACAACAAATCCTTCACTTTCTACGGGCCGCAGGCGGACATCTGGAACCTCACCCCGGCCGGCGCCCTGGCCAACGTCGACACCATTGGCAACGGGCACATCGACACGGACAGCTACGCGCTGTTTGCCCAGGGCACCTGGCACATCACCGACCGCCTGGACTTCACCGCCGGCGTTCGCGGCACCTATGAAGAAAAGAGCGCCTGGGTGACCCGCGATGCACCAACCGGCGGTGCGGCAGTAACCGGGGCCGCCGCAGCAGCACGCCAGGGCCGGGTAGGCGCCTACGATTCAGGCGACCTCAACCAGTACAGCTTCAGCCCCTCTGGCCTGCTGGGCCTGAGCTACCGCTTCAACGAGCAATTGCTGGGCTACGCCACCCTGACCCACGGCGAGAAGTCTGGCGGCATCAACCTTACCGTTGGCGCTGCGCCACGGCTGGGCACCGATTCGCTGCTGGTCGGCACCGAGCGGGTCAACAACGCCGAACTCGGCTTGAAAAGCTCGCTGTTCGACGACCGCCTGCAACTCAATACCAACCTGTTCTGGGCCGAAGTGCATGGCTACCAGGCCAACGTCTACGACCAGATCAACCGCGTGCAGTACCTGGCCAACGCCGGCCGCGTGCGCTCGCGTGGCCTGGAGTTCGAAGCCACGGCACTGCCGCTGCGCGGCCTCACGGTCAACTTCAACGGCTCGTGGAACGACGTGCGCTACACCGAGTACAAGGACGCCCCATGCCCGCCGGAAGTGAGCCTGGCCAATGCCACTGCCACCTGCGATTTGTCCGGCCACCAGGTGGTCGGCGCCTCCAAGTACATCGCCAACCTCAACACCCAGTACAAGTGGCAGGCCAGCGAGCACATCGAACCCTACGTCACCGCCAGCTACGCCTTCCGCTCCAAGGCGGTGGGCACCATCGACGATTCCGATTTCGGCCAGATCCCCAGCTACGCGCTGGTCAACCTTTCCGCCGGTGTGCGCCTGGACCAGGGCGACGGCGTGGTCGACCTGTCGCTGTGGGTGAAGAACGCCGGTGACAAGACCTACTTCACCAGCCTGTGGAACTCCGCCAACGGTGGCTATGCCGGCGTGCTCGGTACCCCGCGCACTTTCGGCGCCACCGCCCGTTACGACTTCTGAGCACAAGGAGCTATGCCATGAATGCCAAGACCGAAACCCCTGCATTGCCTGAAGGCGCCTGCCTGACCGCCAAGGTTCCCGAACGTGACGAGGCGCTGCTCGGCGACGTGGTGGTCAACCCGTATCGCCTGGCGCCGCTGACCGCGATCATTCGCGATGGTGGGCGCAGCCTGAGTGCCGCGCACGTGCGCGTGCTGGGGCGGGGCGAGCGTGGTGTGGACATCGCCTACGAGGTGTCCGACCGTTCGTTGTGGACCTATGGCGGCATCCCGGTATTCGGCCTGTACCCGGATCACGTCAACCAGGTGGAAGTGACCTACAAGCTCGACGGCGAGCGCATCCGCGAGCAGTACCAGATCTACGCCCCGGCCGTGCGCCTGCCTGTGGTGGCCAGGCAGACCGCTGCCTTGCCTGAAGTGCAGCCGGTCAAAGTAGCGCCAGGTTTTGAAAAGCGCCTGTACCTGTTCAACCATCTGCAGGGGGACATCCCGGGCGGGCGCGCCTTCAAGTGGAATGCCCTCGGCGGTGCGGCGGAATGGGACCAGGTGGGCAACAACTGGATCGCCGACAGCAATGGCGACGTGCGCTGGTACCTGGACATCGAGCAGATCCACGACTCCAACCGCCGCGATGGCCTGGGCGGCACCATGGGCTTCCAGCAGACCCGCGACGGCAAGCTGATCTGGGGCCAGGGCCAGACCTACTCCAAGTACGACCTGCTGGGCCGGCGCATCTGGCAGCGCAGCCTGCCCGACAAGTTCGCCGACTTCTCCCATGAAATCCGCGAGACCGCCAATGGCACCTACCTGCTGCGGGTGGGCACCAGCGACTATCGCCGGCCCGACGGCAAGCGCGTGCGCTCGATCCGCGACCACATCATCGAGGTCGACGAGGCCGGTGATGTGCTGGACTTCTGGGACCTCAACCAGATCCTCGACCCGTACCGTGGCGACCTGCTGGAAACCCTGGGCAAGGCAGCCATCCAGTTGCCGGCCGGGGTGCAGAAACAGGACGAGCGGCTGGCCAACGAACTGGCCGAGGGTGACCTGCCCTTTGGTGACACCCCGGGGGTGGGCACCGGGCGTAACTGGGCGCACGTCAATGCCATCGACTACGACGCCGATGACGACAGCATCATCGTTTCAGCACGGCACCAGGGCGTGGTGAAGATCGGCCGCGACAAGCAGGTGAAGTGGATTCTCGCCTCGCCTCAAGGCTGGCCTGAGCGTCTGCGCGAGAAAGTGCTGAAGCCTGTGGCGAGCGAAGGCTTCGACTGGTCCTGGACCCAGCACACCGCCTGGCTGACCGGCAAAGGCACACTGACCGTGTTCGACAACGGCTGGGGCCGCGACTTTGCGCCGACCAGGCTGACCGGCAACTACAGCCGGGCGGTGGAGTACCGCATCGACGAGGCCAAGGGCACGGTCGAACAGGTGTGGGAATATGGCAAGGAGCGCGGTGACGAGTGGTACAGCCCGGTGACCTCGGTGGTGGCCTACCGGCCGGAGACCGACACCCAGTTCATCTACTCGGCGTCGGTGAACTTCCTGACCCCGGAGAAACTGACCACCACCGTGCTCAACGAGGTGCGGCGCGGGACCCAGGAGGTGCTGGTGGAACTGAAGGTGCACAGCCGGCAGCCGGGCAGCGTGGGTTACCGGGCCCTGGTGATCGACCTGGCCAAGGCCTTCTGACCCATCCCTTCCGGGAGGGCCGTCGGTCCTCCCATCACATTTCCTTTAGCTCGTTCGTCTAACCTGTACTGGCCCTATCGCCGGCAAGCCAGCTCCCACAGGGACCCCACAGATGCTGAATTTTGTGGGGTCCCTGTGGGAGCTGGCTTGCCGGCGATAGGGCCGGTTGCTACGGCACAGAAATGTGAAATTTCCGCCAGGGTGTTCAACCATTCGTTCTTTTTTTCGAACAGCCTATTGTCCAACACCCCAGCAGCCGCTTAGCATTCGTTTGAGATTTCAAACGCTCGATGCCCTGCCTTGGGCGCTTTTCAACAATCAACAATTCGGGAAGCCGACATGCAGCTCAAAGACGCTCAGTTGTTCCGCCAGCAAGCCTACATCAATGGTGAGTGGCTGGATGCGGACAACGGCCAGACCATCAAGGTCACCAACCCGGCCACTGGTGAAGTCATCGGTACCGTGCCGAAGATGGGCACCGCGGAAACCCGCCGCGCCATCGAAGCCGCCGACAAGGCCCTGCCGGCCTGGCGTGCCCTGACCGCCAAGGAGCGTTCGGCCAAGCTGCGTCGCTGGTTCGAACTGATGATCGAGAACCAGGACGACCTGGCTCGCCTGATGACCACCGAACAAGGCAAGCCGCTGGCCGAAGCCAAGGGCGAAATCGCCTACGCTGCCTCGTTCATCGAGTGGTTCGCCGAAGAAGCCAAGCGCGTCTACGGTGACACCATCCCGGGCCACCAGCCAGACAAGCGCCTGATCGTCATCAAGCAGCCAATCGGCGTTACCGCGGCCATCACCCCGTGGAACTTCCCGGCCGCCATGATCACCCGTAAAGCCGGCCCGGCCCTGGCCGCTGGCTGCACCATGGTGCTCAAGCCTGCCTCGCAGACCCCGTACTCCGCCCTGGCCCTGGTCGAGCTGGCCCACCGTGCCGGCATCCCGGCTGGCGTGCTGAGCGTGGTTACCGGCAGCGCTGGCGAAGTTGGCGGTGAACTGACCGGCAACTCCCTGGTCCGCAAGCTGTCCTTCACCGGCTCGACCGAAATCGGTCGCCAGCTGATGGAAGAATGCGCCAAGGACATCAAGAAGGTTTCCCTGGAGCTGGGTGGCAACGCCCCGTTCATCGTGTTCGACGACGCCGACCTGGACAAGGCGGTCGAGGGCGCGATCATCTCCAAGTACCGCAACAACGGCCAGACCTGCGTCTGCGCCAACCGTATCTACGTGCAGGACGGCGTCTACGACGCGTTCGCCCAGAAGCTGGCCGCCGCTGTTGCCAAGCTGAAGATCGGTAACGGCCTGGAAGAAGGCACCACCACTGGCCCGCTGATCGACGGCAAGGCTGTCGCCAAGGTCCAGGAACACATCGAAGACGCCGTTGGCAAAGGCGCCAAGGTACTGTCCGGTGGCAAGATCATCGAAGGCAACTTCTTCGAGCCGACCATTCTGGTCGACGTACCGAAGACCGCTGCCGTCGCCAAGGAAGAGACCTTCGGCCCGCTGGCGCCGCTGTTCCGCTTCAAGGACGAGGCCGAAGTCATCGCCATGTCCAACGACACCGAGTTCGGCCTGGCCTCGTACTTCTACGCCCGCGACATGAGCCGTGTGTTCCGTGTTGCCGAAGCCCTGGAATACGGCATGGTAGGTATCAACACCGGACTGATCTCCAACGAAGTGGCACCGTTCGGTGGCATCAAGGCTTCGGGCCTGGGCCGCGAAGGTTCCAAGTACGGTATCGAGGACTACCTCGAAATCAAATACCTGTGCATCAGCGTCTGATAGCACGGTAACGGCTTTACCTCTGCCAGCGGGGCGCGAGAGCGACGTCTCGCTGGCCTTTTTTACATCGCAGTACCTGGTGGCCAGGGCGTTCACGGCAGTCGATCAACGAATACTGTTCGCGAGCACTCCCAGCCACCCCCGAATAAAAGCGCCACTCCAGACCGGCGCAATGAGGGCATTATGAGCAAGACCAACGAATCCTTGATGCAACGTCGTGTCGCCGCCGTCCCACGTGGCGTTGGCCAGATCCACCCGATCTTCGTCGATACCGCGAAGAACTCGACCGTGATCGACGTTGAAGGCCGCGAACTGATCGACTTCGCCGGCGGCATCGCAGTACTGAACACCGGCCACCTGCACCCGAAAGTGGTTGCGGCCGTGCAAGAGCAGCTGACCAAGGTCAGCCACACCTGCTTCCAGGTGCTGGCCTACGAACCTTATGTAGAGCTGTGCGAAAAGATCAACAAGCTGGTCCCAGGCGACTTCGACAAGAAGACCCTGCTGGTCACCACCGGCTCCGAAGCCGTTGAAAACGCCGTCAAGATCGCCCGTGCCGCCACTGGCCGCGCTGGCGTCATCGCCTTCACCGGCGGCTACCACGGCCGTACCATGATGACCCTGGGCCTGACCGGCAAGGTCGTGCCGTACTCCGCTGGCATGGGCCTGATGCCAGGTGGCATCTTCCGCGCCCTGTTCCCGAGCGAACTGCACGGCATCAGCGTTGACGACGCCATCGCCTCGGTCGAGCGCATCTTCAAGAACGACGCCGAGCCGCGCGACATCGCCGCGATCATCCTCGAGCCGGTACAAGGCGAAGGCGGCTTCCTGCCAGCGCCGAAAGAGCTGATGAAGCGCCTGCGCGCCCTGTGCGACCAGCACGGCATCCTGCTGATCGCCGACGAAGTACAGACCGGCGCTGGCCGTACCGGCACCTTCTTCGCCATGGAACAGATGGGCGTTGCGCCTGACCTGACCACCTTCGCCAAATCCATCGCTGGCGGCTTCCCGCTGGCCGGTGTGTGCGGCAAGGCCGAGTACATGGACGCCATCGCTCCTGGCGGCCTGGGCGGCACCTACGCCGGTTCGCCGATCGCTTGCGCCGCGGCCCTGGCCGTGATCGAAGTGTTCGAAGAAGAGAAACTGCTGGATCGCAGCAAAGCTGTGGGTGAGCGCCTGACCGCTGGCCTGCGCGAAATCCAGAAGAAGTACCCGATCATCGGCGACGTCCGTGGTCTGGGCTCGATGATCGCTGTCGAAGTCTTCGAGAAAGGCACTCACACCCCGAACGCTGCTGCCGTTGGCCAGGTTGTCGCCAAGGCGCGCGAGAAGGGCCTGATCCTGCTGTCCTGCGGCACCTACGGCAACGTCCTGCGTATCCTGGTTCCGCTGACCGCCGAAGACGCTCTGCTGGACAAAGGCCTGGCTATCATCGAAGAGTGCTTCGCTGAAATCGCCTGATGTGACGTGCTTCAGAAAAAACCCGCTTCGGCGGGTTTTTTTTTGTGCCCAGGAAAGCCGTGGGGCGCTATCGTTGTCGGAGGATTTGCTCAGGAAGCTGCGACGGACTGTGTGTCAGGGCTATTCAGGAGTTGGCGATGAACGCTGCAGACCCCACCCCACCAAGTGTACTGATTGTCGAGGGCGACCCCTGGGTACGCGACATGCTCAGCGAAATGCTGTTGAGCGTGCGCTGTGATGCCCGGCTGCAGGTCTGCGCCGACGGCTCGCAGGCCTTGAGCGCGCTGTCCAGCAAACCCGACCTGATCATTGCCGCGCGCGAACTCGCCGGTGTCGATGGCCTCGACTTGTTGCGCAAGGTGCGCGCCAAAGGTTCGGGGTTGCCGTTCATTCTCATGAGCAACCGCAGCGACAGTGCCAGTGTGCGCGAAGCACTGCCCTTGCACCCCACGGCCTACCTGAGCAAGCCGCTGAACCTGGACACCCTGCGCAAGCGCCTGGAAGAGCTGCTGCTGGCGGTTGGCGAAGAGATCGCCTGCCCGGTGCCAGCCTTGCAGGCTGGTGCCAGCCTGCCGGCCTACCTCGAACAGCGTCGCGCTACCGCCGATGGTGGGCCGCTGTTGGCCGATGTGCAGGTGGCGATCAAGCGCGCGCTCAACCCCCAGGGCCTGAACCTGAGAGTGCTCGAAGAGGAAGTGCAGGGCGACCCGCAAATCACCGCCGTGCTGATCGCTGCGGCCAACAGCGCAGCGCTGCACCGCGAAGCACCGGTGCAGACGTTGCTGCAGGCCTTGAACAAGCTTGGCAGCACCCAGAGCATGAACCTGATCCTGGGCATGACCCTCAAGCGCAGTGCGCGCCTCAGCGACCCGCTGCTGGCGGAGCATGCGGCCCGTTACTGGGAGTTGTCGCTGCACGCTGCCGAATATGGCCGCACCTTGGCACGCATGCTCGAGCTGGACGAAGGGCGTTGTTATTGCGCGGGGTTGCTGCATTGCCTGGGCGACCTGGCGGTGCTGCGCTGCCTGCAGGAATGGCGGCTGGCCGGGGGCGAGCTGGATGAGGACCAGGTGCAGCTGTCGCTCAATGAGTTCGGGGCGGCGTTCGGTTCGGCGCTGCGTACGCGCTGGCGGTTGCCGCTGGGGTTGCGCGAGTTGATCGCGGCGATCTACCAGCTGGGCGGTGGGGTGTATTCGCGGGAGATCCTGGCCATGAACCTGGCCGGGCAGTTGTCGCGGCTGCCGGCCGAGCAGGGGCTGGAGAAGGTGGCCAGCAGCAAGACTGCGCGGCTGCTCAAGCTTGGCCTGCCGGAACTGAGGCGGTTGCGTAAGGTGGAGAACCCTGAGGTGAAACCGCAGCAGGAAGAACCGCCTTTAGCTGAGGGTGAAGTTTCGGGCTGAGATCTTGGGGCCGCTTTGCGGCCCATCGCGACACAAGGCCGCTCCTACACGGGTACGCGGTTGCCTGTAGGAGCGGCCTTGTGTCGCGATAGGGGGGCAAAGCCCCCCCAAAGGCTCAGCCGCGGACGATCTGGTTCTTGCCCTGGCGCTTGGCCTGGTACATCGCCGCATCGGCCCGGGCATACAGGCTGTCCAGCGCCACATCCTCGTCAGTCAGCCCGGTCACCCCCTGGCTCACCGTCACCCCGTAGGTCTGCTCACCATGGCTGAAGCTCAGCCGCTGGATCTGCCGCTGCAAGCGCTCGGCAATCTGCTCCGCGACCTGGGCACTACAGCCGGGGAACACTGCCGCGAACTCTTCGCCACCAATGCGCCCGAACAGGTCACCTCGGCGTAGCACGGCCTTGCCGCTGTCGGCGATCTGCTGCAACACCTGGTCGCCTTCCTGGTGACCGTAGCTGTCGTTGATGCGTTTGAAGTCGTCGATGTCCAGCAGCAGGAAGGCCAGTGGCGTACCGTCTTCGCGGGCGCTGTCGAAGGCTTGCTGGGCGCATTCGAAAAAGTGCCGGCGGTTGCTGCTCTGGGTCAGCACGTCGGTGGTGGCCAGGCGCTGCAGTTCACCTTCGAGCTGCTTCTTCTCGGTGATGTCTTCGGCGATGCCAACGATGATCACCCGGTCGCCATCGCGTTGCTGGTTGATGTAGCACTTGTCGCTCAGCCAGCGTAGCTGGCCGTCGGCATTGAGGATGCGGTACTCGCGGTCTTCCACCGAGCCCTTGAGCAGTACCTGGGCCAGGCTGCGCTCGGCGAACTCGAGGTCGTCGGGGTAGATGCTGTCGCGCCACTCGTTGTAATCAGCCAGCACCAGGCTGGCCGGGCGGCCGAAGATGCGTTCGTAGGCGGGGCTGACGTACAGCACCTGACGGGTTTCCCAGTCGAAGGCCCATAGCACCGCGTTGACGCTGTCGAGCAGCGAGCTGAACAGCTGCTCGCGCTCGCTCAGGCGGGCAACCTCGCCCTGGGCGTGGAGCAGCGCAAGCAAGGTCTGGGCGGCTTCGGGAGGCGGGGTGCCGGGCAGTGTCGTTGGAATGTTCTTGGCCATGTGCACGGAGCAGATCTCGGCGTGAAAGCGTGCGGCCAGCATCTGGCCCGCCACGCGGGCGATGTGCCAGATATGAGTGTAAACGAGAGGGCGAAGTTCCGGGCGGCACGCCCCGCCAAAGGGGCGTGCCGATCAACGGCGGTCAGGCGCCGGTCGGGCGCAGGGAGTAGGTCTTGAGCTGTGCCGCGAAGTCGCGCAGGGCATGGATGCCGCTGGTTTCCGCCTCGTGTACCCAGTCCTTCATGGCGGCCAGCATGTCGTGGCCGTTGGCGCTGGTGCGCGCCCAGATCTGCTGCAGGGCCAGGCGTTTTTCGTAGATGGTCTTCAGCGCCTGGCTGTGGGCGAGCATCGACTCGATGCGCACATGGTGGCGGTCTTCCAGCAGGCTGGTCTCGCGCGACAGCAGGCGCTTGGCGCGGCGGAAGTGGTGGCGCAGCGAGGCATCGACGCGGGCCAGTTCCTGCTTGACCAGCGGGCCGATCACCAGCTTGCGGTACTGGGCCATGATCTGGAAACGGTTGTTGAGGATGGCCATGGCGGTGTCCATGTCCAGGCTGGCCTTGCCGGCCACCCGGTGGGCGATGGGCGCCACGCGCTGTACCTTGGCCAGGCGCAGCAGGCAGAACAGGCGGATCCACGCCCAACCCATGTCGAACTCCCAGCGCTTGACCGACAGCTTGGCCGAGTTGGGGTAGGTGTGGTGGTTGTTGTGCAGCTCTTCGCCACCGATGACGATGCCCCACGGCACCAGGTTGGTGGCGGCGTCGCGGCACTCGAAGTTGCGGTAGCCGAGAGCGTGGCCCAGGCCGTTGACCACGCCGGCGGCCCAGAACGGAATCCACATCATCTGCACTGCCCAGATGGTGATGCCGATAGTGCCGAACAGCAGCAGGTCGATTACCGCCATCAGCGCGATGCCGCCCAGCTTGTAGCGCGAGTAGAGGTTGCGCTCGATCCAGTCGTCCGGGCAGTTCTTGCCGTAGATGCGCAGGGTTTCGGGGTTGCGCGCCTCTTCCCGGTAAAGCTCGGCACCCTTGCGCAGCACCGTGCCCAGGCCCTTGTACAGCGGGCTGTGCGGGTCGTCGGGGGTTTCGCATTTGGCGTGGTGCTTGCGGTGGACGGCAGTCCATTCGCGGGTGTTCTGCGCCGTGGTCAGCCACAGCCAGAAACGGAAGAAGTGCTTGAGCGCGCCATTGAGCTCCAGGGCCCGGTGCGCGGAGTAGCGGTGCAGGTAGACCGTGACGCTGACGATGGTCACGTGGGTCATCAGCAGGGTGATGCCGACCAGTTGCCAGGCCGACAAGTCGAGCAGGCCGTTGTACCACATAGGTGTAAATACCCTCGGAATGCAGGAGGAGGGGCTGATTATCCCTTGGGCAGGAAATAAATACAGTCACCCGTTCAGATAGGAAGTCACGACATGTTTCAGCCTTTATAATGCCCCATCATTTTTTATGGGCAATTGCACCCGACATGTCTGTTTCCGTTCGCGACGCCTTGCGCATGGCTGCGCTGTATGTGGTGCTCTCGATCCTCTGGCTGACGCTGGCCGAGGTGGTGTTGCACGGCATGACCGAGGATCCCCTGGCACTGACCGTGGGCCGGCAGATCAACGTGGTGGTCTGGGTGCTGCTGAGCGCCTTGCTGATCTATGTGTCGCGGGTGCGGCTGCTCGACTTCATCGGCGTTGGCGCGCGTATGCGTGGTGAAGACCGTGAACGCCTGCGCATGGCTGCGGCAGTGTTCGACAGCACCCTCGAAGGCGTGCTGGTGACCGACCGCCAGGGCCTGATCGTGCACGTCAACCGTGCCTTCATGCGCATCACCGGCTACCAGCAGGACGAGGTAATCGGCCAGCGCCCGAACAAGTTCAAGTCGGGCCGCCATGGCCTGGCGTTCTACCAGCAGATATTCGCCACCCTGGCGGAAAAGGGCGAGTGGAGCGGCGAAATCTGGAACCGGCGCAAGAGCGGTGAAATCTACCCGCAGTGGCAGACCATTTGCGCCATCCGCGACGATGAAGGCGAGCTCAGCCATTACGTGGCGGTGTTCAGCGACATCAGCGCGATCAAGCATTCGGAACAGGAACTGGCCTACCTGGCCCACCACGACCCGCTGACCGACCTGCCCAACCGCCTGCTGTTCAACGACCGGGTCGAGCAGGCCCTGGCGGCAGCCCAGGCCAACAAGCGTGGTTGTGCCCTGCTGTTGCTGGACCTGGACCACTTCCAGAGCATCAACGACGGCCTTGGCCACACCATTGGCGACCAGTTGCTGAAACTGGTGGGCGAGCGCCTGGGTGAGGTGCTGGGCAGCGGCGTGACCCTGGCGCGCCTGGGGGGCGACGAATTTGGCGTGCTGGCGGAAAACTGCCATGAGGTCGGCCAGGCGGGCAAGCTGGCGCAGGGCATCATCGAGCGCATGCGCGAGCCGTTCCTGTTCGACGGTCACCGCCTGTTCATCAGTGTCAGCGTGGGCATCAGCCTGTTCCCCAGCGATGCCTTGAGTGCCGAGCAGTTGCTGCGCAATGCCGACTCGGCGTTGTACAAGGCCAAGAGCAACGGGCGGGCCTGCTATGCGCTGTACACCGAAGAGCTGACCGCCCACGCCCAGCAGCGGGTTGAAACCGCCGGCGAACTGCGCCGGGCCCTGGAGCAGGACGAGCTGCGGGTGTTCTACCAGCCGGTGCACGACCTGGCGAGCGGCCGCCAGGTCGGCGTCGAGGCCCTGGTGCGTTGGCAGCACCCCCAGCGGGGCCTGGTGCCGCCGGGCGAGTTCATCCCGATTGCCGAGCGTACCGGGCTGATTGCCGAGATCGACGCCTGGGTACTGCGCCAGGCGTGTCGGCAGATGGTGCGATGGCAGGGTGAAGGGCGACAGCTGGCGTTCGTGGCGGTGAACATCTCCAGTCGCCTGTTTGGCCAGCACGAGCTGTATCAGCAGGTGGCCGAGGTGCTGCACGACACCGGCCTGGACCCGGCCTTGCTGGAGCTGGAGGTGACCGAGAGCGCGGTGATGGAGGACCCGGAGGTGGCCCTGGAGCAGTTGCATCGCCTGCGCGAGCTGGGGGTGACCCTGGCCATCGACGACTTCGGCACCGGTTATTCATCGCTGCTGCGGCTAAAGCGCTTGCCGGTGCAGAAGCTGAAGATCGACCAGGGCTTCGTTGCCGGGTTGCCGCTGGATGAGGACGACATCGCGATCGTCCGGGTGATCATCGCCCTGGCCCGCAGCATGGGCATGCAGGTGCATGCCGAGGGCATCGAGCAGGCAGAGCAGGCCAGTTTCCTGCTGCATGAGCTATGTCAGCTGGGGCAGGGGTACTGGTTCGGGCGGCCGGTGCCTGCCGGGGATTTGCGCTGGGGTTGAGATCGCCGGGGCCGCTTTGCGGCCCTTTCGCCGGCAAGCCAGCTCCCACAAGTACTCACAAGGCTGGAGGGCAGCGCTGGCCCTGTGGGAGCTGGCTTGCCGGCGATGGGGCGCGCAGCGGCCCCCGAACTATCGTTTGTTCAAGCCTTTCGCCAACCGGTCTCCACCCAGCTGGATCAACGCCACCAACGCCACCAGCATGGCAATCACGGTCAGCATGATCTGGCTGTCGAAGCGCTGGTAGCCATAGCGGTAGGCGATGTCCCCCAGTCCCCCGGCACCGATCGCTCCGGCCATGGCCGAGGAGTTGATCAGGGTCACCAGGGTAATAGTGAAGCCCCCGACAATCCCCGGCAGCGCCTCTGGCAGCAGCACGTGCCAGACAATGTGCCAGCGTCGGCAGCCCATGGCCTGCGCAGCCTCCACCAGGCCGTGGTCGACTTCACGCAGGCTGACCTCGGCAATCCGCGCGAAGAACGGCGTGGCGGCAATGGTCAGCGGCACCACCGCCGCCCACACGCCATAGGTGGTACCCACCACCAGGCGGGTGAAGGGGATCAGCGCGACCATCAGGATCAGGAACGGGATCGAGCGGAACAGGTTGACGAAGGCACCCAGCACCCGGTTCAGCAGCGGCGCCTCGAAGATCCCGCCCTTGTCGCTGGTGACCAGCAGCACCGCCATCGGTACCCCCACCAGCAGGGCGATCAGCGACGACACGCCAACCATCAGCAGGGTATCGAGCAAGCCTTCCAGCAGGCGATCAAACCACATGGCCCAGTACCTCCACGTCCTCGGCCCAGCGGCGGGCGCGTTCCAGCAATTGATGGGGGTCGTGCGGCGAGTGCTGCACCGACAGGATCAGCTGCCCCAGGGCATGCTCGCCAATGGTTTCCACACCGCCCTGCAGCAGGCGCACGCGGCCGCCAAGGTCGTTGAACAGGGCAGACAGTTCGGGCTCGCCGAGCAGGGTCAGCCTCAGCACCACGGCACTGTCGCGGCTTGCCGGGCTGGCCCGCAGGCTGGCTTGCAGCGCGGCTGGCAACCTGGCTTGCAACGGCGCCAGCAGGGTACGGGTGACCTCGTGGCGTGGTGAGCCAAACACCCGCCAGACCTCACCCTGCTCGACCACTTCTCCACGTTCCAGCACCACCACCCGGTGGCAGATATCGCGGATTACCGCCATTTCGTGGGTGATCAGCACGATGGTCAGGCCCAGGCGCTGGTTGATGTCGCGCAACAGTTCGAGAATGGAAGCGGTGGTCTCCGGGTCCAGCGCCGAGGTGGCCTCGTCGCACAGCAGGATCTCGGGGTCATGCACCAGCGCCCGGGCAATGCCCACGCGCTGCTTCTGCCCGCCGGACAACTGCGCCGGGTACACGTGGTGCTTTTCCTGCAGGCCGACCAGCTCAAGCAGTTCGCGTACCTTGCGCTGGCGTTCGACCTTGGCCACGCCGGCCACCTTCAGGGGCAGCTCGACGTTCTGCCACACGGTCTTGGCCGACATCAGGTTGAAGTGCTGGAAGATCATGCCGATACGCCGGCGCAGGGCTACCAGGTGGTCCTCGTCGAAGGGCGCGATGTCTACCTGGTCGATCAGCACCCGGCCCTGGCTGGGTTGCTCCAGGCGGTTGATAGTGCGCAGCAGCGATGACTTGCCGGCGCCGCTGCGGCCGATGATGCCGAAGATATCGCCATGGCGGATGTTCAGGTCGATGCCTTGCAAGGCCGGTTGCGCCTGGCCCGGGTAGGTCTTGCCCAGGCCGATGAAGCGCACATGGGCTTCATTGACCTCCGGGCGCAAGGCCTGCTCCCTGGCCGTTGGCGGCAGTGGTTGTGCGGTGGGCGCCCGGAGCGCGCTGGCCTGGCTCATGTCAGCCCTCCCAACCGGCCTGGTAGAGCTTGCCGTGGGCTTTGTCCAAGGCTGCGCGCACCACTGGCGAGTGCTGGTAGATGTCGACGAACTTGGCCAGGCGTGGGTCGTCCTTGCTTTGTGGGCGAATGACGAACTGGATCACGTACTCCTTGTTCTCCAGGCCGTCGAACAGCAGTGCGGAGCCGGCGTCGAAGCTGTTGGCCAGGCGGATGTAGGCCGGGTAGCCCTGCACCAGGTCGGCGTCGTCATAGGCGCGTACCAGCTGTACGGCCTCGACCTGAAGGATCTTCAGTTTTTTCGGGTTGGCGACGATGTCGTCCTCGGTGGCCTTGTAGCCGACCCCCGGCTTGAGGGTTATCAGCCCGGCCTTGGCCAGCAGCTGCAGGCCACGGCCGCTGTTGATCGGGTCGTTGGCGATGGCCACGCTGGCGCCTTCGGGCAGGTCGGCGAAACTCTTGTACTTTTTCGAGTACAGGCCGACGTTGTTGATGATGCCCGGGGCGTAGGGCACCAGGTTGAAGCCCGCGGCCGCCTTGGCGTTTTCCAGGAACGGGATGTGCTGGAAGTAGTTCACGTCGATGTCGCCGCTATTGAGGCTGACATTGGGTGCGATCCAGTCGCTGAACTCGACCAGCTTCACTTCCAGGCCTTGCTTGTGCGCTTCTTCCACTGCGGCTTCCAGCGGGATGGCAAAGGCCGAGGTGGTGCCGATCTTCAGCGGTTCGGCAGCCAGCGCGCTGGCGGACAGGCTGAGGGTGAGGGTAATGGCCGCGACGGGCCGGAACAGTTTATCAAGCATGGTGCAGGGCTCCAGTCGGGGCAGGGGTAGAGGTAAAGCGGTAAGCCGAGCCAGGGTGGTCGGCGGGCAAATGCGGGTGGTCGGCCTGGAACAGTTTTTCGCGCAGGGTGCCTTCGGCGTAGGCGGTCTTGTAGCGGCCACGCTGTTGCAACTGCGGGATAACCAGGTCGATGAAGTCCTCGAAGCTTTCCGGGGTTACGGTGCGGGTCAGGTTGAAACCGTCCAGGCCGGTTTCATCGATCCAGGCGATCAGCTGCTCGGCCACCTGTTCGGGTGCGCCGACCAGGGTCACGTAACGGCCACCCAAGGCGTGCTGCTGCAGCAGGCGCCGGCGGGTCCAGGCGTTGTCCTGCAACTGGCGCGTGGCCGACTGGATGGCGTTGCCCTGGCTGAAGGCAATCGGCTCGTCCAGAGCGTAGGCGGCGAAGTCGATGCCGGTGGACGCTGCGAAGTGCGCGACCCCGGCCTCGGCGCTGGCATGGCGCAGGTACTCGGCATGCTTGGCCTGGGCCTGCTGCTCGGTGGCGGCGACGATCACCGTGATGCCCATGAACACCTTGACCGCTTGCGGGTCGCGGCCAGCGGCCTGGGCGGCGGCGCGCACCTTGTCGACCTGGGCGCGGGTGGCGGTTTTGTCCTGGCCACTGATGAACACGCATTCGGCATGGTTGCCGGCGAAGGCCAGGCCACGCTGCGAGCTGCCGGCCTGGAACAGTACCGGTGTGCGTTGCGGCGAGGGCTCGCACAGGTGGTAGCCGTCGACCTTGTAGAACTCGCCCTGGTGGTTGACCTTGCGCACCTTGTCGGGCCTGGCATAGACGCGCTGCTGGCGGTCGGCGACCACGGCATCGTCGGCCCAGCTGCCTTCCAGCAGCTTGTACAGCACCTGCAGGTACTCGTCGGCCTGGTCGTAGCGGCGGTCATGCTCGGGTTGCTGCGTCAGGCCCATGGCCCGGGCAGCGCTGTCGAGGTAGCCGGTGACGATGTTCCAGCCCACCCGGCCATTGCTCAGGTGGTCCAGGGTGGAAAGGCGCCGGGCGAACAGGTATGGCGCTTCGTAGGTGAGGTTGGCGGTCAGGCCGAAGCCCAGGTGACGGGTGACGGCGGCCATGGCCGAGACCAGCAGCAGCGGGTCGTTGACCGGCAGCTGGATCGACTCCTTGAGGGTGACGTCCAGCGACTGGCCGTAGATGTCGTAGGTGCCGACGATGTCGGCGATGAACAGCCCGTCGAACAAGCCGCGCTCCAGCAGGCGCGCCAGGCTGGTCCAGTAATCCAGGGTCTTGTACTGGGTCGAGGTATCCCGTGGGTGGGTCCACAGGCCGTGGTTGATGTGCCCGATGCAGTTCATGTTGAAGGCATTGAGCAGGATCTGTTTGGCCATCAGATGGTCCCCCGGCGTGGTGGGTTGGCATCGTTGAGGTAGTAGTTGCCGATGGCGTGGTACTTCCAGCGCACCGGGTCGTGCAGGGTGTGCACGCGGGCGTTGCGCCAGTGGCGGTCGAGGTTGTGTTCGGCCAGGGTGGCCTGGCTACCGCCCAGTTCGAACAGGGTGGTGCCGGCCGCGAGGGAAATCTCGGTGCTGATGGCACGGGCCTCGGCCACCGCGATGGAGGCGGCGGCCACGTTGTCGGCAGTGCTGTCGTCGCGGGCGCGGTCCAGGTATTCGCCGGCGCGCTCGAGCAAGGCTTCTGCGGCGTGCAGGCGGATCGCCAGGTGGCCGAAGCTCTTCAGCGTCAGCGGGTCATCGCTGGCCTTGTCCAGGCCGGAGTCGACCCAGGGGCGGCTGCGGGTGCGCACGAAGTGCAGGGCATCTTCGTATGCGGCGCGGGCGATGCCGGTGTCGATGGCGGCATGAAGGATCTGCGCCAGCGGGCCGACCGGGGTGGGGCGTTCGAAGGCGCTCTGGAACGGCACCACATCGGCGGCGCTGACGTACACGTTGTCGAATACCACCGAGCCACTGCCGGTGGTGCGCTGGCCGAAGCCGCTCCAGTCGTCGATCACCTGCAGGCCCTGGCTGTCGGCCGGGACGAAGGCCAGGTGCTGCACGCCCTGTTCATCGACCACCGAGGTGGGAATGCGCTGGGCGTAGATGGCGCCGGTGGAGTAGAACTTGCGGCCGTTGATGCGAAAGCCATCGCCGTCGCGGGTCAGGCGAGTGGTGCGCTCGTTGGCGGTCTTGGTGCCCAGTTCGGCCAGGGCGTTGCCGAAGCGGCTGCCGGCCAGTACTTCGGCGTACAGGCGCTGTTGCTGTTCGGGTGTGCCGTTTACCCGCAGCACTTCCAGGCCATAGAAATGGTTTTGTGGGATTTGCCCGAGCGAGCCGTCAGCCTGGGCGATGCGGGCGATGACCTTGGCCAGGGTGACGTTGGACACGCCGGCGCCGCCGAAGGCCTTTGGCACGCTGATGGCCCACAGGCCGGAGCGGGTGAACAGTTCCAGTTCGGCGTGCGGCAGGCGGCGCTCGCGGTCGCGCAGGGCGCTGTCGCGGCGCAGGTGTCGGGCGACTTCTTCGGCGACGTTCAGGGCTTCGGTGTCGCTGGTGATGATGTTTGTAGTCATGGTGTTTCTCCGGGGCCTTGGGGCCGCTTTGCGGCCCATCGCGACACAAGGCCGCTCCTACAGGAGGTACGCGATCCCTTGTAGGAGCGGCCTTGTGTCGCGATGGGCTGCAAAGCAGCCCCAAGGCCCACAAATCAGATCCAGGAATGCCGCGCGGGCAAGGTGCCGTTGAGGTGGTAAGCGCCAACCGCGTGGTACTTCCAGCGCACCGGGTCATGCAGGGTGTGCACCCGGGCATTGCGCCAGTGGCGGTCGAGGTTGAACTCGGCGAGGGTGGCGCGGCTGCCGGCCAGCTCGAACAGTTTTTCGCTGGCCTGCAGGGCAATCTCGGTAGTCAGCACCTTGGCCTCGGCCACCGCGATCGAGGCCCGCGCCGCGCTTGCTGCATCGATCGGCGCGGCGTTGACCTCGTCGAGGACCCGCGCGGCCTTGCGCAGCAGCGCTTCGGCGGCGTGCAGCTCGAGCTTCAGGCGGCCGATGTCGGCGATTACATAGGGGTCGTCGCTGGCGCGGTCGACCTTGGCCTCGATCCATGGCCGGGCCTTTTCGCGCACGAAGCTGATGGCGTCTTCGATCGCCGCTTCGGCAATGCCGGCATCGATCGCCGCCTGGATCAGCTGCGAGGCAGCGCCCTGGATGTTGGGAATGTCGCGCTGGCGCCAGTTGTCGATCACCAGGTCAGCATCCACCGGTACCTGGTCGAGCAGCACGGTGCCGCTGGCAGTGGTGCGCTGGCCGAACCCGGACCAGTCATCGACGATGCGCAGCCCCGGGCTGCCTCGGCGCACGAATGCCAGGCGCTGGCGGCCTTCGTCGTCCAGTGCCTTGACCGCCACCCAGTGGGCGAACAGGGCGCCGGTGGAATAGAACTTCTCACCGCTGATGCGATAGCTGTCGCCGACGCGGGTGATCCTGGCCTTGAGGGTCAGGGTGTCCTTGGTGCCGCGTTCGGGGCCGGCATTGCCGATGCGCCAGCCATCGAGCACGCTGCGGAAGATCACCGCCTGCTGCGCCTCGGTGGCAGTCAGGCGCAGCAGTTGCAGCATGCCGAACTGGTTCTGCGGGATCTGCCCCAGGGCCGGGTCGGCGGCGCTGATCAGGCGGAACACTTCGGCCACGGTCTCGAATGACACATCGGGGCCGCCATGGGCCTTGGGTACGCTGATGCTGCCCAGGCCGCTGCGGGTGAACAGTTCGATCTCGGCCCATGGCAGTTTGCGTTGCTGGTCGCGGCGAGCGGCCTGCTCGCGGGCGACCTCGGCCAGTTCGCGGGCCGCTTGCAGGGCTTCGGCGTCGTTGCGCAGTACCTTGGCCGGCAGCAGCAGGGGCGAGCTGTCGAGATCGCTGTGGAATTGGGTATTGGGTTGGCTGGACATCAGTACCGCTCCTTGGCTGCACTCAATGCCCTGGCGTTACGCACTGGGGTGATTGTGATCCTGACCATTCCTGACCTCACAAAAAAGTAATGCCGCTACAGCTGATCGCGACAGATGTGTGCTGGTCCGGTGGTCCGGTTTATATACCCTAATGCTTTATAAAAAGTTTATGAACTAACTCTTTGGAATATGTATAGATGGAAGGAGGAGAGTGTCTGTTCCAGGCAGGCGCGATCGGTGCAGGAGCGGCCTTGTGTCGCGAAAGGGCTGCAAAGCAGCCCCGGCAATCTCGGCAGTAATGCTGAAAGCCTGGGGCCGCTGCGCGCCCCATCGCGACACAAGGCCGCTCCTACAGGGATCTGTGTATGTGCGTGCCTATTCGGAAGCAGCAGTCCCCAGGAACTTGCGCAAGAACTGCCGGGTACGCTCTTCCTTCGGCGCCGCAAACAGCGCCTTGGCCTCGCCCTGTTCCACGATCACGCCCTTGTCGAAGAAGATCACCCGGTTTGCCACATCGCGGGCAAAGCTCATCTCGTGGGTAACGATGATCATGGTGCGCTTCTCCTCGGCCAGGCCGCGGATGGTCGCCAGCACTTCACCCACCAGTTCGGGGTCCAGCGCCGAGGTCGGCTCGTCGAACAGGATCACCTCCGGTTCCATGGCCAGGGCGCGGGCGATGGCCACCCGTTGCTGCTGTCCACCGGAAAGGCGCCGCGGGTAGGCATCTTCCTTGCCCGCCAGGCCAACCTTGGCCAGCAGGCGCCGGCCCAGTTCGATGGCCTGCTCGCGGGGCGTCTTCTTGACGATCACCGGCCCCTCGATCACGTTTTCCAGGGCGGTGCGATGAGGGAACAGGTTGAAGTTCTGGAACACGAACCCGGCCTGCTGGCGCAAGCGGCGAATCGCACTTTGCTGCCCACCCAGCGGGCGGTTGGCGTCGATGCTGATGTCGCCAATCTGGATCTGCCCGGCATCGGGTGTTTCCAGCAGGTTGAGGCAACGCAGGAAGGTGGTCTTGCCCGAGCCGCTGGGGCCGATGATGGCCACCACTTCGCCGGGCTGCACGGTCAGGTCGATACCGTTGAGCACGGTCTGGCCCTTGAACCGCTTGGTCAGGCCTTTGACTTCAATCATGCTCAATGCTCCTGGTCATGCTGGTTGACTCGCGCTTCCATGCGGTTCTGGAAGTGCGCGAGGATGCTGCACAGCACCCAGTAGATGACCGCCACCGCCACGTACATGGTGAACACTTCGAAGGTGCGCGCGGTAATCAGCTGGGCCTGGCGGAACAGCTCGGGCACCTGGATGGTCGCCGCCAGGGCGGTGTCCTTGACCAGCGAGATGAAGCTGTTGCCCAACGGCGGCAGTGCGGTGCGCAAGGCCTGGGGCAGGATCGCCCGGCGCATGGCCTGGACGCGAGTCATGCCAATACTGGCGGCGGCTTCCCACTGGCCACGGTCGATCGAGGAAATCGCCGCGCGCAGGATTTCGCAGATGTAGGCGGCCATGTTCAGCGACAGGCCGATCAGCGAGGCCGGGATCGGGTCGAGCTCGATGCCGATCTGCGGCATGCCGAAGTAGATGACGAACAGCTGCACCAGCAGCGGCGTGCCGCGGAAGAACGACACGTAGACCCGCGCCAGCCAGTTCAGCGGCAAGATCTTCGACAACCGCATCAGTGCCAGGGCAAAGCCCAGCAGCAGGCCGAAGAACATGCCGCCAACACTGAGCAGCACTGTATAACCCGCGCCCTTCAGCAGGAAGGGCGCGGAGTCGACAACGAGTTGCAGGCTTTCAGCAATCATTTGGTGACATCGGCACCGAAGTATTTCTCGGAAAGCTTGGCCAGCGTGCCGTCAGCCTTGAGCTTGTCCAGTGCCTTGTTGATCGCTGCCAGCAGTTCCGGCTCGCCTTTGCGCAGGGCCACGCCGCTTTCCAGGCGCGAGAAGGCATCGCCGGCCAGTTCGGTGTCCTTGGCTTTTTGCGCGTATTCCAGCGCGGCCAGGCGGTCGATCAGGATGGCGTCGATGCGGCCGTTGCGCAGGTCGGCGAACTTGCTCGGGTCGTCTTCATAGGTGCGCACATCGGCTTGCGGCACGTCCTTCTTGACCCATTGCTCGTAGTTGGTGCCCAGGCCTACGCCGACCTTCTTGCCGGCCAAGTCTGCGGCCTTGTGGATGTTCAGCTGCTCGGCCTTCTTCTTCAGGATCAGCGCCTGGATGCCGGAGATGGTGTAAGGCTCGGAGAAGTCATACTTCTTCTTGCGCTCTTCGGAAATGGTCACCTGGTTTATCACCACGTCCAGGCGCTTGGACTCCAGTGCGGCGAGGATGCCGTCCCATTTGGTCGGCTGCACCTTGGCCTTTACCCCCAGCTCCTTGGCCAGCAGTTCGGACAGTTCCACTTCGAAGCCGGTCAGCTTGCCGTTTTCGTCCTGGAAGCTGAACGGTGGGTAGGTGCCTTCGAGGCCGACGTTGATCACGCCTTTTTCCTGGATGGTCTTCAGCTGCTCGCCGGCGAAGGCCTGGCCGAGCAGGCCGGCACCCAGCAGGAGTGCCAGGCTGGCGTTGAGTAGCGGTTTGGCGAATTTCGACATTTCAGAGCCCCGCGCTTGTTGTGTAAGTGGTGGGTGGCGACTATAGGGTCGGCTGCTTAGGCCAGGAAATACTAAAAAATTATTTTGTTATTTCCTTTTTAATTTTTGCCAGGTGCTGGCTGCTTTGAGGGTAGGCGAGGTTGCCTGCTCCGTCATCGCGGCTTATGCCTGACTTAGCGCAGGATGGAATAAAGCGTTGTTTTTTCCAAGAGATGGATTTGCCGTAGAGTGGATTGCATGTAGGCAGGTTCGGCCCTTTCGCGGGTAAACCCGCTCCCACAGAGCCCGCACAGGCATCGAAACCTGTGCAGTCCCTGTAGGAGCGGGCGAGCCCGCGAAGAGGCCGGCCCTGCAAATAAAAATGAGTTTGGCCTACTCAGGCAGGAGAAAACCGTGAGCGAACAACCTTCACCCGGGCACTGGCAGTTGCAGAGCATCGTCACCGGCCTGCGCGGTGCCCGTGAACAATGGCGTACCCGCAATGGCCGCAGCAGCGGCGAGCAGGGCGGGCGTGAGCTGCCTTCGCGCGAAGCGATGCGGCACATCCTGGAGCAACTGTGCGGCGCCCTGTTCCCCATGCGCCTTGGCCCGGTCGACCTGCGCGAAGAAAGCGAAGACTTCTACGTCGGCCATACCCTGGATGCCGCGCTGACCGCCTTGCTGGCCCAGGCCCGCCTGGAGCTGCGCTACGCCGCACGGCAAAGCAAGGGCGAGCTGGCCGGCGTCGATGCCCATGCGCTGAGCCTGGTGCAGGGCTTCGCCGCCGCCCTGCCGGGCCTGCGAGTGCTGCTCGACACCGATGTGCTGGCCGCCTACCACGGCGACCCGGCGGCGCGCAGTGTCGATGAAGTGCTGCTGTGCTACCCAGGCATCCTGGCGATCATCCACCACCGCCTGGCGCACCACCTGTACCAGGCCGGCCTGCCGCTGCTGGCGCGGATCAGCTCGGAGTTGGCGCATTCGGCGACGGGGATCGACATTCACCCCGGGGCGCAGATCGGCCCGAGCTTCTTCATCGACCACGGTACCGGCGTGGTGATCGGCGAAACCGCGATCATCGGCGAGCGCGTGCGCATCTACCAGGCAGTGACCCTGGGCGCCAAGCGCTTCCCCAGCGATGAGTCGGGCACCCTGCACAAGGGCCTGCCACGCCACCCGATCGTCGAGGACGATGTGGTGATCTATGCCGGGGCCACGGTGCTGGGGCGGATCACCATCGGCAAAGGCTCGACCATTGGCGGCAATGTGTGGCTGACCCGCAGTGTGCCGGCCGAGAGCAACATTACCCAGGCCAACCTGCAGCTGGATTGCCAGGACAAGAACTGATCTGGCATTTCCTTGGCCTGTACCGGCCTCTTCGCGGGTAAACCCGCTCCCACAGGGCCCCCACAGATTTTGAATCCTGTGCAGTACCTGTGGGAGCGGGTTTACCCGCGAAAGGGCCGAAACAGGAGGGCACCAATCAGCGCCCCAATTCGCATTGAAATCCGATCCATGTTTAACTTGAACGCTTGTTCAATGAAAAAACGCTGGTCCGCTGCCGGTGTTCAACAGGAGGATTCCTTTGCTGAACCCGTTCATTCCGAGCCTTACGTCATTCGACGAGGTGCGCCCCCAATGAGTGCACCGACCCCTTCCCTTGCCAATGGCAAGATCCGCATGAACCCCCCGGTGTTCTATTTCGCGGCAAGTTTCATCCTCATCTTCGGCCTGGTGGTCATTTCCTATCCGCAAGCAGCAGGCGACTGGTTGCTGGCGGCGCAGAACTGGGCGGCGAACACGGTCGGCTGGTACTACATGCTGGCGATGACGCTGTACCTGGTCTTCGTGGTGGTCACCGCCTTGTCCGGCTACGGCAAGATCAAGCTCGGTGCCGACCACGACGAGCCCGAGTTCAGTTACCTGTCGTGGGCCGGCATGCTGTTTGCCGCCGGCATCAGCATCACCTTGTTCTTCTTCTGCGTGTCCGAACCCCTGACCCACATGCTGCAGCCGCCCCAGGGCGAAGCGGGCACGGCCGAGGCCGGGCGCCAGGCGATGCAGATCCTGTTCCTGCACTGGGGCCTGCATGGCTGGGGCGTGTTCGCCTTCGTCGGCATGGCCCTGGCCTACTTCGCCTACCGGCACAACCTGCCACTGGCCTTGCGTTCGGCGCTGTACCCGCTGATCGGCAAGCGCATCAACGGGCCGATCGGTTATGCGGTGGACGGCTTCGGCATCATCGCCACGGTGTTCGGCCTGGGTGCCGACATGGGCTTTGGCGTGCTGCACCTGAACGCCGGCCTCGACTACCTGTTCGGCATCGACCACAGCCAGTGGGTGCAAGTGCTGCTCATCACCCTGATGATGGGCGCGGCGGTGGCCGTGGCCGTGGCCGGGGTGGAGAAGGGCGTGCGGGTGATGAGCGATATCAACCTGTTCCTGGCCTGCGCGCTGTTGCTGTTCGTGTTGTTCGCCGGGCCTACCCAGCACCTGTTCAACACGCTGATCCAGAACCTCGGCGACTACCTGGGTGCCTTGCCGCGCAAGAGCTTCGACGTTTATGCCTACGGCGAGAACCGTGACTGGCTGGGCGGCTGGACGGTGTTCTACTGGGCCTGGTGGATTGCCTGGGCGCCGTTCGTGGGCCTGTTCATCGCCCGCATCTCTCGTGGCCGCACCATCCGCGAGTTCGTCTTTGGTGTGCTGTTGATTCCGCTGGGCTTCACCCTGGCGTGGATGTCGATCTTCGGCAACAGCGCCCTGGACCAGGTCATCAACCACGGCATGACCGCGCTGGGCCAGTCGGCGCTGGATAACCCGTCGATGAGCCTGTACCTGCTGCTGGAGACCTACCCCTGGAGCAAGACGGTGATCGCCATGACGGTGTTCATCAGTTTCGTGTTCTTCGTCACCTCGGCCGACTCGGGCACCGTGGTGCTGTCGACCTTGTCGGCCAAGGGTGGTGATGCCGACGAGGATGGGCCGAACTGGCTGCGCATCTTCTGGGGCGCGATGACGGCGCTGATCACCAGTGCGCTGTTGTTCGCCGGCAGCATCGATTCGCTTAAATCGGCGGTGGTGCTGACCTCGCTGCCGTTCTCGCTGATCCTGCTGTGCATGATGTGGGGGCTGCACAAGGCGTTCTACCTGGAGTCGCAACGGCAGATCGCGCAGATGCATTCGCTGGCCCCGTTCGCCCAGTCACGCCGCGGCCGTGGTGGCTGGCGCCAGCGCCTGAGCCAGGCGGTGCACTTCCCGTCGCGCGATGAGGTGTACCGCTTCATGGACGACGTGGTGCGCCCGGCAATTGCCGATGTGCGTGAAGTGTTCGAACAGAAGGGGCTGGTGCTGATTACCCAGGACGACCCGAGCCACGACAACGTCAGCCTGAAGATTGGCCATGGCGAGGAACAGCCGTTCATTTACCAGGTGCAGATGCGTGGCTACTTCACGCCATCGTTCGCCCTGGGTGGGCTGGGTACGCAAGAGTTGAAGAACCGCCGTTACTACCGGGCGGAGGTGCACCTGAGCGAAGGCAGCCAGAACTATGACCTGGTGGGCTACAGCAAGGAGCAGATCATCAACGACATCCTCGACCAGTACGAACGGCACATGCAGTACCTGCATCTGGTCAGGTAATAACCTGTACCGGCCTCTTCGCGGGTAAACCCGCTCCCACAGGTATAACACTGGCTTCAATACCGGTGCGGTACCTGTGGGAGCGGGTTTACCCGCGAAGAGGCCGGCACTGCTGATGCATCTCTATCAGAAGGGCGCATCCCCGAGGATGGTCGCCCGATGCATTACCCGCCGGTTCGGTCGGTAGTCATCCACGGCAAAATGCTGGGTCACGCGGTTGTCCCAGAACGCCACGTCATTCTCCTGCCACCGCCAGCGAATGCTGAACTCCGGCCGCGTCGCATGGGCAAACAGCAGCTTCAACAGTGCCTCGCTTTCCAGTTCGCTCAGCTCATTGATGCGCGTGGTGAACCCCTCATTGACGAACAATGCCTTGCGCCCGCTCACCGGATGCGTGCGCACCACCGGGTGCGACAGCGGCGGGTTGTTGCGCCGGGTTGCTTCCCAGCGCGCAAGGTCTTCCGGCGTGGTACCAAAGCGCTCCAGCGGGAACGACTTGGTGAAGTCATGGGTAGCGGTCAGCCCGTCGAGCAGCTCGCGCAGCGGCGCCGACAAGGCTTCGAAGGCAGCGATGCCGCTGGCCCACAGGGTGTCGCCGCCGTAGGCCGGCAACTGCTTGGCGCTGAGCACCGCGCCCAGGGCCGGGGTCGGCAGGAAGGTCACGTCGGTGTGCCACACGGCGTTGTCGCGCACATCGGTAACCGCCGTGTCGAGGATCAGCACCTGCGGGGTTTCCGGCACGTTGGGGTAGATCGGGTGGATGTGCAGGTCGCCGAAGCGGGCGGCAAAACGTGCCTGCTGCTGTGGGTTGATCGGCTGGTCGCGGAAGAACAGCACCTGGTGTTGCAGCAGCGCCTGCTCGATGGCGTCACGTTCTTCGACGGTGATATCGCGGCTGATGTCCACGCCGCTGATCTGGGCGCCAAGCGCCGGGCTGAGGGGGGTGATGGTCAGGCTCATGTCGGTCTCTTCAATCAGGCGCCAGGCTGCTGGCGTGGTCAACAGGATTCAGTGGCTCTGCCCGTGCCAAGGCACCAGTTTGCGTTGCAGGGCACGCAGACTCATTTCCAGGGCGAAGGCGATCAGCGCGATCAGCAGGATCCCCAGTACCACCACATCGGTAACCAGGAACTGCGCCGCCGACTGCACCATGAAGCCCAGGCCGCTGGTGGCGGCGATCAGCTCGGCGGCCACCAGGGTCGACCAGCCGACCCCCAGGCCAATGCGGATGCCGGTGAGGATGTCGGGCAGGGCGCTGGGCAGGATCACGTGGCGGATCAGCTGGGCCTTGGTCGCGCCCAGCGACTGCGCGGCACGCAGCTTGGCCGGGTCGACCGTGCGCACGCCGGTGGCGGTGGCAATGGCGATGGGGGCGAAGATTGCCAGGTAGATCAGCAGCACCTTGGACAGCTCGCCGATGCCGCACCAGATGACGATCAGCGGCAGGTAGGCCAGCGGCGGGATCGGCCGGTAGAACTCGATCAGCGGGTCGAGAATGCCGCGGGCCACGCGGTTGTAGCCGATGGCGATACCCACCGGGATGGCGGTGAGGGTGGCGGCAAGCAGGGCCACGCCGATGCGCCCCAGGCTGGCACCCAGGTGCTGCCACAGGCTGGCATCCATGTAGCCTTGAGTCAGCAGGGTCCCGGCCTTGGCCAGGATGTCGGCGGGCGAGGGCAGGAACAGCGGCTCGATCCAGCCGGCCGCGGTCACCAGCCACCAGGCCAACAGCAGGCTGGCCAGGGTCAGGGTGCTGATCCAGCGGGTAGGCAGGGGGCGGCGCAGCTTGGTGGCTGACCGGGGTTGGGTGTTGCGTTTGCCGGCGACCGGCAGGTCCAGGCTGCTCATGCGCGCTCCTGCAGGCTTTGACGTTGGGAGAACACCCGCGCCAGTACGTGCTCGCGGGTTTCGATGAAGGCCGGGTCGGACTTGATCGCCCGCGCCGGTTCACCGGCTGCGTAGCGTTGGCCGAAGTCCAGTTGCAGGCGTTCCACCACGCGCCCCGGGTTGGGCGCCAGCAGTACCAGCTCGCTGGCGAGGAACACTGCTTCTTCGATGTCGTGGGTAATCAGGAACACCGGCTTGGCGGTGCGTTGCCATACCTGCAGCAACAACTCCTGCATCTGCTCGCGGGTGAAGGCATCAAGTGCGCCGAACGGCTCGTCCATCAGCAACACCCGTGGGTCGGCTGCCAACGCCCGGGCCAGGCCCACGCGCTGCTTCTGGCCACCGGACAATTGCCAGATACGCCGCTCGCCAAAGCCGTCGAGGTCGACCAGGGCCAGCATTTCGCGGGCCTTGGCCTCACGCTCGGCGCGTGGCACGCCGGCCAGTTCCAGGCCGAATGCGACGTTGCCCAGCACGTTCTGCCAGGGCAGCAGCGCATCGTCCTGGAACACTACGCCGCGCTCGGCGCCGGGGCCCTGGACGGGCACGCCGTCCAGGGTGATGCGCCCGCCGCTGGGGGCGACGAAGCCGGCGATCAGGTTGAGCAGCGAGGTCTTGCCGCTGCCGGAAGGCCCCAGGGCCACCAGCAGTTGGCGTGGCCCCAGGCTCAGGTTGATGTCGGCCAGTACCGGGGTTTCGGCACCGGGGTACTGTGCGCTGATGCGCTCCAGTTCGAGCAAGGCCATGGCAGGCTCCGGTCGGTTTTCTACAGGCTTAGTTGGGGAGGTACTGGGCGCTGACGTACGGCGAGTAGTCCGGCAGCACCGCGTCGACCTTGCCTTGCTGCTTGAGGAAGGTGGCCGTGTCGGTCAGCGCCTGGGTGGTCGGTGCGCCCAGTGCATTGGCCTGGTCGGCGGCCAGCGGGTAGACGTTGCCCTGCAGCAGCACCGGGATGTCAGCAGGCTTGGCGCCAGACAGTTTGGCCAGCTTGCTCACGTTGTCGGGGTTGGCCAGCCAGGCTTGCGGGTTCTTGCGGTAGTCGGCGTAGGCGTCGAGGGTGACCTTGGCAAAGGCCTTGACCACGTCGGGGTGCTTGGCGGCAAAGTCCTTGCGCACGATCCATGCGTCGAAGGTCGGTGCGCCTTTCTCGGCCAGCTCGCCGGAGGTGATCAGCACCTTGCCGTTTTCCTTGGCCACGCCCAGGGCCGGGTCCCAGACGTAGGTGGCGTCGATGTCGCCGCGCTTCCAGGCGGCAATGATCGCCGGCGGCGCCAGGTTGAGGATCTGCACCTTGGACGGGTCGATGTTCCAGCTCTTCAGCGCTGCCAGCAGGCTGTAGTGGCCGGTGGAGACGAACGGCACGGCGACTTTCTTGCCAACCAGGTCTTGCGGCGTCTTGATGCTGTCGCGGGCGACCAGTGCTTCACCGGCGCCAATCTGGGTGGCGATCAGGAAGGTCTCGACCGGCAGCTTGCGGGTGGCTGCGGCGGCCAGCGGGCTGGAGCCCAGGTAGCCGATCTGTACATCGCCGCTGGCTACGGCGGTGATCACGTCGGCACCGTTGTCGAATTTGCGCCAGTCGATGCTGGCCTTGCTGGCTTTTTCGTAGTTGCCATCGACCTGCGCCACCTTGGCCGGGTCGACGGTGGTCTGGTAGGCCACGGTCAGGTCGGCAGCCTGGGCCAACCAGCTGGCGCTGGCGAGGGTCAGGGCGGCGAACAGGCGCAGCGGAGCGTGCGGGATCATGGTGAACCTCTCGTCAGACAATCGATGTGATGGATGGCGAGAAGGCTAAATGATCTAAGAAAAGTAAAATAAATAACTTTTTTGCATTAGCTTAGGAGCCAATTATTTGAAATCACCGCCTGCCTTTACGCGATCCCTGTAGGAGCGGCCTTGTGTCGCGATGGGCCGCAAGGCGGCCCCGGCAATTTATGCGGCGTTAGCTGAGATTTTGGGGCTGCTTCGCACCCCATCGCGACACAAGGCCGCTCCTACAGGGGGCGCGTTAGCAGGGAGGGCCGGTGATTTCGCTCAATGGCGAAATCCGAGAGTGCTGCTAGGCTTTTTCGTCCCAATAGAACGATACGGAATTAGGTTATGAGCAAACGTTTGCAAATAACCAAAGGTTATGAATACCAATCTGCTGCTAACGAATCGCAGTAACAGTTCCTAACATATTCCTTAAAAATCTTACCAATTCATAAAACGGTCATTTTGGATTTATAGGATTGTCATTATCCTGTAGCGCAGGTGGCGTCTTAGACCAAAGTCGCGAAACGTTTAGAAACGATTGACTAAACGGTCACGCTTTGGGACTAAATCGCCAATCCACGGTGAGCGGGGCAGCAGATCCCACCGCCAGAGATACACAAGAATTAGAACGTAGAGGAGCAAAACATGTACAAGTCCAGCCTGGCCCTGGCCGTGGCACTGGGGGTTCTCGCCCAACAAGCAGGCGCTGCCGGTTTCGTTGAAGACAGCAAACTGTCGCTCAGCTCGCGCACCATGTACTTCAACGACGACAACCGCGAAAGCGGTATCGACCAGAAAGAAAGCGGTCAGGGCTTCAAGCTCGACTACCTGTCTGGCTTCACCGAAGGCACCGTAGGTTTTGGTGTCGACGTTCAGGCACTGTGGGGCATTCACCTGGATGGTGGCCGTGGTAGCCGCCCAGATGCCAACAACACCTTCTTCCCAAGCGACTCCGATGGTTCGGCAGTCCACAACTGGGCACGCATTGGTGGTAACGCCAAGGCTCGCTTCTCCAAGACCGAGGTCCACTACGGTAGCGCCCTGGCGCCTATGCTGCCGATCCTGGTCTCCAACGATGGCCGTCTGCTGCCGCAGACCTTCGAGGGTGGCACCCTGCAGTCGAAGGAAATCGACAATCTGACCATCAATGCTGGTCAACTGACCCACGCCATGGGTCGTGCTTCGAGCAACCGTACCGGTCTTTCCGTTTCTGGCGCCTTCCGCGACAGCAACAAGTTCCAGTTCGCCGGTGGTGACTACAAGCTCACTCCAGACCTGACCCTGCAGTACTACTACTCGAACCTGGAAGACTTCTACAAGCAGCACTTCCTGGGTGCTACCCACGTCTTCAAGATCGCCGACAACCAGTCGTTCAAGACCGACCTGCGCTACTTCGATAGCCGCAGCGACGGCAAGAATGGCGAGACCGGTTATGCCTTCGACAACAACGGTGGCTACGCGAAGAACGGGGGCGAGGTCGACAACAAGACCTGGAGCGCCATGTTCACCTACACCCTGGGTGGCCACGCGCTGATGCTCGGTCACCAGCAAGTGGGTGACGATGGTGGTTTCGTCTGGCTGAACCAAGGTAGCGTCCGCAAGGACGGCGCCACTTCCTCGCTGGAAGGCAATGGCGGCGCAAGCTTCTACCTGTTCACCGACAGCATGATCAACCAGTTCGCTCGTGCCGGTGAGAACACCACCTTCGGTCAGTACTCCTATGACTTCGCGTCCCTGGGCGTTCCAGGCCTGAAGGCTTCGGTGGCCTACCTGCGTGGTGACGACATCCGCAACAAGTCGGGCGACGGCAGCTACAACGAATGGGAACGTGACGCACGCGTCGACTACACCATTCAGCAAGGCTCCCTCAAAGGCCTGGGCTTCAGCCTGCGTCAGGGTGTCTACCGTGGTAGCGGCGAAAGCATCGGTGACAAAGACCAGACTCGCTTCATCGTGAACTACACTTACAACTTCCTGTAAGCCGTAGCTGAACAAGGAGCCTCGCCTAGTGCGAGGCTTTTTTGTGTCTGCGATTTCGTATGCCTTATGGTTATAAATAAATCAGTATTTATTCTTTTTGTTTTTAATCGAATGCAGGCACATTGAACCCACACGGTACAGAACCCAGCACAGGAGCCGCAGCCCATGAGCCTAAAACTCGGCGATATCGCCCCCGATTTCGAACAGGATTCCAGCGAAGGCAAGATCCGCTTCCACGAGTGGCTGGGCAACAGCTGGGGGGTGTTGTTCTCACACCCGGCCGACTTCACCCCGGTGTGCACCACCGAACTGGGCCTTACCGCCAAGCTGAAGGACGATTTCGCCAAACGCGGGGTCAAGGCCATCGCCCTGTCGGTGGACCCGGTCGATTCGCACCACCGCTGGATCGATGACATCAACGAAACCCAGAACACCGTGGTCAACTTCCCGATCATTGCCGACGCCGACCGCAAGGTGTCCGACCTGTACGACCTGATCCACCCGAACGCCAGCGACACCCTGACCGTGCGCTCGCTGTTCGTCATCGACCCGAACAAGAAGGTGCGCCTGACCATCACCTACCCGGCCAGTACCGGGCGCAACTTCAACGAAATCTTGCGGGTGATCGACTCGCTGCAGCTGACCGACAACCACAAGGTCGCCACGCCAGGTAACTGGCAGGATGGTGACGACGTGGTAATCGTGCCCTCGCTGAAGGACGAGGAAGAGATCAGGCAGCGCTTCCCCAAAGGTTACCGGGCGGTCAAACCCTATCTGCGGCTGACCCCGCAGCCCAATCGTTAAAGGATTCCTCGTTGCATTGCTCTTAGCCAAAGCAGGGATATTCGGGCCGTTTCGACGGCCCTTTTTTTTGCCTGCTGAAACTGCGTGGGCTTCTTCGCGGGTAAACCCGCTCCCACAGGGATAGTGCAAGTCCTAGGCCTTGTACGGTCCCAGTGGGAGCGGGTTTACCCGCGAAAGGGCCAAAACAGGAGATTGATAAAAATGGAATAAACAAATGAAAAAATATGATTTCTAGATATATGCGGCGACTGTTAATGTCACCTCCAACAGAACACAAGGAAGCGCTGCAATGCTGGTCGTCTCAATCGGTGGTAGCCCCAGTACCCGTTCACGCTCCGGCGTGCTGCTGGAGCGTTCTCGCCAGTGGCTGCAGGACCGTGGCGTCGAGGTAGTGACATTCCAGGTACGTGACTTTCCCGCCGAAGACCTGCTGCACGCCCGATTCGACAGCCCGCAGGTGCAGCACTTCCAGCAGCTGGTGGCCCAGGCCGATGGCCTGATCGTCGCCACGCCGGTGTACAAGGCCTCGTTCGCCGGTGCCCTGAAAACCTTGCTCGACCTGCTGCCCGAACGCGCCCTGGCACACAAGATCGTGTTGCCGATCGCCACCGGCGGCAGCATCGCCCACATGCTGGCGGTGGATTACGCACTGAAACCCGTGCTGTCGGCACTCAAGGCGCAAGAGACCCTGCAAGGGATCTTCGCCGACGACAGCCAGGTCGCCTACGCAGAAGGCTCCAGGCCCGCGCAGCTGGTAGCGGCGCTGGAAGAACGCCTGCAGGACGCGCTGGAAACCTTCCACGTTGCACTGGCCCGTCGGCCGCGCCCCGTGGCCCCCGGCGTATTGAACGAACGCCTGATCAGTGCTCGCTGGAGCATCTGACCGGCCCAACCCGCTTTACCACCTTACTCGCCCGACAACGAGGCAAGCAGGTGCAACCCGAACCCACTCGCACAGGAGAGCGCCATGCGCACAGTCTTCTTGCGTCGCGGTCTGGTCGCCCTGTTTGCGGCGGCTGTGTCCTTCGGCGCCATCACCCAAGCCCAGGCCGAGAGCCTGCGTATCGGTTACCAGAAATACGGCACCCTGGTGCTGCTCAAGGCCAAGGGCACGCTGGAAAAGCGCCTGGCCGAGCAGGGCGTGCAGGTGCAATGGACCGAGTTCCCCGGCGGCCCGCAGCTGCTTGAGGGGCTGAACGTCGGCTCCATCGACTTTGGCGTCACCGGTGAAACCCCGCCGGTGTTCGCCCAGGCCGCCGGTGCCGACCTGCTGTACGTCGCCTACGAGCCGCCAGCGCCGCACAGCGAGGCGATCCTGGTGCCGAAGGGCTCGCCGATCCAGTCGGTCAAAGACCTCAAGGGCAAGAAAGTCGCCCTCAACAAAGGCTCCAACGTTCACTACCTGCTGGTTCGCGCCCTGGAAGACGCCGGCCTGAAATACAGCGACATCCAGCCGGTGTACCTGCCCCCGGCCGATGCCCGCGCCGCCTTCGAACGCGGCAGCGTGGACGCCTGGGTGATCTGGGACCCGTACCAGGCTGCCGCCGAGAAACAGCTGCAGGCTCATACCCTGCGTGACGGCAAGGGCCTGGTCGACAACCATCAGTTCTACCTGGCCACCCGCAACTACGCGAACCAGCACCCGGCGGTGATCAACACCCTGATCGAAGAAGTGCGTGCCGTAGGCCAATGGTCCCAGGCCAACCCGCAGGAAGTGACCGACCAGGTCGCGCCGCTGCTCGGCCTGCCTGCCGACATCACCCTGACCTCGGTCAAGCGCCAAGGCTATGGTGCCGCGCCGCTCACCCCGGAAGTGGTGGCCGCGCAACAGAAGATCGCCGACACGTTCCAGGCACTGAAGCTGATTCCCAAGCCGCTGAGCATCAAGGACGTGATCTGGACACCCCCGGCCAAGGTCGCCAGTGCGCCTTGATTGATTTGCCTGCGCCGGGGCGCCGCCCTGGCTGAGCCCCCTTGAGGAGACAACTCCAATGAGCCTTAACATCTTCTGGTTCCTTCCTACCCACGGTGACGGCAAGTACCTGGGCACCTCCGATGGCGCGCGCGCCGTCGACCATGGCTACCTGCAGCAGATCGCCCAGGCGGCCGACCGGCTCGGCTTTGGTGGCGTGCTGATCCCTACCGGGCGCTCCTGCGAGGACTCCTGGCTGGTCGCGGCATCGCTGATCCCGGTGACCCAGCGCCTGAAGTTCCTGGTCGCCCTGCGCCCCGGGATCATTTCGCCGACCGTGGCGGCACGCCAGGCAGCAACCCTTGATCGCCTGTCCAACGGTCGCGCGCTGTTCAACCTGGTGACCGGTGGCGACCCGGACGAGTTGGCCGGTGACGGCCTGCACCTGAACCATCAGGAACGTTATGAAGCCTCTGTGGAGTTCACCCGTATCTGGCGCAAGGTGCTGGAAGGCGAGGTGGTCGACTACGACGGCAAGCACATCCAGGTGAAGGGCGCCAAGCTGCTCTACCCGCCGATCCAGCAACCACGCCCGCCACTGTATTTCGGCGGTTCCTCGGAAGCTGCGCAGGACCTGGCCGCCGAGCAGGTCGAGCTGTACCTGACCTGGGGCGAGCCGCCGAGTGCGGTCGCTGAAAAAATTGCCCAGGTGCGTGAGAAAGCCGCCGCCCAGGGCCGCGAAGTGCGCTTCGGTATCCGCCTGCACGTGATCGTGCGGGAAACCAACGAAGAAGCCTGGGCCGCTGCCGACAAGCTGATCTCGCACCTGGACGACGACACCATCGCTCGCGCCCAGGCCTCGCTGGCGCGCTTCGACTCGGTCGGCCAGCAACGCATGGCCGCCCTGCACAACGGCAACCGTGACAAGCTGGAAGTCAGCCCCAACCTGTGGGCCGGTGTCGGCCTGGTGCGTGGTGGTGCCGGTACCGCGCTGGTGGGGGATGGCCCGACCGTCGCGGCGCGGGTCAAGGAATACGCCGAGCTGGGCATCGATACCTTCATCTTCTCCGGCTACCCGCACCTGGAAGAGTCGTACCGGGTGGCCGAGCTGCTGTTCCCGCACCTGGATGTGCAACGCCCGGAGCAAGCCAAGACCGGTGGTTATGTGAGCCCGTTTGGCGAAATGGTGGCCAACGACATCCTGCCCAAGTCCGTTGCGCAGAGCTGAGGGCCAGGCCATGAGTCGTGCAACTTCCAACAACCTTGGCCAGCGCCTGGCGCCATGGGCGCTGCCGGTACTGCTGCTGGCTGCCTGGCAGCTGGCGGTCAGCGCCGGCTGGCTGTCGACGCGCATCCTGCCCGCGCCCAGCGCCGTGGTCAGCGCCGGCGTCGAGCTGGTGCGCAGCGGCGAGATCTGGACCCACCTGGCCATCAGTGGCTGGCGTGCCGGGCTGGGCTTCGTCATCGGTGGCAGCATCGGCCTGGTGCTGGGCTTCATCACCGGCCTGTCGAACTGGGGCGAACGCCTGCTCGACAGCTCGGTGCAGATGATCCGCAACGTGCCGCACCTGGCGCTGATCCCGCTGGTGATCCTGTGGTTCGGTATCGACGAGTCGGCAAAGATCTTCCTGGTCGCGCTGGGCACGCTGTTCCCGATCTACCTGAACACCTACCACGGCATCCGCAACGTCGACCCGGCGCTGGTGGAGATGGCGCGCAGCTATGGCTTGTCCGGCTTCAGCCTGTTCCGCCAGGTGATCCTGCCCGGGGCATTGCCTTCGATCCTGGTTGGCGTGCGCTTTGCCCTGGGCTTCATGTGGCTGACCCTGATCGTTGCCGAAACCATTTCGGCCAATGCCGGTATCGGTTACCTGGCGATGAACGCCCGTGAGTTCCTGCAGACCGACGTGGTGGTGCTGGCCATCGTCCTGTATGCCGTGCTCGGCAAGCTTGCCGACCTCGCCGCCCGCGGCCTGGAGCGTGTGTGGCTGCGCTGGCACCCGGCCTATCAAGTGGCGAAGAAGGAGGGCGCATGACCGTACTCAAGGAACAGCCGCCACGCCTGCTGCGTGGCATCCCGCTGGCTTCCAGCGGCCTGCGCAAGACCTTTGGCCAGCGCGAGGTACTGAAGGGTATCGAGTTGCATATTCCTGCCGGCCAGTTCGTCGCCATCGTCGGCCGTAGTGGCTGCGGCAAGAGCACCTTGCTGCGCCTGCTGGCCGGTCTCGACCAGCCCACTGCAGGCCAGTTGCTGGCCGGTGCCGCGCCGCTGGAGCAGGCCCGCGAAGAAACCCGCCTGATGTTCCAGGACGCGCGCCTGCTGCCATGGAAGAAGGTGATCGACAACGTTGGCCTGGGCCTGTCTGGCGACTGGCGCCCGCGTGCGCTGGAAGCGTTGGAGTCGGTTGGCCTGGCCGACCGCGCCAATGAATGGCCGGCGGCTCTGTCGGGTGGCCAGAAGCAGCGTGTGGCCCTGGCCCGGGCGCTGATTCACCAGCCGCGCCTGCTGCTGCTGGACGAACCGCTCGGTGCGCTGGATGCATTGACCCGTATCGAGATGCAGCAACTGATCGAACGCCTGTGGCGTCAGCACGGCTTCACCGTGTTGCTGGTTACCCACGATGTCAGCGAGGCGGTCGCCGTGGCTGACCGGGTGATCCTGATCGAGGACGGCGAGGTCGGGCTCGACCTCACTGTCGACCTGGCACGGCCTCGGGCGCGTGGTTCGCACCGCCTGGCCGCGCTGGAAAGCGAAGTGCTCAACCGTGTTCTGTCGGCCCCGGGCGCTGCGCCCGAGCCGGATCCTGTAGCCCCTTTGCCCACGCAACTGCGTTGGGCGCACTGACTCACTTACCAGACTGAAGCCATAGAGAAGGAATCAAATCATGACCATCAAAGCCATCAACGTTCGCAACCAGTTCAAAGGTACCGTGAAGGAAATCCTGGAAGGCCCGGTACTGTCGGAAATCGACGTGCAGACCGCCTCGGGCATCGTCACTTCGGTCATCACCACCCGCTCCGTGCGTGAGCTGGAGCTGCAGGTGGGCAGTGAAGTGATTGCCTTCGTGAAGTCGACTGAAGTGTCCATCGCCAAGCTGTGATGGGTGTGGGCCATGGGGCTGCTTTGCAGCCCTTCGCGGGCACGCCCGCTCCCACAGGTACTGCGCAGGTTTCAGGTTTTGCGCGGACCCTGTGGGAGCGGGCGTGCCCGCGAAGGGCCGCACAGCGGCCCCAATGATCTCAGCTGGAACGCTTGGCCAGAAATGGCGGCAGATACAACCCCAGATACGCCTCGAACACTCGCTTGCCTTCCTCGGCCATGCGCGGGGTGATCGCCTCATGCAGCTGCACCGACCGCGCATACACCCGGTCACTCAACTCCATGGCCAGGGCAAACACATCCACATCCGCCGGCATCACCGGCAGATGAAAGTGCTGGTCAAACAACTTGTGCATCAAGTCGCCCAGTTCCATGTCGTGCTGCCGGTCGGCCTGCACCACTTCGCTCAGGCCATGCTGGGCCAGGATCAGTTGCCGCGCCGCGGCGTCCTCGTTGTAGATATCCAGCATGCGCTGCTCGATCAGCCGTGACAGTTCGTGCCAGGTGTTGAACGCACTGCTGTCGATCGGCGCGCTCAGCGCTTCACGGAAGGCCCGGTGTACATCGGCCGTCAACGCCTCCAGCAGCGCCGGCACGCTGGCGAAGAAGTGGTACACCGACGACGGTGGAATCTGCGCGCGCTCGGCCACGCTGTAGATTGACAGGCTCGCCACCCCCAGCTCGGCCAGCAACTCGCGTGCAGCCGCCAGGATCGCCTCGATCCTGGCCTGGCTGCTGGCGCGCGGCTTGCGCGGGCTGGCAGTGCGGGTCATCAGTTGCTGATCGCCAGGATGCTGGCCTGGTAGGCGCCGACGAACAGGTCGAAGTCGCCGACTTCCTGCTGTTCCAGGCGCGACTGCTCGGCCAGCGAGTCGCGGGCGAGGGTTTCGAAGGCCTGCTGGCGCTCGACCGGCAGTGGCTGTTCGCGGAAGGTTTCGGCGTGGATGCGGCTCTGGCGCAGGGAGAACTTGACGAAGCTCTCGTCATGCTCGGTCATGCGTGCCAGTACCTGGGCCGACGGGGTCAGCGAGGCGTCGTCGACCTTGGCCTGCTGGGCATCCAGGGCCTTGCCGTGTTCTGCACCGCCTTGCGCCTGGTCGAGCAGATCGGCCAGTGGCCGAATACGCTCGATCAGCTCGCTGGCCCAGGCCTTCAGGCCGATCGGCTGGCCATTGCGGTGCAGTTCCAGGCCCGGGCGACGGCCTTCCTTGACCACGGTCAGGAAGTTGTTGGTGCACTGGCCGCATTCGCCGTTGTCCAGTTGCGGGCTGTCTTCCAGCGCGCAGAACAGCAGGAACGCGTCGAGGAAGCGCGCCTCGGTCAGGTCGATGCCCACCGGCAGGAACGGGTTGATGTCCAGGCAACGCACTTCCACGTACTGCACGCCGCGCGAGGTCAGGGCCTGGATCGGCCGCTCGCCGGTGTAGGTGACGCGCTTGGGGCGAATGTTCGAGTAGTACTCGTTCTCGATCTGCAGGATGTTGGTGTTCAGCTGTACCCACTCGCCATCCACGTGCGTGCCGACTTCGACGTAAGGCGGGTAGGGCGTGCCCACCGCCTTGCGCAGGCTGTCGGTGTAGCTGGCCAGGTTGTTGTAGCACGGCGTGAGGCCGGCCTGGGCGTTGCTCTGGTAGCCCAGGTCGCTCATGCGCAGGCTGGTGGCGTAGGGCAGGTACAGGGTTTCGGCGTCCAGCTCTTCGAGCTGGTGCGGGCGGCCACGCAGGAAGCCTTTGTCCAGGGCCGGCGAGGCGCCGAACAGGTACATCAGCAGCCAGCTGTAGCGGCGGAAATTGCGGATCAGCGCGATATAGGCCGACGACTGGTAGTCGCGGTCGCTCTCGCTGCCGCCTTCTGCGGCGCGCAGCAACGGCCACAGCGCTTCGGGCAGCGAGAAGTTGTAATGGATACCGGCGATGCACTGCATGGTGCGGCCGTAGCGCAGGGCCAGGCCCTTGCGGTAGACGTGCTTGAGCTTGCCGATGTTCGAGCTGCCGTACTCGGCGATCGGGATGTCCTCCTCGGCCGGCAGCGTGCAGGGCATCGACGGGCTCCACAGGTATTCGTCGCCCAGCTTGCTGTAGACGAAACGGTGGGTCTCTTCGAGGCTTTCCAGCACCTTGGCCGGGTCGGGAAGGGCCGGGGTGATGAACTCCAGCAGCGACTCGGAATAATCGGTGGTGATCTGCTCGTTGGTCAGCGCCGATCCCAGTGCTTGCGGATGCGGGGTCTGGGCCAGGCGACCTTCTTCGGTCACGCGCAGGCATTCGCGCTCAATACCGTGCAGGCACTGCTTGAGCAGGGGGAGATTGGCGCCGAGCAGGCTCAGGCGGCGGTTGAGGAGGTCGCTCAAGATGTATTCCTTCACGCGTCAGTCGCCCCAATATGGGGGTAGAAAAGACGGTCTACAAGGGTAGTGGGAAAAGGAACTGGCGTTGTCGCCTGGTTTACGCGGTTCCGGCATTGCGCAGCGCCGACTTCGGGGGCCGCTTCGCAGCCCATCGCCGGCAAGCCGGGCTCCCACAGGTAAACCACGATATTCAGGCTTGTGGATTACCTGTGGGAGCCCGGCTTGCCGGCGATGGGGCGCGAAGCGGCTCCCGGCTGTTGCCGAAAATACCGCAGATACCGCTTGGTGAGCTAGAGAACCGCGAAGGTTCCTTGCGCTTTCGCCACCAGCTTGTCGCCCTGAACTACGTCGGCGTCGACCACCAGGGTGCGCCGCCCGGCGTGCAGCACACGGGCGGTGCACAGGACCTCGCCGTCACTGACGGCGCGCATGTAGTTGATCTTGCACTCGATGGTGACGCTTTGCTGGTCGAAGCCATGGCTGGCCGAGCAGGCCAGGCCCATGGCGATATCCACCAGGC
This sequence comes from Pseudomonas sp. B23(2017), assembly GCF_002113725.1. Lineage (NCBI taxonomy): Bacteria > Pseudomonadati > Pseudomonadota > Gammaproteobacteria > Pseudomonadales > Pseudomonadaceae > Pseudomonas > Pseudomonas sp. B23(2017). Next base: position 152,078 of record NZ_NEJM01000012.1, on the reverse strand, counting down.
TGAAGATCGCGCCGCCGTGCAGCTTCTGGCCACGGTTGCGCAAGTGTGGCTCGAGCGCCAGGGCTACCTCGGCAACACCTGTTTCCAGGCGTTGCAGGCGGCAGCCGAGGAGCTGGCTGAAGGCGCTTTCGACGTATTCGCGTGGAACGTCCATCACTTCTTCTTCAGCTGTTTGGCGTTGGCGAACAGGGCGGCCATGGCGTTGTTGGCCGGTGCCGCAGTGGCGGTTTCGCGCTGGCGCGGCGCCTGCTGCTGGCGGTTGCCGCCATTGCCACGGTTACCACCGCGGTTGCCGTCTACCTTCTCGCCCGGGGTGTCGCTCATGCGCATGGACAGGCCGACGCGTTTGCGCGGGATGTCCACTTCCATGACCTTGACCTTGACCACGTCGCCGGCCTTGACCGCTTCACGTGGGTCCTTGATGAACTTCTCCGACAGCGCCGAGATGTGCACCAGGCCGTCCTGGTGCACGCCGATGTCGACGAAGGCACCGAAGTTGGTGACGTTGGTCACCACGCCTTCGAGGATCATGCCTGGTTCCAGGTCCTTGAGGTCTTCGACGCCGTCCTGGAAGGTGGCGGTCTTGAACTCGGGGCGTGGGTCGCGGCCAGGCTTGTCCAGTTCCTGCAGGATGTCGGTGACGGTCGGCAGGCCGAAGGTTTCATCGGTGAATTTCTTCGGGTCCAGGCGCTTGAGGAAGTTGCTGTCACCGATCAGCGAGCGGATGTCGCGGTCGGTGTCGGCGGCAATGCGCTGTACCAGAGGGTAGGCCTCGGGGTGAACCGCGGAGGCGTCCAGCGGGTTGTCGCCGTTCATCACGCGCAGGAAGCCGGCGGCCTGTTCGAAGGTTTTCTCACCCAGGCGGCTGACCTTTTTCAGCGCAGCACGAGTGGCGAACGGGCCGTTGGCATCGCGATGGGCGACGATGTTCTGCGCCAGGGTGGCGTTGAGGCCGGAGATGCGCGTCAGCAGCGCCACCGAGGCGGTGTTGACGTCCACGCCCACGGCGTTCACGCAGTCCTCGACCACGGCGTCCAGGCCGCGCGCCAGTTTCAGCTGGGACACGTCGTGCTGGTACTGGCCGACACCGATGGATTTCGGGTCGATCTTCACCAGCTCGGCCAGCGGGTCCTGCAGGCGGCGGGCAATCGACACGGCGCCACGGATCGACACGTCCAGGTCCGGGAATTCGCGGGCGGCCAGTTCCGATGCGGAATACACCGAAGCGCCAGCCTCGGAGACCATGATCTTGGTGATCTTCAGCGCCGGGTACTTCTTGACCAGCTCTGCAACCAGCTTGTCACTTTCGCGGCTGGCGGTGCCGTTGCCGATGGCGATCAGCTCCACCGAGTGCTTGGCGCACAGTGCAGCCATGATCGAAATGGTGCGGTCCCAATCGTTCTTCGGCGCGTGCGGGTAGACCGTGGTGTGGTCCAGCAGCTTGCCGGTGGCATCGACCACGGCAATCTTGCAGCCGGTGCGCAGGCCCGGGTCGAAGCCCAGGGTGGCACGCGGGCCGGCCGGGGCGGCCAGCAGCAAGTCGTGCAGGTTGTGGGCGAACACATTGATCGCCTCGCCTTCGGCGTTGTCGCGCAGCTCGCCGAACAGGTCGGTTTCCAGGTGGGTGTAGAGCTTGACCTTCCAGGTCCAGCGCACCACTTCGCCCAGCCACTTGTCGGCCGGGCGGTTGCGGTTCTCGATACCGACGTGGTTGCCGATCATCAGTTCGCACGGGTGCAGGGTGCCGGGCAGTTCTTCGCCGACTTTCAGCGAGGCGCTCAGCACGCCTTCGTTACGCCCGCGGAAAATTGCCAGGGCGCGGTGCGACGGGGCGTTGCGCAGCAGTTCGTCATGGGCGAAGTAGTCGCGGAACTTGGCGCCTTCTTCTTCCTTGCCAGGCACGACGCGGGCGCTGAGCACCGACTCCTGCTTGAGGAAGCTGCGCAGCTTGTCGAGCAGGGCGGCGTCTTCGGCGAAGCGCTCCATGAGGATGTACTTGGCGCCTTCCAGCGCGGCCTTGACGTCGGCCACGCCCTTGTCGGCGTTGACGAAGCGTGCGGCTTCGCTTTCCGGGGCGAGGTCGGGGTTGTTGAACAGGCCGTCGGCCAGCTCGCCGAGGCCGGCTTCCAGGGCGATCTGGCCCTTGGTGCGGCGCTTTTGCTTGTACGGCAGGTACAGGTCTTCGAGGCGGGTCTTGGTATCGGCCAGCTTGATCTCGCGGGCCAGTTCCGGGGTCAGCTTGCCCTGCTCCTCGATGCTGGCCAGGATGCTGGCGCGGCGCTCGTCGAGTTCGCGCAGGTAGCGCAGGCGCTCTTCCAGATGGCGCAGCTGGGTGTCGTCCAGGCTACCGGTCACTTCCTTGCGGTAGCGGGCGATGAAGGGCACGGTCGAGCCTTCGTCCAACAGGCCCACGGCCGCCTCGACCTGCTGGGGGCGTACGCCCAGTTCCTCGGCGATACGGCTGTTGATGCTGTCCATGTAAACCACCTGACATTTGTGAATACGGGGGTCGCCTGTGGGCCTTTCGCCCGGCGGCGCTGGATGAAAGCCGCGCATTATACCCATCGCAAACGGCTTGCGGTGATGGCGCCCGGCCAGCCGAAACTGGCGCCGGGGGAAAAATCTGCTAACAATGCTCACGCAACGTGCAGCAATGGCTACGCCATAATGCGCGGCGATATCAGAGGAGTTATTCATGACCGGCACGCCAAACACCGCTGAAGGTGACAAGATTCTCATCGTCGACGACGACCCGGGGCTGAGCAGCCTGCTGGAGCGTTTCTTCACCAGCAAGGGCTACCGTGCCCGTGCGGTGCCCAACACCGAGCAGATGGACCGCCTGCTGCAGCGTGAGGTGTTCAACCTGGTGGTGCTCGACCTGATGCTGCCCGGCGAGGATGGCCTGTCGGCGTGCAAGCGCCTGCGTCAGCAGAACAACCAGATCCCGATCATCATGCTCACCGCCAAGGGCGACGAGCTCAGCCGTATCAAGGGCCTGGAGCTGGGCGCCGACGACTACCTGGGCAAGCCGTTCAACCCGGACGAGCTGATGGCCCGGGTCAAGGCCGTGCTGCGTCGCCAGGCACCGAGCGTGCCGGGTGCGCCTGGTAGCGAAGACGAGTCGGTCACCTTCGGAGACTACGAGCTGTCGCTGGCCACCCGCGAACTCAAGCGTGGCGACGAAGTGCACATGCTCACCACCGGCGAGTTCGCCGTGCTCAAGGCGCTGGTGATGCACGCACGCGAGCCGCTGACCCGCGACAAGCTGATGAACCTGGCGCGTGGCCGCGAATGGGATGCGCTGGAACGCTCCATCGACGTGCAGATTTCGCGTCTGCGCCGCATGATCGAGCCGGACCCGTCCAAGCCGCGTTATATCCAGACCGTGTGGGGCGTGGGCTACGTGTTCGTGCCGGACGGAAACGCCGGTAAATGATGCCGCGCCGTCGATGAAAACACCGCTCTGGTTTCCGCAAAGTTTCTTCGCCCGCACCCTGTGGCTGGTGTTGATCGTCGTCCTGTTCTCCAAGGCCTTGACCCTGGTCTACCTGTTGATGAACGAGGACGTGCTGGTCGACCGTCAGTACAGCCACGGTGTTGCGCTGACCCTGCGCGCCTATTGGGCGGCCGACGAAGAAAACCGCGACAAGATCGCCCAAGCGGCAGGCCTTATCCGGGTCACCGGCTCGGGCGTGCCCGAGGGTGAGCAGCACTGGCCCTACAGCGAAATCTACCAACGGCAGATGCAGGCCGAGTTGGGCGAAGACACCGAGGTACGGCTGCGCATTCATGCGCCGCCGGCGTTGTGGGTCAATGCGCCAAGCCTGGGCCCGGGCTGGTTGAAGGTACCGCTGTACCCGCACCCGCTGCGTGGGCAGAAGATCTGGAACGTGCTGGGTTGGTTCCTGGCCATCGGCCTGTTGTCCACAGCTTCGGCCTGGATCTTCGTGCGCCAGCTGAACCAGCCGCTCAAGCGCCTGGTGTTCGCCGCCCGGCAGTTGGGCCAGGGGCGCAGCGTGCGCCTGCCGATCAGCGACACGCCCAGCGAGATGACCGAGGTTTACAAGGCCTTCAACCAGATGGCCGAGGATGTTGAGCAGGCCGGGCGCGAGCGCGAGCTGATGCTGGCCGGGGTTTCCCACGACCTGCGCACACCGCTGACGCGCCTGCGCTTGTCGCTGTCGTTGCTGGACAGCGACAGCGAATTGAGTGACGAAATGGTCCGCGATATCGAGGACATGGACGCGATCCTCGACCAGTTCCTGGCCTTTATCCGCGATGGCCGTGACGAGCCGGTTGAGGAAGTCGACCTGGCCGACCTGGTGCGCGAAGTGGTGGCGCCGTACAACCAGCCGGAAGAACGGGTGCGGCTGTGCCTGGAGCCGATCCCACCGTTCCCGCTGCGCCGGGTTTCGCTCAAGCGCATGCTGGGCAACCTGATCGGCAATGCCCTGCACCACGCCGGCAAGGGGGTCGAGGTGGCCGCCTATGTGTCGGGCGACGAGAGTGCGCCGTATGTGGTGCTGAGCGTGCTGGACCGCGGGACGGGGATCGACGAGTCGGAGCTGGAGACCATCTTCAACCCGTTCATTCGTGGTGACCGGGCCCGGGGTGGCAAGGGCACCGGGCTGGGGCTGGCGATCGTCAAGCGGATTGCGGCGCAGCATGGTGGGAATGTGGAACTGCGCAACCGCTCTGGTGGCGGGATCGAGGCGCGGGTACGGTTGCCTTTGGGGCTGTTGCTGCCGCGTAATGCTGTATGAATCTGGTTGGCTGCGTCGGCCCTATCGCCGGCAAGCCAGCTCCCACAGGTAATCCACAAGCCTGAAGGTCGTGGTAATCCTGTGGGAGCTGGCTTGCCGGCGATAGGGCCGGTACAGGCTTGAATCAGCCCTTACCCTTGGTCCGAGTCTGATTAGGCCCGCCATTCTTCTCCAGATGCTCGATGATCATGGCGGCCACGTTCTTGCCGGTGGTCACTTCAATCCCCTCCAGCCCCGGCGACGAGTTCACCTCCATCACCAGCGGCCCGTGGTTGGAGCGCAGGATATCCACACCCGCCACACTCAAGCCCATCACCTTGGCCGCGCGAATGGCGGTCATGCGTTCTTCCGGGGTGATCTTGATCAGGCTGGCCACCCCACCGCGGTGCAGGTTGGAGCGGAATTCCCCCGGCTTGGCCTGGCGCTTCATCGACGCGATGACCTTGTCGCCGACCACGAAGCAGCGGATATCCGCGCCACCCGCTTCCTTGATGTATTCCTGCACCATGATGTTCTGCTTCAACCCCATGAACGCCTCGATCACCGATTCGGCGGCCTTGGTGGTTTCGCACAGCACCACGCCGATGCCCTGTGTACCTTCCAGCACCTTGATCACCAGCGGGGCGCCGTTGACCATCTGGATCAGGTCGGGGATGTCGTCCGGCGAGTGGGCGAAGCCGGTAATCGGCAGGCCGATGCCGCGCCGCGACAGCAGTTGCAGCGAGCGCAGCTTGTCGCGGGAGCGGGCTATCGCTACCGACTCGTTGAGCGGATACACACCCATCATCTCGAACTGGCGCAGCACCGCGCAGCCATAGAAGGTCACCGAGGCACCGATGCGCGGGATCACCGCGTCGAAGCCTTCCAGCGGCTTGCCGCGGTAGTGGATCTGCGGCTTGTGGCTGGCAATGTTCATGTAGGCCCGCAGGGTATCGATCACCACCATTTCGTGGCCCCGCTGGGTACCGGCTTCGACCAGGCGGCGGGTGGAATACAGACGCGGATTGCGCGACAGCACAGCGATCTTCATGCAGCACCTGTGGCAGTAGAAAGGGTGGCCGGGAAGGCCGGTTTGTCTTGTACGTATTTGAGGCCAGGGTTGACCACCAGCTGGCCATGGATCAGGGCCTTGGAACCCAGCAACAGGCGATAACGCATGTTCTTGCGGCAGGCCAGGGTGAACTCCACCTCCCACACACCATCGCCCAGGGCCAGTGACGTGCGGATGACATAGCGGGTCTGGGCCTGGCCGTTGGAGCTCTTGATGGTTTTCATGGTCACCAGCGGTGCCTCGCAGCGGCGGTGGCGCAACTGCACCACCGAGCCCAGGTGTGCGGTGAAACGGACCCAGGGCTGGCCGTCGCGCTCGAACGGTTCCACCTCGGTGGCGTGCAGGCTGGAGGTGCTGGCGCCAGTGTCGATCTTGGCGCGCAGCCCGGCCACGCCAAGGTCGGGCAGGGCGACCCACTCGCGCAGGCCGATCACAGTCAAATGGTCAAATGTCTTCACGAAACGCACCCTGCGGATGAGGTGGTGAACTGTAAGCACGGCGGGGATTTTTTGCATCCGATCGTTACGGTAGTACAGTTCGATGAAACACAGCGTTCGAGGTAACGGGATGGCACAAAAAGCCGAAGACGACGATAAGGTCCGCCTGGACAAATGGCTGTGGGCGGCACGCTTCTACAAGACCCGCGCGCTGGCCAAGGCGGCGATCGAGAGCGGCAAGGTGCATTGCCGGGGTGAGCGCTGCAAGCCGGGCAAGGAGCCGCGGGTGGGTGACGAGTTCGTGCTGCGCACCGGGTTCGACGAGCGCACCGTGGTGGTGAAGGCTCTGTCGGTAGTGCGGCGTGGGGCGCCAGAGGCGCAGACGTTGTACGAGGAGACCGAGGACAGCGTGCGCCGGCGTGAGCAGGCGGCGGAACTGCGCAAGGCCGGGGCGATGGGCGTGACCACCGATGGGCGGCCGACCAAGAAGCAGCGGCGGCAGATTCACCAGTTGCATGGGAGCTTCGAATAGCCGGGGCCGCTTTGCGGCCCATCGCCGGCAAGCCAGCTCCCACGGGTACTGCGCAAGCCCTGAAACTTGTGCAATCCCTGTAGGAGCGGCCTTGTGTCGCGATGGGCTACGCAGTAGCCCCAAGGATCTAGCGGGTCACCGCCAAGCGCCCGACCAACGGTAACTTGGCCGCTATCGCGAACAACGGCGCCGTCCAGCGCATCAGCACCGCGCTCCCCTTGGCCGCCAGCGGCGTGTAGCAGCTCCAGCCCAACGCCAGCACCGCCATCAGCAGCCCGCCGATGTAGTCATCCTGCCCCCAGTGGGCTCCGGCCACCAGGCGCGGCAACATGAACAACACCGCCAGCCCCCAGACCACCAGATACTGCACCAGGCGGCGGCTGAACACGCTCATGAACAGCGCCCAGACCAGCAGCACCGAGGCATGATCCCCCGGGAAACTCTTGCTGGAACGGTCCTTGAGCTCCCAGGCCGCCTCCAGGTTCGGATAGTAGTCGCTGAGGTGCACCACCTCGTCGAACATCATCGAAGGGCTCTTGTGCTGCCAGCCGGCTGCATCCACCCACTTGGAAAACAGCGCGCGAATCACCACTAAGAGGATTAGCGTGACCAGGAAGCCGAAAAAGGCCTGGCGCACCTGGGATGCCTTGAACACCCAGTCGCCACGAATAAGCACTGCCAGAAGGATCAGGCCGACGACGATGTCGAATGGGCGCAGGCTACCGACGGTCCAGATGTAGCGCCAGGTGGTGTTGTCGGCCAGCGGCGCATTCAGGCTGTGGAACAGCCACTCGTCGAAAGTCAGGCACAAGATCTGGCCAATGGGCCATAACCAGAAACACAGTAGAGCGATAGGAAGCAGCGTACAGGCTGCCAATGGCCCCCAGGACCACCTTGCTTGGAACAGTGGTCGATTGTCCATAAAATACCTCTATTGCAAACAGGAATCGGAGCGCCTTGTGAGCGCTCTGTCACGGGGTTCTCGGATGATTCCGACAACCCTTGTAACCATTTTGTCATCATTTTCAGATAGCCAAAACCTATGAGCGACTTGCCTGATACCGATTTCACCCAACGTTTCATCTTCGACGAGCGCGATGTGCGCGGCGAGTGGGTGTCTCTCGATGACAGCTACGCCGCGGTGCTGGCGCGTCATGAGTACCCGCAGCCGGTGCAGGCACTGCTGGGCGAGCTGATGGCCGCCACCGCCTTGCTGGTGGGGGCGCTGAAGTTCGACGGCCTGCTGATTCTGCAGGCGCGTTCCGCAGGGCCGATCCCGCTGTTGATGGTCGAATGTTCCGGTGACCGGGACATCCGTGGCATGGCCCGCTACGAAGCGGACCAGATCCCGGCGGATGCGACCCTGTCGCAGCTGATGCCCGACGGCCACCTGACCCTGACCATCGATCCGGTCAAGGGCCAGCGCTACCAGGGCACTGTCGACCTCGACGGCGCCACCCTGTCGGAGTGCTTCACCAACTACTTCGTCCAGTCGCAACAGCTCAACACGCGCTTCTGGCTCAACGCCGAAGGCGGCAAGGCTCGTGGCCTGCTGCTGCAGCAACTGCCGCGCGATCGCCAGCCGGACGATGAAGAGCGTGAAGAAAGCTGGCAGCACGTTGTGGCATTGGCCACCACGCTCAAGGCTGATGAGTGGGCGCTGGACAACGAAACCCTGCTGCACCGCCTGTACCACGAAGATGCCGTGCGCCTGTTCGATATCCAGCCGCTGCGCTTCAATTGCAGCTGCTCGCGCGAACGTTCCGGCAATGCGCTGGTCAGTTTGGGCGAGCACGATGCCAAGGCGCTGGTGGAAGAATGCGGCGGGCAGGTGGAGATCGATTGCCAGTTCTGCAACGAGCGCTATTTCTTCGACGCCAGCGATGTGGCGCAACTGTTTGCCGGTGGCGGCACTGACGTAGCCTCAGAAACTCGTCACTGAAACGTTTAACTACAGGACAATCTCCTGTCGAATTGCGCAAAAGCGCAGTTCTGACAGGAGGGGCCTACTTTTTTTGGGCGTTTCTGGCATAATCCGGCCACTTTTTTCGCTGTAGTAGTTTTTTCAAGACAACTACAAAACGTTTGGAGCACTCGGCCTCGGGCCGGATGGGGTATCTCATGACGCAAGCCAACAACACCGTGTACACCGACCTGAGCGTCGATGAGCTGGTAAAAGAAGCGCTGCAACGCGGTGAAGGCGTACTAGCCGATACTGGCGCACTGGTCGTGGAGACCGGTCACCGTACTGGCCGTTCGCCGGCTGACCGTTTCATCGTCGAAGAGCCTTCCACCCAGGACGCCATTTCTTGGGGCCCGATCAACCGCAAGTTCCCGGCCGACAAGTTCGATGCCCTGTGGGACCGCGTCGAGGCGTTCAACAACGCCCAGGATCACTTCGTTTCCTACGTTCACGTAGGGGCTGCCGCCGAGCACTACCTGCCGGTGAAGATGACCACCCAGACTGCCTGGCAGAACCTGTTCGGCCGTTGCCTGTTCATCAACCCGGAGCAGTACAACCCGGCTGGCCGTGGCGAGTGGCAGGTCCTCAACGTCGCCAACTTCGTGTGCGAGCCTGAGCGTGACGGCACCAACTCCGATGGTTGCGTGATCATCAACTTCGCCCAGAAGAAGGTGCTGATCGCTGGCATGCGCTACGCCGGCGAAATGAAGAAAGCCATGTTCTCGGTGCAGAACTTCCTGCTGCCGGCTGCCGACGTGCTGCCAATGCACTGCGCCGCCAACATCGGCGAAGCAGGCGATGTGACCCTGTTCTTCGGCCTGTCCGGCACCGGCAAGACTACCCTGTCGGCCGATGAAAGCCGTTACCTGATCGGTGACGACGAGCACGGCTGGGGCGAGGGCGTGGTCTTCAATATCGAAGGCGGCTGCTACGCCAAGTGCATCGACTTGTCCGAGAAGAACGAGCCGGTCATCTGGAAAGCCATCAAGCATGGCGCCGTGCTGGAAAACGTCGTACTCGACGCCAACAAGCACGCCGACTACACCGATGTCAGCCTGACCCAGAACAGCCGTGCGGCCTACCCGCTGGAGCACGTTGCCAAGCGTTCCGAAGCGAACCTGGGCGGCGAGCCGAACGCAGTCATCTTCCTGACCTGCGACCTGACTGGTGTTCTGCCTCCGGTTTCGATCCTGAACAACGAGCAGGCGGCCTACCACTTCCTGTCCGGCTACACCGCGCTGGTCGGTTCCACCGAAATGGGTTCGGGCAGCGGTATCAAGTCGACCTTCTCCACCTGCTTCGGCGCACCGTTCTTCCCGCGCCCGGCTGGCGAGTACGCCGAGCTGCTGATCAAGCGTATCAAGGGCTTCGACTCGAAGGTCTACCTGGTCAACACCGGCTGGACCGGCGGTGGCTACGGCGTTGGCAAGCGCTTCAGCATCCCGACCACCCGTGCCGTGATCGCTGCGATCCAGAGCGGCGCGCTGATCGGTGCCGAAACCGAGCACCTGGACATCATCAACCTGGACGTGCCGAAGGCCGTTCCGGGCGTTGATACCGAGCTGCTCAACCCGCGCACCAACTGGGCTGACAAGGCTGCCTACGACGAGGCCGCCAAAGGCCTGGCCAAGCTGTTCATCGAAAACTTCAAGAAGTTCGAAGTTTCCGACGCCATCAAGGCCGCTGGCCCGCAGCTGTAAGCTGCGCCCGCCCGCAACGAGAAAGCCGCCCCTTGGGGCGGCTTTTTTGTTCCTGTGAATTAGCGCGGTCATTGTGGGAGCGGCCTTGTGTCGCGAAAGGGTCGCAAAGCGGCCCCGGCAATATCAGCGTGATGCCCAATTCCCTGGGGGCGCTTCGCACCCCTTTCGCGACACAAGGCCGCTCCCACAGGGGATAGCGGGCAGCGGAAATCCGGTTTTTCTGTTTCACTGTCAGCATCCATTGCGAAGACAAGAGCCAGCCAGATGACCGAATCCCCTCAGCGCACTGCCTTCTCCCACTTCCACCCCATCCTCACCCGCCCCCAGGACAATGACCTGAACGGCCACATCGCCGGTGCCACCGTGCACGGCTTCTTCGAAACCGCCATCCAGGCGTTCCTCGTCGAACAGGCCGACCTGGACCTGCGTGACGGCGAGCTGGCGGCCTTCGTGGTCAGTTCGGCGGCGGATTTCTACGCGCTGCCAGGCTTCCCGGACGTGCTGGAAGTGGGGCTGGGGGTGGCACGCCTGGCGGGCAGTACGGTGGAGTACCGCCTGGCCCTGTTCCGCCCAGGCGAGCCGGAGGCGTGTGCGGCAGGCACGGTGGTGCAGGTGTTCATCGAACGCGCCAATGGCCGGCCAGTGGCATTGCCAGAGGCGCTGCAGGTGATCCTGTCTGGTGTACTGCTGGAACAGCAGGCATAAAAAAGCCCCGCTGGCAGGGGCGGGGCTTTTGTTGCCGGGGCAAGGCCCTCAGGCGTTAGTCGCGCCAGTGGCGCTTGTGCTTGCGATGGCCGTAGTGGTGGCCACGGTCCCAGTGGCGGCGGTCGTCGTCATAGCCACGACGGTAGCGGCGGCCTTCGTGGTAATCGTCTCTGTCGGCCTCTTTACCCAGGTAGTTACCCAGTGCGCCACCGGCACCACCGCCGGCTGCTGCGCCAATGTAGCTACCGGTAGTGCCGCCCACGGAGCGGCCGACCACGTTACCGCCTGCTGCGCCCAGCGCGCCGCCGATAGCGGCTTCGCCGCGCTGACGCTTGTCGGCACCCAGGGCACCGCCAGCCGCGCCGCCCAGGCCGGCACCAATGGCGCCGCCGGTGCTACCACCGATGGAGTTGCCCACCACGGAGCCCAGTACCCCACCCAATGCGCCGCCAATGCCGGCCTCGGTGGTGCCGCCTGCCATGGCAACGCCGCTGAGCAAGCTGAAAGACAACAACAGTATCGAGGAGTACTTCTTCATCAAGAGAGCCTCATAAGGATGACGGGGCGATTTTTGAGCCTTGCAGGCACGCCTGGCAACGGAAATCCGACGAGTAACACGAGTTGTACACAATTCTCTAACTTACTGTATTTACTGTGAAACTTTATCGTTTTTTCGCTGTCTGAGACCTTTATGACGAAGCCCTGAACCGCTATGGAACAGGGCTTTTTTGATTTTTGCGCAGGGGCTTCCGGCCTCTTCGCGGGTAAACCCGCTCCCACAGGGATACCACCGCTCTCAGTCCTTGAGTTGCCTCTGTGGGAGCGGGTTTACCCGCGAAGAGGCCAACACCGTTCCTACAGGATGCGCCCGTCGTCCCGCGCCCGCTCCAGCTTGATGGCAATGAACTTCGACGTCGGCGTATGGCTGCCATCGCCAATGCTTTCCAGCGGCACCAGCGGGTTCACCTCCGGGTAGTACGCCGCCGCCTGCCCGGCCGGGATGTCGAAGGCCAGTAGGGTGAAGCCGTGCACACGGCGCACATGCTCATCCCCCCACAGCGACACGATGTCGACCTGCTGCCCCGGCTGGAAGCCCAGGCGAATGATGTCGGCTTCGTTGGCGAATAGCACCTCGCGCTGGCCACGCACGCCACGGTAGCGGTCGTCCAGGCCGTAGATGGTGGTGTTGTACTGATCGTGCGAGCGCATTGACTGCATGATCAGGTCAGGCACCTGCCCGCTGGCGCGTACACGCTCGTCGAGCAGCGTGTCGGGCAGCAGGTTGGCCTTGAAGTTGGCGCGGCCGGTGCTGGTATTCCATTCGCGGCTGGCAGCGCTGTTGCCCAGGTAGAAACCGCCCGGCTCGCGCAGGCGCTGGTTGAAGCCGCTGAAGCCAGCGATGGTGTCGCCGATCAGCTCGCGGATACGGTCGTAGTCAGCCACCAGCCAGTGCCAGTCCACGGGCTTCTTGCCCAAGGTGGCAGCGGCGATACCGGCGATAACCGCTGGCTCCGAGCGCATCTGCGTCGACAGCGGCTTCAGCTGGCCATTGGAGGCGTGGACCATGCTGAACGAGTCCTCTACCGTTACCGCCTGTGGCCCTTCTGCCTGCAGGTCGATGTCAGTGCGCCCCAGGCACGGCAGGATCAGTGCCTGCTTGCCGTGCACCAGGTGGCTGCGGTTGAGCTTGGTGCTGATGTGCACGGTCAGCTCGCAGTTGCGCAGTGCCTGGGCGGTGCGCTCGGTGTCCGGCGTGGCCTGGGCGAAGTTGCCGCCCAGGCCGATGAACACCTTGGCCCGGCCATCGAGCATGGCGTGGATCGCCTCGACGGAGTTGTGGCCGTTGTGCCGGGGCACGGGGAAGCCGAAGCGCTGCTCGATGGCGTCCAGCAGGGCCACCGGCGGGCGCTCGTTGATGCCCATGGTTCGGTCACCCTGCACGTTGCTGTGACCACGCACCGGGCACAGGCCTGCGCCTGGCACGCCGATATTGCCGCGCAGCATCTGCAGGTTGACGATTTCCTGAATGGTCGGCACAGAGTGGCGGTGCTGGGTAATGCCCATCGCCCAGCACATGATCACCCGCTTGCCACGGCAGTACATGCGCGCGGCCAGTTCGATGTCGGCCAGCGCCAGGCCGGACTGGGCCTGGATGTGCTCCCACGGGGTGGCATCCACTACCGCCAGGTAGTCGTCGACGCCATGGCCATGTTCGGCGATGAAGGCGTGGTCGAAGACTGCCGGTTCGCCGTTGGCCTGGGCTTCGCGTTCCCATTGCAGGACGAACTTGGCCATGCCGCGCAGCAGCGCCATGTCGCCGCCCAGGGCCGGGCGGAAGAATGCGGTGTTGGTCGGCCGGTCGCTGTTGGTCAGCATTTCCAGCGGGTTCTGCGGGTGCTGGAAGCGCTCCAGGCCACGCTCCTTGAGCGGGTTGATGCACACCACCTGGGCACCGCGCTTTACCGCATCGCGCAGCGGGTCGAGCATGCGCGGGTGGTTGGTACCGGGGTTCTGGCCCCAGACGAAAATCGCGTCGGCGTGCTCGAAGTCGTCGAAGGTGACGGTGCCCTTGCCGACCCCGACGCTTTGCCCCAGGGCCACGCCACTGGCCTCGTGGCACATGTTCGAGCAGTCGGGGAAGTTGTTGGTGCCGTAGGCCCGCACGAACAGTTGGTACAGGTACGCAGCTTCGTTGCTGGCGCGCCCCGAAGTGTAGAACTCGGCCTGGTCAGGGCTGGCCAGCTTGTTCAGCTCGCGGGCGATCAGGGTGAAGGCGGCGTCCCAGCTGATCGGCTGGTAGCGGTCGCTGGGCGCGTCGTAGACCATCGGCTCGGTCAGGCGCCCCTGGTACTCCAGCCAGTAGTCGCTCTGCTGCAGTAGCGACGTGACGCTGTAGCGGGCGAAAAAGGCGGCATCGACGCGGCGCTTGGTCGCCTCCCAGTTCACTGCCTTGGCACCGTTCTCGCAGAACTTGACCATGCCGCTTTCCGGCGAGTCGCCCCATGCACAGCCGGGGCAGTCGAAACCGCCGTTCTGGTTGGTCTTGAGCAGCGCGCGAATGTTCTTCAGCGCGTTATCGCTGCCGACCCAGGCCTTGGCCACGCTGCGCAGCGCGCCCCAGCCACCGGCGGGGCCGTGGTAGGGCTTGTAGCGAGGGGAGGAGGCTGGGGCGTTGTCCGGGAGGTGTTGGTACGAGGTCACGACTGTTACGACTCCGCCGCTGGGCTGTAGACCCGCGGTGCGCTGTGCTTGGGCAGATGGATAAGGTTGAGGTTGTGCTTGCGCGCCCATTGCAGGGCAAGGCCGGTGGGCGCCGACAGGCTTACCAGGGTCTGGATACCGGCCCGCAGCACCTTCTGGATCAGCTCCAGGCTGCAGCGGCTGGTGACGATGGCCAGGCCACCCTGGCTGTCGATGCCTTGGCGCAGCAAGGCGCCGATCAGCTTGTCGAGGGCGTTGTGCCGGCCGATGTCTTCGCGGCCGAGCAGCAGTTCGCCGTGGCGGTCCATGAACAGCGCCGCATGCACCGCGCCGCAGTGCTGGCCGAGGGGCTGGAAGGCATCGATGCGCTCACGCAGGCCGACCAGCCATTGCGCCGGTGGCAAGGGTGCGCCAGGCAGCTTGGCCAGCTCTGGCAGTGCCTGCTCCAGCGCTTCGACCCCGCACAGGCCGCAACCACTGGTGCCGGCCAGCTGGCGGCGCTGGTTTTTCAGGTTCCAGAACGCACGGCTGGAAATCTCCAGGTCGGCATACATTGCCGAGCCGCTGCCGGAGAGTTTCAGGTCGTAGATTTCCGTGGTGCCTTCCACTATGCCGCTGCCGACACTGAAGCCGACGGCGAAGTCTTCCAGGTCGGTGGGGCTGACCAGCATCACCGCCTGGTTCAGGCCGTTGTAGACAATGGCCAGGGCCACTTCTTCGGCCAGGGGCGTGCTGTCGCGTCTGGCGTCATTGAGCTGGACGTAATCGTAGGTGTTGCTGGCGGCGGGCATGGTCAAGGGCGATGAGGCCGCGCAGACCGGAGGTTTGCTGTTCATCGGGGCTGACTTTTCATCGGGGCTATCGGCAGCTTTCAGATAGCACAAGCCTAGGCGTGCGGGCCGGCGGCGTCTAATCGCTAGGGTCTATGCCTTGATAGACCGCGTCGATTGGTCGCATGGGGGCGCCAGGGGAAAAGCTGGCCTAGACTGCTGTGTCCGAGGTTTCGTCAACAAGGAGAGCGCTATGAGCTTGTTCAGTTTCGTCAAGGAAGCGGGCGAGAAGTTGATCGACCTGCTGACCCCCGGCAATGCCAATGCCGAAGAGCAGCTGAAGAAACACGTGGAAAGTGTCGGCCTGGGCAACCCGAATATCACGGCCACTGTAGAGGGAGACACGATCATCCTCAAGGGTGAGGTGGCCAGCCAGGAGGAGAAGGAGAAGATCATCCTGGCGGCGGGCAACGTCGCTGGCGTGGCCAGTGTCGATGACCAGATCACCGTGACCGGACCGGTGGCCCAGGCCGCGCGGTTCGTGACGGTGGAGAAGGGTGATACGTTGAGCGCCATTTCGAAGAAGGTGTATGGCGACCCCAACAAGTACCAGAAGATCTTCGAGGCCAACAAACCGATGCTCAAGCACCCGGACAAGATCTATCCGGGGCAGGTGTTGCGTATTCCTGACTGATCTCTGCAGCCTGTACCGGCCCTATCGCCGGCAAGCCAGCTCCCACAGGATTATCACAGGCCTGAGGGCCTGCGAGGTACATGTGGGAGCTGGCTTGCCGGCGATAGGGCCCTCACAAGCCTGCCAACAATTCCCGGTAATCCTCGACCGCCGCAAACTCCGCGGTATCCCGCGGCCCTGCCTGGCTATCCGGCTGGCGCACCGCCAGCAGATGCCCCACGCCAAACCGTCGCGCACTGCGCAGAATCGCCAGGGTGTCATCGATGAACAGGCTGCGCTCCGGTTCAAAGCCGATGTCCGCCTGCAATGCGTCCCAGAACTGCGGGCTTTCCTTCGGGTAGCCATAGTCATGCGAGCTGATCAGCCGTTCGAAATACGGCGCCAGCTCCACCCGCTCCAGCTTCAGCGACAGCGAATCCCGGTGCGCATTGGTGATCATCACCACGCGCTTGCCCGCGTCGCGGATAGCGGCAAGGAAAGTATCGGCATCCGGGCGCAGGGCGATCAGGTCGGCGATTTCCTGTTTCAGCTCGCGGATCGGCAGCCGCAGTTCGCGGCTCCAGAAGTCCAGGCAATACCAGTTCAGCGTGCCGGCATTGCGTTCGAACAGCGGCTGCAGCTCCATTTCCGCCATGGCCCGGCTCACCCCGTGCAGCTCGGCATAGCGCTGGGGCAGGTGGTCCAGCCAGAAGCGGTTGTCGTAATGCAGGTCGAGCAGGGTGCCATCCATGTCCAGCAGGACGGTATCGATGGCGGACCAGGGAAGAACAGGCATGGGAAACTCTCGATCAGTCGGCAAGCCACGGTATAGTAACCCGTTCACGCCAAGGAGCCGCCCCATGCGCCAGAAACCCACCGTCCTCAGCCGCGAAATCGTCGCCAGTAGCCGCCTGTTTCGCGTCGAAGCCGTGCAATTGCGCTTCAGCAATGGCAACGAGCGTACCTACGAGCGCCTGGTGGGCCGGGGTAATGGCTACGGCGCGGTGATGA
Organism: Pseudomonas sp. B23(2017); assembly: GCF_002113725.1. Lineage (NCBI taxonomy): Bacteria > Pseudomonadati > Pseudomonadota > Gammaproteobacteria > Pseudomonadales > Pseudomonadaceae > Pseudomonas > Pseudomonas sp. B23(2017). Next base: position 135,272 of record NZ_NEJM01000012.1, on the reverse strand, counting down.
TCGTGGCCATGCTCGATGCCGAGCACGCGGTGCTGGTGGAGGAATACTGCGGCGGCACCGACGAATACGAGCTGTCGCTGCCCAAGGGCCTGATAGAGCCGGGCGAGGACGTGCTGGCGGCAGCCGACCGGGAGCTCAAGGAAGAGGCCGGTTTTGGCGCGCGCCAGCTGGAGCACCTGACCGAGCTGTCGCTGTCGCCGGGCTACATGAGCCAGAAGATCCAGGTGGTGCTGGCCAGCGATCTCTACGAGGAGCGCCTGGAGGGCGACGAGCCGGAGCCGATGCGGGTCGACAAGGTCAACCTGCGCGAACTCTCGGCCCTGGCCATGCACCCACAGTTCACCGAGGGGCGTGCCCTGGCGGCGCTGTACCTGGCGCGTGACCTGCTGATTCAGCGGGGGCTGCTGGAAGCATGAACGACCTGCAATTGATGCACGAAGTGGTCAAGCTGGCCCTGTTGGCGGGCGAGGCGATCTTGCCGTTCTGGCGCGCCGATGTGGCCGTGACCAACAAGGCCGACGATTCGCCGGTCACCGCCGCCGACCTGGCGGCGCACCGGGTGATTGCCGATGGCCTGCTGGCGCTGGCGCCGCAGATCCCGGTGCTGTCCGAAGAGGACTGCAACATTCCGCTGGCCGAGCGTCAGGGCTGGAGCCGCTGGTGGCTTGTCGACCCGCTGGACGGCACCAAGGAATTCATTGCCGGCAGCGAAGAGTTCACGGTCAACATCGCCCTGGTCGAAAACGGCGAGGTGGTGTTTGGCGTTGTTTCCATGCCGACCAACGGGCGCTGCTACTTCGGTGGTCGCGGGTTGGGCGCCTGGCGTGCGGAAGCGGGTGAGGCCGCCCAGGCGATCCAGGTACGCAATGCGCCGCCGGCGGGTGGGCGTTTCACCGTGGTTGCCAGCCGTCGCCATTCCAGCCCGGAACAGGAAGCCTTGTTGGCCGGGTTGGGGGCTGCGGTGGGTGAGCTGGAGCTGGCCAATATCGGCAGTTCGTTGAAGTTCTGCCTGTTGGCCGAGGGCAGCGCCGATTGCTATCCGCGCCTGGCACCGACCTCGCAGTGGGATACCGCGGCGGCGCAGGGCGTGGTGGAAGGGGCTGGTGGGGAGGTAATCGGGCTGGATGGCTTGCCGTTCCGGTACCCGGCGCGGGAGTCGTTGCTCAACCCGCATTTCCTGGCATTGCCGGCAAATGCTGCGTGGCGCCAAGCCTTTCTGAGCCTGATCTGATCGCCGCTTCGGCACGATCTTGTGGGAGCGGCCTTGTGTCGCGAAAGGGCCGCAGCGCGGCCCCAGTGTTCATAGTTCGCCGCCTATTTTTCTGGGGCCGCTTTGCGGCCCTTTCGCGACACAAGGCCGCTCCCACAGGGATCGTGCCAGCCTGTTACCAAGTGGTCCGTGTCAGCGGTGCAGCACGTACTGGCCGCTGAAGGTAACAGCAGGCTCGTTACTACCGGCATTGCTCACCGTGGTCTCCAGCGTCAACCGTGCCCGCCCGCGGCGCTGGTACATGGTCAAGAACCGCTCCCAGGTCTTTTCATCCGGCGCCGCACAGCGCGCCACCGCCGCCCCGGTAACCGGCAGCGGATAACTGATCTGCCCTTCCTGGATGACGATATGCCCGTCATCAATCCCCAGCTCGCGCAGGCGCAGGTGCAGCCAGCCCCAACCCACCAGCACCGCGGCGCAGTACAGGCTGCCGCCGAACATGGTGCTCTTGTGGTTGACGTTGGCCGCCAGCGGCAATTGCAGGCGCAGGGTGTGCTGCTGCCAATCGAGCACTTCCAGGCCCATTTCGCGGGTCAGGGGGATGTCGCCGTGCAGGACGGACTGCAAGTACTGGCTATCGGTGTTCATTAACGGTTGTCCTCTTGATCGTCATGCCCGCCGCTACCGCCGTCGAAGCTCAAGCCATGCTTGCGCAGCTTGTCGTGGAGGGTCTTGCGGGGGATGCCCAGCGCCTCGGCCAGGCTGCGCATGGAGCTGTGTGGCTGGGCCAGTTCGGCAGCGATCAGCGAGCGTTCGAACTGCTCGACCTGTTCGCTGAGGTTGCCGCTCGGCATCGGTACCGCAGGCATTGCCGCAGGTGGCGCCTGGCCGTCCAGGGCCAGTTCCAGGCCAAGCGCGAAACGCTCGGCGGCGTTCTGCAGCTCGCGTACGTTACCGGGCCAGTCGTGACGCAGCAGCATGGCGCGCTGGGCCGGCTGCAAGGCGTGTGGCGGCAGGCCATGGCGCTGGCTGGCGGCGTCGGCGAAGTGCTGGAACAGCACCAGGATGTCATCGCCGCGTTCGCGCAGCGGTGGAATACGCAGCGGCGCCACGTTCAGGCGGTAATACAGGTCGGCGCGGAAACGCCCCTGGTCGGCTGACTGGCGCAGGTCCTCCTTGGTCGCGGCGATGATGCGGATGTCCAGCGGGATCAGCTGGTTGCCACCCAGGCGCTCGACCACCCGTTCCTGCAACATGCGCAGCAGTTTCACCTGCACATCCAGGCTCATGCTCTCGATTTCGTCGAGGAACAGCGTGCCACCGTTGGCGAACTCGAACTTGCCGATGCGGCGTTTCTGCGCGCCGGTGAACGCCCCAGGCTCATGGCCGAACAGCTCGCTTTCGACCACCGACTCGGCCAGTGCGCCGGCGTTGATCGCCACGAACGGCCCGTCGCGGCGGCTGGACAGGTCGTGCAGGGCGCGGGCCACCACCTCTTTGCCGGCACCGGTCTCACCCAGGATCAGCACATCGGCGCGGGTGCCGGCCAGGGCGCCGATCTGCTCGCGCAGGCGCTGCATGGACGGCGACTGGCCCACCAGGCGGGTGGCCAGTTGCTGGCGATCGCTCAGGGCCAGGCGCAAGCTGCGGTTGTCCAGCACCAGGCGGCGCAGGGCCAGGGCGCGGCGCACGCTGTCCAGCAGGGCGTCGCTGGCAAAGGGCTTTTCCAGGAAGTCATAGGCGCCGGCGCGCATCGCCTGCACCGCCAGCGGCACATCGCCGTGGCCGGTGATCAGCAGCACCGGCAGTTCGTTGTCACGACCGTGCAGTTGTTCCAGCAGTTGCAGGCCATCGATGCCCGGCATGCGGATGTCGCTGACCACCACCCCGGGCCAGTCGGCCTCGATGCGTTCGGCCAGGCCCTGGGCATCGGCCAGGGCGACCACCTTGAGCCCGGCCAGGTCCAGGGTCTGGCTCAGGGCCTGGCGCAGGTGCGGGTCATCATCGACCAGGATGACCTGGGCTCGGCTGTCGATCAGTGTCTCGGTGGTCATGCCGAGGGGTCCTCCGAATTGGGCAAAGTAGCGCCAGGCGCGGCCACACGCAGCTGCAGGGTCAGCAGTGCGCCACCTTCCGGGTGGTTGGCCAGCAGCAGTTCACCGCCCAGGGCGCGCATCAGGCTTTCGCAGATGGCCAGGCCCAGGCCCAGGCCCTGGGTGCGGGTCTTGGTGGTGAAGAACGGCTCCTTGGCGTGCTCCAGGGCCTGGCGGCTGAAGCCGGGGCCGTTGTCGCGAATGTACAGGTAGACGCAGTCATCGCGCTGCTCGGCACTTAGCCACAGGCGGCGCGGGTTGGCCTTTTCGGTCAGGGCGTCGAGGGCATTGGCCAGCAGGTTGCCAAGCACCTGGCGCAGGCGGGTCTCGCCGGCCTGTACCCACAAGGTGGCTTCCGGCAGGTCGCGGATCAGCTCGACGGCCATCGCCCGGCGGCGCTTGGCCAGCAGCGCCAAGGCATCGTCCAGGGCCGGCTGCAGGGCCACGCTCTCCGGGGCATGGCGGTCACGGCGGGCGAAAGCGCGCAGATGGGCGATGATCGAGGCCATGCGCCCCGTCAGCTCGCCGATCAGCTTGAGGTTGCCGCGGGCGTCTTCGGTACGCTGGTGGTCGAGCAGGATCTCGGCGTTTTCCGCGTAGCTGCGGATGGCGGCCAGCGGCTGGTTGAGTTCGTGGCTGATGCTGGCCGACATGGTGCCGAGCACCGACAGCTTGCCGGCCTGCACCAGTTCGTCCTGGGCGCGTACGGCCTCCTGTTGGGCGTTCTCGCGCTCCAGCACGGCGCTCTTGAGCCGGGTGTTCAGGCCTTCGAGGTCGGCGGTGCGCTCGGCCACGCGTTTTTCCAGTTCCTGGCGGCCACGTGCCTCGAAGTCGATGCGGTCGATGTAGTGACGGCGCCGCTGCATCACCAGGCCGGCCAGCAGCATCAGCACCAGCAGGGTGCCAGCGCCGATGGCCATCACGGTTTGCACCGAACGGTCGACCAGCATGCGCGGGGCGAGGATGCTGACCTGCCAGCCGGTTTCCTTGATGTCGCGGGTCTGGCTGATCCAGGCGTCCTGGTTGAGCACCAGCGGTTGCGGGGCCTGGGTCGGGTAGGGCTGGATGGCGATGATGGCCTGGCGCTCGGCCTCGGTCAGCGCGCGGGTCGCGCGGAAGCGCCAGTCGGGCCGCGAGGTCAGGATGACCACGCCATTGTGGTCGGTCAGCAACAGCTGCTCGGGGGTGCGGCCCCACAAGGTTTCGGTGTGGTCGAGGTCGACCTTGACCACCAGTACGCCAACGATGCGTTCACGGTCTCGCACGGCGGCGGCGAAGAAGTAACCGCGCTTGGCCGATGTGGTGCCCTGGCCAAAGAAGCGCCCCAGGCGGCCGGCCATGGCTTCGTTGAAGTAGGGGCGGAAGGCGAAGTTGCGGCCGACGAAGCTGTCGCGCTTGTCCCAGTTGGAGGCAGCCAGGGTGTTGCCGCTGACGTCCATCAGGTACATCACCTCGGCGCCAGTCTGCTGGACGATGTCCTTGAGCAGGCGGTTGGCGTTGGTCACCGCTTCCAGGCGGAACGGGTCGGCCAGCACCCCGCGCAGCGCCGGCAGGTCGCCGAGAATCTGCGGCAAGGTTTCGTAGCGGTGCAGGGTGCCGAGCAGGTTGGCGACGTACAGGTCGAGGGTCTGGCGGTTCTGCGAGGCCAGTTCTTCCTGGTAGTAACGTTCGGCCAGGTGATGCAGGGGCCACAGTAACGGGGCCAGGCACAGGGCCAACAGGGCCAGGCTGCGCCAGCGGGGACGGCGTGGGGGCGTGGGTTTTGCAATCATCACGTAAAGGCGCCAGAAAAGTCTGCCGCAATTATGCGCTAGTTAAGGCAGCAGTTCCGCCTCTGCCAGCGGCAGGCCGCGCTTGTCCTTGTCCGACAGCACTGGTGGCTGCTGCAGCCCCCAGTCGATGGCCAGCGTCGGGTCATCCCAGCGAATGCAGCGGTCGGCGCCCGGGTTGTAGTAGTCGGTGGTCTTGTAGAGAAACTCGGCCGACTCGCTCATCACCGCAAAGCCATGGGCGAAGCCGGGCGGAATCCACAACTGGCGATGGTTGTCGGCCGACAGCTGCACCGCGACCCATTGGCCGAAGGTTGGCGAGCTCTTGCGCACGTCCACGGCAATATCACGGATTTCCCCCTGCACCACGCGCACCAGCTTGCCTTGGGTGTTTTCTACCTGATAGTGCAGACCACGCAGTACTCCCTTGATGGAGCGCGATTGGTTGTCCTGGACGAACTCGACATTCACGCCGGTTTGCCGGGCGAACTCACGGGCGTTGAACGCCTCGAAGAAAAAACCACGGCTGTCACCAAAAATCTTTGGCTCGATGATCAGTACTTCAGGGATCGCGGTAGGGATGATGTTCATGGCGGTTCGCTGGCCCGTTTTGCACATGTATTGACCCTAGCCGGTCTGGCCGTTTTTTCCGCCTAGGGCTTCAACGGCATTCACAAGGGCTGTCTATGGTAGAGGTCGTGCCGCTTTGGTTCTCGGCCAAGGTTGCGTATGTTTCGATTGTTATCGATTTACTAGCGGTATTAGCTCATAGATTTCCCGATTATCGGGCTTCAAATATCGATATATATCGGTTATAAATTGACAAACGCCCCAGCACAGTCCGGCTCAGGGCCATCACAGAGGTCAACCATGAAAACCCTCAACTCCACTCCCCGTGCCGATGGTTTCCACATGCCCGCCGAGTGGGCCCCGCAAACCCAGGTGTGGATGGTCTGGCCGGAGCGCCCGGACAACTGGCGCCTGGGCGGCAAGCCGGCGCAGGCTGCCCATGTGACCCTGGCCAAGGCCATTGCCCGCTTCGAGCCGGTAACCGTCGCGGTTTCCGCTGGCCAGTACGAAAATGCCCGTCGTCAGCTCGACCAGCCGAACATCCGCGTGGTCGAGATCAGCAACGACGACGCCTGGGTGCGTGATACCGGCCCGACCTTCGTCATCAACGACCAGGGGGAAGTGCGTGGCGTGGACTGGGGCTTCAATGCCTGGGGCGGCTTCGACGGCGGCCTGTACGCACCGTGGAACCGCGACGAGGAGCTGGCGGCCAAGGTCCTGGAAATGGAACGCTGCCAGCGCTACCACACCGAAGGTTTCGTGCTCGAGGGTGGCTCGATCCACGTGGACGGCGAAGGCACCGTGATAACCACCGAAGAGTGCCTGCTCAATCGCAACCGCAACCCGCACCTGAACCGCGAGCAGATCGAAGCGGTGCTGCGCGACCAGCTGGCGGTGGACACCGTGGTCTGGCTGCCGGATGGCCTGTACAACGACGAAACCGATGGCCACGTCGACAACTTCTGCTGTTACGTGCGCCCGGGCGAAGTGTTACTAGCCTGGACCGATGATTCCAACGACCCCAACTATGCACGCTGCCATGCCGCCATGGAGGTGCTGAAGAACACCCGCGATGCCAAGGGCCGTGAATTCATCGTGCACAAGATGCCGATCCCGGGCCCGCTGTTCGCCACCGCCGAAGAGTGTGCCGGTGTCGATCAGGTGGCCGGCAGCCAGGAGCGTGACCCGTCGGTGCGCCTGGCCGGCTCGTACGTGAACTTCCTGATCGTCAACGGCGGCATCATCGCGCCAAGCTTCGACGACCCGGCAGATGCCGAGGCCAGAGCGATTCTGGCGAAGATCTTCCCCGACCACGAGGTGGTGATGATCCCAGGTCGCGAGTTGTTGTTGGGCGGTGGCAACATCCACTGCCTGACCCAGCAGCAGCCGGCACCGGTCAAGCGTTGAGCGCACGGTGAATGAAGGGGCCCGTCAGATGACGGGCCTTTTTTGTTTCCGGGGCCGTCCGCAGGCCTGTGCTGGCATATGTTTTGTATTGTTTTCAGTCAGATAGCTCGGCCACGCCGCGCTCTCGGATCTGTAACAATCCTTACGTAGATTAGCCGCTCACGGGCCAGGGAGTACGTGTAGAGATGAACGCAGCAAGTGAGTCGGCTTTGCGCCCATCGGCAGTGAATCACCAATCGCTCAGGCTTGTGGCGAAGTGGTTGAAACACCATGGAAGCATCAGGGTCAGGACGACCGACCCACAACGTCTGCTTGCCGGACGATACCCCCAAGGGCTGATCAGCGAAGCAGAAATGCAGGCGCTGATGGCGGTGTGGCACTGATCGATTGCTTAAACCTGTGCTGGCCCCTTCGCGGCTAAAGCCGCTCCCACAGGTACCCCACTGGGCTCGATACATGTGGGGTACCTGTGGGAGCGGCTTTAGCCGCGAAGAGGCCGGCACAGGCAATAAAGATCAGAAGCTGTAGCTGCCAGTCACCACCAGGCTACGCGGGTCACCCACCTCGATCTGCGCCGCGCTGGTCGCCGAGCTGTAATAGGTCTTGTCGGCAATGTTGCTCAGTGCCGCCCGCACATCCCAGTCCTGCGTGCGGTACCCCGCCAATGCATCCCAGCGGCCATACCCCGGCAGCACCGTGGTGTTCTGGTTGTCCGCATATCGCTCGCCCACCAGCGTCAGGCCGGTTTCGGCGTACCAGCCCAGTTCCGGTTTCCAGGTCACGAACAGGCTGCCGTTGCGCTTGGCCACGTCATTGATGCGGTTGCCTTCCTGGCCGTTGTTGTCCTTGACGATGGTTGCGTCCTGCAGGCCGATGCCCCCGCGCACGTACCAGTTGCCAACGATGTTGCCGGTGGCGGTCAGCTCGATACCGCGCGAACGCTGCATGCCGCTGAGCAAGATGTTTTCCGGGACAAGCGGGTCGCGGGTGCGGCGGTTGTACAGTTCCAGCTCGTAGATGGCCAGGGTGGTGGTCAGGCGCTGGTCGAGCCAGTCGCTCTTCACGCCGATTTCCTTCTGGCGGGTTTCTTCCGGCTTGGCGTCGTTACCGTTGCCCTTTGCGCCTGGGGTGATGCCGATCAGGCCACCGCCAACCGGCGAGAAGGTCTTGCTCCACGAAGCGTAGAACGAATGGTCGCGCCACGGTGTGTAGACCACACCCAGGCGTGGGCTGGTGCTGTTGCTGTCCTGTGTTTCGCTCAGGCCATCCTTGTTGGTGGTCTGCACGTCGAACTGGTCGAAGCGTACGCCGGCAAGTACCTGCCACTGATCGTTCAAGCGGATCTGGTCTTGCAGATAAAGGCCGCGGCTATCGACCACGGTATGGTTGTCACTAAACACTGTCATCGGGCCATTGAGCTGCTGGTCGCGGCCGGGCTTGCCCAGGCCCTGCAGCTTCTGGTCGACCGCTTTGTACAGCACCGGGTCGCGCTTCTGGTTGCCGAACTCCAGGCCCAGCAACAGCTTGTGCTCCAGGCCCAGGGTGTCGAAGTCGCCCTCGGCCTCCAGGGTGTTGAACAGGTTGCGGGTGTTCAGGTCCTGCTGCCAGCGCTGGCGGGTCAAGGTGTCGGTGCTGGCGTCGTAGCCCGTGACATAGGTGTTGTCGAACTCACTGTCGAGCTTGAACAGGCCCAAGGTATGGCGCAACTGCCAGGTTTCGTTCAGCTGGTAGTTAAGGCGCGAGCGCAGCGACTGAGCGCGGTCATCGATGTAGTCGCGTTGGGTGTCGCCATAGGTGGTGCTGCGGCTGACATCTGCCGGGCGGCCGTTGACCCCGGGGATGCCACGGTCCGGGGTGCGGTTGTAGCGGCTGTATTCGTATTGCACCAGCCAGTTCAGGTCGGGGGTGACCTGCCAGCTGATCGACGGGGCGAACAGCTGGCGGCTGCCGTCGATGCCGTCGCGGAAGCTGTTGTTGTCCTGGTTGCCCATGTTCAGGCGCAGGCTGACGGTGTCGCTGGGGTCGGCACTGAGGTCGGCATACAGACTGCGCAGGTCTTCGCTGCCGGCCTGCGCCTCGATGCTCGAACGGCGGCCGTGCTCCGGCGCCTTGCTTACCCGGTTGACGATACCGCCCTGGCTGCCACGGCCATAAAGCACCGCTGCCGGCCCCTTGAGCACTTCGACCCGCTCGATGTTATGCAGGTCGCGGATGTACTGGCTGTCGTCGCGAATGCCGTCCAGGTAGAAGTCGTTGCTGGCTTCGAAGCCGCGGATGCGCACGCTGTCGAAGCGGGTGTCGGCACCGCTGCTGACGTTGGGGATGCCTTCCAGCGCCTTGCCCAGGGTGTTGCTGCCGTAATCCAGCACGTTGACGGTCTTCACCGTGTCGATGGCCTGCGGCACATAGCGTACCGGCGTCGAGGTGCGGGTCGCGGTGCTTACCTCCTTGACCCGCGGGTTGTCCTCTTCGCGCTCGCTGTCGGCGGTTACCGACAGTTCCGGCAGGGTGGTGGTGGCGGCACTGGCCAGGCTGGCGCCGAACAGCAGCGACAGGCCAAGCGTCAGGGGTGAAAGACGGCAGGGTACAAGCATGGGCACATCCGGATCGAGCAGGTGAAAAAGAGGTGCGGATGGTAATGCTTGTTATTTGCTCTTGCTTGAGTATTTGTAAAGGGTTGTCATTACATCTGTGTCAGTTTGTTACGGTCGCTGCTGCGCCGCGTTTCCGTGCAGGAGCAGCCTTGTGCTGCGAAAGCGCCCTCACCGGAAATTGTCCGTTCGATCAAAAGGCTATTTCCTACACAAGATAAATTGTCCGCTGATAGCGCAACCCTGCATGGAAATGCACCAGACCCACAGGAAATTTTGGTTATATCAACCTGCATTTCACGACTTTTTGACATTTGTAATCGCACACGGCTAGGATTCGGCCAACGCCTGCTGGCCATGATCTTGGCCATGCTGCTGCCAGAGGCCGCCGTGTGATTACCGGCAGGCCTTCCAGTCTGGATCCGCATAGCGTCGAACCTACGAAGGGGCGTTGGTTCCTGGCGTCATATTGCAGAGCGTTTTTGATTAAGAAATAAGGAAAACAACATGTTGAAAACCAGGATCAGCCTGGTCGCCCTGGCGATGGTCGCCGCGACCCAGGCACAGGCCAATGATCAGGCCGACAGCAAAGGCTTCATCGAGGACAGCCACGCCAACGTCCTGCTGCGTAACGCCTACATCAATCGTGACAAGAAGCACGGCACCGACGACCAGATCGAATGGGGCCAGGGCGTCATCGCCAACTTCTCCTCCGGCTTCACCCAGGGCACCGTCGGTGTCGGCGTCGATGCATTCGGCCTGTACGCCGTGCGTCTGGACGGCGGCAAGGGCCACAACGGTGGCGCCGGTGTCGACTTCTTCAAGCCTTCGGACTTCAAGGACGAGAACGGCAACGCCAACTCGCCGCACAACCTGGCCCGTGGTGGCGCTGCAGTGAAGTTCCGCATCTCCAACACCGTGCTCAAGTACGGGGACCAGATGCCGGCACTGCCAGTGCTGCAGTACGACGACGCCCGTCTGCTGCCAGAAAGCTTCACCGGTACCCTGATCACCTCCAAAGAGATCCAGGGCCTGGAACTGAACGCCGGCCGCTTCACCCAGGAAGCGCGCAAGAGCGCCGAGCGCCGTGACGGTGGTGGCCTGAAGTCGATCAACGTCCTCGGTGGTAGCTACAAGTTCACCGACAACTTCACCGCTTCGCTGTACACCGCCGACAACGAAGACGTGATGAAGAAGCACTACCTGGGCCTGAACTACGTCTTCCCGATTGCCAACGACCAGTCCCTGACCCTGGACTTCAACGGCTACAAGTCGGACATCGACAACAAGTTCGTCAAGAGCGCCAAACTCAACGGCGACTCCAACACCATCTGGAGCCTGGCAGCTACCTACGCGTTCGGTGCGCACTCGTTCACCATCGCCCACCAGCGCAGCACCGGCAGCACCGGCTACAACTACGGCTGGTACCAGAACGAGGGTGGCGTGGGTGACGGTGGTTCGACCATCTACCTGGCCAACTCGTACTGGTCCGACTTCAACGCCGAAGACGAGCGCTCCTGGCAGCTGGGCTACGGCCTGGACTTCGGTGCCTACGGCATCCCGGGCCTGACCTACAAGCTGGCCTACGTGGTGGGTGACAACATCAACACCCGCAACGTCGACAACCCGCAGGGCTTCGGTGAAGGTAAAGAGCGCGAGATCTTCAACCAGATCCGTTACGTGGTGCAGGACGGCCCGGCCAAGGACCTGTCGATCAAGCTGCGTAGCTCGTTCGTGCGTACCAACAACGCCGTGCAGCAGAACGGTTACAACGACGACGGCAACGAAGTCCGCGTATTCGTCGAGTACCCGATCAGCATCTTCTGATCCTGATCTGATGGCCTAGGGGCTGCTTTGCAGCCAATCGCGACACAAGGCCGCTCCTACATGAGATTGCGTACTCCTGTAGGAGCGGCCTTGTGTCGCGAAAGGGCCGCAAAGCGGCCCCCGGCTTTCACGCCGGCTCCACTTCCCTGCGCCGCACCCCAGCAACCTTCACCTCTCCCTCCCCGGTCTCCGGCGCAAAGCTGTCACTACGCGCCATCCGCCACATCCGCGCATAAAACTCGCTTTCAATCGAGCCACTGAGCAATTCGCCCGGCTTGAGGAATGTGTGCAGGTCCGAGAACAGCCCGATTTCGCTAGGGCTGATACGCCGCGCCAAGTGCTTGGGCTTGAGCTCCGAAGGATGCTCCAGGCCAGCGGCAGCCAACATTTCGGCCAACGTATGCAGCGTGTTGCGGTGGAAGCTGGCCACCCGCTCGGCCTTGTCCGGCACCACCAGGGCGCGTTGGCGCAGCGGGTCTTGCGTGGCCACGCCGGTCGGGCATTTGTTGGTATGGCAGCTCTGCGACTGGATGCAGCCGATGGCGAACATGAAGCCGCGCGCGGAGTTGACCCAGTCCGCCCCGATGGCGAGCACGCTGGCGATGTCGAAGGCGCTGACGATCTTGCCTGCCGCGCCAATGCGGATACTGGCGCGCAGGTTCAGGCCGACCAGGGTGTTATGCACGAACATCAGGCCCTCGCGCATCGGCACGCCCATGTTGTCGCTGAACTCGCGTGGCGCCGCCCCGGTGCCGCCTTCCTTGCCATCGACGACGATGAAGTCCGGAGTGATGCCAGTGGCCAGCATGGCCTTGGCAATGCCCATGAACTCCCAAGGGTGGCCCAGGCAGAATTTGAACCCCACCGGCTTGCCGCCCGACAGCTCGCGCAGGCTGGCAACGAACTGCAGCAACTCGACCGGCGTGCGGAAGGCACTGTGCGCCGCCGGCGAGATGCAATCCTCGCCCACGCGCACGCCACGGGTTGCGGCAATTTCGGGGCTGACCTTGTGCCCCGGCAGGATGCCGCCGTGGCCCGGCTTGGCGCCCTGGCTGAGCTTGATCTCGATCATCTTCACCTGCGGCGAGCGCGCCTGCTCGGCGAAGCGCTGTGGGTCGAAGCGCCCGTCCTCGGTGCGGCAGCCGAAGTAGCCACTGCCGATTTCCCAGATCAGGTCACCGCCATGTTCGCGGTGGTACGGGCTGATGCTGCCTTCGCCGGTGTCATGGGCAAAACGGCCCATGCGTGCACCGCGGTTGAGGGCAGCGATGGCGTTGGCACTGAGGGCGCCGAAGCTCATGGCCGAGATATTGAAGATCGATGCCGAGTAGGGCAGGCGGCATTGCGGCCCGCCAATGGCGATGCGGAACGATGCCGGGTCTGGCGTGGCTACTGGCAGCATGGAATGGCTGATGAACTCGAAGCCGGGCTTGTAGGCATCGTTGAGGGTGCCGAAGGCCTTCTCGGCGCTTTCGTTCTTGGCCCGGGCGTAGACCAGCGAACGCTGCGAGCGGGAGAACGGCAGCTTGTCGTCGTCGCCCTCGATCAGGTACTGGCGGATTTCCGGGCGGATGGTTTCGATCAGGTAGCGGATGTTGCCCAGGATCGGGTAGTTGCGGCGCACGGCGTGGTGGCTTTGCCGCAGGTCATTCAGGCCGACCAGGCTGAGCAGCGCGGTGATCAATGTGAACGGCCACAGCCAGGCATGCTGGGGTAGCAGCGGCAGGCTGGTGAAGGTGAACAGCAGGCAGAGGGCGAGGCAGGCGTAGCGGCTGGGTAGAGAGTGTTTCATGGGTCCATCGCAGGCAGGATGACCGGGCATAGGATAGGCAAAGGCGGGGAGGGGAAAACCTGGGTAATCGGTAAAAGACTGTTACCTGATCGCGTGTTTCCAGGCTCATGCGGTCCTTTGTAGGAGCGGCCTTGTGTCGCGAAAGGGGCGCGACGCGGCCCCGGCACTCTTTGCATCAACTCCAGAATCCGGGGCTGCTGCGCAGCCCATCGCGACACAAGGCCGCTCCTACAGGGGGGCGCGTAAAGGCTGATTGGGTAGCAACACGCTGACCCGCAACCCACCCCCCTCGCGGTTCTCCAGCAGCAACTCGCCCCCATGGCTGGCAGCAATCCGCTGGGCGATGCTCAACCCCAGCCCATACCCCCCGGACGCCTGGTTGCGCGACCCTTCACCGCGCACGAACGGGTCGATGATGGTCGCCAGCAGGCTCGGAGCAATCCCCGGGCCGCGGTCATCGATATGGATGAACACCCCCGTGCTCGCCTGTTCCAGCGTGACCGAAACCTCCTTGGCATAACGCAACGCATTGACCAGCAGGTTCTGCAGGCAGCGCTGCAGCAGCAGGGCATCGACCCGCAGGCTGCCCGCCTGGCCATGCACCGGCAGTGGCTCTTCGGCGGTGGCCAGCTCCGCGCACTGGCGCACCACCAGCCGGTCCAGGTCTACCTGCTGCAAGTTCTGTTGCTCCCCCGCGCGCAGGTAATCGAGCACCTGGCCGATCATGTTGTCCATCTGCGCGATGTTCTGCCGCAGGCGCTGCCGGTTTTCGTCGTCCGGCAGGCGCTCCAGGCGCAGGCGCATGCGCGTCAGCGGGGTGCGCAGGTCGTGGGACACGGCGGCCAGGAAGTAGGCCTTGTCGTTGACCATCGCGATCAGCCGCTGCTGCATGGCGTTGAAGGCCTGGGCCGCCTGGCGCACTTCCTCCGGGCCATCCAGCGCCAAGGGCGGCTGCTCGAGGTTGCTGCCCAGGCCGCGCGCGGCATCGGCCAGGCGCCGCAGCGGGCGCAGGCACAGGCGCACGGCTATCAGGCACACCAGCAACACCGCGACGATGCGCAGCGCGTACACCCGCAACAGGTAATCGCTGATCAACACCCAGGCCGACTCGCCGCTCCAGCCTTGCAGTTCCTGGCCCTCGATAGTCAGCCAGTGCCCATCGGCCAACGGCACCGCGAACTGCAGATGCGCCTGGGCCGTGCGCAGGCCGAACAGGCTGCGCCAGACGATCGGCTGGCCCTGTTCGTCGGTCAACTGCACCTTCATCAGGCGCACGTCCTGAGCATGCCCCAACTCGTACTCGAGGGCCTGGTGCAGCAACAGCTCGACACGCCTGCGCCCGCGGCGCTCGTCCTGCACCGGCGTGGGCAGGGCTTCGCTGCAACGCAGTTGGTAATGCGCTGGCGCCTGCAGTGCACCGGCACGGCAGTCGGCCTGAGCGATCAACGGCGCGCTGCGTGCGGCAATCAGCCGGACAGGGGCCTCGAGAACCTGGGCAAAACGCACATCGAACCAGATGCTGCTGGACATCAACTGGATCAGCACGGTGCCGCTGACCATTATCAGCAGCAACTGGCCGAACAACGTGCGTGGCCACAGCCGGCGCAGCCAGCGCATGTCAGGTATCGGCCCCGTTGGCGGCGATGCTCAGCAAATAGCCTTCGTTGCGGATAGTGAGAATTTGCGCGGCACCCGCCGGCGCGTGGCGCAGGTGCTGGCGCAGGCGGCTGACGCACATGTCCACCGAACGGTCGTCTGGCAGGTGGTCGCGGCCGAACGCACTGCGCGTCAGCTGGTCGCGGGACACCACACGGTTGTTGGCTTCCAGCAGCTCGCGCAGTACGCGGTAGTCGGAGCGGGGCAGGGTCAGGGTCTCGCCATCGGGGCGGGTGAGCAGGCGCTTCACGTGTTCCAGGCGGAAACCGGCGAACAGCTGGGCATCTTCTACCGGCTCTTCGGCGGGGGCATCCAGGCGTTGCGGACGACGCAGCACGGCCTTGATCCGGGCGATCAGCTCGCGTGGCTCGAAGGGCTTGGCCAGGTAGTCATCGGCACCCACCTCCAGGCCGATGATGCGGTCCAGCGTGCTGCCCTTGGCCGACAGCATGATCACCGCCAGCCCCGGGGTGGCTTGCAGCTGGCGGCACAGGCTCAGGCCGTCTTCGCCCGGCAGCATCAGGTCCAGCACCACCAGCTCCACCTTGTGCCGGGCCAGTTGCTCACGCATCTGCTCGCCGTCAGCCGCTGCCAGCACGTTATAGCCGGCATCCGTCAGGTAATCACAAAGAAGTTCGCGGATCTCGTCGTCATCGTCGACAACAAGCAAAGTTGTGCTCATGCAGAAAAACACCTGTTCGGTGAGGGCCGGTGGCGCTCGTTACGTTCGATTACATCCCCGTACAAGCCGGGTCTGGAGCCCGGGGGGCCGATCCCTAGAATCCTAACAAAAAATCATCTGCAAATACGAAGCCTTCCCAAATGAACTCCGAGAGCACCCCGAACGCCTTCCCCTCCATCAGCCGAGGCGGCACGCGCCTCAAACCGCTGGCCCTGTTCATTGCAGTGGCCGTCAGTGGTGGCGCGATGGCTGCTGACAGCAAGCCCCTGGAACTGGAGGCCACGCAGATCGAAGACAGCGCCCTGCTGCCCGCCGACGAAGCCGGCCAGCTGGGTTACACGGTCGAAAGCACCCGCAGCTCCACCGGCCTGGCCCTGACGCCGCGCCAGACGCCGCAGTCGGTCACCACCATTACCCGCCAGCAGATGGATGACCGCGACATCCACACCATCGAGCAAGCGCTGGAAACCACCCCAGGCGTGACCGCGAGCAAGTCCGAAGTGGGCGGGCGTACCGACTACCGTGCCCGTGGTTACTCGATCAGCAACTGGAAGGTCGATGGCCTGCAGTTCCAGGGCGGCTCCGACTTCAGTGGTGGCGGCAACGCACTGAACATGGACCTGTACGAGCGCATCGACATCGTGCGCGGCGCCAACGGCCTGCTGGGCGGTACCGGCGACCCGTCGGCCACCGTCAACCTGATCCGCAAGGCACCGACCAGGACGTTCGGCGGTAGCGCCTATGCCACCTACGGCAGCTGGGACAAGCGCCGCCTGGGCGCCGACCTCAACCTGCCGCTGTCCGAAGACGGCCGCCTGCGTTCGCGCTTCGTGATGACCCAGCAGGACGCCAACTCATTCCGCGACAACCAGTCCGAACGATCCCGCGCCGCGCTGGCCAATTTCGAGTTCGACCTGGACGACGCCACCACCCTTGGTGCCGGCTACCAGTACGAGTACAACAAGATTGTTGGCGGTGGCTGGGGTGCGAACATCCCGATCTGGTACCGCGATGGCAGCAAGACCGACCTGCCGCGCAGCACCAACGTGGTGCCCAGCTGGAGCTTTGGCGAGTACACCACCCGCACCGCGTTCGGCTCGCTGGAGCACCGCTTCGACAACGACTGGACGCTGAACCTGAAAGCCGCCCAGAGCACCGCCGAAACCCTCAACCACCGCGGCCTGGCCAAGGTCAACTCGGCGGGCCGTGGCAGCTACGGCGGCTATTGGGACCAGGATGGCAGCGGCGCCGTGCTAAACGGCTTGCACAGCTCCACCGACACCACCCAACAGTCGGCGCAGATCGACCTGTCCGGCCCGTTTCAGCTGTTCGGCCGTACCCACCAGGCGATGGTTGGCTACAACGACAGCCGCACCGTGGCCTGGTCGCCGGAATACACCTGCACCATGGTTGGCGACGGCATGGCCAGTGCGCCTGCGCTGGGTTGCCAGTTCCGCGCCAACAACGGCTTCCCGCTGACCGACTGGCGCAATGGCGTGGATGACGATTACAACATCATCGCCTCGCGCACTGGCCGCCACAGCAAGACCACCACCCGCCTGCAAGGCATGTACGCGGCAACCCGCCTGAGCATCACCGACCCACTGTCGGTCATCCTCGGTGTGCGCACCAGCAATTACTCGGCCACCACCCGCAGCGTGGCTGGCGCACGTACCAGCCAGGAAGAGAACGGCATCGTCACCCCGTACCTGGGCGCCGTGTACGACCTCAACGACAACTACTCGCTGTATGCCAGCTACACCGACATCTTCACCCCGCAAACCGCTGAAACCAGCAGCGGCAGCAAGGTCGAGCCGATTCGCGGGCAAAGCTACGAGACGGGTATCAAGGGTGAGTGGTTCGATGGCCGCCTGAACGCCTCGGCGGCGTACTTCCGCACCAAGCAGGAAAACAAGGCAGTGCTCGACGGCGACCTGACCACCCCCACCGGTGGCGACGCCTACAAAGCCGGTTCCGGCCAGGAAACCGATGGTATCGACCTGGAAATCGCCGGCGCCCTGACCCCCAGCTGGAACGTGTACGCCGGCTACACCTACCTGCACTTTCGCCGCGTCGACAGCGACGGCCGCAGCGACCCATCGCACCTGTTCAAGGCCTCGACCACCTACCGCCTTTCCGGCCCGCTCGACCGCCTGACCCTGGGCGCCGGGGTTACTGCGCAGAGCAACATCCGCGCAATCTCCAGCCCGGCGGGCCAGCCGAGCAATGGTGTGAGCACCGGTGCCACTGACGTGAACTGGTCCGGTTATGCCATCTGGAATGCCATGGCCAAGTACCAGCTTACCGACGACACCAGCGTCAGCCTCAACGCCAACAACCTGTTCGACAAGCACTACTACACCCGCTACGGGTTCTATGCCGGGGCAATCTACGGCGACCCCCGCAACCTGTCGCTGACGGTCAGCACAGCGTTCTGATCAAACGCACTGGGGCTGCTGCGCAGCCCATCGCCGGCAAGCCGGGCTCCCACAGGTATTTTGGTAGCAACTGCCTTGCTCAATTTCTAACAGGTGGCGCGATCCCTGTGGGAGCGGGCGCGCCCGCGAACACGGGCGAAGCCAGTGCCATCCACCGCAGCACCTGATTCGCTGGGTCGGCGCCAGGCTCAAACCATGCGCTGTACCTGTGGTAGATGGCCCAGCCCTTTGGGCTGCGCTGTCGCGTAGATAACTGAAATTGCAAGCAATCCGCGTACCCTGTGGGAGCGGCTTTAGCCGCGAAGAATCCAACGCGGTGTATGGCACCGGCTGCGCCGGTGTTCGCGGCTAAAGCCGCTCCCAAAGGTACAGCGCATGCCTTGAGCCCGGCGCACTCCTTTGGGAGCAACTGCCTTGCTCAATTTCTGATAGGTGGTGCGATCCCTGTGGGAGCGGGCGCGCCCGCGAATACGGGCGAAGCCCGTGCCATTCACCGCGGCACCTGATTCGCTGGGGCTGCACCGGGCTTCAAGGCATGCGCTGTACCTGTAGGAGCCCGGCTTGCCGGCGATGGGCCTCAAAGCGGTCCCATTTCAGCTAGGCCCTGCCCCTTGCTCGCGATCAACCGGCTTCTCCAGCCGGTCCTCGAAGCTGTCCCAGTCCTCGCCAAACAGTTCCACCGGGTGCATGGTCCGACTCGCCCCATTGCCACAGGCCAATGACTTGGCCGGGCAATACAGGTCGCAGCCCCAGCAGATGCGCTCCGGGTGGCTGGGGTTTGTGGGGAATTTCTTGGCCATGGTTTCCTTCCCTCAAGGACTGACTGATCTCAGGCTAAGCTGCGTGCCGGCGTCAGGCTTGATTGAGATCAATCTTGGGGGAAGGGATCATGCAGAGCGTGCTGGAAACAAAAAAGGCCCACCTTTCGGTGAGCCTTTTTGATGCTGCGTATGGTGCGCACCAGGAGTCGAAGAGAGTAATAAGTACTTGAATTTAAATATTTTAATTAATTAAGTAGAATTCTCTATCCCTATAACTACCTTTACAGCCATGATTCGCTTGTATAGACGGGCTTTAGTGTGTTAAGCCTCAAAAGTCATGAGGGAGCTTCTAGTCAGAGCAAGGCAAGGCATTGGCTGAAATTGCTTTGCGATCGTGAACTGTAGAGCAAAAAAATTGGCTGCGTACATACTGACCGCAGCCAACCTTTACTTGAGAAGGCTATGTGTGTGTGCAAAATTAATTGCTCAAGACTCTGTGTAAACGCAATTTCTTGCCCCATTGTCCCGTGTTGAGTGGCACTCGCTCAAGCTCTTGGATTCTACTTCGGTTAGTAAGTGAATTTCAAGCCTTTTTTGTCGATAGCTCTCTGAAGATTTATTTGGCTGTCCCAATTGGTGAACCAGGTTTTTGATACTGACTTTAGGAAGTCATTGATTTTGTTTTTGTTGGGGATGTCATACTGATCTAGAACAAGTTGAAGGAATTTTTTCTTGAGTTTTTCAGTGATATACGGGCACGACATGCTGTCTAGTAGCAAATGGATTGTGTTCGACTCAATTGCACGGCGGTCAAGAGAAATAGTGGCTTCAATTTTTTCTAGAAGTTCTTCTTTAAGGGTGTTGTATGTGGGGTTGGACTTAATGTAATGCAAAAAAGTAATGGTTTCGAAATAGCAAGTGTTATGGGTGGAGCTTATTTTTTCATATAAAGACTTTAGCTTTTGAGGGGGTAGTAGATATTCGCGACCCAGCGTGGATAGTAGCGTTAAGATATTTAGCGATTCAATCTTGCAGTCATCTTTTTCGTCGTAAATCATTAGGTCCAAAAATAAAATACTTTCATCGAGTATCTTTTTCTTTATGTTGTTTTCGTGGTCATAAGAAAGGTGTTTAGAAATATCAAGGCAAATCGAGGATATCTGAATAACTAGGTATGTAACTCTAACTCTAGGTGCCATGGATAGAATGAAGAAGCAAAGTTCGAGTAGTATATAAATCAAGTTAAAAATACTTTCTCGATCAGTATTGCCTGCGAAAGCTATATTTCTAAGTTTGCTAATTTTTTTGCAGATTCGACTTAAGGCAATGCCTGCGACGCCAGAGTAATCAGTGACATTGGAGAAAAGTATTTGTTTGAATTCTTGAATCAAGCGATTAGCTTTTTTTGATGGCGAACCTTTGCAAACTACATCACATGTTGACTCGTCTGTATTTACTAGGTGCTGATCAATAAAGTCATTGATGAATTTCCTGGTTTCACTTTTCGCAATAGTGAGTGAGGTCATAAATGGCGTAGTGTGAAGGCTGGTTTTGCTTTCATTGATGTGTAGCTTGTATAGCTCTAGATTTTCCTTGAATTTCTTGAATATCTTACGGCAGGTTTCTTCTTTTTTTGAAAATACAAAATAATCATCGACATATCTTTTGACGGTATAGTCACGCCCCAAAATTAAGTCGTCTTTCGATAGGTCTGATATGGTTTCTATATCAATGCGCTGCAGTATTATTTCAGAAAATATTCTTGAGGTTTCGGGGCCGATAATGATGCCGTTAGTTTCTCCGTGGTTGGAGTTTCTAATTATTTCATCAAATTTATTTTCAAATGATATTCCGTTATGGTTTTCTTTAGCAAATCCCTTGCTCTTGACCGCCCATGCTACCGAGTGAGTGTAAATAGAGTCGAAGCATTTTGAGATATCAAAGCGCATCAGGAAATTAAATTTTTTTTCGATCCTATGATATTCGTAGGATTCGTAAAATTTATAAAGAAAATTGTATTTATTGTAGGAAAAATAAGAGCTTGCATGAGGGATGTTTAAGTTGTCAGATCCGTCGTTTATCTCCTTGGCCTCTGGGTTGATGTCAGCACTACTATATTTGCTATCTATATCATAGAAAAAACCTGCTATTTTTACAGGCGCTCTGAGAGAGATCTTGCTCCGCGAGCACAGAGACGTAATTAGTACGTCGTATTCTTTGTAGAATTCTATATAGTCAAGCTGTGATGTTGGGTGCGGCAGACTGAGTCTGCGAGCTCCCAGTGTGTCTTTTTTTATTTTGTAGGGAAGTGGGATTTTCCAAGTATTGCTCCTTATGGACATGAGGAGGTTATTTGTGTGCATATCCCCATTTTTTATGTGCTCATAGAAACCTTCGTTGTTGAAAATGACAGGAACTTCATATGGTGCTGTCTCGGTTAATAGGACCCTATTGAAATCTCCCTTGTTGATCCTGGATTTAGGCATTTTTCCAGCACTCCTTTATGGCGCTCAACTTCTCTTCGCTAACTTTATAGGTGATTTTATTTTTGAATCCGGAACGGAATGAAAGTCTCCCTAGTTGAGAGCGTTCCGCGTTGGATAGAGATTTTGATAGCGCTCTTCCCAATGAGCCTCTTTTGCTGTGTATCGATTTTCTTAGGAAGTTTGTGAGATCCAGTAGTGCCGGATCGTCCGCGCTTAATAGCGGATAGTTGTAAAATATTCCGCTGCGAATTTTAAAATCACCTTTAATGCTGAACTCGCAGTTCCCTGTTAGGAAGTGGATTCTATCCTTCAGTAATTGGTAGTTTGGTTTTTTGCAATGATCAAGTAGCGCTAGTATTGTTCTTGTCTTGATGCGGTTTACTTTTCTTTCTGCTAGGGTTACGGTTATTTTTTTGGGTTTTTTCCGATCTTCTTTTTTTGAGTTTTTCGGAATGTCAGAAAAGGTAAAATTATAACCGAGGTAATCTAGCGTAATATTTTTTGGTGCGTCAGGCTCGCAAGTGCAAGATGCTCTGCATTTACAGTTGTTACTGCATTCGCAGTTTAGCAGGCACCTGCAAGTAATAGGGTGATATTTGCTCTTTTTTTTGTGTGTGTTAAGTCCTGTTGGAAGGGAGCTTTTAATTGCTCGTTCGCTTCCAGTCATTATGTTCTTGTATGCAAATATGATTATGTCGTCTACGTATCTAGCGTAATAGTAGACTCCACTGAGGCTTCTGATGGCACCGTCGAAATCGCGCATATATATTTCTGTTAGCGTAGAGCTTATGTTTAGTCCTCGGGGGATATGGTCAGGGATTGAAGGGTCTCTCAGAATTGCCTTGACTATTTTTTTCGAAGTAGGTGATAGAAGTGTTTCTTCGAAAATTGGTTCAAGTACGGCGTCAAGCTTTATGCTTTCATAAAAGCTTTTAATGTCTAATCTTATTATATGTATTGGGTTGATTTCTTGGAGTAGTGTATATACTTGCTTGGTTATTTCTCTGCGATTAGACTGCTTTGCACCATAAATACGTTTTAGGTTATCGTTAAGCTTTCTTAGGATTAAAATCTCTTTTATGCTTTTGGTGCGGACTATTTTTTTGTTTTTTATTTGGGCGGTGCTAATGCTTTCAAATTTAAAATCTTGACTGTCCACCGTGTAACTCAGATCGGTCAGAATTTTCTCTTCGCTTTCAAAGGAGTTCTGCTTCTTCAATTTCCGCTGATCGCGTCTGCTATGAAGGAATTTTTTTAGATTATCCGGTGAAAAGTTCTGATTCAGCATAGGATTCTATTTTACCAATCTGGCATGCGATGATAGTCGCTGAAATGTGAAGGGTGGTTATCGAGAGTTCAGGTTTTCATGTTTCTGTTCTGCTAAATAAAACGCTATATGGCGCTGAATTTAATGAAATGCTAATTTGACATCGATTTTTATGTGAGCTAGCAATTTGTTTCATTTTTGGTTCGCCTGGGCGCATCGGAGGAAGCATATTTAAATATGGATCAAAGCACAATGCCATCATGGTCTAATCTACGTGCCAAAGCAGTTTGAGCTGACGCGGTGTATAGCTAAGCGTACAAAGTCCGCCGGAGCACATTTCTACATCCGAAAGCTCAGTCGACCACTCGGCGTTTTGATTGAAGTTTTGGCAAATCTCCCATTTGCATCAAATGTAAGTGGCGCCGTCGCTCAGTGGCGCTCATCTGTAAACCTCCCCACGTCATCCCGCCAAGAATGCTGAGTGTTATCAGGGATCAAGGCCCCTGCGACCTGTGGGGATGTTCTCTAACTCGAGACTGGCGGCTCTTTACAACCAAGAGCAGGGGCATCTCATGATCTGGCCTCCTGAGCACCGTTACCGGTGGGCGGGTGGAGGCTGCATTGGCTGACGAGACCAGCGCCTGAAGATCCTGAGCCATGCGCAAGCAGCAATGCGATGACCGGGGCATGCCTGACTGTCAGTCAGGTGCAGTCCATTCCTTGGTCGGCGGCACCATCATCTACATGGCTGTTGCTGGTGACATCGGCGTTTGTCACGCCGATTGTCACGAGGGGGATTGCCGCAAAGCCTTGTGCGATCAGGGCTGCAGCAGTGGTAGAAGTGCCCGTCTCTTTCCAGAAGAAAGAGACGGGCACAGGTTGGCGCAATATACGACCAAGCGGATAGGTTGCTGTAGGGCAGCGAAGTACGGTGTAGCTGGCGCACGAGGGCCATAGGTATAAGAGCATCCATCACATGCTGCTGCGAAGCCCATCGCAGGCAAGCCAGCTCCCACAGTTACAGCGCATGCCTTGAGCGCGGCGCGCCCCTTTGGGAGCAACTGCCTTGCTCAGGTTCTGATAGGTGGCGCGATCCCTGTGGGAGCGACCCTGTCCTCACCAAACAGTTCCACCGCGTGCATGGTCCGACTCGCACCATTGCCACAGGCCAATGCCTTGGCCGGGCAATACACGTCGCAGCCCCAACAGATGCGCTCCGGGTGGCTGGGGTTTGTGGGGAATTTCTTGGCCATTGTTTCCTTCCCTAAAGTGCTGACGGATCTCAGGCTAAGCTGCGTGCCGGCGTCAGGCTTGATTGAGATCAATCTTGGGGAGGAGTACAGCCACTACAAACAACTGACCCAACATTATCGGATCAGTGTTCAGGTGGACGCGTTGCCAACTGGGCATAGCCGTTCGGCAGATGATGGGCATCTACAAAGTGCCGTGTTTGCAGTTCTAGCACCATGTTCATCAGACTGGATACGGGCTCAGCCACGCCCCACGTAGCAGCAACCTTGTCGTAACGGTTTACCGCTTGCGCCTTTTCTACCTGTTTGCCATTCAGATCTTGAGCCAGATCCTTCCAGCGGGTGACCAGCTTCTTCATCTGCTCGGCTTGTTCCGGTTTCATGCATGGAAAACGGCGAAGCCGGTCAACCAGATACATCAGGCGCCGCTTCCTTACGGGTGCGAGCCTTGGCATGTTCAAGCGATTTTCCAATGCTTCGCGCATATCCTCGTTTCTGTACCAGAAGAGGAGAGCGAAAGTCTCGGCAACGGCCTTGTCGAGCTTGTCCAGCGAGGTTTTTGTAGCTTGAACGACCAGGTGCTCAAGTGCCTGACGGGCATGTTGATCAGTGGGGGGCATGTCAGAGGACACAAGCGCCCAGAGTTTTTCTAGCGAGTAATCGAGCGGGGAGGTGTCGCAATGCCGAGCCCCATGCGCCGTATTCGAGGGCATAGTCATCGCCTCACTGGTATTACTGGCCCCACTCTCGCGCTTCATCGAGAATCAACCTCAGGCAGCTGGTTACGGTGCTTCTATCACAGGGGTAATAGTCGATTGCCTCCTTGGCAAGCCTATCAAATTCCTTGAGATTCAGCTTGCCTGACCTGATAAGCAGATTGATGTCATCCTGGTCGCGTTCGGTGAATCTCCCGAGTTTTGAAATGGCGAGGTCGATCGGGTGAGCTATGAAAACCTGTAAAGGAGAGCACTCCTGGCCGGGAAGGAGGATTGCCCGCGCATCGTAGTCTTCATGCAAGGGGCATAGCGAGTTATTGAATTGCTGGTCGAACACCACGGACAGGTCCAGACCATCCTGCTCGTAGTCTTCCGGCGCGGCATAAACTGCCCTTATTTCGTCCCTGAGCAGGTGTTCGCTGGCCTGAATCTCCGCATCGATATCCGCACTGCCGCGGGCATTCGTCAGCATGTGCAAGGCGCACCCGCCAAATACATAGATCTTGACTGTTCCCGAGCGTTGCCCAGCCAGTAGAGGCAAGGCTCTGTCGAAGAGCTGGCGCACGGCCTGCGCCAAAGGGGTTTGCAGGTGCAGCATGAGGCAGGGCTCCTGAGGTTGGCAGGCCACTTTACTCACGGATGGCGCAAGAGTTGTTTCGTTGAAACATCGCTTTGCAAAAAGCAGAGTTGTGGCTCTTTAGCACGCTGTGCGTAGGCCCTGCGCTACGTCGTTATTGCTCAAACACGAGCTGCAAGAAATGGGGTACAGGGTTTAGCTGCCAGGTGCTTGAATGATCACGATCTGCGGCGGTGAACCGGCATCGTTCGAGGGCAGGGTGAGGCTTGTGCGAAAGCCGAGCTTGTCGAGCATGTCCATCATGGCATCGAGGGTGAACTTCTCGATCTTGCCATTTGCAAGCTCGGATATTCGGGATTGGGTTACGTTCAGCCTGACCGCAGCATCATGCTGCTTGAGGCCCATTTTTTTGATGCAGTCGGTGATGAAAATGGACAGGTCCATTTTCAAGGCCATTTTGCTGGCTGTGTCTGCATCGTGGGTGGCGTGAAAAGGGCTTTCGTGGAATTGAAGCGCCATCGGCTTGCCTCAGCAGGAATACCTAAAATTTACGATAAATCGTGGCTGGGCCAGGTGGGCGAGTCAAAGCGTTTATGTTGGAAGACGTGTCTGGTCTCAGGCTGCGCTCTTTTTTGGGATCGTTGGGGCCGCTGCGCAGCCCATCGCAGGCAAGCCAGCTCCTACACCGAGCGCATCGACCTCAAGGCCAAGGCTGATGTGGTTGGGCGACCCTGAAAACAAAAAAGGCCCACCTTTCGGTGAGCCTTTTTTGATACTGCGTATGGTGCCGGCACCAGGAATCGAACCCGGGACCTACTGATTACAAGTCAGTTGCTCTACCATCTGAGCTATACCGGCAATGGGGCGTCATTATAACGATCGGTTGGCGCCTGTAAACCACTTCGTTGCGAATGTTCGCAAATGACCTAAGTCACCGACCTGAAAGAAGAATTTTCCTACCAGCCGCGATGGATGGTGGTGACGCTTGGCTCGGTTTTGCCCGGGTTGAAGAACAGCTTGTCGTTGTCGCAGCCGCGCTTGCGGCAGGGGCTTTCGGTGCGCAGGGGCAGGCCGTTGTCGCCGCCCAGCTGCATGCCGGGGTGGTTCCAGCCCAGGCTGCTGTTGGAGTGGGGAGCGGTGCCGCTGGCGCAGCCGGTCAGGGCCAGGGCGAGGGTCAGCAGGGCGAGGGGCTTGGCTTGGGTCACGATGGTCGGGTCCGTTAGTCCATTGTCGGTTCTGGCGCAACGCCAGAAGGTCGCGGGGCTGGCGGGCAGCGCGCGACGTCACTTTTTAATGATTTGGGGGGCGGATGATACACCGTTGCGGTGGTCAGGCATTAGCTTTGTGTTGCTTGTGATGGCCTATTCGCGGGCTTGCCCGCTCCCACAGGATCTCCACAAGCCTTGAAACTGTGTAGTACCTGTGGGAGCGGGCGCGCCCGCGAAAGGGCCGTCAGCTGTACGAAGATTCTGAACTTTAGGGCTAACAACTTCAGGGTTTGG
The DNA here is from genome assembly GCF_002113725.1 of Pseudomonas sp. B23(2017). NCBI lineage: Bacteria > Pseudomonadati > Pseudomonadota > Gammaproteobacteria > Pseudomonadales > Pseudomonadaceae > Pseudomonas > Pseudomonas sp. B23(2017). The sequence goes on along the minus strand of NZ_NEJM01000012.1, from coordinate 108,678 downwards.
TGGCTTCGGAACTATCCTACGCGCGCCGCCGAAGTATCGCTGTTGTCGGGGAAATGGCTCACGGATACCTTTTTCGGGTCGCTCTGGCGACCGGGTGTGAGAACCCGATGACGAATTTAGCGGCCCTGTAATGGCGACCGTGCGCGGGCAGACTTTGGTCTGGCCGAGGCTTCCTATATTCACTCGGTTTCTCACCCCGTGCACGGTTGCCGCCCTTTATTCCGTGAGAAAGAATGAAGGCGGTAACTCCTTGAGGAATATAGGAGTTTGAAAATTGAAAACGATCGATACTGATCCCCGCAGCCCCAAGCCAATCACCACCGCAGGCGTGGAAACCTTCCTCGCAGCCGGTAACCCATCCCTCAATCTGCTACGTGTGGAGCCTGGCGTCCCCGTCGATGCTGCCTATGAGCATGTCTCGATCCTGATGGGCTACATCAAGCATCTGGTGCGCGAGGGGGATATGGAGGATGACCATAAATTCCTGGGCGCCGCCGATTATCTGTGCGACATGGCCAAGGCGCTGATGAACGATATCGAGATTGCCAAGAACAAGGCGCATTGAGCCCTGATGCGGTCAGTGTGGGAGCGGCCTTGTGTCGCGATGGGCCGCAAAGCGGCCCCCGTTTTTGGCGTATTTGCAGAGATCGCTGGGGCTGCGTTGCAGCCCTTTCGCGACACAAGGCCGCTCCTACAAGGGACCGCGTAAATCAGGCCATTCTGGGTAAGGCTTTAGACGCAGTCGCCAACCACAAGAAATGTTTATGCACAAGTGGCATCGGCGCCTTGCGCGAAAGGCATGCCGGATCGATACACCGCCGGTCTTTGCGCAAACGCCTGTTTTTACTGGCCTTGACGCGCAAGCTGGAATAAGCGAAACGCTTGAAATAGCGCTTGGATCCAACAGGTAATCACAAGCTTGTTCACAGAGTTATCCACAGGTTGTGCTGCGGCTAACGGTCGCGTTCGGCAAGGATAAGCAGGTTGCGCGGGGTGAGTGGGTAGTCGCAGAAGAGGCCAAGGCGCACGTTGTAGCCTTGTTCTTCGAGGAACAGGGCGCGATCGAGTACCAGCCACAGCTCCAGCGGCCGGCGGAACAGGTTGCGCACGCGCTCCAGGTTGCGGACCTCGGCCAGGCGTTGCCAGCCGGCGGCTTCCAGGGCTGCCCAGTCCGGGTTGCCAGTCAGCTGCAATTGCTTGAGTTCGGCCAGGTCGCGGCAGTACTGCTCGAAGGGCTTCTCCAGCCAGGCCACGGGTAGCGACGGTGTCGGCAGGTACTCGTCGGTCTGGCGCTGCTGGCGTTGCAGCAGGTCGAAGCCCAGGCGCCGGGCCATCGAGGTGTCGCGCTGGCGTCGTACGCGGGCGCCGGCGGTAACGGTTTCGCTCAAGGGCAGGCCCAGGTCGTCCAGTGACAGCCGCAGGCTGGAGGCTTGGGCGGCTGTGGATAACGCTTGGTACTGCTGCGCCGCGATGCGGTTGTAGCAGCAGGGGGCCACGGCCAGTTGCCGGCAACCTTGCTGGCTGGCCAGTTGCATCAGGCGCACATGCAGGTCGCCACAGGCGTGCAGGGCGACCACGCTTTTGTCGCCAGCCAGGTGGCGGGCGCTGTCGTTGGCCATCACATCCTGGTGCACATGCTGCGCTGGCAAGTGGTGGTGCGCGCTCAGGGCCTGGCCGGCGGCGACCAGTTCGGCGTCGTATTCCAGGCAGGTCAGGTGTTGGCCGGGTTGCAGCAGGCGGCGGCCCAGGTGGCCTTTGCCGGAGCACCAGTCCAGCCAGTGACTGGGCTGTTCGCGGAAGGCCAGGTGGCTGGCGAAGGCTTCGATCTGCTGCCATTTGCGGCCAGGGACGGCTACGTCGAGGCGGTGCGCGGCGGGGGGCAGGTCGGTTTCCGGGAGGTTGCCGAGTGCCGAAAGCTGTCGGGCTTGCTGGGCCAGTTGCGGGAACGGGGCGGGCAACGGGGCAGCGGTGGTGTCGGTTTCGGCGTCTGCCAGGGAGCATTGGCGCAGGTGGGCGGCAAGCTCGGGGTGGGCGGTTTCCCAGGCCAGCTGCAGGCTGGTGAAGGGGCGCGGTTTCCACAGCTGCTGGTGCTCGATCAGGAACTGGTCGAGGGCCTGGAAGCGGGTGCTTAGGTGGGGGCTGTGGAGGTGGTTGGGCATGGCAAGGATGTGTGGTGGTTTTGAGGGCCTCTTCGCGGGCACGCCCGCTCCCACAGGTATAGCGCCACATTCAAGGTTGGCGCTACACCTGTGGGAGCGGGCGTGCCCGCGAAGCAGTCAGTGAGGTCTCAGCGGCCCTGGCACGCATCCACGCGCAACCAGCGCTCCAGCAGCTTGAAACCCTGCACCAGTACGAACGAGATCACCAGGTAGAACACCCCGGCGGCAAAGAAGATCTCTACCGGCAGGTAGGTGCGGGCGATGATGGTACGGGCCATGCCGGTCAGTTCCAGCAGGGTCACGGTACTGGCCAGGGCACTGGCCTTGAGCATCAGGATCACTTCGTTGCTGTACGCCGGGAGGCCGATGCGCGCGGCGCGTGGCAGCATGATGTAGAACAGCGTCTTGCCCCGCGACATGCCCAGTGCCCGCGCCGCCTCGATCTCACCCTTGGGGATCGACTGCAGCGCGCCGCGCAGGATCTCGGCGATGTAGGCAGCAGTGTGCAGGGTCATGGTCAGCACGGTGCACCAGAACGGATCGCGCAGGTACGGCCACAGCGAACTCGAACGCACCGCGTCGAACTGCGCCAGGCCGTAGTAGACCAAGAACAGCTGCACCAGCAGCGGCGTGCCACGGAAGAAGAAGATGTAGCTGAACGGCACCGCGCGCACATACCAGTGGCGCGAGGAGCGGGCGATGCCCAGCGGGATGGCCAGGATCAACCCGGCAACCACCGCGATGGCCACCAGCTCCAGGGTCAGGGTCGCACCCTGGGCCAGGCGTGGCAGCCATTTGATGATGACTTCCCAATTCATTATTCGGCCCTCGCAAAGCCGCGAGCGGCGCGTTTTTCCATGAAGTGCATGCCGGTCATGGCAATGATGGTCAGGCTCAGGTAGATGCAGGCCGCAACCATGTAGAAGGTGAACGGCTCTTTGGTCACGGTCACGCCGATTTGTGCGTGGCGCATGATTTCTTCCAGGCCGATCACCGACACCAGGGCGGTGTCCTTCATCAGGATCATGAACAGGTTGCCAAGGCCGGGCAGGGCGATGCGCCACATCTGCGGCAGGATGATCCGCGACAGGATGCGGCCTTTGGACAGGCCAAGCGCCAGGCCGGCTTCACGGTGGCCCTTGGGGATCGCCAGGATGGCGCCACGGAACACTTCGGTGGCATAGGCGCCGAAGCACAGGCCCAGGGCGATCACGCCCGCAGCGAAGGCGCTGAGCTCCAGGCCCGGCATGTTCAGGGCTTCACCGAGGGCGTTCATCAAGCCGACGGTGCCGAAATAGATAAGCAGTACCCACAGCAGTTCGGGCACGCCGCGAACCAGGGTCGAATAGAAGCCACCAAGCCATTGCAGTGGCTTGATCGAGGAAGTCTTGGCCAGGGCGCCGAGCAGGCCCAGGACCAGGCCCAGCAGCAAGGCGCAAAGCGCCAGTTTTACGGTCATCAGGGTGCCGGCCATCATGGCCGGACCGAATCCGTGCAGGTCGATATTCATGGGCAGGTCATTCTAGGGACTGGCGCGCCGCAAGGGCGCGCCGGTCGGGGCGGATCATTCGATGCTGAACGGGAAGTACTTGTCGTTGATCTTCTTGTACGTGCCGTCGGCCTTGATTTCTGCCAGGGCCTTGTTCAGGTCGTCGCGCAGCTTGGTGTCGCCCTTGCGCACGGCAATGCCGATCTTGTCGCTGTCCATCACTGGCTCACCCTTGAACTCGAAGTTCGAGCCGTCTTTGCTCTTCAGCCACTCGTACTGCACGTACTTGTCGGCCAGGATGCCGTCGATGCGGCCGGCAACGAGGTCAAGGTAGGCGTTTTCCTGGGTGTCGTAGAGCTTGACGTCTACACCCGGGAAATTGTCTTCAAGATAGGTGCCGGCCAGGGTGGCGCGCTGGGTGCCGATCACCTTGCCCTTGAGCGAGTCCTTGTCAGTCTTGAAGTCGACGTTTTTCGGCGCGATGAACTGCAGCTTGTTGGAGTAGTACGGCTCGGTGAAGTCCACGGCCTGCTTGCGCTCGTCGGTGATCGACAGCGACGACACCAGGAAGTCGAACTTCTTGGCGTTCAGGGCCGGGATGATGCCGTCCCAGTCGGAGGTGACGACCGAGCACTCGACTTTCATCTTGGCGCACAGGGCGTCGCCGATGTCTTTGTCGAAGCCGACCACGTTACCGCTGGCATCCTTGTTGTTGAACGGTGGGTAGGCGGCTTCGATACCCATGCGCAGTTTCTCTGCGGCCAGGGCGTTGGCCGACATCACCAGCGTGGCAGCAGCTGCCAGGAGGAACTTCTTGTAAGTGTGCATGTATTGCTCCGTTAGCGGTGGCTGGACATGAATTGCTTGCAACGCGCCGAGGTCGGGTTCTCGAAGACCTGCTGCGGCGATCCCTGCTCTTCGACCAGGCCCTGGTGCAGGAAGACGACTTCACTGGACACATGGCGGGCAAAGCTCATCTCGTGCGTCACCAGCAGCATGGTACGGCCTTCTTCGGCCAATGCGCGGATAACGTTTAGCACTTCCTGGACCATTTCCGGGTCGAGCGCCGAAGTTGGCTCGTCGAACAGGATGACCTTGGGCTTCATGGCCAGGGTACGGGCAATGGCGGCGCGCTGTTGCTGGCCACCGGAAAGCTGGGCGGGGTAGCTGTGGCGCTTGTCGTAGATGCCCACCTTGTTCAGCAGGGCTTCGGCGGCTTCGATGGCCTCGGCCTTGCTCTGGCCGAGCACGCGGCGTGGTGCCTCGATGATGTTGTCGAGGATCGACATGTGCGGCCACAGGTTGAAGTTCTGGAAGACGAAACCGATCTCGCTGCGCAGGCGGTTGATCTGGCGGTTGTCGGCGGCGACCAGGTCGCCGTTCTTGGCGGCCTTGAGCTTGAGGGCTTCACCGGCGACCAGGATTTCGCCCTGGTGCGGGTTCTCGAGCAGGTTGATGCAGCGCAGCAGGGTGGACTTGCCGGAGCCGGACGACCCCAGGATGGAGATCACGTCACCGTCGCGTGCGGTCAGCGAAATGCCCTTGAGAATTTCCTGCTCGCCGTAGCGTTTGTGCAGATTGCGGATTTCCAGCGCGGGCGTGGCCTGAGCCATGTGCGGTCCTCATGTGTACGGGTGCGTTCCCAGCTGTTGGCGGCCTTCCTGGCGTGCGCCAAGCTAGCATAGCGGCATTATCACGGCCAACAGGGTCGCTGGGGACTCGGGGCGCTGGTGGGGCGGTTTGTCGCATCGTTGCAGCGCAACGTCGCGCGGATGTCCGCGAAGGTGTCGCCCAGCACCAGAGCCTTGATGAAAAAAGGCGCGATGGTGCCAGCTTTGGCCCGCTCATGGAAGCGGTTTTAGACCTTTCGCGGGCTCGCCCGCTCCCACGGGTTCGTTAAAAAGCTCAAATGGTTGCACCTGACCTGTGGGAGCGGGCATGCCCGCGAACGGGGGAGGTCGGGTCTTCAGGTTGTACCTCTAGGTTGCACTTTTTTGCATTGCAGCGGTGCACAGGTGTTACCGGGGAGCACCTTTGGTGCGTTTGTAAGTGGGTATTTCAGTAATCCGATGATTTGGCGGCCTTTCGGTCAGCCGTTGGCCGAAAGCCCTCCAAACCGCATACTAAAAGGCCTGCCGACTTTTCTGACGAATGCATTCAGCACATGGCGCGCTTATTGCCAGTAGGAAACCGCCGATTGCAGCGACGCCCAGGTCAACCCCAGGCGCGCTCCGTAACCGCAGTCGGAGTGGTCCACTCCTTACAAAGGTAGTTTTAATGAGCGGTAACAATTCCAATGACCTCGCTCAGGGGCTCAAACAACGGCATGTGACCATGCTGTCCATCGCTGGCGTCATCGGTGCCGGCCTGTTCGTTGGCTCCGGCCACGCCATCGCTGCTGCCGGCCCAGCTGTGCTGCTGGCTTACGCTGCCGCCGGTACGCTGGTCGTGCTGGTGATGCGCATGTTGGGTGAAATGGCTGTCGCCTCGCCTGACACCGGTTCGTTCTCTACATATGCCGACCGCGCCATCGGGCGCTGGGCCGGTTTCACCATTGGCTGGCTGTACTGGTGGTTCTGGGTACTGGTAATTCCGCTGGAGGCCAACGCCGCCGCGGCCATCCTGCATGCCTGGTTCCCTGCGGTCGACCTGTGGGCGTTCTCCCTGGTCATCACCTTGGCGCTGACCCTGACCAACCTGTGCAGCGTGAAGAACTACGGCGAGTTCGAGTTCTGGTTCGCCCTGCTCAAGGTGCTGGCGATCATCGGCTTCATCGCTGTGGGTTGTGCTGCCATGTTCGGCTTTGTGCCGAGCAGCCAGGTAAGCGGTGCCAGCCACCTGTTCGACACCCAGGGCTTCATGCCTAACGGCCTGGGCGCGGTGCTGGCAGCCATGCTGACCACCATGTTCTCGTTCATGGGTACCGAAATCGTTACCATTGCCGCTGCCGAGTCGAAGGACCCGGGCAAGCAGATCAGCCGCGCCACCAACTCGGTGATCTGGCGTATCTGCCTGTTCTACCTGGTGTCGATCTTCCTGGTCGTGGCCCTGGTACCGTGGAACGACCCGGCCCTGGCCGAGACCGGTTCCTACCAGACCGTGCTGAGCCGCATCGGCGTGCCGAATGCCAAGCTGATCGTCGACATCGTCGTGCTGATCGCCGTGACCAGCTGCCTGAACTCGGCGCTGTACACCTCGTCGCGCATGCTGTTCTCGCTGAGCAAGCGTGGTGACGCCCCGGCCATTGCCCAGCGCACCACCAAGTCGGCTACCCCGCATGTGGCGGTTCTGCTGTCCACTGCAGCGGCCTTCCTCTGTGTGTTCGCCAACTTCGTGGCCCCGGCCCAGGTGTTCGAGTTCCTGCTGGCCAGCTCTGGTGCCATTGCGCTGCTGGTGTACCTGGTGATTGCCGTGTCGCAGCTGCGCATGCGCGCCCAGCGTGAGGCCCGCGGCGAGAAGATCACCTTCAAGATGTGGCTGTTCCCGGGCCTGACCTGGGCGACCATTGCCTTCATCATTGCCATTCTGGTGGTAATGGCGCTGCGTGAGGACCACCGCGCCGAAATCATCGCGACCGCATTGCTGAGCATTGGTGTGGTGGCGGCTGGCTTGCTGGTGCACCGCAAGCGTGAAGCTGCCGGGCGGGTGGCGCTGGATAACTGATCCGCGCTGGCTGAAATGAAAAGGCCGCGTCCTGTGAAGGGCGCGGCCTTTTTTGTTGCCTGTTCCGGCCCTTTCGCGGGCTTGCCCGCTCCCACAGGGACGGCATTGCCTTCGGGCCTGTGGTGTTCATGTGGGAGCCGGCTTGCCGGCGATAGGGCCCGGGCAGGCTACACAGCCCTGTCAGCCAAACTGCTTCTGCTGCTGTTGCTGCTTGGCAACCAGCTCCGAAGCCGCCACATAGGCTGCCTGGAACTCATCGCTCTCCAGCCAGGCCATGGTGGCCTCTTCGTCGGCCCCGTCCAGCCATTTGCGGTAGGCATTGAACACCAGCACGATGTAGTCGGTGGCGTGTTCTTCCTTGTGCCCCTTGAGCACCAGGGCCAGCAGCGGGTCTACCAGGAACACCGAAATCATCGGCACCAGGCCGCCTTCCTGGGCTTCCTTCATTTTCTTGAACAGCGGGTCGTAGCTGCCCGATTCCATGGCCTTGTTGTACACCTGCTCGATGCTGGCGCTGTCGCCAGCGCTGGCCTTGACTGCCTGGCCGCTGCGTACCATGCGGTTCTGCTTGGCCTTGCTGGCGGCGCGCTTGGCGCGTTTCTGTTGCTTGGTGGGGGTGGCCATGGGGTGAATCCTTGGTGGGGCGGAAATTGCGCGTATTGAAGCGCAGCAGGCACGCCGATTCAACTGGCCTGCGGCTCTGCCTCATCTTCCTCGAAACCTCGCGACGCCCGACCGACCAGCAACTCATCCGGCGCATGCGCCACACTGTGGTTCTTCCCCGGATAATCCAGCGAATGCAGGAAGTGCCGGATGCAATTGATCCGCGCACGCTTCTTGTCATCGGACTTGATCACCGTCCACGGCGCATCGGCGGTATCGGTATGGAAGAACATCGCCTCCTTGGCTGCTGTGTAATCGTCCCACTTGTCCAGCGACTTGATGTCGATGGGCGACAGCTTCCAGTGCTTGAGCGGGTCGTCCCGGCGCGAGATGAAGCGGCGCAGCTGCTCTTCGCGGTTCACCGAGAACCAGTACTTGAACAGCAGGATGCCGCTGTTGCACAACATCCGCTCCAGCTCCGGGGCCTGGCGCATGAACTCCAGGTACTGCAGTGGCGAGCAGAAATCCATCACCTTTTCGACGCCGGCGCGGTTGTACCAGGAGCGGTCGAAGAACACCATTTCACCTGCCGTGGGCAGATGCTGGATGTAGCGCTGGAAGTACCACTGGCCTTTTTCCTGCTCGGAAGGCTTTTCCAGGGCAACGATGCGAGCACCACGAGGGTTGAGGTGCTCCATGAAGCGCTTGATGGTGCCGCCCTTGCCTGCGGCATCGCGCCCTTCGAACAGGATCACCACGCGCTGGCCGGTTTCCTTCACCCAGCTCTGTACCTTCAGCAACTCGATCTGCAGCGCGTGCTTGGCCTTCTCGTAGTCCTGGCGACGCATGCGGGTGCGGTAGGGGTAGCTGGCCGGCAGGTGGGCCGAGGTGCTGTCTTCGTTGCTGCCCTTGGGGGCGGTGGCGACTCCCAGTGCAGCAGGTTGCTGGCTGATGCTGGTGATCGTCGGCTCCGGCTTGCGCTGGCGTGGGCGACGCGTGCGGGCTGGGGTGATGGCGGGCTCGCTGGGGGCGGGGAGCAGGAGGGGGGATTCTTCGCTCATGGAGGTCCTTGCGAGGTCAGGTCGAATGTCCACCTGGCATCTTAAGGATGAGCGATCGATGGCGTTTTGATGTTGGTCAACCCAGGTTGCCTGAATGGGCCATTTCTGCCTGCGGTTCATTGGTCTGGAGACGGAGGAAGAGGGGTGAAAGCAAGGGGTATGAAGGCTAGCGGAAGATGGTGTACTTCAAAGGGCCCTTTATGGGCCCTTGCAGGGTTGATGCAGTCCAGCGGCCATTGAGAACAGGCCTTACGCAGATTTGGCAGCAGCCTCGAGCATGACTGCTTTCTGGCGTTTTGTGGCTTCAACGAGCACGGTGTTATATACGCGTTTCTTCTCGTCGGACTTGGCATTGCGAATGAACTCCGCGAAGGGGCTTTTTACCTTCTCGGGTGTGGACTTGAAGAGGCTCATGCTTCACTCCTGGGGGTTCTCAAGCGTCGCCTTCAGTTGTTCGCGGGTGAAGCGCTCGGGAATGTGGTAGTCGATTTTGTCAACGCCTGCCTTGTAAAGGCGGTTCGAGTTATCAATGTGCTTCAACAGTAGGTCAACGTGGACCTCTTTGCCATACTCTAGCTTAAGGGTATTCACCACGTCACGAGCGGCGAAATACTGTTCGACGAAATGGTCGACCAGAATCCGTCGTCCTTCAGCTTGCTCCCGGGCCTTCACGAACTCCCATGCTAGCTGCGGATTCTGGTAGACGTAGAGAATCTGAACGTAGCGCCCCTTCTATAGCGAGCGATCAATGTTGCGCCGTGCTACATCCAGGTTGGCCAGCGTCCCGTCAAGCAGGAACGACTGGTGCTGTTTCAGGGCGAAATCCAGAATTTTTTCTACCACGATGGAGACCGCGCCCTGGAAGAGGTAGGCGTTTCCGCCTTGGTAGTCGGCAAACTCACTGCGCAGCTCATCAGGATCGATCCGAAGGATTGGCTGATCGGAGAACAGGTTCAGAAGCTCAATGGAAGCCTCTGTCTTGCCTGCGCCGGGTGAACCAGACATGAAAACAGACACTGGCTCCTGCTCGGCCGGGTACCGATCGGTACAGGTGAGTTTTCTGGCGATCGCTTTCTTATTGGCTTTTGCAAATGCTATGGCGCTGTTCCACAGCTGCTGCTCTTCTACCGTAAAAACCATTTGCCTCTCCTTTCAAGCGGGCCGCTTGGGGGAAGAGTCTCGGCGTGAGTGGTAACCGAGTCCAGCGCCTTGTCATGACGGTATGTTGCAGTGGGGGGGGTATGCTTGGGCGGATAGGCGGAGCGGGCAGAAAACCACAGACAACAAAAAACCCGCACTAGGCGGGTTTCTTGTTGTCGCTTCGGGTAACTTTGCAACCACCAGAAGCTTGAAGGTGGTGCCCAGAGACGGAGTCGAACCGCCGACACGAGGATTTTCAATCCTCTGCTCTACCGACTGAGCTATCTGGGCGACGAGGTGAATTAAATAGACTTTCAGACCGCTCGTCAACGACTTTTTGAAAAAATTTTAAATTAATTCCGTCGCTTACGTTCCGTGGGGTCATTCCGAGGGTGGAACGTAGCCTTCCGCCTGGGCGTATTCTTCGCCGGCGAAAAACTTGTCCATCTCGCCCTGGAGGAATTTGCGGTCCTCTGCGTTCATCATGTTCAGGCGCTTTTCGTTGATCAGCATGGTCTGGTGCTTCTGCCAGTCGGCCCAGGCTTTCTGCGAGATGTGTTCGAAGATGTCCTGGCCCTTGGCGCCGGGGTAGGGCGGGCGCTCCAGGCCTGGCAGTTCTTCTTTGTACTTGCGGCACATCACGGTGCGGGTCATCGGGCGTCTCCTGCAATCAGTTCGTCGGCCGCGCGTTTGAGCAGCTTTTTCACCGGGGCGGCGAGGCCCAGGCGCGGCGGGGTGGCGAGGTTATACCAGAGCCAGTCGGCCTCGGCCACGTGCTGGCCGACCGGGTCGACGCGCACCAGCCAGGGCTCGATCGCCAGCTGGAAGTGGCTGAAGGTATGGGTCAGGCCGTCCATGGCGCGGCTGTCAGCCAGGCGCAGGCCGTGCTGGTAGGCCAGATCGTCGAGCTGGGCGATGTCGTCCAGCTCCGGCAGGCTCCACAAACCACCCCACAGGCCGCTGGACGGGCGGCGGTAAAGCAGGATGGCGCCTTCGTGGTTGGCCAGCAGTGGCATCAGTGTGCGGCGTTGCGGCAGTGCCTTGCGCGGCTTGGGCTCGGGGTAGCGGGTTTCTTCACCGTGCAGGTGCGCTTCGCAGCCTCGCTGCAGCGGGCAGATCAGGCAACTGGGCTTGCTGCGGGTGCACAGCGTGGCGCCCATGTCCATCATCGCCTGGGTGTAGTGGTTGGCTCGCTGCTGCGGGGTAAAGCGTTCGGCCGTGGCCCACAGCTGGTTGGCCACCTTGGGCTCGCCGGGGTAGCCGGCCTGGGCGGTGTAGCGGGCCAGCACGCGCTTGACGTTGCCGTCGAGGATCGGTGCGCGGATGCCCATGCTGATGCTGGCGATGGCGCCGGCGGTGGAGCGGCCGATGCCGGGCAGCTCGGTGAGCTGCTCGACACTGCGCGGGAATTCGCCGCCATGCTGTTCGACCACGATCTTCGCGGCCTTTTGCAGGTTGCGTGCCCGGGTGTAGTAGCCCAGGCCCGTCCACAGGTGCAGCACTTCGTCCTCCGGCGCCTCGGCCAGGGCCTGCACGGTCGGCAGGGCCTGCATGAAGCGGTCGAAGTAGTTGAGCACGGTGCTGACCTGGGTCTGCTGCAACATGATTTCCGACACCCACACCCGGTACGGGTTGATGCCCTGTTGCCAGGGCAGGTCGTGCCGGCCGTGTTCGTCATACCAATCCAGCACTGCGCTGGAGAACTGCTCGGGGCTCATCGCTTGAACAGCCCCTTGAGCGCGTCTTTCAGTTCCGGGCTCACTTTGTCTCCGAGTTTTTCATCGATCTTGTCTTGCAGGCGGTTGCCGGCCACCTTGGCGGCAACCTTGCCCAGGCCGTCCTGGTCCAGACGGCAGGCTTTGGCGCCCAGCTCCAGAGGGCCACGGCAGCGCAGCGGTATTTCGACACCCACATAGCGTTCGTTGACCTGGCAGGCCGGGTCCGGCATGGCGCGCTGGTCGCCTTCGACGACCACGCCAACGTTGTAGTCCATGCCCAGTACACGCAGGTCGAGGTCACCATGGCCATTGACGGTCAGGCCCGGAATGCGTGCCTTGAGGTCCGGGTTGTTGGCGACGCCATTGCGTACTACCAGGCTGCCACGCAGTTCCTGGAACGGGGTGTCCTTGCCGCGAGGCTCGCCGGTGAGCGATTTGCGGTTCAGCGTGGCGATGGCCTTGCACAGCTGCTGTTCCAGGTTGGCATTTACCAGCACGCCGTCGTTGATGACGAAGTTGGCGTTGCCGTTGAGGGTGTCGACCAGGGCCTTCTGGCTGTTGCCGGTGGCGGTCAGGTCGCTGGTCAGGGTCAGCAGGCCTTTGACCGGTGGCGTCTGTTCCTTGCCCTCGGTCTTGATGAAGTGTTCCACCGGCACCCGCTGGATGCTGGTGTTGACGCCCAGTTGCGGCACGGCAGGGCGCACGTCGACGGTGCCCTTGGCCTCGAAGGTGCCGTTGTACAGTTCACCGCGCAGGGTTTGCAGGGTCAGCAGGCCGCCCTGGCCGATGGCCTTGAGCTGGGCGTCTTCGATCGGCAGTTTGTCCAGGGTCAGCGAGCCGAAGGCCAGGTCGGCCTGCAGGTCGAGGGCGCGCAGGCGGTCGACTGGCAGCAGCTTGTCATCGCTCCAGGCGACCTGGGTCGGGGCGTTGGGAAGCGGCGTGGTGCCAGGGCCGGCGACCGCGCTGGCTTCCTGTTGCTTGACCTCGGCCTGGCGCGCGGCGGTGGCGCCCTTGGCCTCTTCACTCTTGGCCGGCAGGTAGCGGTCGGCGTTGAAGGTGTCGCCCTTGAGCTGCAGGCGCAGGGCCTGTTTGGCGAAGTCTTCGACGGCCACGCGGCCACTGAAGGTGCTGTCGTCCAGCTTCACCGCCAGGTCTTCCAGGGCCAGGCTGTTCGGCGTGCCCTGCAGGCGGGTGACCAGTTCCAGCTTGGCGAAGGCCGCCGGGTCGTTGGTGGCCGGCAGCGGGCGGCCGATGCTGTCGAGGAAGGTGCGCAAGTCGAACTGGGCGATGGACAGGCCGCCGCTCAGCTGTGGCGCCTTGTCCAGGTCTCGCAGGTTCAGCTCACCCAGGGCGCGCAGCTGGTTGGCCGAGACTTTCAGGCCGTTCCACGAGGCGACATTGGCGGCCAGGTCGACCAGCAACTGGCCTTGGGCGGCGAAGGTCACGGTCTTGCCGCCGGTGGGCTCCCCCGAGGTTTCGCCCGACAGGCGCATGTCTTCGAAGTTGTAGCGCTTGAGCTTGCGGTCGAAGCGCAGCTCGCCGGCCAGTTCGGTGCGGGCCTTGATGTTCGGCTGGCTGGCACTGAGGAAGGCGCTGGCCTTGAGCGGAATGTTCGCCCCTTCGTGGACCGGGCCGGTGCTCAGCTGGATGCTTTCGGCGCTGTAGCTCTGGCCGGTCTTGGCATCGGTGTACTGCACGCGGGCGTTGTTCACGGTCAGGCTGTCGATGTCCAGCTTGACGGCGCGTTCATTGCTGGCGACCGGTGCCGACGCCTGTTCGGCCGGTGCCTGGGCCGGAGCACTGGCCTGCGAATCGGCGCTGGCGCCGTTCTGCGCGGGCAGCGGCTTGCCGATGTCTTCCCAGTTGCCATGGCCCTGTTCGTCACGGGCCAGGGTCAGGTTCAGGCCCTCGACGCGTACGTCGCTCATCTGCACTTCGCGGCGCAGCAGTGGCAGCACACGTACAGAAAGCCCGAGCATCTGCAGGTCGGCGAACGGTTCCTTGGGTTTGTTCAAGGTGGCGATGCTCGCTTCGTGCAACTCCAGGCCCAGCCACGGGAACAGGCTCCAGCCAATGTCACCGTTGAGGGTCAGCTCGACGTGAGCCTTGTCACGTGCCAGCTGGCGAATCTCGTCTTTGTAGTCGTTGGGATCGAAGAGGTGGGTCAGGGCGAAGCCCAGCGCCACGATGATCAGCAGCAACCCGAGAAGCCCTAGTCCCAGGATTTTGCCGAACGCTTTCATGGGCGAGTCCTTGTAGTCCGTTTTTGAAATTCAAGCGCCAGAGTATAGCGCCGCAGTGGTTGCCCCTGCGTATTCGACTAGAGATACAGGGCATTTCCTACGTGTACGGCAGATGGTACGGCTTTCGACAGCCATGATTTTGTCAGTTCCGAATGTGTGGCCTGTACTGGCCCTATCGCCGGCAAGCCAGCTCCCACAGGGATCCCGCTGTCCCCGAGGTCGGTGGGGTACTTGTGGGAGCTGGCTTGCCGGCGATAGGGCCGGTATAGGCAACATGACCGTTTCAGCCGAGCAAAAATTAACGATATCAGATTGCTTTCACGCTACTTGATGCTGCTACCCTTGCGCCGCTTTGCCTGCACCCTACCTATAAGAAGGATCTGATCCATGAGCAGTACCGTCGCGGCGGGGACCTTGGCCAGTGCGCCAGGCTTCCTGTCGAAGGAGCGCATCATCGCCCGTCCGGGCTTCAACCGCTGGCTGGTCCCGCCGGCCGCCCTGGCCATCCACCTGTGCATCGGCATGGCCTATGGCTTCTCGGTGTTCTGGCTGCCGCTGTCGCAAGCCCTCGGCATCACCGCCCCGGTTGCCTGCGCAGCGGACATGGGCTTCATGGCCCGTATGTTCAGTGCCGAATGCGATTGGCCGATTTCCATGCTGAGCTGGATCTACACCCTGTTCTTCGTCTTCCTCGGTTGCTCGGCGGCCGTGCTGGGTGGCTGGCTGGAACACGCCGGACCGCGCAAGGCCGGCCTGGTGTCGGCGCTGTGCTGGTGCGGCGGCATGCTGATTTCGGCGATTGGCGTGAAAACCCATCAGCTGTGGCTGATGTGGCTGGGTTCCGGCGTAATCGGTGGTATCGGCCTGGGCCTGGGCTACATCTCGCCGGTGTCGACCCTGATCAAGTGGTTCCCGGACAAGCGCGGCATGGCCACCGGCATGGCGATCATGGGCTTTGGTGGCGGGGCCATGGTCGGTGCACCGCTGGCCACCGCGCTGATGGGCCATTTCGGCAATGCGCAGGAAGTGGGCGTGTGGCAGAGCTTCGTCGTCATGGCGGCGATCTACTTCGTGTTCATGACCGCCGGTGCCCTGGCGTATCGCATACCGCCGACCGGCTGGAAGCCAGAAGGCTGGAGCGCCCCGGTGAAGAAAGCTGGCAACGCCATGGTCACCGACCGCCACGTGCACGTCAGCGTGGCCTGGAAGACCCCGCAGTTCGCGCTGATCTGGCTGGTGCTGTGCCTGAACGTGTCGGCGGGTATCGGCATCCTCGGCATGGCTTCGCCGTTGCTGCAGGAAGTGTTCGCCGGCAAGCTGCTGGGCAACGGGCTGAGCTTCAGCGAGCTGAACAGCGCCCAGCTGGCGCAGATTGCCGCGATTGCCGCCGGCTTCACCGGCCTGCTGAGCCTGTTCAACATCGGCGGGCGGTTCTTCTGGGCGTCGTTCTCGGACTACATTGGCCGCAAGAACACCTATTTCGCCTTCTTCGCCCTGGGCGTGGGGTTGTACAGCCTGGTGCCGAACATGGGGCACCTGGGTAACGTGGCGCTGTTCGTCGCGGCGTTCTGCATCATTCTGTCGATGTACGGTGGTGGTTTTGCCACGGTACCGGCCTACCTGGCCGACCTGTTCGGCACGCAGATGGTCGGCGCCATTCATGGCCGCCTGCTGACCGCCTGGGCGGCGGCGGGGGTGCTGGGCCCGGTGCTTATCACCTACCTGCGCGAGTACCAGTTGGCGGCCGGGGTGGAGCGTGCGGCTGCTTATGACATGACCCTGTACATCCTCGCCGGCCTGCTGGTGCTGGGCTTTGTCTGCAACATGCTGGTGCGGCCGGTGGCCGACAAGCATTTCATGAGCGATGCCGAACTGGCTGCCGAGCGGGCGTTGAGCCATGACAAGGGCGCCGATGGGGCGCGCTCGCTGGAGTGGAAGGCGGCGCCGGGTAGCCTGCCGCTGGTGCTGCTGGCCTGGGCGGTGGTGGTCGTGCCGTTGGCCTGGGGCGTTTGGATTACCCTGCAGAAGACGGCTGTGCTGTTCCATTGATTGGGGGCGCTTTGCGCCCCATCGCGACACAAGGCCGCTCCTACATCTGTCCCCGTTTTCTCTGCGAGCGCGGTCCCCTGTAGGAGCGGCCTTGTGTCGCGATGGGCTGCAAAGCAGCCCCAGGCCCCCGGTTGTATAGACCTGTAACGGTATCCAGCCTGCGTAATTCCTCGTTCTGCCATATGTCATCCGCGTTTCAAGCCGGCGCGTTCTAGGCCTATAATGAAGCCCTTTTCGCCTAATGATTTTGCGGAGCTGGTGATGGTCGAACGTAAGGCTTCCGTCGAGCGCAATACCCTGGAAACCCAGGTCAAGTGCTCGATCAACCTCGATGGCAGTGGCAAGGCCCGATTCGATATCGGTGTGCCTTTCCTTGAACACATGCTGGACCAGATTGCCCGCCATGGGCTGATCGATCTGGATATCGAGTGCAAGGGTGACACGCATATCGACGATCACCATACCGTCGAAGACGTCGGCATCACCCTGGGCATGGCATTCGCCCAGGCCATCGGTGACAAGAAGGGCATCTTCCGCTACGGCCACGCCTATGTGCCGCTGGACGAAGCGCTGTCGCGCGTGGTCATCGACTTCTCCGGTCGCCCGGGCCTGCAGATGCACGTGCCGTACACCCGCGCCAGCGTCGGTGGCTTCGATGTCGACCTGTTCCAGGAGTTCTTCCAGGGCTTCGTCAACCACGCCCTGGTGACCCTGCACATCGACAACCTGCGTGGCCACAACACTCACCACCAGATCGAGACCGTGTTCAAGGCTTTCGGCCGCGCCCTGCGCATGGCCATTACCCTCGACGAGCGCATGGCCGGGCAGATGCCATCCACCAAAGGGTGCCTGTAAATGCAGACGGTAGCCGTAATCGACTATGGCATGGGCAACCTGCACTCGGTGGCCAAGGCGCTCGAGCATGCAGGGGCCGGTAAGGTGCTTGTCACCAGCGATGCCACGGTCATCCGCGAAGCCGACCGCGTGGTATTCCCGGGTGTGGGCGCGATTCGTGACTGCATGGCCGAAATCCGTCGCCTGGGCTTCGACAGCCTGGTGCGCGAAGTCAGCCAGGACCGCCCGTTCCTCGGCATTTGCGTGGGTATGCAGGCACTGCTCGACCACAGCGAAGAAAACGACGGTGTCGACTGCATCGGCATGTTCCCCGGCCAGGTGCGCTTCTTCGGCAAAGACCTGCAGGAAGACGGCGAGCACCTGAAGGTGCCGCACATGGGCTGGAACGAAGTTGGCCAGACCAACGACCACCCGCTGTGGCACGACATCCCCGACCGTGCGCGGTTCTACTTCGTGCACAGCTACTACATCAATGCCGGCAAGCCGGCCCAGGTGGTCGGCCGCGGCCATTACGGTGTCGATTTCGCCGCTGCGCTGGCCGATGGCTCGCGCTTTGCCGTGCAGTTCCACCCGGAGAAGAGCCATACCCATGGCCTGCAGCTGCTGCAGAACTTCGTCGCCTGGGACGGGCGCTGGTAAATGAGCAGGTCGAAGACCAAGGCCCCGGTCATCACCCTGGCCCCCGAGCAGGAGCGCGAAGCGCTGCACACGCTCAAGCGCTTCCTCGAAGACCGTTTCGAGCTGGAGCTGGGGGCGTTCGAAGTGGCCGAAGTCCTCGAGCTGTTCAGCAAAGAAATTGCACCCCTTTACTACAACAGGGCGATTGCCGATGTTCAGCTGCACCTCAAGGAGCGGTTCGAGAGCATCGAAAGCGATCTGTGGGCGCTCGAGAAGCCCTGAAAACCCAAGAACAGACAGGTTCCCAAGATGCTGATTATCCCCGCTATCGATCTGAAGGACGGTGCCTGCGTGCGCCTGCGCCAAGGCCGCATGGAAGACTCCACGGTATTTTCCGACGACCCGGTGAGCATGGCCGCCAAGTGGGTCGAGGGTGGCTGCCGCCGCCTGCACCTGGTCGACCTCAACGGCGCCTTCGAAGGCCAGCCGGTCAACGGTGAAGTGGTCACCGCCATTGCCAAGCGCTACCCGACCCTGCCGATCCAGATCGGCGGTGGCATCCGCTCGCTGGAAACCATCGAGCACTACGTCAAGGCTGGCGTCAGCTACGTGATCATCGGCACCAAGGCGGTCAAGCAGCCGGAGTTCGTCGCCGAAGCGTGCAAGGCCTTTCCGGGCAAGGTCATCGTTGGCCTGGACGCCAAGGATGGCTTCGTCGCCACCGACGGCTGGGCGGAAGTGAGCTCGGTGCAGGTCATCGACCTGGCCAAGCGTTTCGAGGCCGATGGCGTCTCGGCGATCGTCTACACCGACATCGCCAAGGACGGCATGATGCAGGGCTGCAACGTGCCGTTCACCAAGGCGCTGGCAGAAGCTACCTCGATCCCGGTGATCGCCTCGGGCGGCATCCACAACCTGGGCGACATCAAGGCCCTGCTGGACGCCAAGGCCCCGGGCATCATCGGCGCCATCACCGGTCGTGCCATCTACGAAGGCACCCTCGATGTCGCCGAGGCCCAGGCCTTCTGCGACAACTACCAAGGCTGAGGACTGAACCATGGCACTGGCCAAGCGCATCATCCCTTGCCTGGACGTGGACAACGGCCGGGTGGTCAAGGGCGTCAAGTTCGAGAACATCCGTGATGCCGGCGACCCGGTGGAAATCGCCCGTCGCTACGACGAGCAAGGTGCCGATGAAATCACCTTCCTCGACATCACCGCCAGCGTCGACGGCCGCGACACCACCCTGCATACCGTCGAGCGCATGGCCAGCCAGGTGTTCATCCCGCTGACCGTGGGCGGTGGCGTGCGCACCGTGCAGGACATCCGCAACCTGCTCAATGCTGGTGCCGACAAGGTCTCGATCAACACGGCCGCGGTGTTCAACCCGGAGTTTGTCGGCGAGGCAGCGGACCGTTTCGGTTCGCAGTGCATCGTTGTCGCCATCGACGCCAAGAAGGTGTCCGGGCCGGGTGAACAGCCGCGTTGGGAGATTTTCACCCACGGCGGGCGCAAGCCTACCGGGCTGGATGCCGTTGAATGGGCGAAGAAGATGGAAGGCCTGGGAGCCGGCGAGATCCTGCTGACCAGCATGGATCAGGACGGCATGAAGAACGGCTTCGACCTGGGTGTTACCCGTGCGATCAGTGATGCGCTGGGTATTCCGGTGATTGCCTCGGGCGGGGTGGGTAACCTGCAGCACCTGGCTGACGGCATTCTGGAAGGGCATGCCAGTGCGGTGCTGGCGGCCAGTATCTTCCACTTTGGTGAGTACACGGTGCCGGAAGCCAAGGCCTACATGGCTTCGCGCGGGATCGTCGTTCGCTGACCCATTATTGGGAGGGCTTTGCCCTCCTTTCGCGACACAAGGCCGCTCCTACAGGGATATGCGTTCCCCTGTAGGAGCGGCCTTGTGTCGCGAAAGGGCCGCAAAGCGGCCCCAATGGCATCAACCGTGGTTCTTGCCGAGCAGCGCGTGATACAGCTCGCTGTCGCCCAGAATCCCCACCACCTTGTCATTCTCCTGCAGCACCAGCTTGTTCCCGGTCTGGTAGCGAATCTGCAGCGCATCACGCATGCCGATATCCGCATGCACCAGGGTCGGCCTGCGGCCCAGCCCCTCCACCGACTGCCCCGGCGCCCAGTTCTGCATCTCCAGCCCGTTCTGCCCCTGGCGTGCGCGCTTGATCGAGTTGCCTTCGCCCAGGTCCAGCCACGAGTCGCCACCCGGGTCCAGGCACACCGAACCATTCACCCGCTTGCAGTTGTCCAGGCTGCGCATCAGGCTGCGCCCGCACAGCACGTTCAGCGGGTTGGTATGGGCGACGAAGGTGCGCACATACTCGTCGGCCGGGTTGAGCACGATCTCTTCCGGCTTGCTGTACTGGATGATCCGCCCGTCCTTCATGATGGCGATGCGGCTACCCAGCTTCAGCGCTTCGTCCAGGTCATGGCTGACGAACACGATGGTCTTGCTCAGCTTGGCCTGCAGGCCAAGCAACTCGTCTTGCAGGCCCTGGCGGATCAGCGGGTCCAGTGCCGAGAACGGTTCGTCCATCAGCAGGATGTCGGCATCCATCGCCAGAGCCCGAGCCAGGCCCACGCGCTGCTGCATGCCGCCAGACAGTTCGTCCGGCTTCTTGTTGCGCCACTGGGTCAGGCCCACCAGCTCGAGCTTCTCGTCGACCAGCTTGCGCCGTTCCTTCTCGGGGCGGCCCTGCATTTCCAGGCCAAAGCTGATGTTCTCGCGCACCGTCAGCCAGGGCATCAGGGCGAATTTCTGGAACACCATGGCAATGCGCTTGGTGCGCATCATCTTCAGCTCGGCGGGGGTGCAGTGGGCAATGTCGATGTGCTTGCCTTCGTGCTCGACGAACAGCTTGCCGCGGCTGACGGTGTTCAGGCCGTTGATGCAGCGCAGCAAGCTCGACTTGCCAGAACCGGACAAGCCCATCAGCACGCAGATCTCGCCCTTCTGGATATCCAGGTTGGCTTTTTCGACACCCACCACCAGGCCGGTCTGCTTGAGGATCTGCTCGCGGGTCTGGCCCTGGTCGAGCAGGGACAGCGCTTCGCGCGGCTTGTTGGAGAAGATGACGTCGACGTCTTCGAAACGAATGATGCTCATGCTTCACCCCTTACCGGCAGGTCCGGTTGCTTGCAGATACGGTCGAGCATGATCGCCAGCAGCACGATCGCCAGGCCCGCTTCGAAGCCCAGGGAAATATCGGCGGTGTTCAGTGCGTTGACCACAGGTTTGCCCAGGCCGTCAGCGCCGACCAGGGCGGCAATCACCACCATCGACAGCGACAGCATGATGCACTGGGTAACGCCGGCGGCGATGCTTGGCATCGCGTGCGGCAGTTCGATACGGGTGAGCAGCTGGCGCCGCGAGCAGCCAAAGGCCTTGCCGGCGTCCATCAGCTCCTGCGGGACGTCGCAGATGCCCAGATAGGTGAGACGGATCGGCGCGGCGATGGCGAACACCACCGTCGAGATCAGCCCCGGCACCACACCCAGGCCGAACAGGGTCAGGGTGGGGATCAGGTAGACGAAGGTAGGTACCGTCTGCATCAGGTCGAGTACCGGGCGCATGGCGGTATAGAACATCGGTTTGTGCGCGGCGACGATGCCCAGTGGCACGCCGATGGCCACGCAAACCACCGTGGCGAAGGTGACCTGCGCCAGGGTTTCCATGGTTTCCTGCCAGTAACCCAGGTTGAGGATCAGCAGGAACGACAGGGCAACGAATGCGGTCAGCGCCCACTTGCGCTGGATGAAATGCGCCAAGGCGGCGAACAGAGCGATGAGCACGAACGGATTGAAGAAAGTCAGGGCACTGGTGACGCCATGGATCATGAACTCCAGGCCTTGCGCGATGGCGTCGAAGTAATTCGCGCCGTTCTGGGTCAGCCACTCGACGAACGACGCGATGTACTGGCCCAGGGGTATTTTCTGATCGATAAGCATGATAGCGAGCTTCCACCTGCATAGATTGAAATCAACCCGGGGCAGGCACGGGCCTGCCCCGAGGTAGCGCTATTGCGTATTTCGTTACTGCGTCAGCTTGGCCTTGGCCGCCTCAAGGCCGGGTTTGCCGTCCACGGTGGTTACGCCGGCCAGCCAGGCATCCAGTTTGCCAGGGTTGTCCTTGAGCCACTTCTTGGCCGCCGCCTCGGGTTTCATCTTGTCGTCCAGGACATAGCCCATCATGGTGCTTTCATCCTTGAGCTCGAACGACAGGTTCTTCAACAGCTGGCCAACGTTGCTGCATTCCTGCACATAGCCCTTGCGGGTGTTGGTCAATACGGTCGCCTTGCCGAAGTCGGGGCCGAAGAACTCGTCCCCGCCGGTCAGGTACTGCATCTTGAAGCGGGTGTTCATCGGGTGCGGTTCCCAGCCGAGGAACACCAGCGCATCGCCGCGTTTCTGCGCGCGGTCGACCTGCGACAGCATGCCGGCCTCGCTGGACTGGACGATCTTGAAGCCGGCGTCCTTCAGGCCGAAGGCGTTCTTGTCGATCATGCTCTGGATTGTGCGGTTGCCATCGTTGCCGGGCTCGATGCCGTAGATCTTGCTGTCGAGTTCTTTCTTGAACTTGGGAATGTCGCTGAAATCCTTCAGGCCCTTGTCATACAGCGCCTGGGGCACGGCCAGGGTGTACTTGGCGTTTTCCAGGTTGGCGCGCACTGTTTCTACAGTACCGGCGTCGCGGTACTGCTTGATGTCGTTCTCCATGGTCGGCATCCAGTTGCCGAGAAACACGTCCAGGTCCTTGCCGGTGGCCAGCGACTTGTAGGTCACCGGTACCGAGATCATGGTGGTGTGGGTCTTGTAACCCAGTGCTTCGAGCACAACGCTGGTGGTCGCGGTGGTTACCGTGATGTCGGTCCAGCCGACATCCGAGAACCGTACCGTCTGACATTGCTCGGGTTCGGCGGCCTGGGCCAGCAAAGGCGCGGACAGCAACGCAACCAGCAACAGCGAGGGTGAACCTTTCATGGATGGACTCCTGTGATTTTGTCTTCGGGTTCGCGTGGGTCGCCGGGCTTTCTCAGGGTCCGGTCGACCAGGCCTGCAGAGGGCAGGATGCGTGGCCGTGCTTTACGAGTCGCTTTCGATAATCCTCCAGCGCTGGGCAATCGCCTACTGGTGGGGTCGTAACCAGTACGGAACGGGTCGTATCCAGTATGGGCGATGTCGCTTATGGATTTTTCCACCCCCTCAGCCGCATTTTTACGTCACCAGGCCGCCGGAAAGCGGCGTGGCGAGGGCAGCTCCCCGGTAAAAAACAGCGCGGCGCTGCTGGACAAAAGTACGTCGGTTGCAGACGGCGAGGGGGTTGGTAAAAGCCCGATGATGCGTGCATTCAAGGCGGCCCGCTGCTTCAGCCTAGCAGCTGCCCCGCCCTGCGCATGGCGCGCAGAGACAAGCCCAGCAAGAGGTGATTCGACAATGGCCATCAGCGTGTTCGACCTGTTCAAGATCGGTGTCGGGCCCTCCAGCTCCCACACCGTCGGCCCCATGCGTGCTGGCGCCCTGTTCGTCCAGGGCCTGCGCGAACGCGGCGAGCTGGAACGTGTGAAGCGGATCGAAGTGCGCCTGTATGGCTCGCTGTCGGCCACGGGTGTGGGGCATGGCACCGACAATGCCACCATCATGGGCCTGATGGGTGAATGGCCTGACGCCATCGACCCGACCCAGATCGCACCGCGTATCGCCGACCTGCGCGAAACCAACACCCTGCAGCTGGACAGCCGCCTGCCCATCGAATTCGTCTGGGCCCGCGACATGCTGCTGCTGGACGAGAACCTGCCGTACCACCCCAACGCGATGACCCTGATTGCCGAAGGCGAGCAGGGCGAGCTGCACCGCGACACCTACTACTCGGTGGGTGGCGGCTTCGTGGTCGATGCCGCCCAGGCCGCCAGCGGCGTGCTGGATGCCGACCAGACGGTGCTGCCGTACGACTTCAACAGCGCCGCCGAACTGCTGCGCCTGTGCAAGCAAAACGACCTCAGCGTGTCGCAATTGATGATGGCCAACGAGAAGGTCTGGCGCAGCGAGGAAGAGATCCGCGCCGGCCTGCACAAGCTCTGGGAAGCCATGCAGGAATGCGTCAACAACGGCCTCAAGTACGAAGGCACGCTGCCCGGCGGGTTGAACGTGCGCCGCCGCGCCGCCAAGCTGCACCGCAGCCTGCAGGAAATCGGCAAGCCCAACGTGATCGGCTCGACCATGAGCGCCATGGAGTGGGTCAACCTGTTCGCCCTGGCGGTCAACGAAGAAAACGCCGCCGGCGGGCGCATGGTTACCGCGCCGACCAACGGTGCGGCGGGCATCATCCCGGCGGTGTTGCACTACTACATGCGCTTCAGCGATGCGGTGGACGAGTCCAGCGTGGTCGATTTCTTCCTCGGTGCTGCCGCGGTGGGCATCCTGTGCAAGAAGAACGCGTCGATCTCCGGTGCCGAAGTGGGTTGTCAGGGTGAAGTCGGTTCGGCTTGCGCCATGGCCGCGGCGGGCCTTGCCGAAGTGCTGGGTGCGACCCCGCCACAGGTGGAGAACGCTGCCGAGATCGCCCTGGAGCACAACCTGGGCCTGACCTGCGACCCGGTCGGCGGGTTGGTGCAGGTGCCGTGCATCGAGCGCAACGCGATTGCCGCGGTAAAGGCCATCAACGCGGTGCAGATGGCCCTGCGTGGTGATGGCGAGCACTTCATTTCCCTCGACCAGGTGATCCGCACCATGCGCGATACCGGGGCCGACATGCACGACAAGTACAAAGAGACCTCGCGCGGTGGTTTGGCAGTCAGCGCGATCGAGTGCTGATAGCTTGATCTGACCTCAAGGGCCTCTTCGCGGGCACGCCCGCTCCCACAGGAACTGTGCAGTCCCTGTGGGAGCGGGCGTGCCCGCGAAGGGGCTCTTGAGATTGAAACAGGTGCATTACGGAAGCCAATGCCCCTTTATGGTGCAGTACGACGCATACCGATCGTCGGGTGTCGTTATCAGTGTGGGCGTTGTCGGTGACACTCATGAGTGTCGTTTCTGGGCATCCTACACTGCGCATGTCACCAAATTGCTCAGCCGTTACACGCACAGCGCCTAGCACGCCAGTTCCACGAAGATTGGCCAACTCGATCAAAGCACCTGATTTGCCTGACAAAGGCGTCGTTTTCAGGTTTTTTTGGATAGCCGTTCAATTTCAGGCACGGCGTTTGCGTTGAGATTGGCACCAAGGCCCCTGCACATGAACCGGGGCCATACATAACAAGAATCAGTGCTCGCCTGAGGCACACCCTGCATTTGTGTGAGGAGAAATCGCGATGACGTCGTACACCTCCGGGAACCCAACCCAGAACCGCACAGCCCCCCAGTCCATCGGGTTTCTCCTACTGGACAATTTCACCCTCATTTCCCTGGCATCGGCCGTCGAGCCGCTGCGCATGGCCAACCAGCTGTCCGGCCGCGAGCTGTACCGCTGGCACACCCTCACCGCCGATGGTGGACAGGTGTGGGCCAGCGATGGCTTGCAGATAACCCCTGACGCCGCCATGCACAGTGCGCCCCCCATCGATACCGTGATTGTCTGTGGCGGCGTGGGCATCCAGCGCAGCGTTACCCGCGAACATGTCACCTGGTTGCAAACCCAGGCCCGTCAGTCGCGCCGTCTGGGCGCGGTATGTACCGGTAGCTGGGCCTTGGCCTGTGCCGGGCTGCTGGATGGTTTCGATTGCAGCGTGCACTGGGAATGCCTGGCGGCCATGCAGGAGGCCTACCCGCGGGTCAACATGAGCACCCGCCTGTTCACCCTCGACCGTAACCGCTTCACCAGCTCCGGCGGCACTGCGCCGCTGGACATGATGCTGCACCTGATCAGCCGCGACCACGGCCGTGAACTGTCGGCTGCGATTTCCGAAATGTTCGTCTACGAGCGCATCCGCAACGAGCAGGATCACCAGCGCGTGCCGCTCAAGCACATGCTTGGCACCAACCAGCCGAAGCTGCAGGAAATCGTCGCGCTGATGGAGGCCAACCTCGAAGAGCCGATCGACCTGGATGAACTGGCGGTATACGTGTCGGTATCGCGTCGGCAGCTCGAGCGCCTGTTCCAGAAGTACCTGCACTGTTCGCCGTCGCGTTACTACCTGAAGCTGCGCCTGATCCGCGCCCGGCAGCTGCTGAAGCAGACGCCGATGTCGATCATCGAAGTGGCGTCGGTGTGCGGCTTCGTGTCTACCCCGCACTTCTCCAAGTGCTACCGCGAATACTTCGGCATTCCGCCGCGTGACGAGCGCGTGGGCTCCAACACCGCACAGCAGGTGGCGATGATGCCGATCCCTCAGGCCATGACCCTGTCGCCGCACAGCGGGCCGATGGCGGCCCTGAGCCAGGCGCGCAACGAGTCGACCTTTGCCAGTGTAAGGCTCTGAAACGGAGCCGGCCTCTTCGCGGGCTTGCCCGCTCCCACAGGAGGTGCACAGTGTTTGAAATCTGTGCAATCCCTATGGGAGCGGGCAAGCCCGCGAAGAGGCCGGTGCAGGAAAACTCTGTCAGCCGCGCTTGTTGAACTGCGCCAACGCTGGCAACAGCTGTTTGTCGATGGCCTGGCGCACCGCCGGCAGGATCGTCGCACTACCGGTATACATCTGCTCCACCATCCCCTTCAGCGCCCGTGCATTGGGCTCGGTCAGCCCACGCACCACCGCTTCGCACGCCTGCTCGGCAGTAGCGCCGGCCGGAATCTCGAACCCGCGCGCGCGCAGGTGGCCTGCCAGATCGTCCTGGTCAATCAAATCCGCATGCATCATGGCTGTTGTCCCTTTTATCGCTAAGAGAGTGCTGCTGTGATTTACGACCGATTCTGTGACGCCGGCGACATGCCCGCAACAACAGAATGGCGCCATGGCTGCTTTGGCTAAGAACAGGTCGTTCCCGGCTAAATCCACCTGCCGGGAAGTGCGCAAACTCAAGCCATCTACCGCAACGGAGGGTTTGGTCACCCTCGTTCGTGCACAGTGGATGTTGCTCGCTCTTGGCCCCGGATGCTCACGGCTTTCCGGGGTTATTTTTTTGCCCGGAGCAACACCGCCGCCGCTGTTGGCACACTGTCTTGCTTGCTCAATACTTGCAGGCATGCATGCCCTCTGTGGGAGCGGGTTCACCCGCGAATGCGTCGGTAGCTTCACCATCGCATTCGCGGGTGAACCCGCTCCCACAGGGTACGCAGTTTTGTTCAGGATCGGGTGTTCAAACCCATCACACGGCCGACGAACTCAGCCGAGGGCACATCCTGCTGCTCATCCACCAACCCTTGCAGCAACCCGACACTACGCTCACTGAACGGCGCCGACTTCGGCCCCGCCAGGTCCACATGCAGCAGCATCTGCTCACTGGCCGCCAGCGCTTCGTCGAACCCTGCCCGGTGCAGGC
Source organism: Pseudomonas sp. B23(2017) (assembly GCF_002113725.1). Classification (NCBI taxonomy): domain Bacteria; kingdom Pseudomonadati; phylum Pseudomonadota; class Gammaproteobacteria; order Pseudomonadales; family Pseudomonadaceae; genus Pseudomonas; species Pseudomonas sp. B23(2017). The sequence continues at coordinate 81,645 of NZ_NEJM01000012.1, read as the reverse complement.
TGTGGTAGACATGCAGGCGCTTGCGGTCGAAGCCGATGATCTGCGTCTGCACCCATACCTCGGTGCCCAGCTTCACTTCGTGCAGGTAGTTGATGTGCGCCTCTAGGGTGAACAGCGAGGTACCGCTCTGGCCGCGACTGTCGGCATCCAGGCCGATGCGCTCCATCAGCGCGTCGGTGGCGTAGCTGAAGATCAGCAGGTAGAAGGCATCGCGCAGGTGCCCGTTGTAGTCGACCCAGTCCTCCTGGACTGGAGTGCGGTAGGTGATCAGTGCCGGCATCGCGGTCTCCTCAGTCGCCGAAAGCCATACCGTGCTTGGCCTTGCTGGTCTTCACCGCTTCCAGCACTGCCAACAGGGTGTCATCACGATAGCGCTCCAGCGCGGCGATGCTGCGATCACCCAATTGCTCGGAGGTGCCTTCGACTACATCGTCGATCAGCTTGTCGGTCAGCTCTGGTGCCGGCAGGTAAGTCCACGGTAGCTGCAGCGCCGGGCCGAACTGGGCCATGAAGTGACGCATGCCTGCGTCACCACCGGCCAGGGTGTAGGTGAGGAACGTGCCCATGAACGACCAGCGCAGGCCGGCGCCGAAGCGGATGGCATCGTCGATTTCGCCGGTGCTGGCCACGCCGTCGTTGACCAGGTGCAGGGCCTCGCGCCACAGGGCTTCGAGCAGGCGGTCGGCGATGAACCCGGGCACTTCCTTGCGTACATGCAGCGGGCGCATGCCCAGGGCGGTGTAGATGGTCCTGGCAGCTTCGATGGCCTCGGGGGTGGTGCGCTTGCCACCGACGATTTCCACCAGCGGCAGCAGGTACACCGGGTTGAACGGATGGCCGACCACGCAGCGCTCGGGGTGGGTGGCCGACTCGTAGAACTCGCTGGGCAGCAGGCCCGAGGTGCTTGAACCGATGATCGCGTCGGGTTTGGCGGCAGCGCTGATCTTTGCGTGCAGGTCGAGTTTCAGGTCCAGGCGTTCAGGGGCGCTTTCCTGGATGAAATCGGCATCGCGGACGCATTCCTCGATGGTGGCGACGAACTTCAGGCGGTCTTGTGAAGCGCCTGGGGTCAGGCCTTGCTTTTCCAGTGCCGGCCAAGCGTTGGCGATGCGCTTGCGCAACGCCTGCTCGGCGCCTGGCGCCGGGTCCCAGGCGACCACATCCAGCCCGTGGGCCAGGGCGCGCGCGACCCAGCCGCTGCCGATCACGCCACTACCCAGGGCGGCGAAGGTCTTGATCTTGGTGATGAAGGTCATGTTGGGCTCCTGAAAGTGTCAGCGGCGTTTGAGGTTCATCTTTTCCCGGCCTTCGGCCGGGGTCAGCACACGGGCGCCAAGGCGCGAAATGATTTCCACCGCGCGCTCGACCAACTGGCCGTTGCTGGCCAGCACGCCACGGTCCAGGTACAGGTTGTCCTCCAGGCCCACCCGCACGTTGCCGCCCAGTAGCACGGCCTGGGCGGCCATCGGCATCTGCATGCGGCCGATGCCGAACCCGGCCCAGGTGACGTTGGCCGGCAGGTTGTCGACCATCGCCTTCATGGTGGTGGTATCGGCCGGCGCGCCCCACGGGATCCCCAGGCACAGCTGGAACAGTGGGTCGTCGAGCAGGCCTTCCTTCATCATCTGCTTGGCGAACCACAGGTGGCCGGTGTCGAAGATTTCCAGCTCGGCTTTTACCCCCAGCTCGGTAATGCGCTTGGCGCCGGCGCGCAGTTGTGCCGGGGTGGAGACGTAGATCGAGTTGCCGTCGCCGAAGTTGAGGGTGCCGCAGTCGAGGGTGCAGATTTCCGGCAGCAGCGCTTCGACGTGGGCCAGGCGCTCCAGTGGGCCGATCAGGTCGGTGCCCGGGCCGAATTCGAGTGGTGTTTCACCCGGGCCGATTTCCAGGTCGCCACCCATGCCCGCGGTAAGGTTGACGATGATGTCCACGTCGGCTTCACGGATGCGCTCCATGACTTCGCGATACAGCGCCACGTCACGGCTGAAGCGGCCGGTTTGCGGGTCGCGCACGTGGCAGTGGACCACGGTGGCGCCGGCTTTGGCGGCCTCTACGGCAGACTCGGCGATCTGCTTGGGGGTGACTGGAACAAGGTGGCTTTTCGAGGCGGTGTCGCCGGCTCCGGTGAGGGCGCAGGTGATGATGACGTCGTGGTTCATGGCGGGGTTCCTTGTGGTGTCTGGTGGCCTTTTCGCGGGTAAACCCGCTCCCACAGGGGACGATGTTGCCCCTGGCATGTGCATGACTTGTGGGAGCGGGTTTACCCGCGAATGGGCCGGATCAGTTGGCAGTGAGGTTGAGGTTGTCGGCAGCCGGCTTGCCATCGAAGGTGGTCACACCCTCGAGCCAGCGGGCCTTGTCCTCGGGGTGGTCCTTGAGCCACTGGCGGGCCGACTCCAGTGCATCCTTGTGGTCGAGCAGCGGCTGCATCATGCGGCTCTCGTCCTCGGCGCTGAAGTTCAGGTTGGCCAGCAGGCGGTGGGCATTGGGGCAGCGTTCGGCGTAGTCCGGCGCGGTCACCGTCCACACTGTCGCGCGGCCTTCGTCAGGGCCCAGGGCGTCCTGGCTGTCGCTCAGGTAGACCATGTCGATATTCACGTTCATCGGGTGCGGTGCCCAGCCAAAGAACACCACGGCCTCGTTGCGCCGCACCGCGCGGTCGACGGCGGCGAGCATGCCGGCCTCGCTGGACTCGACCAGCTGGAACTTGCCCAGGCCAAACTGGTTCTTGGCGATCATCGCCTTGATCTGGGTGTTGGCGCCGGAACCCGGTTCGATGCCGTAGATTTTCCCGCCCAGTTCCTTTTCGAACTTGTGGATGTCGGCGAAGGTCTTCAGGCCCTTGTCGGCCAGGTACTTGGGCACTGCCAGGGTGGCGCGGGCGTCTTCCAGGCTGGGTTTGTCGAGCACCTTGACCTGCTTGGCGTCGACGAACGGGGTGATGGTCTGGGTCATGATCGGGTTCCAGTAACCCAGGAACATGTCCAGGCGTTTGTCGCGGATGCCGGCGAAGATGATCTGCTGCGAGGCGCTGGTCTGTTTGGTCTGGTAGCCAAGGCCATCGAGCAGCACCTGGGCCATGGCGCTGGTGGCGATGACGTCGGTCCAGTTGACCACGCCCAGACGGACGTTCTTGCAGGCCGCAGGCTCGGCGGCGAATAGTGGGGAAGTGGCGATGCTGCTCAGGGCAAGGGTCAACAGGCTGCGGCGGATCAAGCTGTGCATGGTGGCTCTCCATCGGCAGTGCATATTGTTATTGGGGTTCGACCTCTCTGGGTCGTATGAAGAAGCTACGCTGCTGTCAGGGTGGAAAATCGCACCCTGGCGACCAACATTTGCACGGAGGCGACCACCTTTGCCGTGGAGCATGCAATGCCGCAAATCATTCACTTCCTGTTGTTGCCCGGGTTCTCGGCCATGGGTTTCATCAGTGCCCTGGAGCCACTGCGGGTGGCCAATCGTTTCAAGGGCCCGCTGTATCGCTGGCAGGTGTTGAGCCTGGACGGCGGGGCGGTGCAGGCCAGCAATGGCATGTCGGTGAACGCCGATGCGGCGCTGGGGGCGGGCGAACCTGGTGGCATCCTGCTGATCGTCGCCGGTTTCGAGCCATTGGCCTGTTACGGGCCGGCGCTGCAGCAGGCGCTACGCCGCCTGGATCATGAGGGGGTGGTTCTGGGTGGCATCGATACCGGCGCGGTGGTACTGGCCGAGGCCGGCCTGCTCGACGGCCACCGCGCCACCGTGCACTGGGAGGCGCTGGAGGCGTTCAAGGAGAATTACCCGAGCCTGCAGGCCACACAGGAACTGTTCGAAATCGACCGACGGCGCATCACCTGTGCGGGCGGCACTGCCTCGATCGACCTGATGCTCGACCTGATTGCACAATCCCATGGCAGCGAGCTGGCGGTGCAGGTTTCGGAGCAATTCGTGTTGGGCCGTATTCGGCCGCGGCAGGATCATCAGCGGATGCAGATCGCCTCTCGCTATGGCATCAGCAACCGCAAGCTGGTGCAGGTGATCGGCGAGATGGAAAAGCATACCGAGCCACCGTTGAGCACATTGGAGCTGGCCGCCCGTGCCATGATCACCAGGCGTCAGCTGGAGCGCTTGTTTCGTTTGTACCTGAATGATACGCCCAGTGGCTTCTATCTTGACCTGCGTCTGGACAAGGCACGTCAGCTGCTGTGTCAGACGCAGATGAGCATCACGCAGGTCAGCGTTGCATGTGGTTTCGAGCTGCCGTCGTACTTCACCCGCCGGTACAAAAGACGCTTTGGGCGCTGTCCGCGTGAAGAACGTCAGGCGCTCAAGCCACAGCTGCCGGATCAGAACTGATCGAGGTCGGAAAGCGCCTGGAGGCGGTTTTCGACCTGTACTCGCCGTGCTTCGAAAGCCCGGGCGTCGAGTTTCGCGCCCATGTGGTCCAGTTGCAGGGCAAGGCGTGTACGTGGGGCGTCCGGGTCGGTCGAACAGCACAGGTTGAAGACGATCGCCAGCGGGCTGCCGCTGTCATCCAGGTCAAATTCGATGCGCAGGTGCGAGCTGGCCGAGGTGCTGCGCAGCAGGGCGAGGTCTGGCTGTTTCAAGCCATTAAGTATGTCGTTGGCTACCCGCTCGAACTTGAGGTTGCGACGCTGGGGCGCTGGAATCCAGCCGTTGAAGACGTCTTGAAACACAGCATCCGTGGGTACGCAGTTGATGCTTTTCGTTGTCCGTTCGATCAGCTCGACACCGCTGTTTTCCAGGCCCTGCAGAAAACGGTTGAACCAGCGCTGGCCATCCTGTTGGCGATCGTGAACCTGGTTGGCCTCCAGTTGCGCCAGGCGCAGGCAGGCATGAAGGTCTTCCCAGGGTTGGTTGGCAGGTTTGGTGGGCATGCTTCTGGCCCTCGCTGCAGGCGTAGGAAGGGGAACCTGGCGCCGCTGGGCGGCGCCAGGTGCAGGTCAGATGTCCAGTGCCAGGATATCGAACGCCTGGCTGGCCAGCTTCATCCTGACGGCTTCGCGCATGGCGTCGAAGTGGCGAACACTGAACGAGCCCTGCTGCGAGGCCCGGTATACGCGGGTGTTGGACTTGTCGATGATGCGGCCAGCGGAACCTGCGGTTTTTTCAGCCTTGTCATAGCTCAGCTGAACGCTGGTCATGTGCATGATCGGCAGGCCTTGAGGTGTCATTTCGCAGGCCGAAATCTGAATGGTGCTGGATTTGCCCGAAACGCTCACGCTGCTTTCTTCGAGCAGTTGCTGTGCCTTCGGCGTTTGCACGATCACTTCGAAGGAGCGTTTTACGCAGCGGCTCAGGCGGTGGCTGGCGCCGATCTGGACGGTGACGATCTGAGGCACCAGGGTGGCCAGCGTGTGGGTGTCCTTGTCGATTGCTTCTTCGACATGGGCGGCGCCGGTCAGCGTCCAGCCGAACTTGCCCAGGCCGTCGTTGTAGAAGTTGTACCACTCGCGCTGCTGGGTTTCCTTGTCGAACTTCTTGTTCGCCGACAGGTTCATCAGGCGCATGCCATCGAGCACGTCTTCGGCAACGCTGGCGGGTACATCCGGGGCAAAGATGCAGACGGTGTTGGCTACCATGACGGCGCGTTCTTCGCCTTCTTTCTTCAGGGCGGCAATGGCGCTGTTCATGTCGGTCTTGCTGATAGTGGAGGTCATGTCTTGGTTTCCGATCGAGTTCATCATCGGCACCTCGGGTGAGGCGCCGGGGACGCACTTTGGTTCGGATCGTCAAGACAGATAAGCCGAAAGCCTTTCCTGCCGAGGAACTCCCTTACTGCTGGCCGATGGACTGCAGGTACTCAGAGCGGTCATCGCTGCGCTGTGCCACGCAAGTGTTCCACGCCGCTTCGAACGCCTTGCTGCCCGGCTTCTCGGCGTAGGTTTCGACCTTGCAGTCGGCATCGCGCAGTTGCGTCCACAGTTTTTCGGCCGCCTCCATGCGCCCGGCCAGCGCATCTGCCTTGTCGCCTTCGTCGGCGTACTGGTCGCGAATGCGCTGTATCAGGTCGTCATACGCCGACTTCAGTTCACGCTCGGCCGTCTGCTTGTTGAACGCCGCGCAAGCGAATGTCTGCTGGTCGGTCTCGACGTTGTCGCACGGGGTGCTTTCTTCCTCGCCGGCCTGGGCGCCCGATACGACAGCCAGCAATACCAGCCATGCCATTGATTTCATCCGTTTTCTCCTCAACAAGGCTGACGAATCGGCTGGATTCTCGCTCAGCCGCCGACAAGACGATAGCTCCCTGAAGAAATGTTCATGAAACGGCCGGAAATGTCGTTATCGAGACTGTCTCTCATCGCCAGACGGCGCGCCAGAGGGCGCGATGTCGCGCATTGACGCTTTCGGCAAACCCCCTGTCGTTTTTGCATCGGGGCGCCTTTGGGCACAGGCATATGCTGGCCCCAAAGCGCCGGCAATAAGGTTTGGCGCAAACCCATTCAATAAAAGGGGACAGCCTGATGAGCCCAGCCGAACTTCACGCCGACAGCATCGTCATCGACGGCCTGATCATTGCCAAATGGAACCGCGAGCTGTTCGAGGACATGCGCAAAGGCGGGCTGACTGCGGCCAACTGCACGGTGTCGGTCTGGGAAGGCTTCAAGGCTACCGTCGACAACATCGCCGCCAGCCAGAAGCTGATCCGCGATAACAGCGACCTGGTGATGCCGGTACGCACCACCGCCGACATCCGCAAGGCCAAGGAGCTGGGCAAGACCGGCATCCTCTTCGGCTTCCAGAACGCCCACGCCTTCGAAGACCAGATCGCCTACGTCGACGTGTTCAAGCAGCTGGGCGTGGGCATCGTGCAGATGTGCTACAACACCCAGAACCTGGTCGGCACCGGCTGCTACGAGCGTGATGGTGGCCTGTCGGGCTTCGGCCGCGAGATCGTTGCCGAAATGAACCGCGTCGGCATCATGTGCGACCTGTCCCACGTCGGCTCCAAGACCTCCGAAGAAGTCATCCTCGAATCGAAAAAGCCGGTCTGCTACTCGCACTGCCTGCCTTCGGGCCTGAAGGAACACCCGCGCAACAAGTCGGACGAAGAGCTGAAGTTCATCGCCGACCACGGCGGTTTCGTCGGTGTGACCATGTTCGCGCCGTTCCTGGCCAAGGGCATCGACTCGACCATCGACGATTACGCCGAAGCCATCGAGTACACCATGAACATCGTCGGTGAGGACGCCATCGGTATCGGTACCGACTTCACCCAGGGCCACGGCCAGGACTTCTTCGAGTACCTGACCCACGACAAGGGCTACGCCCGTCGCCTGACCAACTTCGGCAAGATCATCAACCCGCTGGGCATCCGCACTGTGGGCGAATTCCCCAACCTCACCGAAACCTTGCTCAAGCGCGGCCACTCCGAGCGCGTGGTGCGCAAGATCATGGGTGAGAACTGGGTCAACGTCCTCAAGGACGTGTGGGGCGAGTAAGCCGCTCTCCAAGCCTGAAAGCCCCTGCCAGCAACGCCGGGGCATCCCAATAAAAAATTTTATGGAGTTGAGTTTCCATGGCCAAGATCGCCCCGCAATTGCCAATCGAAGTAGACAGCGAGACCGGTGTCTGGACCAGCGACGCCTTGCCGATGCTGTATGTGCCGCGCCATTTCTTCGTCAACAACCACATGGGCATCGAGGAAGTCCTTGGCGCCGACAAGTACGCCGAGATCCTCTACAAGGCCGGCTACAAGTCCGCCTGGCACTGGTGTGAAAAAGAAGCCGAGTGCCATGGCCTGGAAGGCGTGGCGGTGTTCGAGCACTACATGAAGCGCCTGAGCCAGCGCGGCTGGGGCCTGTTCGAAATCCAGGACATCGACCTCGACAAGGGCACCTGCAGCGTCAAGCTCAAGCACTCCGCGTTCGTGTACGTCTATGGCAAGTGCGGCCGCAAGGTCGACTACATGTTCACCGGCTGGTTCGCCGGTGCCATGGACCAGATTCTCGCTGCCCGCGGCAGCTCGATCCGCACCGTGGCCGAACAGGTCTATGGCGGGTCGGAAGAAGGCCACGAAGATGGCCTGTTCGTTACAAAGCCGTTGTAAGCCGGAGATAGCGTCATGGCATTCGAAGCAATGTTCCAGCCGATCCAGATCGGCAAACTGACCATCCGCAACCGTGTGCTCAGCACCGCGCACGCCGAGGTCTACGCCACTGACGGCGGCATGACGACCGACCGCTACGTGAAGTACTACGAAGAAAAGGCCAAGGGCGGTATCGGCCTGGCGATCTGCGGCGGCTCGTCGGTGGTAGCCATCGACAGCCCGCAGGAGTGGTGGGCGTCGGTCAACCTGTCGACCGACCGCATCATCCCGCACTTCCAGAACCTGGCCGACGCCATGCACAAGCATGGCGCCAAGATCATGATCCAGATTACCCACATGGGCCGTCGCTCGCGCTGGGACGGCTTCAACTGGCCGACCCTGATGTCGCCGTCGGGTATCCGTGAACCCGTGCACCGCGCCACCTGCAAGACCATCGAGGTGGAAGAGATCTGGCGCGTGATCGGCAACTACGCGCAAGCTGCCCGCCGCGCCAAGGAAGGTGGCCTGGACGGCGTGGAACTGTCGGCCGTGCACCAGCACATGATCGACCAGTTCTGGAGCCCGCGGGTCAACAAGCGTACCGACGAATGGGGCGGTACCTTCGAAGGCCGCATGAAGTTCGGCCTCGAAGTACTGAAGGCTGTGCGCGCCGAGGTCGGTGACGACTTCTGCGTGGGCATGCGTATCTGTGGCGACGAGTTCCACCCCGATGGCCTCAGCCACGAGGACATGAAGCAGATCGCTGCCTACTACGACGCCACTGGCATGCTCGACTTCATCGGCGTGGTCGGTTCGGGTTGCGACACCCACAACACCCTGGCCAACGTAATCCCGAACATGAGCTACCCGCCGGAGCCGTTCCTGCACCTGGCGGCCGGCATCAAGGAAGTGGTCAAGGTCCCGGTGCTGCACGCGCAGAACATCAAGGACCCGAACCAGGCCACGCGTATCCTCGAAGGCGGCTACGTGGACATGGTCGGCATGACCCGTGCGCACATGGCTGACCCGCACCTGATCGCCAAGATCAAGATGGGCCAGATCGATCAGATCAAGCAGTGCGTCGGTGCCAACTACTGCATCGACCGCCAGTACCAGGGCCTGGATGTACTGTGCATCCAGAACGCCGCGACCTCCCGTGAATACATGGGCGTGCCGCACATCATCGAGAAGACCACCGGCGCCAAGCGCAAGGTGGTGGTGGTTGGCGCCGGCCCGGCCGGCATGGAAGCGGCCCGCGTGGCTGCCGAACGTGGCCACGATGTGACCCTGTTCGAGAAGAAGGAGCAGATCGGCGGGCAGATCACCATCGCCGCCAAGGCCCCGCAGCGCGACCAGATCGCCGGTATCACCCGCTGGTACCAGCTGGAGCTGGCGCGCCTGAAGGTCGACCTGCGCCTGGGCACCGCCGCCGACGTGGCTGCCATCCAGGACCTGCGCCCGGACATCATCGTGCTGGCGGTGGGTGGGCATTCCTTCCTGGAGCAGAACGAGCACTGGGGCGCCGCCGAAGGGCTGGTGGTCAGCAGCTGGGACGTGCTCGACGGCAAGGTTGCGCCGGGCAAGAACGTGCTGGTGTACGACACCATCTGCGAGTTCACCGGCATGTCGGTGGCTGACTTCATCGCCGACAAGGGCAGCCAGGTCGAGATCGTCACCGACGACATCAAGCCGGGTGTGGCCATGGGCGGTACTACCTTCCCGACCTACTACCGCAGCATGTACCCGAAAGAAGTGATCATGACCGGCGACATGATGCTGGAAAAGGTCTACCGCGAAGGCGACAAGCTGGTGGCGGTGCTGGAAAACGAATACACCGGTGCCAAGGAAGAGCGCGTGGTCGACCAGGTGGTGGTGGAGAACGGCGTGCGTCCTGACGAGCAGCTGTACTACGCACTGAAGGAAGGTTCGCGCAACAAAGGCCAGATCGACGTGGAGGCACTGTTCGCCATCAAGCCACAGCCGATCCTCAGCCAGCCGGGCGAAGGCTACCTGCTGTACCGCATCGGCGACTGCGTGGCCCAGCGCAACGTGCATGCGGCGATCTACGACGCCTTGCGGCTGTGCAAGGACTTCTGATCGAGAAAAATCGTCGCCACCGGGCGCGGTCCCTGTGGGAGCGGGTTCACCCGCGAAAGCGTCAGCACAAGCAACAGAGTTGTCTGATCTGACGCATTCGCGGGTAAACCCGCTCCCACAAGGGGCCAATCCCACCTTCAGAGTGGCGCAAGAATCCAGCTGTTGTGGGAGCCTCCCATGTTGAACACCCTTCTACCTATCCTGCTGTTCGCTGCCCTTGGCCTGGCAGTGCTCGGCGCCCTGCGCCGGGTGCGCATGTGGCGGCGTGGCCGGCCGTCCAAGGTCAACCTGATCGGCGGCCTGCTGGCCATGCCGCGCCGCTACCTGGTCGACCTGCACCATGTGGTCGAGCGCGACAAGTACATGTCCAAGACCCACGTGGCCACCGCTGGCGGCTTCGTGCTGTCGGCCGTGCTGGCGATCCTGGTGCACGGCTTCGGCCTGCAGAGCAAGATCCTCGGCTACGCGTTGCTGGTGGCCACGGTGATCATGTTCAGCGGCGCCATCTTCGTCTTCAAGCGCCGCCTCAACCCGCCTTCGCGCCTGTCCAAGGGCCCGTGGATGCGCCTGCCGAAGAGCCTGCTGGCGTTTGCCGTGAGCTTCTTCATCGCCACCTTGCCGGTCGCCGGCATCCTGCCGGCCAACACCGGTGGCTGGGTGATGGTGGGCATTCTCGGCCTGGGCGTGCTGTGGGGCGTGTCGGAGCTGTTCTTCGGCATGACCTGGGGCGGCCCGATGAAACACGCCTTCGCCGGTGCCCTGCACCTGGCCTGGCACCGCCGCGCCGAACGCTTCGGCGGCGGCCGTTCCACCGGCCTCAAGCCGCTGGACCTGGAAGACCCGAACGCGCCGCTGGGCGTGGAAAAACCGGTGGACTTCACCTGGAACCAGCTGCTGGGCTTCGATGCCTGCGTGCAGTGCGGTAAATGCGAAGCCATGTGCCCGGCCTTTGCCGCCGGCCAGCCGCTGAACCCGAAAAAGCTCATCCAGGACATGGTCATCGGCCTGGCCGGTGGCACCGACGCGCAGTTCGCCGGCAGCCCATACCCGGGCAAACCGATCGGTGAGCATGGCGGCCACCTGCACCAGCCGATCGTCAATGGCCTGGTCGACGCCGAAACGCTGTGGTCGTGCACCACCTGCCGTGCCTGCGTCGAGGAATGCCCGATGATGATCGAGCACGTCGATGCCATCGTCGACATGCGCCGTCACCTCACCCTGGAAAAAGGCGCCACCCCGAACAAGGGCGCCGAAGTGCTGGACAACCTGATCGCTACCGACAACCCGGGCGGCTTCGCCCCTGGCGGGCGCATGAACTGGGCCGCCGACCTCAACCTGCAACTGCTGTCGGAGGTGAAAACCACCGAGGTGCTGTTCTGGGTCGGTGACGGTGCCTTCGACATGCGCAACCAGCGCACCCTGCGCTCGTTCGTCAAAGTGCTCAAGGCGTCGGGCGTGGACTTTGCCGTGCTCGGCCTGGAAGAGCGCGACAGCGGCGACGTGGCGCGCCGTCTGGGCGATGAAGCGACCTTCCAGCAACTGGCCAAACGCAATATCCAGACCCTGGGCAAGTACAAGTTCCAGCGCATCGTCACCTGCGATCCGCACAGCTTCCATGTGCTGAAGAACGAGTACGGCGCCCTGGGCGGGGACTATCAGGTGCAGCATCACAGCACCTACATCGCCGAACTGATCGCGGCCAACAAGCTCAACCTCGGCCAGCACAAGGGCGGCAGCGTCACCTACCACGACCCGTGCTACCTGGGCCGTTACAACGGCGAGTACGAAGCTCCGCGTGCCGTGCTCAAGGCCCTGGGTATCGAAGTGCGCGAGATGCAGCGCTCGGGCTTCCGTTCCCGTTGCTGCGGCGGTGGTGGCGGTGCGCCGATCACCGACATCCCTGGCAAGCAGCGTATCCCGGACATGCGCATGGACGACATCCGCGAGACCGAGGCCGAGCTGGTAGCTGTGGGTTGCCCACAGTGCACCGCCATGCTCGAAGGTGTGGTCGAACCGCGCCCGCAGATCAAGGACCTGGCCGAACTGGTGGCCGACGTGCTGATCGAAGAGGACGCGCCCTCTGCCCCAAAGCCGCAAACGGCCAAACGTGAACCTGCGGAGGTGCACTGATGAGCGACATTATCCGCCGCGACCCACGCGCCGAGTGGATCGCCCGTAACCGTCTGCACCCGCTGCATGCAGCGATGCAGACGCAGCAGACCAGCTGGATGGGGCCCAACGGCCTCATCCGCAAGAACCCCCACGCGATTGCCGCAGGCTTCATCGGCCCGGCCGGCATCAAGCGCATCGACCGCAGCGGCGCCCAGCAGGGTACCGCCGTGGGCGGGCGACGCACGGCGGCGGCCGAGGTCAAGCTGCCGCTGCACCAGGTGCCGGCGCCGGCGTTCTACATCGCCGTTGTGCCGGACATGGTCGGTGGCCGCCTGAGCAGCCACGACCGCGACCTGCTCGGCCTGGCCCACAGCCTGGCCGGCAGCGACGGTGCGGTGCTGGCAGTGGTGTTTGGCGAGCACAAGGAAAGCAACTTTTCCACAGCCGGGGTCGACCGCCTGCTGGTCATCGAAGGCGAGGCTTTCGAAGGTTATGCACCGGAGCAACTGGTACAAGGTCTGCGGGCTGTGGATAACCAGTTCACCCCGCGCCACTGGCTGCTGCCCGACAGCCGCACCGGTGGTGGCGAACTGGGCCGGCGCCTGGGCGCGGCACTGGGTGAGCGCCCGGCGACGCGGGTATGGCAGGTCAAGGACGGCCAATGCATCGGCCGTGCCGGTGCCGGCCAGCAAGACCTGCAGCGCGCCGTACCACGCTTGATCCTGGCGGCGGCCGAGTGCGCCGAGCCGGTCAGCGAAACCCGGCACGAAGCGCTGCCCGTGGAGTTGTCCACAAGCGTGGCGCGCAGCCTGTCGCGCATCGAAGACCTCGGCTCGGTGGCCGTGGACCCGGCCACCATTGCCATGGCCGAAGCCGAGTTCATCGTCTCGGGCGGCAACGGGGTCAAGGACTGGGACCTGTATCACAAGGCCACCGCGGCCCTTGGCGCCACCGAAGGCGCCTCGCGGGTGGCGGTGGACGACGGTTTCATGCCGCGCAACCGCCAGGTAGGTGCCACCGGTACCTGGGTTACCGCGCGGGTCTACGTGGCTGTGGGTATCTCGGGCGCGATCCAGCACCTGCAGGGCATCGGCGCCTGCGACAAGGTGGTGGCGATCAACATGGACCCGGGCTGCGACATGATCAAACGGGCCGACCTGTCGGTAATTGGCGACAGTTCGGCGATTCTCCAGGCACTGATCGAGGCTGTGGACAACTACCGCAGCGTCGGCCAGCGCGACGCGGCATAAGGGCACGAGCATGAGTACGAAAGTGATCAGCCTGGTTTCCATCGGTGCCCACCCCAGCTCCGGCCGCGCTCGCCGCGCCGAGCAGGATGCGCGCGCCGTGGAGCTGGGTTTGCAGCTGGCTGGGGATAACTTGCAGGTGGTGCATGCCGGCGACCCACGGGAAGAGGCGCTGCGCGCCTACCTGGGGATGGGTCTGGACCATCTGGATGTGCTGGAGCAGCCGGCTGGTGCCGACGTGCTGGGCGTGCTCGGGGATTACCTGCGCGATGCCGGGGCACAGCTGGTGCTGACCGGTAGCCAGGCCGAGACCGGCGAAGGGTCGGGCATGTTGCCGTTCCTGCTGGCCGAAAAGCTCGGTTGGCCGCTGATTGTGGGGTTGGCTGAAGTGGAGTCGATCGACAACGGCACCGCCCAGGTATTGCAGGCGCTGCCGCGCGGTCAGCGGCGTCGGCTGAAGGTGCGCCTGCCGTTGCTGGCGACTGTGGATAACGCTGCGCCCAAGCCGCGCCAGAGTGCTTTCGGGCCGGCGCGTCGGGGTGTTCTGGCGGCACGCAACGTGGCTATCGTCGAGGACGAACTGCTGGCCGAAGCCGAACTGCAGCCAGCCCGCCCACGGCCCAAGCGGCTGAAGGTGATCAAGGCCAAGAGCGGTGCCGACCGGATGAAGGCGGCGACGGCCAAGGCCAGTGGCGGCGGTGGCAAGGTGTTGAAGGACGTTTCTCCACAGGAAGGCGCCGAGGCCATCCTCAAGCTGCTGGTGGAAGAGGGCGTGCTGCGCTAGAGCCTCACGCGGTCCCGGTGTAGGAGCGGCCTTGTGTCGCGATGGGCTGCGCAGCAGGCCCCGGCAATCTTGACTCATAGTCGAGATCCTGGGGCCGCGCTGCGGCCCATCGCGACACAAGGCCGCTCCTACATTCCATACACAGCCTCGATCGAGCGCTTTTGCCCACCAAATCTGTTCGCCAAGGTGTGGATAAAGTGTTGGCGCATGGCCGTAGCCCTTGTATCACGTGGCTCCCAAGCTTTTGATCAAAAAACGATCAGTCTTATCCCTGCCTTCGCATGCAACGCGCGGCAGCCCTCCTGATTTTGCCCACAATCGCTGTTAGCCGGTCTGTGGATAATCTGTTCGGTATCTCCTGTAAGCGGCGTAGTGAAAGGCTTTGACAGATTTGTTCAAAAATTGATCAATCCCGCCTGAATCCTACGCGATGCCTGAAAATCAAGCCTTTAAGGCACTTATCAACAGGGTGATTGCAGAAAATTCAACAGTTGCACACAAACTCTGTTGGTGTCTCTGTGGACAAGGTGTACGAAGTCCGCTGTAGCCCAATAAAAATGCGGCTTTGGCCGATGTGATCAAATAATGACCAGGTGCCTGACTGATATTTTTGTCAGTACACAGACACACGATTAATAGTTACCGTGCCCGCAAGCGCGCAAAATTGTGGATAAGTCATGGCGACATTCTTGTTGAATACTGATCAGCAGCATTCTGTATTGGGTCGGTCTCCCTTCGACCCGCAGGCCTATTCACCCTACGGTTTCCTGCAAGCTGGCTTAGAACCAGTGCTGGGTTTTTGTGGCCTACCTCGGAGTTCTTTGACAGGTCAATACTTGTGCGGAAACGGACATCGCTCCTATAGCCCGGTCCTTATGCGTTTTTTGAGCGCTGACAGATGCAGCCCGTTCGACGAAGGTGGATTGAATACCTACGCCTACTGCAGCGGTGATCCAATCAACAGGATCGATCTGGACGGACAGAGTTGGCGGACTTTCTTTGGGGCGGGGTCAAGTGCAGTTACCGCCACCGGCGCGATTGTGAGAACTGCAAGAAACGAGGCATTACGGCTTCAACACCGGCACCGCACTTCTCGAGGCCTGCCCTCCACCTACGCCGAACCGCCGCTGTCGAGCCGCATTGGCAACACTGCGTTTGCTGCAACCGGTGCAGCAGGAGTTGTAGCCAACGTGCTGTCGAGTGCCGAGAGCGGTTGGGCAGAAGGTTCATTGATACCACTCAGCACTAAATTCGGCTTGGCCAATACCGGAGGTAACATTGCGGGGGGCGTTACGTCCAATTTTAATGCTGCGCGGGAGACCTGGGCATTGATGGGGCAGCCAGGCATACCGTCGAGCAGCGTCGTATTTGGTACGTTCGTGGAGGTGACCGGCCTCAGGATGGCGGGCGAGGCGGTGAGATTCGTTGGTCGCAAGAGCTGGGAGCTGGCAGACAGAATCGCCCATACGGCTCAGGGCGCTTATCAAGCTTGGCGACAGTGGGGGAGGGGCACGACTCGGTCTGAAACCGAAATGCGTGATGTGCGCAGGCCCTGACGCCTCCTGGCACGTGTGATAACGCGCCAGGAGGTGGGGCGAGTTATTGCGCCTGAACCTCCTTCAGGTACGCCGCCGGCTCCGCCCCCAGGTTGTTCAGCAAGCGCTGGCTGTACCAGTCAATGAAGTTGACCACGCCAAACTCGTAGGTTTTCGAGTATGGCCCAGGCTGGTAAGCGGTGGAGTTGATACCACGCTGGTTTTCCTCGGCCAGGCGACGGTCCTGGTCGTTGGTGGCGTCCCACACCTTGCGCATGTTCTCGGGGTTGTAGTCCACACCCTCCACGGCATCCTTGTGCACCAGCCACTTGGTAGTGACCATGGTTTCCTGGGCGCTGATCGGCCACACGGTGAACACGATCATGTGGTCGCCCATGCAGTGGTTCCAGGAGTGTGGCAGGTGCAGGATGCGCATCGAGCCCAGGTCCGGGTTCTGGATACGACCCATCAGCTTCTGGCAGGCCTGCTTGCCGTCCATGGTCATCGACACGGTGCCCTTGAGCAGTGGCATGCGCACGATACGGTTACGCAGGCCATGGCTCTTGTGCAGGTACGGGATCTTCTCGGCTTCCCAGGCGGCGGCGGAGGCGGCCACGTGGTCCTTGAATTCCTGGCTGGCGCGTGGGTCGTTGGTGTCGTCCCATTCCAGCAGGGTTTGCAGCAGCTCCGGGTGCGAACCGTTGCAGTGGTAGCACTCGCGGTTGTTTTCCAGCACCAGCTTCCAGTTGGCCTTTTCCATCAAGGTGGTCTGCACCGCCACCTTGGTGTTTTCCATGTCGTACGGTTCCATGTAGTGGTCCAGGGTGGCCAGGAACTCGTCGATGGCAGGCGGGTTTTCCGCCAGGCTGATGAAGATGTAGCCGCCGGCGACCTTCACGTTCACAGGCTTCAGGCCATACTGGTTCATGTCGAAGTCGGCACCCATTTCGGTACCGGCGAACAGCAGGCGGCCGTCCAGCTCGTAGGTCCACTGGTGGTACGGGCAGACCAGCTTGGCCACCTTGCCCTTGTCGCTGACGCACAGGCGCGAACCGCGGTGGCGGCAGACGTTGTGGAAGGCGTGCACCTTACCTTCGGCGCCACGCACCACGATGATCGGGTTCTTGCCGATCTGCAGGGTGATGTAGTTGCCCTTGGCCGGGATCTCGCAGGTCATGCCGGCGATCAGCCACTCCTTGTGGAAGATCTCCTGCATGTCGATCTGGAACAGACGCTCGTCGGTGTAGAAAGGCTGGGGCAGCGAGTAGGTGCGCTCGCGGGTCTGCAGCATCTCGGCGGTGGCCTTGCGTGCAGGTTCCAGTGGATCGCCCAGGCTCAGGGTTGCGGTGACGTCCATCGTGTATTCCTCGGGGCCGTGTGCGGCCGGCAAAAGGTGGCTAATCGTTGTTGTGGTGCCGCAAGGCTGCTTATCAAGAAACAGCTGGTTGTTTTGCCGTGGAGTGTGCGTCCGAAGGCGTCATGAACCGTATCCATGGGCGACATGGCCGATTTGAATTACGACGCGCCAGCCCTTGCAGCGCGGGGCTGGTCGCGATAAGCACGCCGATGTCGCTGGCAGGAATGTACGTCGTCTTCAGCTTGCGCATTATCCAAGCCATAAAAAGGCCAATAGTCGGCTGCTGGAGATGAACATGTCCGATACCTTCCTCAATCCGGTCACTACCCAGACCTGGGCCAACGGCCGCCACATCGTGCGCTGCGTCAAGGTCATCCAGGAGACCTGGGACGTGCGCACGTTCTGCTTCATGGCCGATCAGCCGATCATGTTCTTCTTCAAGCCGGGGCAGTTCGTCACCCTGGAGCTGGAGATCGAAGGCAAGCCGGTGATGCGTTCCTACACCATCTCCAGTTCACCGTCGGTGCCCTACAGCTTCTCGATCACCGTCAAGCGTGTACCGGGCGGCCTGGTGTCCAACTTCCTCCACGACACCATGCACGAAGGCGCCGAGCTGCCGGTGCACGGCCCGGTGGGGCTGTTCAATGCTATCGATTTCCCGGCGCAGAAGGTGCTTTACCTCTCGGGCGGTGTCGGGATCACCCCGGTCATGTCGATGGCGCGCTGGTTCTACGACACCAACGGCAATGTCGACATGGTGTTCGTGCACAGCGCCCGTTCGCCGAAGGACATCATTTACCACCGCGAGCTGGAGCAGATGGCCTCGCGCATCCCCAATTTCAGCCTGCACATCATTTGTGAAAAGCATGGCCTGGGTGAGCCGTGGGCGGGTTATCGCGGTTACCTCAACCAGCGCCTGATGGAGCTGATCGCGCCGGACTACATGGACCGCGTGGTGTTCTGCTGCGGCCCGACGCCATACATGACTGCGGTCAAGCGCATGCTCGAAGCGGTCGGCTTCGACATGAAGAACTATCACGAGGAATCGTTTGGCGCGACGCCGCCCGAGGCCAAGGCCGATGCGGTGGAGCATGCCGAGCAGGCTGCCGACGCGCCGGAACTGGATGCGGCCGATCTCAACCTGGTGGAGTTCATCGGCAGCGAGAAGAGCATCCGCATCGCCCCGGGCGAGACCGTGCACGCGGCGGCGGCCAAGGTTGGCCTGATGATCCCGAAAGCCTGCGGCATGGGCATTTGCGGCACCTGCAAGGTGCTCAAGCTGGGCGGCGAAGTGGAGATGGAGCACAACGGCGGCATTACCGAAGAGGACGAAGCCGAGGGCTACATCCTGTCGTGCTGCAGCGTGCCGAAAGGGGATGTGCGGATCGATTACTGATCTGAAATTGCAGGGGGCTGCTTTGCAGCCCATCGCGACACAAGGCCGCTCCTACAGGGGATCGCGTACCTCCTGTAGGAGCGGCCTTGTGTCGCGATGGGCCGCAAAGCGGCCCCAGGTTTTTCAAGTACGGAACCGCGCCACCAACCCATTCAGATCCACGGCCAACCGCGACAACTCCGCACTCGCCGCACTGGTCTGATGCGCCCCGGTAGCACTCTGCACCGACAGGTCATTGATGTTCACCAGGTTGCGGTCCACTTCCCGTGCCACCTGCGCCTGCTCTTCCGCCGCGCTGGCAATCACCAGGTTACGCTCGTTGATCTGCGCCACCGCCCCGGCGATGGTGTCCAGCGCCATGCCTGCGCCACGGGCAATGTTCAGGGTGGATTCGGCACGCTCGGTGCTGGTGCGCATCGATTCCACCGCTTCTTCCGTACCGCCCTGGATACTGCCGATCATCCGCTCGATCTCGCTGGTCGACTGCTGGGTACGATGAGCCAGCGCCCGCACCTCATCAGCCACCACGGCAAAGCCCCGGCCCGCCTCACCGGCACGTGCCGCCTCGATCGCGGCGTTCAGCGCCAGCAGGTTGGTCTGGTCGGCCAGGCCACGGATCACGTCCAGCACCTTGCCGATATCGCGCGACTGTTCGGCCAGGTGAGTGATCAGTTTGGCAGTGGCCTGCACATCGCCGCTCATGCGCTCGATGGCACCCACGGTCTCCATCACCAGGTCACGTCCATCACCGGTGGAGCGGCTGGCTTCACTGGACGCTTCCGAGGTGCTCACGGCATTGCGCGCCACTTCTTCCACAGCGCTGGTCATTTCAGTTACCGCAGTGGCAGCCTGCTCGATCTCGTTGTTCTGCTGCTGCAGGCCACGGGCACTTTCGTCGGTGACGGCATTCAACTCTTCGGCCGCCGAGGCCAGCTGGGTGGCGGAGCCGGCGATCTGTTGCAGGGTATCGCGCAGCTTGTCCTGCATGCGGGCCATGGCACGCAGCAGGCGGGCGGCTTCGTCGGTGCCTTCGGCGCGGATGACGTGGGTCAGGTCACCGTCGGCGACCTGTTCGGCGCTTTTGAGTGCTTCTTCGATCGGCTTGACGATGCTGCGGGTCAGCAGGAAGGCGCAGACGAAAGTCAGCACGGTGGCGGCGACCAGCAGGCCGATCACCAGGGCGAAGGCAGCGGCGTACTGGTTGGCGGCCTTCTCGTTGGTGGCGCGGGTCTGGTCGGTGTTGATGCGCACCAGGGTGTCCATGACTTTGTTGATCTGTTCGGAGTTGGCCAGCAGGTCGCGGTTGAGCAGGTCGCGCAGTTCGTCGACGCGGTCGGCCTGGCTCAGGCTGCGCATGCGCGACTCAAGTTGGCGGTACTGGTTGAGCAACTGGCCGTACTGGTCGAATGCAGCCTGTTCGTCGGCGGCGCCGATCATCGGCAGGTAGGCCTGGCGTGCACGGTCGATCTGGCTGTTGCGTTCGTCCAGCAGGCTCAGGGTCTCGCGCTGGGTCGCCGGCTCGCGGTTGAGCAGCAGGCGGTAGGAGAGGGTGCGCATGCGCAGGTTCAGGGCGGTGAGTTCGTCGAGGATCTTGATGCTGGGCACGCTGACCTGTTCGATGACGACGCCGGCCTGGCGGATGTTGCCCATCTGGATGAGGGAGAAGATGCCGAGGCCAAGCATCAGCAGGCCGATGAGCGCGAAGCCGAGCAGCGCGCGCGGGGCGATGTTCATATTACGTAGAGACATGAAGGGACGATCCAGGCAAAGGGAAAAGGGTGCGCAAAGTGCGACAGAACATGACTTGCCGGGCTATCGGTTGTGACTGCTCAGTCTTGAGTGCTGTTGGCGAAAATTGTGAGGTTGCTAACCTTTTCCTGACCGGCGGTTGACCCATGTCGGAACAAGGGGGTGGTTCCTCTGTCAATCTGCGGGTTAGACACCTTGTGAATCCGATATTTAATGGCGATGGGCCGTACTTTTCTTTATCGTGTGCGCCCCTCGCAACAACCTGAGATAGACCCATGCTGGAAGCTTCCCTGAACCAAATCGAGCAACTGGTCAGCGACCTGATGCAGAAGAACGCTCAACTCACCGAGCAGAACACCGTCCTCGGCCAGGAATTGGCCCAGGCCAAGGAAGAGAACGAAACCCTGCAGCTGTCGCTGATGGAGCAGGAAGAGAAGAACGGCAGCACCGCCGCACGCCTGCAGGCCCTGCTCGAGCGCGCCAACGCCGGCGTCGTAGGCGCATGACACTGCGAGCGCAGCCGATCAATGTCGTGTCGATCCTCGGCAACGACTATTCGATCAAGGCGCCTGAAGGCCAGGAAGCGACCCTGGCCCAGGCGGTGCAGATGCTCAACACCGCCCTGGCCCAGACCAAGCGTCAGTACCCGACCCTGATCGGCGACAAACTGCTGGTGCTGGCCGCGCTGAACCTGTGTTCGCGGCAGATCGAACTGCAGGATGAGCACCGCAAGACGCTGGAGCGTACCCAGGCGCAGATCGACGCCACGGTGGACGCCATCGTGCGAACCATAGCCGAACAATAAGGCCTTGCATCGCCCTCTGTGGGAGCGGGTTCACCCGCGAATGCGTCAGTGCATTCAGCATCGCATTCGCGGGTAAACCCGCTCCCACAGGGCATATGATTGCTTCAGATCACTGGATTAACTGGATACGCAAGTGTATACACTTTCCGCAAAACAATAATTATGCGGGGAGTAGGGCATGCGTATCTGGCGCAAGAGCATCCAGTGGCAGTTGATCACCAGCATGGGCGCCGCCCTGCTGGCGAGCATCCTGGTGGTGGTCATCATTTTCACGGTGGCGCTAAACCGCCTCACCGAACGCTACCTGGTCGATACCGCGCTGCCCACCAGCATCGAGGCCATCCGCAACGACATCGAGCGCATGCTCGGCCAGCCGCTGGTGGCGGCGGCGGATATTGCCGGCAACACCCTGCTGCGCGACTGGCTTGCCGCCGGTGAAGACCCCGCCCAGGCCGCTCCATTCATCGAATACCTGACCGCCGCCAAGCAGCGCAACCAGGCCTTCACCACCTTGTTCGTCTCGACCGAAACCGGCCACTACTACAACGAGAATGGTCTGGACCGTACCCTCAGCCGCAGCAACCCCAAGGACAAATGGTTCTACGGCTACATCGACAGCGGTGCCGAACGCCTGATCAACATCGACAACGACGGTGCCACCGGCGAACTCGCGCTGTTCATCGACTATCGCGTGGAAAAGAACGGCCAACTGGTCGGTGTGGCCGGCATGGGCCTGCGCATGACCGAACTGTCGAAGCTGATTCATGACTTCAAATTTGGCGAGCACGGCAAGGTGTTCCTGGTGCGTAACGATGGCCTGATCCAGGTTCATCCGGACGCTGCCTTCAGCGGCAAACGCCAGCTCACCGAACAGCTCGGCGCGGATGCCGCCAAGGCGCTGATGACCGGCGGCGAAGGCCTGCGCAGCAGCCGCTT
Source organism: Pseudomonas sp. B23(2017) (assembly GCF_002113725.1). Lineage (NCBI taxonomy): Bacteria > Pseudomonadati > Pseudomonadota > Gammaproteobacteria > Pseudomonadales > Pseudomonadaceae > Pseudomonas > Pseudomonas sp. B23(2017). Next base: position 59,598 of record NZ_NEJM01000012.1, on the reverse strand, counting down.
CAGCCGTGACGGTGAAAGCTACCTGGCGCTCGGCCTGCCCCTGCGCGACCTCAACTGGACGCTGGTGGCCGAGGTGCCCGAGGAGGAAATCTACGCGCCAATGCATCAGGCGGTATGGCTGACCAGCCTGATCGGTGGTGCGGTGGCCCTGGTGTCGCTGCTGCTGGTGGTGCTGCTGGCGCGTGGCCTGGTGCGGCCGATCCGCCGCGTCACAGCGGCGCTGGTGCAGATCGGCAGCGGCGCGGGTGACCTCAGCCACCGGCTGGACGATTCACGCCAGGACGAACTGGGCGACCTGGCGCGTGGCTTCAACCGCTTCCTCGACAGCCAGCGCCGGTTGATCGGCGAGGTATTGCACACTTCCGAGCGGCTGCACCTGGCGGTCGAGCAGGTGACACAGGTGGTGGACAACACCGCCGAGCGTTCCGGGCGCCAGCAGGAAATGACCGAAATGGTCGCTACCGCCGTGCACGAAATGGGTTTGACCGTGCAGGACATTGCCCGCAATGCCGGTGATGCGGCCCAGGCCTCGCAGTCGGCGAGGGACGAAGCCCTGCAGGCGCGTGAAGTGGTGCAACGCTCGATCCGTGGTATCGAGGGGATGTCGGGCGATATCGGCAAGGCGGCCGACGCAGTCAGCCAGCTGGCCGATGAAGTGGCCTCGATCGACGAAGTTCTGGCGGTTATTCGTAGCATTTCCGAGCAAACCAACCTGCTGGCGCTGAATGCTGCCATTGAAGCGGCCAGGGCAGGGGAGATGGGCCGTGGGTTTGCCGTGGTGGCCGATGAGGTGCGTACCTTGGCCCGGCGCACGCAGCTGTCCACCGACGAAGTGCAGCAGATGATCCAGCGCTTGAAGCAGGGCGCGGGTTCGGCGGTGAGTTCGATGCAGGCGGGGCAGCAGGCGACGGGTAGCGGGGTGGAGTCGAGCCAGCGCACCGGGGCGTCATTGGGGGCGATCACTGACCAGGTGGAGCACATCAGCGACATGAACCATCAGGTGGCTACTGCGACCGAAGAGCAGTCGGCGGTGACCGAGGAGATCAACCGTACAGTGCAGGGGATTTCCGACCTGGCGCGGGAGACCGCGGCGGAGGTGCAAGGGTGTCGCGAGGAATGCCTGGCATTGCGTGGTTTGGCTAACGATCTGGCGCAGCAGATGAATGGCTTCAGATTATGATCGACTCATGGGGTGCGGCAAAAGACCTGGCAGCTTTGTAAGGGAGCAACGCAGTCGATAGACGCGTTACTGGCTTGATGTAGCTCACCCCAGAATGTTGAATCACGATACTGGGGTGAGCCAATTATTCAGCCGAGCAATGCTATTGCTCACTGCGGCTCATTAATATAAAAATCGATGTAGGCATCGCCGTCGGAGAATACTTCGATCGCTGCAAATACGCTTGGGTTTTCAATCATCACGCCTTCAAACTCGAATTCCGGCTGCGAGGTATAGATCGAGATAACGCCGACGTCATGCACGGTGTAGGGTTTTTCGTTGGCGTAGATAGTTGCACCGACATGAGTGGTACGTTTGCCGGCACGCCGCTTCAGCGGTTGCTGGATACGGCCCAGCTTGTAGGTTTTGCTTGCTGCCGCCTGGTTACCTGATACAGAGATACTGGCGACTCTGCCGATAACGGCGTTGGTCTCCGAAGCGGCTTGCACGATGTCACCCACCTTTACCGAAGCAAGGGCTTTGGCGGCTTCTGCGTTACCCGCGATTTCGACACTTTCGTTTTCGTACTGGAATTTCAAAGTGGCGCTCATGGTCTGGTCCCTCTTGGAATACAGGTATCTTGAGAAGTACATGTCCTTCGAGAGCCAGTTTCATTTATCGGAACTTAAAGCGTAACTGGTAGTTTTACCAGTTGCGAAAAACAGGGTACGTAATTAAGCCGACTTTACGCAGCCGGCCCGTTTAACGGGGTAGGCCAAACTGCGCACCAGAGACCGGCCTGGTAGCGACACGCATCGCTGCGAGGCCGGTCGGTTTCATGCAGCGATAATCGCCCGGATATCCGCCGCCAGCTCGCGCACCCGCTCTTCCTCGGTATCCCACGAGCACATGAACCGCGCCCCGCCGCTACCAATGAAGGTATAGAACCGCCATCCCCTGCCGCGCAGTGCCTCGATCGCGTGTTCCGGCATCTGCAGGAACACCCCGTTGGCTTCAACCGGGAACATCAGCTCCACCCCCGGCAAGTCACTCACCAGCGAGGCGAGCAACTGTGCGCAGTGGTTGGCATGCGCGCCATGGCGCAGCCAGGCGCCATCTTCCAGCAGGCCCACCCAAGGCGCCGACAGGAAGCGCATCTTCGATGCCAGTTGCCCGGCCTGCTTGCAGCGGTAGTCGAAGTCCTCGGCCAGTTGGCGGTTGAAGAACAGGATCGCCTCGCCCACCGCCATGCCGTTCTTGGTGCCGCCAAAGCACAGCACATCGACGCCGGCCTTCCAGGTCAGCTCTGCCGGGCTGCAGCCCAGGAACGAACAGGCATTGCTGAAGCGGGCGCCGTCCATGTGCAGGTTCAGCCCCAGCTCCTTGCAGGTGGCGCTGATCGCTTTCAGCTCGTCGGGGCGATAGACGGTGCCCACCTCGGTGGCCTGGGTAATGGTCACCACCCGTGGCTTGGGGTAGTGGATGTCCTGGCGCTTCAGCGCCACTTCGCGGATCGACTGTGGTGTCAGCTTGCCGTTGACGCTGGGCGCGGTCAGCAGTTTGGAGCCGTTGGAGAAGAACTCCGGCGCACCGCACTCGTCGGTTTCGACGTGGGCGGTCTCGGAACAGATAACGCTGTGGTAGCTCTGGCACAGCGAGGCCAGGGCCAGGGAGTTGGCGGCGGTGCCGTTGAAGGCGAAGAACACCTCGCAGTCGGTTTCGAACAGCTTGCGGAAGTATTCCGCGGCGCGTTCGGTCCACTGGTCGTCGCCGTAGGCGCGGTCGTGGCCATGGTTGGCCTTTTCCATCGCTGCCCAGGCTTCGGGGCAGATGCCGGAATAGTTGTCGCTGGCGAATTGTTGGCTCTTATCTGTCATGACACTGTCCTGTGAACGACGCAGAACAGCACTCTAAACCATCGATTCAGCAGTTGCCTATACAAGCGGTGCAGCGTTTGATTTCGGCATTGCCTGTACTGGCCTCTTCGCGGCTAAAGCCGCTCCCACAGGGAGATTGCAAGCATTGAGGCACCGCCGTACCTGTGGGAGCGGGTTCACCCGCGAAAGGGCCGGCACGGTCAACACAAAAGCGAATGTCGTAAACGCGCCATTGCAAGGCGTGCGCAGGCATCTGACCCGCCCCGGCCAGTCATAACATCGCCACAAAGGGCCACAGTGCCCCACGACAAAAAATGATCGCTGCCGGGAGATACACGATGTTCAGCAAGCAAGACCAGATCCAGGGTTACGACGATGCACTGCTGGCGGCGATGAATGCCGAAGAACAGCGCCAGGAAGACCACATCGAGCTGATCGCCTCGGAAAACTACACCTCCAAGCGCGTGATGCAGGCCCAAGGCAGCGGCCTGACCAACAAGTACGCCGAAGGCTACCCGGGCAAGCGCTACTACGGTGGCTGCGAGCACGTGGACAAGGTAGAAGCCCTGGCCATCGAGCGCGCCAAGCAGCTGTTCGGTGCCGACTACGCCAACGTCCAGCCGCACTCCGGCTCCTCGGCCAACGGTGCCGTCTACCTGGCCCTGCTGCAGGCTGGTGACACCATCCTCGGCATGAGCCTGGCTCACGGCGGCCACCTGACCCACGGCGCCAAGGTGTCGTCCTCGGGCAAGCTGTACAACGCTGTGCAATACGGCATCGACACCAACACCGGCCTGATCGACTACGACGAAGTCGAGCGCCTGGCGGTCGAGCACAAGCCGAAAATGATCGTTGCCGGCTTCTCGGCCTACTCCAAGACCCTCGACTTCCCACGCTTCCGCGCCATCGCCGACAAGGTCGGTGCGCTGCTGTTCGTCGACATGGCCCACGTAGCCGGCCTGGTTGCCGCTGGCCTGTACCCGAACCCGATCCCGTTCGCCGATGTGGTTACCACCACCACTCACAAGACCCTGCGCGGCCCGCGTGGCGGCCTGATCCTGGCCAAGTCGAACGAAGAGATCGAGAAGAAACTGAACGCCGCGGTGTTCCCTGGCGCCCAGGGCGGCCCGCTGATGCACGTTATCGCCGCCAAGGCCGTGTGCTTCAAGGAAGCACTGGAGCCTGAATTCAAGGCCTACCAGCAACAAGTGATCGAAAACGCCCAGGCCATGGCCCAGGTGTTCATCGACCGCGGCTACGACGTGGTTTCCGGTGGCACCGACAACCACCTGTTCCTGGTAAGCCTGATCCGCCAGGGCCTCACCGGCAAAGATGCCGACGCCGCCCTGGGCCGCGCTCACATCACCGTCAACAAGAACGCCGTGCCGAATGACCCGCAGTCGCCATTCGTCACCTCGGGCCTGCGTATCGGCACCCCGGCCGTCACCACCCGCGGCTTCAAGGTCGCTCAGTGCGTGGCCCTGGCCGGCTGGATCTGCGACATCCTCGACAACCTCGGTGACGCAGACGTCGAAGCCGATGTGGCGAAGAACGTCGCGGCCCTGTGCGCAGATTTCCCTGTTTACCGCTGAGTGGAGTCACACACCATGCAACGTTACTCGGGCTTCGGCCTTTTCAAGCACTCCCTCAGCCACCACGAGAACTGGCAGCGCATGTGGCGCACGCCAACCCCTAAAAAGGTCTACGACGTGGTTATCGTCGGCGGTGGCGGCCATGGCCTGGCCACGGCCTACTACCTGGCCAAGGAACACGGCATCACCAACGTTGCCGTGATCGAGAAGGGTTACCTGGGCGGCGGCAACACCGCCCGTAACACCACCATCGTGCGTTCCAACTACCTGTGGGACGAATCGGCGCACCTGTACGAGCACGCCATGAAGCTGTGGGAGGGCCTGTCCCAGGACCTCAACTACAACGTGATGTTCTCCCAGCGCGGCGTGTACAACCTGTGCCACACCCTGCAGGACATGCGTGACTCCGAGCGTCGGGTCAGCGCCAACCGCCTGAATGGCGTGGATGGCGAGCTGCTCAACACCGCCCAGGTCGCGGCCGAGATCCCGTACCTGGACTGCTCGAAGAACACCCGCTACCCGATCCTCGGTGCCACCGTGCAGCGCCGTGGCGGCGTGGCCCGTCACGACGCCGTGGCCTGGGGCTTCGCCCGTGCCGCCGACGCCCTGGGCGTGGACCTGATCCAGCAGACCGAAGTGATCGGCTTCCGCAAGGAAAACGGCGCGGTCATCGGTGTGGAAACCAACAAAGGCTTCATCGGCGCCAAGCGCGTCGGCGTGGTCACCGCCGGTAACTCCGGGCACATGGCCAAGCTGGCCGGCTTCCGCCTGCCGCTGGAATCGCACCCGCTGCAAGCACTGGTATCCGAGCCGATCAAGCCGATCATCGACAGCGTGATCATGTCCAACGCCGTGCACGGCTACATCAGCCAGTCCGACAAGGGCGACCTGGTGATCGGTGCCGGTATCGACGGCTGGGTCGGCTACGGCCAGCGCGGTTCGTACCCGGTGATCGAGCACACCCTGCAGGCCATCGTCGAGATGTTCCCCAACCTCTCGCGCGTGCGCATGAACCGCCAGTGGGGCGGCATCGTCGATACCTCGCCGGACGCTTGCCCGATCATCACCAAGACCCCGGTCAAGAACATGTTCTTCAACTGCGGTTGGGGTACTGGCGGCTTCAAGGCGACCCCGGGTTCGGGCAACGTCTTCGCCGCGAGCCTGGCCAAGGGCGAAATGCACCCACTGGCCGCGCCGTTCTCCATGGACCGTTTCTACAACGGCGCACTGATCGACGAACACGGCGCCGCCGCCGTCGCCCACTAACCGGAGACACCGTCATGTTGCATATTTTCTGTCCCCACTGCGGCGAGCTGCGCTCCGAAGAAGAGTTCCACGCCTCTGGCCAGGCGCACATCGCTCGCCCGCTGGACCCCAACGCCTGCTCCGACGAGGAGTGGGGTACCTACATGTTCTACCGTGACAACCCACGCGGTATTCACCACGAACTGTGGGACCACGTTGCCGGCTGCCGCCAGTATTTCAACGTCACCCGCGACACCGTGACCTACGAGATTCTGGAAACCTACAAGATTGGCGAGAAGCCGCAAGTGACCGCCAGCGGCAAGCAGAACAGCGCCGCGTCGACCGTCAAAGGCCAAGGGGAAAAAGTATGAGCCAGACCTATCGCCTCGCCAGCGGCGGCCGTATCGACCGCAGCAAGGTCCTGAACTTCAGCTTCAACGGCAAGACCTACCAGGGTTATGCCGGTGACAGCCTGGCCGCCGCATTGCTGGCCAACGGCGTCGACATCGTCGGCCGCAGCTTCAAGTATTCGCGCCCACGCGGCATCATCGCCGCTGGTACCGAAGAGCCGAACGCCATCCTGCAGATCGGCTCCAGCGAAGCCACCCAGATCCCCAACGTGCGTGCCACCCAGCAGGCGCTGTACGCAGGTCTTGTAGCTACCAGCACCAACGGCTGGCCGAACGTCAACAACGACGTCATGGGCATCCTGGGCAAGGTGGGCGGCAGCATGATGCCGCCGGGCTTCTACTACAAAACCTTCATGTACCCGAAATCGTTCTGGATGACTTACGAGAAGTACATCCGCAAAGCCGCGGGCCTTGGCCGCGCGCCGCTGCAGAACGACCCGGACAGCTACGACTACATGAACCAGCACTGCGACGTGCTGATCGTCGGCGCTGGCCCTGCCGGCCTGGCCGCTGCACTGGCCGCAGCCCGCAGCGGTGCCCGCGTGATCCTGGCTGACGAGCAGGAAGAGTTCGGCGGCAGCCTGCTCGACACCCGCGAAACCCTCGACGGCAAGCCTGCTGCCGATTGGGTCAGCGCCGTGGTGAAGGAGCTGGAAAGCCTGCCGGAAGTGACCTTGCTGCCACGTGCCACGGTCAACGGCTACCACGACCATAACTTCCTGACCATCCACGAGCGCCTCACCGACCACCTCGGCGACCGCGCCCCGATCGGCCAGGTACGCCACCGCGTACACCGCGTCCGCGCCAAGCGCGTGGTGCTGGCTGCCGGCGCCCACGAGCGCCCGCTGGTGTACGGCAACAACGACCTGCCGGGCAACATGCTGGCCGGTGCCGTGTCCACCTACGTACGCCGCTACGGCGTGGCCCCGGGCCGCAAGCTGGTGCTGTCGACCAACAACGACCACGCCTACCGCGCCGCGCTGGACTGGCACGACGCCGGCCTGCAAGTGGTCGCCATTGCCGACGCCCGCCACAACCCGCGTGGCTCGCTGGTTGAAGAAGCACGTGCCAAAGGCATTCGCATCCTCACCTCCAGCGCCGTGATCGAGGCCAAGGGCAGCAAGCACGTCACCGGCGCCCGCGTGGCCGCCATCGATGTGCAGGCACACAAGGTCACCAGCCCTGGCGAAACCCTCGAGTGCGACCTGATCGCCACCTCCGGCGGCTACAGCCCGATCGTGCACCTGGCTTCGCACCTGGGCGGTCGCCCGGTATGGCGTGAAGACATCCTCGGCTTCGTGCCGGGCGATGCCCCGCAAAAACGCGAATGCGTGGGTGGCATCAACGGCGTCTACGCCCTGGGCGACGTGATTGCCGATGGCTTCGAAGGCGGCGTTCGCGCAGCCACCGAAGCGGGCTTCAAGGCCACCGTCGGCAGCCTGCCGAAAACCGTTGCGCGCAAGGAAGAGGCCACCGTGGCGCTGTTCCAGGTGCCGCACGACAAGGGCACTGCCCGCGCACCCAAGCAGTTCGTCGACCAGCAGAACGACGTCACCGCGGCCGCCATCGAACTGGCCACCCGCGAAGGCTTCGAGTCGGTCGAGCACGTGAAACGCTACACCGCGCTGGGCTTCGGTACCGACCAGGGCAAACTGGGCAACATCAACGGCCTGGCCATCGCCGCCCGTTCGATCGGCATTACCATCCCGGAAATGGGCACCACCATGTTCCGCCCCAACTACACGCCGGTTACCTTCGGTGCAGTAGCGGGCCGTCACTGTGGTCACCTGTTCGAGCCCGTACGCTTCACCGCCCTGCATGCCTGGCACGTGAAGAACGGCGCCGAGTTCGAAGACGTCGGCCAGTGGAAGCGCCCGTGGTACTTCCCGAAAGCCGGTGAAGACATCCACGCCGCTGTGACCCGTGAATGCAAGGCCGTACGCGACAGCGTGGGCCTGCTGGACGCCTCTACCCTGGGCAAGATCGACATCCAGGGCCCGGATGCGCGTGAGTTCCTCAACCGCATCTACACCAACGCCTGGACCAAGCTCGACGTGGGCAAGGCCCGCTATGGCCTGATGTGCAAGGAAGACGGCATGGTGTTCGACGACGGCGTGACCGCCTGCGTCGGCGACAACCACTTCATCATGACCACCACCACTGGCGGCGCCGCCCGCGTGCTGCAGTGGATGGAGCTGTACCACCAGACCGAATGGCCGGAACTGAAGGTGTACTTCACCTCGGTCACCGACCACTGGGCCACCATGACCCTGTCCGGCCCCAACAGCCGCAAGCTGCTGAGCGAGCTGACCGACATCGACATGGACAAGGAAGCCTTCCCGTTCATGACCTGGAAGGAAGGCAACGTCGGCGGCGTACCGGCCCGGGTGTTCCGTATCTCGTTCACCGGCGAGCTGTCGTACGAAGTCAACGTGCAGGCCAACTACGCCATGGGCGTGCTGGAACAGATCATCGAGGCAGGCAAGAAGTACAACCTGACCCCGTACGGTACCGAGACCATGCACGTACTGCGTGCCGAGAAGGGCTTCATCATCGTTGGTCAGGACACCGATGGCTCGATGAACCCGGACGACCTGAACATGAGCTGGTGCGTGGGCCGTAACAAGCCGTTCTCGTGGATCGGCCTGCGTGGCATGAACCGCGAAGACTGCCTGCGCGACAACCGCAAGCAACTGGTAGGCCTGAAGCCGGTCGACCCGAACCAGTGGCTGCCGGAAGGCGCCCAACTGGTGTTCGACCCGAAACAGCCGATCCCGATGGATATGGTTGGCCACGTCACCTCCAGCTACGCGTCCAACTCCCTGGGCTACTCGTTCGCCATGGGTGTGGTCAAAGGCGGCCTCAAGCGCATGGGCGAGCGCGTCTACTCGCCGCAGGCGGATGGCAGCGTGATCGAGGCGGAGATCGTGTCTTCGGTGTTCTTCGATCCGAAGGGTGAGCGGCAGAACGTTTGAGGCTTCACCGGTAGCTCTGATTGGAATGCGGCCTCTGTGGGAGCGGGTTCACCCGCGAATGCGATGGTGGATTCACCGCCCTCTTCGCGGGTAAACCCGCTCCCACACTGGGTCTCCTCAGTCTGTGACTACAGGTTCTACCTCAGGTCTTCGCGATCAACAGAATTCAAGGCAGGTAAGAAATGAGCGCTATCAACGTCTTCCAGCAAAACCCCGGCGCCGAGGCCAAGGCCCAGTCGCCACTGCACCACGCCGACCTGGCCAGCCTGGTTGGCAAAGGCCGCAAGAACGCAGGCGTGACCCTGCGTGAACGCAAGTTCCTCGGCCACCTGACCATCCGTGGCGACGGCCACAACCCGGAATTCGCCGCCGGCGTGCACAAGGCCCTGGGCCTGGAGCTGCCAGTGGCCCTGACCGTGGTCGCCAACAACGAAATGTCGCTGCAATGGGTCGGCCCCGACGAGTGGCTGCTGATCGTGCCTGGCGGCCAGGAACTGGCGGTCGAGCAGAAACTGCGCGCAGCCCTCGAAGGCCAGCACATCCAGGTGGTCAACGTCAGCGGCGGGCAGAGCCTGCTGGAACTGCGCGGCCCGAATGTGCGCGAAGTGCTGATGAAGTCCACCAGCTATGATGTTCACCCGAACAACTTCCCGGTGGGCAAGGCAGTCGGCACCGTGTTCGCCAAGTCGCAACTGGTGATCCGCCGCACCGCCGAAGACACCTGGGAACTGGTGATTCGCCGCAGCTTCGCCGACTACTGGTGGCTGTGGCTGCAGGACGCTTCGGCCGAGTACGGCCTGAGCATCGAGGCTTAAGGAGAACAGAACATGAGTCGGGCACCGGATACCTGGATTCTCACCGCCGACTGCCCGAGCATGCTCGGCACCGTCGACGTGGTGACGCGTTATCTCTTCGAGCAGCGCTGCTACGTGACGGAGCACCACTCCTTCGATGACCGGCAGTCGGGGCGTTTCTTCATTCGCGTGGAGTTCCGCCAGCCGGACGATTTCGACGAAGCCGGCTTCCGCGCCGGCCTTGCCGAGCGCAGCGAGGCGTTCGGCATGGCGTTCGAGCTGACCGCACCGAATCACCGCCCCAAAGTGGTGATCATGGTGTCCAAGGCCGACCACTGCCTTAACGACCTGCTGTATCGCCAGCGTATCGGTCAGCTGGCCATGGACGTGGTCGCGGTGGTGTCCAACCACCCCGATCTCGAGCCTCTGGCGCACTGGCACAAGATTCCTTACTACCACTTCGCCCTCGACCCCAAGGACAAGCCTGGGCAAGAGCGCAAGGTACTTCAGGTGATCGAGGAAACCGGCGCCGAGCTGGTGATTCTTGCGCGCTACATGCAGGTACTGTCGCCAGAGCTGTGCCGGCGACTGGATGGTTGGGCGATCAACATTCACCACTCGTTGCTGCCCGGGTTCAAGGGTGCCAAGCCTTATCACCAGGCTTACAACAAGGGCGTGAAGATGGTTGGCGCTACGGCGCACTACATCAACAACGACCTGGACGAAGGCCCGATCATCGCCCAGGGCGTGGAGGTGGTCGACCACAGTCATTACCCCGAAGACCTGATTGCCAAAGGGCGCGACATCGAGTGCCTGACCTTGGCGCGAGCGGTGGGGTATCACATCGAGCGACGAGTGTTCCTCAATGCGAACAGGACTGTGGTGCTCTGACCGCGTCTAGCTTTTATCGTGGGCATGGGCTTTCAGGGTTTGGCGGATGGCTGTAACGAACTTCTGGTGCATGTCCGCACTTAGCTTGTTACCTGGGATTGGATCGCCGGCGCTGTCCACCCAGCCTGATTTGAACTCGTAAAGTTCCATGCCTTCGGCTTCTTCGTCGAAGTCGTAGCCTGGACCATAAGCCGCGTAATAGAAGATCTTGTCGGCGTCCAGAAAGTACCGCTGTTTACCGAACAATGCTGCTTCGATGTCTGGTTCGAAGCCCTGCTGCCTGGCAGCCTCGACCCAGTATGGCCAGAAGGCGTCCTCGGGGCGTTCAGTATCCGTCATGGTGGTTCTCCAGTTTGATAGACGATGGGTTACTGCATCCCTATCGAAACACTCGTTCGCCGACGTATTGCGGTAGATATTCATCGTCCTGCGCATGCGCGCGACCACCACCCGGCCGGTTGCCGTTCAGAGGCATTTGCCTGTCGTTTCCAGTCAGCGCATCCGGCCCCATCAGGCCCACAATTCCCTGCATTCCAGTAACACATGCCGCCCACGGATGGCGGCGCGTTCAACCACCGCTGCATAAATAAAAATCAAGCGAGGTAAGAGCATGTCTGGCAATCGTGGAGTGGTATATCTCGGCGCCGGCAAGGTCGAGGTGCAGAAGATCGACTACCCGAAAATGCAGGACCCACGCGGCAAGAAGATCGAGCACGGCGTGATCCTGAAGGTGGTCTCCACCAACATCTGCGGCTCCGACCAGCACATGGTCCGCGGCCGCACCACTGCCCAGGTCGGCCTGGTCCTGGGCCACGAAATCACTGGTGAAATCGTCGAGAAGGGTCGTGACGTCGAGCGCATGCAGATTGGCGACCTGGTCTCGGTGCCATTCAACGTCGCCTGTGGCCGCTGCCGCTCCTGCAAGGAAATGCACACCGGTGTCTGCCTCACCGTCAACCCTGCCCGCGCTGGCGGTGCCTACGGTTACGTCGACATGGGCGACTGGACCGGCGGCCAGGCCGAGTACGTGCTGGTGCCGTACGCCGACTTCAACCTGCTGAAACTGCCCGAGCGCGACAAGGCCATGGAAAAGATCCGTGACCTGACCTGCCTGTCCGACATCCTGCCGACCGGCTACCACGGTGCCGTGACTGCCGGTGTTGGCCCAGGCAGCACCGTCTACGTTGCTGGCGCCGGCCCGGTCGGTCTGGCTGCCGCTGCCTCGGCACGCCTGCTGGGCGCTGCCTGCGTCATCGTCGGCGACCTCAACCCAGCCCGCCTGGCCCACGCCAAGTCTCAAGGCTTCGAAGTGGTCGACCTGTCCAAGGACACCCCGCTGCACGAGCAGATCGTCGACATCCTCGGCGAGCCGGAAGTGGACTGCGCCGTCGACGCCGTCGGCTTCGAAGCCCGCGGCCATGGTCATGAAGGTGCCAAGCATGAAGCGCCGGCCACCGTGCTGAACTCGCTGATGCAGGTTACCCGCGTTGCCGGCAACATCGGTATCCCGGGCCTGTATGTGACCGAAGACCCGGGTGCGGTGGATGCTGCCGCCAAGATCGGCGCGCTGAGCATCCGCTTTGGCTTGGGCTGGGCGAAGTCGCACAGCTTCCACACCGGCCAGACCCCGACCATGAAGTACAACCGCCAGCTGATGCAGGCGATCATGTGGGACCGAATCAACATCGCTGAAGTGGTTGGCGTGCAGGTGATCAATCTGGATCAGGCGCCGGAAGGTTACGGCGAGTTTGATGCGGGTGTGCCGAAGAAATTCGTCATCGACCCGCACAAGATGTGGGGCGCGGCGTAATAGCGCGAATAAGATAAGCCCCTCATATTGAGGGGCTTTCGTTATGCGTCGTCAATTGAGCCTGAGCGCTAGCGAGCTAAGAGGTCAGTGAGACTAGGTGGAACGGCATAATTTATTATGAAGGTCAGCTATTTCTTATCCGATACTGCTTGTCCCGATAGTTCTTGTCATCGTAAGGATCATCTTTGGACGTTTGGGCGTCAAAAAAAAGTCTCCTTGGTTTTTCCTCAGGGATATATTTCGTTCTCAACGTGCTCGCCATGAGTGCCTTGGCTTCGTCTATTGCTGTGGATGTATATTTTTCGTCCTGCGAGGCATACTTGTTTATACCTTCCAGCTTTCTTGTTGCTCTTGATAAGGTACTGTCGAGATTGGCTCGCCATAGTCTCAGTTCCCTATTTTTTTCTAGATTGAGGGGGCTGTTTTTATTATAGGTTCTACTAAATTTGTTTAGTTGCTGCGTTTTTTTCTTAAGTTCTGGTTCTAGATCATTCAGGGCCTGCCGCCGCTGTGCCATCTTTGTTTTGTCGCTTCTTAACCAGGTGCGTGGTTTGAATAATCCCCAATGACCCGAGGGATCGGTTTTGTTGATTGGGTCACCTTGGCAGTAGCTGTAAGCATTTAGCTCACCTCTATAAAAGGGGCTGAATATGTCGGGGCTGTCGAAGCGCCTCCTGTTTTTGTTGTATGTCCGCACTCCATTGCCCAATGCATACCCTTGCGTGAGAAAATCAAACCGCTGCCCATTGAATGCGAGTAAAGCTGCCGAATTACCTTCAAAACTACCATAAGGTGAATATGTCACCGAGTCAGAAGCTATGCCCAGTATGGAGTTGGCTTGGTCAACTTGTAGGAACTCGGATGCTTTCGTTGGTTCAAGCTGCGTCAGCGCGATGTCTTGTGACCATAGTATGTGGCGAGTGCCTTTTTCAGAAATCTCAGTTGCCAAGTTACCGTTCTGATAAAAGCGCCTGATACTCTTCTCTGCCAACGCTGCAAGAGTTCCAGTCAATGAGGCTGTGCTCGATGCTTTTTCGTCCGTATTGGTTGTCATGTCTTCGCGTCTCACGAAACGATTAGAGATTCTCACTCTGCGCGCCAACGCATGCGGTCACAACTGGCAGATTTGTCAGGTCGTAAGGAGCCCGGAACAATCTTCCAAAAAACCAGTCAAACCCCTCGTTTCCCAGGCTATCCCGGCCGACGAGGTCCCTCCCGATGAAAGCATTCACCCTGGCAACCCTGATGACCCTGGCCGCAAGCCCTGTGTTCGCCTTCAACCTCAGCGACGCCGCCAACGCCGTGTCGGCCATGCAGAACCAGAATCAGAGCCAGCAAGGCCAGGTGCAGGCACCCGAGGCGCAGGCAAACCTGCTCAATACCTTGGGCAGCCAATTGAATATCACCCCAGAGCAAGCCGTGGGCGGGGCAGGGGCCATGCTGGGGCTGGCGCGCAACAACCTGAGCAGCGACGACTACGGCCAATTGACCAAGGCCGTGCCGGGGCTTGACCTGCTTGCCGGGGCCAATGTACTGGGTGGCTTGAGTGGCCTGGGTGAGTTGCTGGGCAAGAACAGCGAGAGCCAGTCGGCCTTGAGCAATGCGCTGGGCAACAATGTGGAAAACCGCAGCGACCTGGACAATGCGTTCAAGGCGCTGGGGATGGATACCGGGATGATCGGGCAGTTTGCGCCGTTGCTGCTGCAGTACCTGGGGCAGCAGGGGATTGCCGGGTCGCTGTTGCAGAATCTGGGGAGTTTGTGGACCACTCCTGCTCCGTTGACCGCGCCTTCGGTCTGAGGATTTCGCCAGCATCACAGCCTTGAAGGCTGACGCTGTACCTGTTGTGGGAGCGGCCTTGCGTCGCGAAAGGGGCGCGAAGCGGCCCCTGGGTTTCGGCATAACTGCAGAGATTGCTGGGGCCGCTTTGCGGCCCTTTCGCGACGCAAGGCCGCTCCCACAAAAAAGCAGATTTGCGTCGGGTCAGCAGATCAAGTCGCTTCTGTGAAATCCACCAGCCGCACCGGGCGGCGGAAGCCGGCGGTCAGTACTGCCAGGTACGCAAGACCCAGCGCAAACCAGCACAGGCCAATCACCAAGGTAAGCGCCGACAGGCTGGTCCACAGCCACAGTGTCAGCCCCAACCCCACCAGCGGCACCAGGCCATAGCTCAGCAGCCCTTTGAGGCTGCGCTGCGAGGCATCGTCCACCAGGTGGGTCTTCACCACCGCCAGGTTCACCGCCGAAAACGCCACCAGCGCACCAAAGCTGATCAGCGATGCAAGGGTCGCCAGGTCGATCACCAACGCCAGCAACGAGAACGCCGAAACCAGCAGAATGGCGAATACCGGCGTGCCAAAGCGCGGTGACAGGTAGCCGAACGTTCGCTGCGGCAGCACCTTGTCACGGCCCATGGTGAACAGAATGCGCGACACCGCCGCCTGCGAGGCCAGCGCCGAGCCCAGGCTGCCGGCCACATAGGCCGCAGTGAAGAAGTTGGCCAGGAACTGCCCGCCCGCCTTGAACATCACCTCATTGGCCGCCGCATCGGCATTGGCAAAAGTGGTGCCCGGCAGTACCAGTTGGCTGACATAGGCCAGCACGGTGAACAGCACGCCGGCGAACAGGGTGGTGAGGATGATTGCCCGTGGCACATCGCGGCGGGCATCGCGGCATTCTTCGGCCAAGGTCGAGACAGCGTCAAAGCCGAGGAACGACAGGCACAGCACCGCCGCACCAGCCATCAGCGCGCCGAAGCCCGGCTGCGAACCGTCGCCCAGCAGTGGCGAAAGCAGGTCGAGCGGCTGGCCGGCCAGGGACTGGCAGGACAGGGCGACGAACACCACTATGAAGACGATCTGTGCACCGACGATCAGGTTGCTGGTCTTGGCCACAGAGTGAATGCCGACCACGTTGAGCAGCGTGACCAGGGCAATCGAGGCCAGCGCGATAGACCACGCGGGGATGGCCGGGAAGGCGATGTTCAGGAACAGGCCGATCAGCAGGTAGTTGATCATCGGCAGGAACAGGTAGTCGAGCAGCAGCGACCAGCCGGCCAGGAAACCCACGTTCGGGCCGAAGGCCATGTTGGTGTAGGAGTAAGCCGAGCCCGCGACCGGGAAACGTTTGACCATGAAGCTGTAGGAGGTGGCGGTGAACAGCATGGCCACCAGGGTGACGATATAGGCGCCGGCCGTGCGGCCACCAGTAAGTTCGGTGACGATGCCGTAAGTGGTGAAGATGGTCAGCGGGACCATGTACACCAGGCCGAAGAACACCAGGGCGGGCAGGCCGAGGACACGGCGGAGCTGGACGGGGGTGGAGCTGGGTGGGTTGGCCATCGTTCGATCCAGAGCATTTTTGTAGTTGTGCTTTGGTCGATTTTTATCCACTTAGGTGGGGTGTGACAAAGAAGTAATCCTAATGCTGATTATTAGCCAGGTTTTTAATCGGATTCTTGTGATGCCTGTACCGGCCTCTTCGCGGGTAAACCCGCTCCCACAGGGGGCTCACAGGTCTTGAGTTCTGCGCATTACCTGTGGGAGCGGGTTTACCCGCGAAGAGGCCTGGTCAGGCAATGGAAATCTCAGCCCATCTCCACCCGCAGCTGCTCGATCCGCAAGTCCTTCTCCACCCACAACTGGTTCACCCAGGCCTGCACGGTCTGCCTGAACTCAGCATCATTCTCGTAATCTCCCGCCCACAGCATCGGGTCCAGTTCACGCACACGAATGTCGATAATCACCCGGCTGATGCTGCCATTGAGCAAATCCCAGAAACCCGGCGCCTTGTTGCCGGGGTAGACGATGGTCACGTCCAGCAAGGCATCCAGTTGCTCGCCCAATGCCGCCAGCACGAACGCCACGCCACCAGCCTTGGGCTTGAGCAGGTAGCGATACGGCGATTGCTGCTGCTGACGCTTGGCTTCGGTGAAGCGTGTGCCTTCCAGGTAGTTCACCACGGTCACCGGCTGGCGCTTGAACAGTTCACAGGCAGCCTTGGTGATTTCCAGGTCCTTGCCTTTCAGCTCGGGGTGCTTCTCTAGGAAGGCCTTGCTGTAGCGCTTCATGAACGGGTAATCCAGCCCCCACCAGGCCAGGCCCAGCAGTGGTACCCAGATCAGCTCCTTCTTCAGGAAGAACTTGAAGAACGGTGTACGGCGGTTGAGGCTCTCGATCAGCGCCGGAATATCGACCCAGGTCTGGTGGTTGCTGACGGCCAGGTACGAAGTGTCCTTGCGCAGGTTCTCGACGCCGCGGATATCCCACTGGGTAGGAATGCACAGGGCAAAGATGGCCTTGTCGATCTCCGACCAGGTCTCGGCCACCCACATCACCGCCCATGAGGCATAGTCACGCCCACGCCCCGGCAGCACCAGTTTGAGCAGGGCGAAGACCAGCAGCGGGCAGATCAACACCAGCGTGTTGAGCAGCAGCAGGGTGGTAGTGAGGATGCCGGTCAGCAGGCGACGCATAAAGAGACTCTTGTTGTGGGAGATAAACGGTTGGCAATGATAAGCAGGGCAGTGGCCTACGCCAAATTTCCAGTGCCCTGCGGCGAGGACAAATGTTTCACATTATGTTGGTTAGGCTTGTGACAGCGAACCTATCCTGCCAGTGCAGTCTAAGCACTGACCCTCCTCAAGGAAGCTTGCCTGTGAAACCTCTGCTTGCCCTGCTGTCGTTGTTGGCTCTGCCGGTCATGGCCGCCGAGCCCACAATCTATGGCCGTTACGAGAACATAGCCCTGCCCGAACTGGGCGAAACCCTGAAAGCCAAGATGGATACCGGTGCCTTCACCGCGTCGCTGTCGGCCAAGGACATCGAGCTGTTCACCCGTGATGGCGACGAGTGGGTGCGCTTCCGCCTGGCTACCAAGGACTCGGACGGCAAGGTGTACGAGCACAAGGTCTCGCGCATCAGCAAGATCAAGGGCCGTGCCGATGAAGAGGAGGAAGGCGATGCGCCGGAAATCTCCAAGCGCCCGGTGGTCGACCTGGAGCTGTGCCTGGGGGACGTGAAGCGCACCGTCGAGGTCAACCTGGTGGACCGCAGCAGCTTCAACTACCCGTTGCTGGTGGGCTCCAAGGCTTTGCGCGAGTTCAAGGCGGCGGTCAACCCGGCCAAGAAGTTCACCGCTGGCAAGCCTGACTGCTGATCGCAAGCCTCGGCCTCTTTGCGGGCACGCCCGCTCCCACAGCGATGGCGCGTTTCCTTGTGGGCTGCGCGGTACCTGTGGGAGCTGGCTTGCCTGCGATGGGCCGCATAGCGGCCCCACGATCTCAGCACTGATGCAGAAATCGCCGGGGCCGCTCTGCGGCCCTTTCGCGACACAAGGCCGCTCCTACACAATAGTGCGTCGCCATAGATATCTGCACAGGCCCGGACGCCATGCCCCACATCCTCATCGTCGAAGACGAAGCCGCTATCGCCGACACCCTGGTCTACGCCCTGCAGGCCGACGGCCATAGCACCGAATGGGTAACCCTGGGCAGCGCCGCCCTCGACCAGCAGCGCCAGCGCCCGGCCGACCTGGTCATCCTCGACATCGGCCTGCCCGATATCAGTGGCTTCGAAACCTGCCGCCAGCTGCGCCGCTTCAGTGAAGTACCGGTCATGTTCCTCAGCGCCCGCGACGGCGAAATCGACCGGGTGGTAGGCCTGGAAATCGGCGCAGACGACTATGTGGTCAAACCCTTCAGCCCGCGTGAAGTGGCGGCGCGGGTACGGGCGATCCTCAAGCGCATGGGCCCCAGGGTCGAGCCCGCTGTCGAGGCCACGCTGTTCCAGCTCGACACCTTGCGCATGCAGATTACCTACCGCGGCCAGCCACTCCCCCTTACCCGCCACGAATTCCGCCTGCTGCAATGCCTGCTCGAGCAACCGCACCGGGTATTCAGCCGCGAACAGCTGCTGGACGCCGTGGGCGTGGCCTCTGACGTGGGCTACGAGCGCAACATCGACAGCCATATCAAGAGCCTGCGCGCCAAGCTGCGCCAGGTGGCCAGCGATGCCGAACCGATCCAGACCCACCGTGGCCTCGGCTACAGCTACAGCCCGGACCATGCCTGATGCGCCTGGGCATCCGGATCTTCCTGGTGTACTTCCTGTTCGTCGGACTGGCGGGCTACTTTCTGCTCAACACGGTGCGCGAACAGATCCGTCCGGTGGTGCGCCAGTCCTCTGAAGAAACGCTGGTAGACACCGCCAACCTGCTGGCCGAGATCCTGCAAGATGACGTCAAGGCCGGCACCCTGAACCAGAGCCGCTTGCCCGAGGTGCTAAAGGCCTATGGCTCGCGCAGCCCGGGTGCGCAGATCTGGGGCCTGGCCAAGAATCAGGTCAGCCACCGCATCTATGTCACCGATGCCAAGGGCACCGTGCTGCTGGACTCCAGCGGCGAGGACCTGGGCAAGGACTACTCGAAGTGGAATGACGTGTACCTGACCTTGCGTGGCCAGTACGGCGCCCGCTCCACCCGCAGCGACCCCGACGATGAAAGCACCTCGGTGATGCACGTGGGTGCACCGATCATCGACGATGGCAAGATCATCGGCGTGGTCACCGTGGCCAAGCCCAACAGCTCGCTGCAACCTTACATCGACCGCTCCGAACGGCGCTTGCTGACCCTGGGCCTGGGGCTGATCGGCCTGGGCCTGCTGATCGGTGCCGCGTTGTCGTGGTGGCTGGCGCGCTCGCTGCGCCGGCTGGCCCGCTACGCCCAGGCGGTCAGCGAGGGCGAGCGCGCCGCCCTGCCGCACTACAAGGGTGGCGAACTGGCGCACCTGGCCCAGGCGGTCGAGCGCATGCGCACGCAACTGGAGGGCAAGGCCTATGTCGAGCGGTATGTGCATACCCTGACACACGAGCTGAAAAGCCCGCTGGCGGCCATTCGTGGTGCGTCCGAGCTGTTGCAGGGCGATGATATGCCGGCTGACCAGCGGGCGCGCTTTGCCGGCAACATCGAGCGCGAGAGCGAGCGTTTGCAGCAGATGATCGAACGCCTGCTCAACCTGGCCCGGGTCGAGCAGATGCAGGCGCTGGAGGATGAGCAGCAGGTGGCGCTGGCGGCGTTGGTGGACGAGTTGCTGTTGGCCCATGCGGCGCGTATCGAAGGTGCCGATTTGCAGGTGCGCCAGCGGGTGCCGGCTGGTTTGCGCTTGTTGTGTGACCCATTCCTGATGCGCCAGGCGCTGGCCAACCTGCTCGACAACGCGTTGGACTTCACCCCGGAGGGAGGCGCGCTGTTGTTCGACCTGGAGCGCGATGGCGAGCGGGTGGCGCTGAGTGTGTTCAACCAGGGGCAGGCGATACCGGCCTACGCCATTGGGCGGGTGGGCGAGCGGTTCTACTCGCTGCCGCGGCCGGGGAGTGGGCGCAAGAGCACCGGGTTGGGGCTTAATTTTGTGGCCGAGGTGATGCAGCTGCATGGCGGGGCGTTGGCGGTGGATAACGTCGATGGAGGGGTGCGGGTGAGGTTGTGGCTGCCGGTGCGGCGTATCAGCTGACATTGCCGGGGCTGCTGCGCAGCCCATCGCGACACAAGGCCGCTCCTACAAGAGCGCGCGTCCTCCTGTAGGAGCGGCCTTGTGTCGCGATGGGCCGCAAAGCGGCCCCAAAAACACACAATCTCCACACCATCTCCCCGAAGCCTCCACGCAAGGCGCAGACACTGCGCCCACTGCCACAGGAGGCCCCATGAACAAGACCCTCGGTTTCAAACTCGGCATGATCGCCGTATTGATCTTGCTGCTGCTCGTCCCGCTACTGCTGATCAGCGGCCTGATCAGTGAACGCCAGGCCCTGCGCGACAGTGTGCTGCGCGATATCGCCCAGAGCGCCAGCTTCGACCAGCAACTCAGCGGCCCGCTGCTGGTGGTGCCCTACCGCAAGTACCAGCGCCGCTGGATCGAAAAGGACGGCGAGCGCACCCAGGAAACCAGCACCATTGCCGGCCACCTGTACTTCCTGCCGGAAACCTTCGACGCCGACCTGGGCGTGGACACCGAACTGCGCGCCCGTGGCATCTACCAGGCCCGGCTGTTCCACGCCAAGGGCCGTATCAGTGGCCGCTTCAAGCTCCCGGAACGCTGGGGCATCGACAAGGACTTCGACGACTACCGCTTCGACAAGCCGTTCCTGGTGGTGGGCATCAGCGATATCCGCGGCATCGAGAACGGCCTTGAGCTGAGCATGGGCGAGCAGAAAGTGCCGTTCGAAGCCGGTACCCGGCTCGACTGGATGCGCGGCGGCGTGCACGCCAGCCTGCCGGGGCTGGACGGCTTGCAGGCGCGTGAATTCAGCTACGGTTTCGATCTCGCACTGCAAGGCACCGGCCAGTTGCACGTAGTGCCGGTGGGCCGCACCAGTGCCGTGGACCTGCGCGCCAACTGGCCGCACCCGAGCTTCGTCGGCAACTACCTGCCCAGTCGTCGCGACATCGACGTTCAGGGCTTCACTGCCCACTGGCAGACCTCGTTCTTTGCCACCAACCTCGAAGACGCCCTGCGCCAGTGCGCCACCGCCGGGCAGTGTGCGGACTTCAGCGAGCGCAGCTTCGGTGTCAGCTTCGTCGACCCGGTGGACCAGTACCTGAAGAGCGAGCGGGCAATCAAGTACGCCTTGCTGTTCATCGCCCTGACCTTCGCCGGCTTCTTCCTGTTCGAAGTGCTGAAGAACCTCAGCGTGCACCCGGTGCAGTACATCCTGGTGGGGGTGGCGCTGGCGTTCTTCTACCTGCTGTTGCTGTCGTTGTCCGAGCACATCGGCTTTGGTTTGGCGTATGGGCTGTCAGCTTCGGCGTGTGTGCTGCTGATCGGCTTCTACCTGAGCCATGTGTTGCGCAGCCTGGGGCGTGGGGTGGGCTTTGCGGTGGGGTTGGCGGCGTTGTACGCGCTGCTCTACGGGCTGCTGAGTGCCGAGGACTATGCGCTGTTGATGGGCTCGTTGCTGTGCTTCGGCCTGCTGGGGGTATTCATGGTGCTGACCCGGCGGCTGGATTGGGCCCGGGTGGGGAGGGCGGCATGAGGGAGGACAGAGAGATCGGGCGGTGGTTGGCCCTCAGGATCGGGCAGCTGTTTCCTGTGATACCGAGGTGAGGCCTTCGCGGGCACGCCCGCTCCCACAGGTATTGCACAGCTCGAAATACTGTGAGGATCCTGTGGGAGCGGGCGTGCCCGCGAAGAGGCCCTTCAGGCCACCGGAGAGGTCGCGACCATCGACGGCCGCTTGGCCACCTCGGCATACCACGCCGCCAATCCAGGCTGGTGTTCACGCCAGCCAAACTCGGGCTGGCGCAAATCCAGATACCCCAGCGCACAGGCCACGCCGATCGCTGCCAGGTCGAACCCGGGCATCAACTCGGGCAAATGCTCCTGCTCCAGATTGGCCAGGCTACGGCGGATCTTGTCGCCCTGTGCCTGCAGCCAACCATCCCAGCGCTTGTCTTCAGGGCGCAGGAAGCTCTCATAGCGGCTCGACACCGCCGCATCCATGATGGCATCGGCCTGTGACACCAGCGTCATGCGCCGCCAGCGCGCCAAGCCTTCGCGCGGCAGCAGCGGCAGGCCGACGTGCTGCAGGTCGAGGTACTCGCAGATCACCCGGCTGTCATGCAGCACGGTGCCGTCTTCCAGGCGCAGGGCCGGGATCTTGCCGATCGGGTTGTCCTGGTTGAGCAAAGGGTCGCCGCTGACCGGGCTGATGTTCACCGGCTGCAGCTGCACGCGCGCAAGCTGGCCAGTCTCGTGCAACACCACCATGACCTTGCGCACGAAAGGCGACAACGGCGAGTGGAACAGAGTCATCGTGCTCATGCTTCAGTTACCCTGCAGGCTCGGTGGCAGGCACACGCCGGTACCGCCGATACCGCAGTAGCCGTCCGGGTTCTTGGCCAGGTACTGCTGGTGGTAGGCCTCGGCGAAGTACACGGTCGGTGCCTGGTCGATTTCGGTGGTGATCTCGCCGAAGCCGGCCTTGCTCAGTTCGGCCTGGAAGGCGTCGCGGCTGGCCTTGGCCTGTTCCAGCTGTTCAGGGCTGGTGCAGTAGATGGCCGAGCGGTACTGGGTGCCGATGTCGTTGCCCTGGCGCATGCCCTGGGTCGGGTTGTGCAGCTCCCAGAACATTGCCAGCAGCTCGCGGTAGCTGACCTTGTCCTTGTCGAACACCACCAGCACCACTTCGGTGTGGCCGGTCAGGCCCGAGCAGACTTCTTCGTAGGTGGGGTGGGGAGTGAAGCCGCCGGCGTAGCCGACCACTGTGCTGACCACACCTTCACGCTGCCAGAAGCGACGCTCGGCGCCCCAGAAGCAACCCAGGCCGAAGATGGCGAAGTCGATGGCGCCTTCGAAGAAAGGGCCGAGCAGCGGCGTGTCTTTGAACACGTAGTGGAACTCGGGCAGGCTCATTGGCGTTTCGCGGCCAGGCAGGGCCTGTTCCGCGGTTGGCATGACGTTTTTGTTCACCAGGATTTCCGAACGCAGGACCATGGCCGTTCCTCTGTGTTTATTCAGTTGGATAGGTGGTGGGGCCATCGCCGGCAAGCCAGCTCCCACAGGGATATCACAGATTTTGAGATATGAGCGGTCCCTGTGGGAGCTGGCTTGCCGGCGATAGGGCCCGAATGGGCTCTATAGTGCCCGAGGTTTGCGCGGCTGTCAGGCCACCGGACCACGCGGATAGCGCTTCAGCCGTTCAGCCAGCTCGCGCCCCGGAATCGGCCGGTCGAACAGGTAGCCCTGGCCCACGTCGCAGCGGTGCCGGCGCAGGAACGCCAGCTGCTCCGGCGTCTCGATACCCTCGGCCACCACCTTCAGCTTGAGGTTGTGAGCCATGGCCACCACCGCCGAGGTGATTTCCATGTCGTCCTGGTTGTCCGGGATCTCGTTGATGAAGCTGCGGTCGATCTTGAGGATGTCGATCGGAAACTTCTTCAGGTAGCTCAGCGACGAATAACCGGTGCCGAAATCGTCCATGGCCAGGGTCAGGCCGAGTGCCTTCAGCTCATCCAGCTGGCGGTGGGTGTCTTCGGTGGCCTCCAGCAGCAGGCCTTCGGTCAGCTCCAGCTCCAGCAAGTGCGGGGGCAGGGCCTCTTCCTCGAGGATGGTGCTGATCGACGCCACCAGGTCCGGGTCGGAGAACTGCTTGGGCGACAGGTTGATGGCCACATGCAGGTTGCCCATGCCGGCCTCGCGCAGTTGCTGGCTCATGCGGCACGACTGGCGCACCACCCATTTGCCGATGGGGATGATCAGGCCGGTTTCTTCCGCCACGCTGATGAACTGGTCCGGGCGGATCATGCCGCGTTCGGGGTGGTTCCAGCGCAGCAGTGCTTCCAGCCCCAGCAGGCGGCCGCTGCGCAGGCACAGCTTGGGCTGGTAGAACACCTCCAGCTCGTTCTGGGTCAGGGCGCGACGCAGGTTGTTCTCCACGAACAGCTTGTAGCTGGCTTCGGCATTGAGCACTTCGGTAAATACCTGCACCTGGTGCTTGCCGTTGGCCTTGGCCTTGTGCAGCGCCAGGCCGGCGTTCTTCATCAGGCTGGCCGGGTCGGCGCCATGCAGTGGCGCGCAGGCCAGGCCCACCGAGGCGGTGACGTTGATCAGCTGGTTGTCGACGAACATCGGTTTGTCGAGGGTGCGCAGCAGTTGCTGGGCGACGCCCTGGCCATCTTCCAGGCTGGTGTCGTCGAGCAGCACGGCGAACTCGTTACTGGCAAAGCGCGCCAGGATACCGCCGGTGTGCAGGCTGTTGCGCAGGCGCCGGGCCAGGCTGATCAGCAGCTTGTCGCCGGTCTGGTGGCCGAGGCTGTCGTTGATGCGCTTGAAGTTGTCTATGTCCACCAGCAGCAGGCACATCGAGTACTCGCCATCGCGGGCAAAGCGCTCGTCCAGGCTGCGGATGAACGCCGGGCGGTTGCCCAGGTTGGTCAGGTTGTCGGTGTAGGCCAGGCGCTCGATGCGCTGCTGGGCCAGCTTGGTCTGGGTGACGTCTTCGTAGATGCCGATGTAGTGGGTAAGCTCACGGTTGTCGCCGTATACCTTGGAAATCGACAGCTGGCCCCAGTAGGGCTCGAGGTTCTTGCGCCGGCTCTTGAACTCGCCCTGCCAGCTGTTGCCCATGGCCAGGCTCGACGGCGAGTCGAACAGCAGCTCGCTCAGGTTTTCCAGCGCCGGCAGCTCGCCCAGGTGGCGGCCTTGCACTTCCTCGGTGCTGTACTGGGTGATGGCGGTAAAGCTGGGGTTGACGTACTCCACCACACCGTCGCGGTTGACCAGCAGGAAAGCGTTGGCGCTCTGCTCGACCGCACGCTGGAACAGGTGCAGGGCGCTGGCGGCGGTGCGCCGGTTGTGGTTGGTGATGACCTGGGCGAACTGGTCGGCCAGTTCGCCGGCAAAGGCGATTTCGTCCGACTGCCAGGCCCGTGTCTGGCCGGTCTGTTCCAGGCACAGCACGCCGACTACCTGGCCATCGACACGGATGCTGGCATCGAGCATGGCCTTGTTTTCCGGGTACATACTTTGCGCCAGGGCGCGGGTGCGTGGGTCGTGGCCGGCATTGTGGGCGTCGATGGCGCGGCTGGCGTGCAGCGCGTCGAGATAATCGGGGAAGTGGCTGGCATCGATTGCTTCGGGCTGGCGGTGCTCTTGCGCGTCCCGGTACCAGGCGATTATCGGCTCAAGACGCTGGTCTTCCAGGTGCCAGATGCTGGCGCAGTCCACCTTGTAGATCTCGCAGGCGCTCTGGGTAATCAGCTGGGCGGCTTCCCGCAGCGAGTTCCCGGCGCTGTAGCGCTGGCGGGCCAGGCGCAGGATCAGGTCCTGCTGGCCGCGTACCCGGTCCAGATGCTCGAGTTGTTCCTGCTGCGCGCGCTGGTTCAGTTGCAGGGCCAGTTGCAGGCGGTTGTTGCGCGATTCCAGGTCGCTGGCACTGGCCTCGCCGGTATCTTCAGCCAGGTCGTCGAGCACGCTCAGGTAACCGCGCAACAGGTGGCGGTTGTGCTGCTTGTAAGCTTCTCCAGCTTCCAGCAGGCGTAGCGATGCAGTTGGCGTGTGCAAGGTGTAGCGCACGCGGTAGTAGCCGCGCTGGGCCAGTTGCAGCTGGATCTCGTCGTGCAGCCGGTAGCGGGCCTCGGGTTCCATCAGGCTGGCATAGGGTGCGTCTACCAGGGCGCACAGGTCGCCGGCGTGCAGGCCGAACTGGCGCTCGCAGGCCGGGTCGAGGTAGAGCATGGTCCAGCTGGCTTCGTTGAGCCTTTCGAAACGCAGCATGCCGAGCCGCGAGGGCACGGGTAACTGCGTGACGACCTCGGCCGCCACACGGCTGGCGGCATCGGGTTGGCTTTTCATCGAAGACTCGCTTGAAGAGGAAACGCGGCCTTGGGGGCGGCAGGTCTGGCAAGGTTGCATCATGTCCCGGGGGCTGGCAAGCAGCCATGCGTGATGCTGTGGACGGGTTATCGGCTGGTGGGTGGGAATCTGTAGTCTGGCTGATAGTTCCGGGGCTGCTTTGCGGCCCATCGCAGGCGATCGCGGTACCTTGTAGGAGCGGCCTTGTGTCGCGATAGGAGGGCAAAGCCCTCCCGGCTTTCTCAAGGCAAAAAAAAGCCCCGCCAATCGACGGGGTTGAGGTACGAGCGTGGCAGCTCGAAAAGGGTACTGCCCCTCGCGGGGAGGGGCAGTGGGCTGCCTTACAGCAGCATGGTGCGGATATCGCCCAGCACGTCGCCCAGGCGCTTGGTGAAGCGCGCGGCGGCAGCGCCGTTGATCACACGGTGATCGTAGGACAGCGACAGCGGCAGCATCAGCTTCGGCTGGAAGGCCTTGCCATCCCAGACCGGCTGCATGGTCGCCTTGGAGATGCCCAGGATAGCCACTTCCGGCGCGTTGACGATCGGCGTGAAGCCGGTGCCGCCAATGTGGCCGAGGCTGGAGATGGTGAAGCAGGCGCCTTGCATCTCGTCGGCCGACAGCTTCTTGGTGCGGGCTTTTTCGGCCAGCGCAGCCGCTTCGGCAGCCAGTTGCAGCAGGCTCTTCTGGTCGACGTTCTTGATCACAGGGACCAGCAGGCCGTCCGGGGTGTCCACGGCAAAGCCGATGTGCACGTACTTCTTGCGGATGATGGCCTTGCCGCTTGGCGCCAGCGAGCTGTTGAAGTCCGGCAGTTCCTTGAGCAGGAAGGCGCAGGCCTTGAGCAGCAGTGGCAGCACGGTCAGCTTCACGCCAGCCTTCTCGGCCACGGCCTTCTGCGCAACGCGGAAGGCTTCCAGCTCGGTGATGTCGGCGGAGTCGAACTGGGTCACGTGCGGCACGTTCAGCCAGCTGCGGTGCAGGTTGGCAGCACCGACCTGCATCAGGCGGGTCAGGGCCACTTCTTCCACTTCACCGAACTTGCTGAAGTCCACGGCAGGGATCGGCGGGATGCCGGCGCCACCGGTTGCGCCAGCAGCTGC
Source organism: Pseudomonas sp. B23(2017) (assembly GCF_002113725.1). Lineage (NCBI taxonomy): Bacteria > Pseudomonadati > Pseudomonadota > Gammaproteobacteria > Pseudomonadales > Pseudomonadaceae > Pseudomonas > Pseudomonas sp. B23(2017). Next base: position 32,397 of record NZ_NEJM01000012.1, on the reverse strand, counting down.
CGGTGCTTCCTTGGCCTTCTGCATCATCGCCTTGACGTAGACCTGCACGTCTTCTTTCAGGATGCGGCCGTGCGGACCGGTCGCGGCAACCGCGCCCAGGTCGACGCCGAATTCACGGGCCAGCTGGCGAACCGCCGGGCCTGCGTGAACCTTGGCGTTGCTGCCGGCAGCCGGTGCGGTAGCAACCGGTGCAGGGGTAGCAGCCGGGGCAGCAGCGGCAGGTGCGGTGGCCGGAGCCTCCTCAGCCTTGGCCGGGGCAGCAGCGGCGGCAGGTGCCGGAGCAGCAGCCGGGGCAGCGCCCGCGACTTTCAGCTTGAAGATCAGGTCGCCAGTGCCGACTTCGTCTTCCAGCTTGCACAGTACTTCTTCGACCACGCCGGCAGCCGGCGAAGGGATTTCCATGGAGGCCTTGTCGGACTCCAGGGTAATCAGCGACTGGTCGGCTTCGACGGTGTCGCCGACCTTGACCAGCACTTCGATGATCTTGGCCTTGCCCGACGAACCGATGTCCGGCACGTGGATGTCCTGCACGCTGGCGGCAGCCGGGGCTGCTGCCGGAGCAGGGGCAGGGGCGGCTTCGGCGGCCGGAGCCGGCGCAGCAGCCTGGGCCGGGGCTGCGGCCGGGGCCTCAGGGGCCGCAGCAGCGGCGCCCTCGGCTTCCAGGACCAGCAGCTCGTCGCCTTCTTTCAGGCGGTCGCCCAGCTTGACCTTCAGTTCCTTGATGACGCCGGCTTTCGGGGCCGGGATCTCCATGGAGGCCTTGTCGGACTCAAGGGTCAGCAGGCTCTGGTCAGCCTCGATACGATCACCGACCTTGACGAACAGCTCGATGATTTCACCTTCACCGCTGCCGATGTCAGGTACGCGAATGAGTTCGCTCACTTAAAAATACTCCTCAGCAGTCCAGTGGGTTGCGCTTGTCCGGGTCGATACCGAACTTGACGATAGCGTCTGCAACAACCTTTGGTTCGATCTCGCCACGGTCAGCCAGGGCTTCCAGGGCAGCCAGCACCACGAAGTGGCGGTCGACTTCAAAGAAGTGACGCAGCTTCTTGCGGCTGTCGCTGCGACCGTAACCGTCGGTACCCAGGACCTTGAACTCTTTGCTCGGTACCCACTGGCGAATCTGCTCGGCGAACAGCTTCATGTAGTCGGTGGAGGCGATGACCGGGCCCTTGCGACCGTTCAGGCACTGCTCGACGTAGGTCTGCTGTGGCTTCTGGCCAGGCTTCAGGCGGTTGGCGCGTTCCACGGCCAGGCCGTCGCGACGCAGTTCGTTGAAGCTGGTGACGCTCCACACGTCGGCACCGACGTTGAACTCTTCACGCAGGATCTTCGCTGCTTCGCGGACTTCGCGCAGGATGGTGCCGGAGCCCATCAGCTGTACGTGGTGCGCGGCTTCGCGGGTGTCTTCTTCCAGCAGGTACATGCCCTTGATGATGCCTTCCTCGACACCGGCCGGCATGGCTGGCTGCTGGTAGGATTCGTTCATCACGGTGATGTAGTAGAAGATGTCCTGTTGCTCTTCGGTCATCTTCTTCATGCCGTCCTGGATGATCACCGCCAGCTCGTAGCCGTAGGTCGGATCGTAGGTGCGGCAGTTCGGGATGGTGCCCGCCATCATGTGGCTGTGACCGTCTTCGTGCTGCAGGCCTTCACCGTTCAGGGTGGTACGGCCGGCGGTACCGCCGATCAGGAAGCCACGGGTGCGGCTGTCGCCAGCGGCCCAGGCCAGGTCGCCAATACGCTGGAAGCCGAACATCGAGTAGAAGATGTAGAACGGCAGCATCGGCTGGTTGTGGCAGCTGTACGAGGTACCGGCAGCGATGAACGACGACATGGCGCCGGCTTCGTTGATGCCTTCCTCGAGGATCTGGCCCTTCTTGTCTTCGCGGTAGAACATCACCTGGTCTTTATCGACTGGCTCGTAGAGCTGGCCGACCGACGAGTAGATGCCCAACTGGCGGAACATGCCTTCCATACCGAAGGTACGGGCTTCGTCCGGGATGATCGGGACGATGCGCTGGCCGATTTCCTTGTCCTTGACCAGCTGCGCCAGAATACGCACGAAGGCCATGGTGGTGGAGATTTCGCGGTCGCCCGAGCCGTCCAGGATCGCTTTCAGCGTTTCCAGTGGCGGGGTCGGTACGCTGAAGCTCTTGGCGCGGCGCTGTGGCACGAAACCGCCCAGGGCAGCACGACGCTCGGCCAGGTACTTGGCTTCGGCAGAGCCTTCTTCCGGCTTGAAGAACGGCAGGTTCTCCAGGTCGGCATCCTTGACCGGGATGTCGAAGCGGTCACGGAAGTGACGCAGGCTGTCGACGTCGACCTTCTTGGTGTTGTGCGCGGTGTTCTTGGCTTCGCCGGCACCGGTACCGTAACCCTTGATGGTCTTGGCCAGGATGACGGTAGGCTGGTCCTTGTGGTTGACCGCCTGGTGGTACGCCGCGTAGACCTTGTACGGGTCGTGGCCGCCACGGTTGAGCTTCCAGATCTCTTCGTCGGACAGGTCTTCGACCATGGCCTTGAGCTCTGGGGTGTTGAAGAAGTTCTCGCGAACGTACGCGCCGTCTTTGGCTTTGTAGTTCTGGTACTCGCCGTCGATGACTTCGTCCATGCGGCGCTGCAAGGCACCGTTGGTGTCCTTGGCGAACAGTGGGTCCCAGAAACGGCCCCAGACGACCTTGTTGACGTTCCAGCCACCGCCACGGAACACGCCTTCGAGTTCCTGGATGATCTTGCCGTTGCCGCGAACCGGGCCGTCGAGGCGCTGAAGGTTGCAGTTGATGACGAAGATCAGGTTGTCCAGCTTCTCGCGGCCGGCCAGGGCGATTGCACCCAGGGATTCCGGCTCGTCGCACTCGCCGTCGCCCATGAAGCACCAGACCTTCTGCTTGCCCGCCGGGATGTAGCCACGGGCTTCCAGGTACTTCATGAAGCGTGCCTGGTAGATGGCCTGGATCGGGCCCAGACCCATCGAAACGGTCGGGAACTGCCAGAAGTCAGGCATCAGCCATGGGTGCGGGTACGAAGACAGGCCGTTGCCGTCCACTTCCTGACGGAAGTTGTTCATCTGGTCTTCGTTGATGCGGCCTTCCATGAACGCACGGGCGTAGACGCCTGGCGAAGCGTGGCCCTGGAAGAAGATCAGGTCGCCGCCGTGTTCTTCGGTCGGGGCCTGGAAGAAGTAGTTGAAGCCGATATCGTACAGGGTGGCGCTGGAGGCGAAGCTGGAGATGTGTCCGCCCAGGTCCGAGTCTTTCAGGTTGGTACGCATGACCATGGCCAGGGCGTTCCAACGCACCATCGAGCGAATGCGGCGTTCCATGAACAGGTCGCCAGGCATGCGTGCTTCGTGGGTGACAGGGATGGTGTTGCGGTATGGCGTGGTGATCGCATACGGCAGCTGGGAGCCACTACGGGTGGCCAGCTCGCCCATACGGGTCATCAGGTAATGAGCGCGGTCTTCGCCTTCTTTGTCGAGGACCGACTCCAGGGCATCCAGCCATTCCTGGGTTTCGATTGGATCGAGGTCTTGCATGGCTTGCTCCAGGGCGGAAAGGCAACCAGAATCGATTGCCTGAGATTGCGACTGGCCTTATGGGCAGACGTCGTGAATTCTTGGATTACCGGGGTGTCCTCCGGCGCCGTGTAGTTTTACTACATTTGCTTTCGCATTTCATGCTTTTACACGACACGAGTAGTAGTAAAACTACATTTGTGCGACGTTTCGTCGCATGCTGGCTTGTGAGGAAAAACGTTCATGTTGGTTGGCATTGTGTCGCGAACGGGTAATTCTTGATGTTTGTTGCCAATTTTTCGTTTCTTTCAGCTATTTCCAACTTTTGTACGACAGTCCAACCGTGGTCCGGCTTCCCCTTGGCCGCTTCTTCCCCTCTATTTCACGCCGATCAAGGATAGACCATGCGCCTACCTTTGCCGTCCGATCTGCCCGCTACCCTGCAGCCGCTGGTCGCGCGCAACCAGCAATTCATCAGCGATGCGGTGGCTGCCCACCCGGAACTCGACCTCCAGGCCTGGAGCCCGCTGCACCGGCAACAGTTCGACCAGGTAGCCGCCGCCAGCGACTTCGTGCTCGGCCTGGTCCGACGCGAGCCGGCCATGCTGTTCGGCCTGCTGGCCAGTGGCGAGCTGGATCGGCGTTACGCCGCGGGTGAACTGCGCGGGCACATCGCTGCAGCCGCCCAGGCGGCGCAGAGCGAGGACGAGCTGGCGCGCAACCTGCGCCGCGAGCGCAACCGCCAACAGCTGCGCATCATCTGGCGTGACATCACCCGCCAGGCCGCGCTGGGCGAAACCTGCCGCGACCTGTCCGACCTGGCCGACGCCGCCATCGACGAAGCCTACCAATGGCTGTACCCGCGCCACTGCCAGCAGTTCGGCACGCCTGTCGGCAACCGCAGCGGCCAGCCACAGCACATGGTGGTGCTGGGCATGGGCAAGCTGGGCGCGGTGGAGCTGAACCTGTCGTCGGACATCGACCTTATCTTCGCCTTCCCCGAAGGCGGCGAAACCGAAGGGGTGAAGCGCTCGCTGGACAACCAGGAGTTCTTCACCCGCCTGGGCCAGCGCCTGATCAAGGCGCTGGACCCGGTCACCGTCGACGGTTTCGTGTTCCGCGTCGACATGCGCCTGCGCCCGTATGGCTCGGCCGGCGCGCTGGTGCTCAGCTTCAATGCCCTTGAACAGTACTACCAGGACCAGGGCCGTGACTGGGAACGCTATGCGATGATCAAGGCGCGGGTGGTGGCCGGTGACCAGGCGGCTGGCGCGCAGCTGCAGGAGATGCTGCGGCCGTTCGTGTACCGCCGCTACCTGGACTTTTCCGCGATCGAAGCGCTGCGCACCATGAAGCAACTGATCCAGCAGGAAGTGCGGCGCAAGGGCATGGCCGACAACATCAAGCTGGGTGCCGGGGGCATTCGCGAGGTGGAATTCATCGCCCAGGCCTTCCAGCTGATCCACGGCGGGCGCGACCTCAGCCTGCAACAGCGGCCACTGCTGAAAGTGCTGGCCACCCTCGAGGGCCAGGGCTACCTGCCGCCAGCCGTGGTCGCCGAGTTGCGCGAGGGTTATGAGTTCCTGCGCTATACCGAACACGCCATCCAGGCCATCGCCGACCGCCAGACGCAGATGCTGCCGGACAGCGAGACCGATAAGGCGCGGGTGGCCTACATGCTCGGTTATGCCGACTGGCAAAGCTTCCATGACCAGCTGACGCACTGGCGTGGCCGGATTGACTGGCACTTCCGCCAGGTGATCGCCGACCCGGATGATGAAGACGGCGAGGGCGAGCTGGTGGTGGGTGGCGAATGGTCGCCGCTGTGGGAGCAGGCGCAGGATGAAGATGCCGCTGGCCGTCAGCTGCAGGAGGCCGGTTTCCAGCAGCCCGCAGAAGCCCTGCGGCGCCTGGCCGCGCTGCGCTCCAGCCCGCAGCTGCGTTCGATGCAGCGGATTGGCCGTGAGCGCCTGGACGCCTTTATCCCGCGGTTGCTGGCTCAGGCTGTGGAACATGACAACCCCGACCTGGTGCTCGAGCGCGTGCTGCCGCTGGTCGAGGCCGTGGCACGCCGTTCTGCCTACCTGGTGCTGCTCACCGAAAACCCCGGCGCCTTGCGCCGCCTGCTGACCCTGTGCGCCGCCAGCCCGTGGATTGCCGAGCAGATTGCCCGCTACCCGCTGCTGCTCGACGAGCTGCTCAATGAAGGCCGCCTGTTCAGCCCGCCACTGGCGCCGGAGCTGGCCAGCGAACTGCGCGAGCGCCTGACGCGCATCCCCGAGGACGACCTGGAACAGCAAATGGAGGCGCTGCGCCACTTCAAGCTGGCCCACAGCCTGCGCGTGGCCGCCTCGGAAATCAGCGGCAACCTGCCGCTGATGAAAGTCAGCGACTACCTGACCTGGCTGGCCGAGGCCATCCTCGACCAGGTGCTGGCCCTGGCCTGGCGCCAGACCGTGGCCCGCCACGGCCAGCCCAAGCGCAGCGACGGCAGCCTGTGCGACCCGGGCTTCATCATCATCGGCTACGGCAAGGTAGGTGGCCTGGAACTGGGCCACGGTTCGGACCTGGACCTGGTATTCATCCATGACGGCGACCCGCAGGCGGAAACCGACGGCGCCAAGCCGATCGACAGTGCGCAGTTCTTCACCCGCCTGGGCCAGCGCATCATTCACCTGCTGACCACCCAGACCAACTCGGGCCAGCTGTATGACGTGGACATGCGCCTGCGCCCGTCGGGGGCCTCGGGCCTGCTGGTGAGTTCGCTGGGAGCGTTCGAGCGCTACCAGCAGAACGAGGCCTGGACCTGGGAGCATCAGGCCCTGGTGCGGGCCCGGGTGCTGGTGGGCTGCAAGCAGGTGGGCACGGCGTTCGAAGGCGTGCGCGCCAAGGTGCTGGGCCAGGCCCGCGACCTGGAAAAACTGCGCAGCGAAGTGAGCGAAATGCGCGCCAAGATGCGCGACAACCTCGGCACAAAGGTCACCGCAGCCGGTACCGCGGCCAACGCCTTCGAGGCCGGTGTGCCGTTCGATATCAAGCAGGATGCCGGCGGTATCGTCGATATCGAATTTATGGTGCAATACGCCGCTTTGGCCTGGTCCCACGACCACCCGGCCATACTCCGATGGACCGATAACATCCGCATTCTGGAAGAGCTGGAGCAGGCGGGTTTGATGCCGGCCAGTGACGCGGTGCTGTTGCGTGAAGTGTACAAGGCGTTCCGCTCGGCCTCGCACCGCCAGGCCCTGCAGAAGCAGGCCGGGGTTATCGATGCGGCGCAGTTTGCCGATGAACGCCGTGAGGTGCGGCGGATCTGGGGTGAATTGGGCCTTACCTGAAGGCCCCGCCAACCCTGTGGGAGCGGGTTCACCCGCGAAGAAGGCCACGCGATGCTTGGCACCGGCTTCGCCGGTGTTCGCGGGTAAACCCGCTCCCACAGGGTCTGCAATCAGCGACGGATATGCCTGAGTGGTACACTGTCCGCCACATAGCCTGAATATAAAGAGGGGAGGCCAGGCTGTACCGCAGCCTGTAGCCTCCCCGAGCGTTTCTGGACTAAGCATGAGAATACTGATCATTGGCCCCAGCTGGGTCGGCGACATGGTGATGGCGCAGACCCTGTTCCAGTGCCTGAAACAGCAGCACCCCGACTGCGTGATCGATGTGCTGGCCCCCGAGTGGAGCCGGCCGATCCTCGAACGCATGCCCGAGGTCCGTCAGGCCCTGAGCTTCCCGCTCGGCCACGGCGCACTGGAACTGGCCACGCGGCGACGCATCGGCAAGTCCCTGGCCGGCCAGTACGACCAGGCCATCCTGCTGCCCAACTCGCTCAAGTCGGCGCTGGTGCCGTTCTTTGCCGGTATCCCCAAGCGCACTGGCTGGCGTGGCGAAATGCGCTTCGGCCTGCTCAACGACGTGCGCAAGCTGGACAAGGCCCGCTACCCGCTGATGATCGAGCGCTTCATGGCCCTGGCCTACGCGCCCGGCGCCGAGCTGCCGCAGCCGTACCCGCGCCCCAGCCTGCAGATCGAAGCGCAAAGCCGCGACGCCGCCCTGGCCAAGTTCGGCCTGGAGCTGGACCGCCCGGTGCTGGCGCTGTGCCCCGGTGCCGAGTTCGGCGAGGCCAAGCGCTGGCCGGCCGAGCACTACGCCACCGTGGCCGATGCGATGATCCGCCAGGGCTGGCAGGTGTGGCTGTTCGGCTCGAAGAACGATCACCCGGTTGGTGAGCAGATTCGCGACCGGCTGATCCCGGGCTTGCGTGAAGAATCGTCCAACCTGGCCGGCGAAACCTCGCTGGCCGAGGCTATCGACCTGATGTCCTGCGCCCATGCCGTGGTGTCCAACGACTCGGGCCTGATGCACGTGGCCGCCGCGCTGAACCGCCCGCTGGTGGCGGTGTACGGCTCGACCTCGCCAGGCTTCACCCCGCCGCTGGCCGAGCACGTGGAAGTGGTGCGCACCGGCATCGAGTGCAGCCCGTGCTTCGACCGCACCTGCCGCTTCGGCCACTACAACTGCCTGCGCTTGCTGGAACCGGGCAAAGTCATCGCTGCCCTGCACAGCCTGACCGGGCCGGACCTGATCGATACCGTGGCCGAGGTCGACTAAGTGCGGGTACTGATCATCAAGACTTCGTCGCTGGGTGATGTGATCCACACCTTGCCGGCGCTTACCGATGCCGCCCACGCCATCCCGGGTATCCGCTTCGACTGGGTGGTGGAAGAAGGCTTCGCCGAAATCCCCAGCTGGCACCCGGCGGTCGACCAGGTGATCCCGGTGGCCATTCGCCGCTGGCGCAAGAACCTCTGGCAAACCATCAAGAGCGGCGAGTGGAAGGCGTTCAAGCAACGTGTACGCGAGCGCAAGTACGACCTGGTGATCGACGCCCAGGGCCTGGTCAAATCGGCCTGGCTGACCCGCTACGTGAAGGCGCCAGTGGCCGGCCTGGACCGCTACTCGGCCCGCGAAGGCTGGGCCAGCCGCTTCTATGACCGGCGCCTGTCGGTTGCCACCGGCCAGCACGCGGTGGAGCGGGTGCGCCAGCTGTTCGCCATGGCCCTGGCCTACGACCTGCCGGAAGGCATCGGCAACTACGGCCTCGACCTCGAGCGCCTGCAACTGCCGCCGGCCGCCCCCTATGTGGTGTTCCTGCATGGCACCACCTGGGCGACCAAGCACTGGCCCGAAGCCTACTGGCGCGAACTGGCCGAGCGCATGGGCCGGCGCAAGCTGGAAGTGCGCCTGCCGTGGGGCAACCCGGCCGAGAAGGCGCGGGCCGAGCGCATCGCCCAGGGCTTGAACAACTGCCAGGTGCTCCCCAAATTGAACCTTGCCGGCGTCGCACGCGTGTTGGCGGCGGCAAAAGCCTGCGTGGCGGTCGATACCGGCCTCGGCCACCTGGCGGCGGCACTCGATGTGCCCACCATTTCGCTGTTCGGCCCGACCAACCCGGGCCTGACCGGCGCCTACGGACGGACCCAGATTCACCAGGCCAGTGACTGGCCCTGCGCGCCCTGCCTGCAGAAGAAGTGCACCTACAAACCGAGCGCCGACGACCTGCGCCGGTTCGATCTGAAACGCGAGTGGCCATTGTGCTTCACTCGCCTGAATCCCGAGCATGTGGCGAGCCGCTTGAGCGCGTTGCTGCTGGCTGAGGATGTCCGTTGATGCAACTGGCTTTCGTGCTTTACAAATATTTCCCCTTCGGCGGGCTGCAGCGCGACTTCATGCGCATTGCCCTGGAATGCCAGAAGCGGGGCCACCAGATCCGTGTGTACACGTTGATCTGGGAGGGTGACATTCCGCCGGGCTTCGAAGTGCTGGTGGCGCCGGTGAAGGCGATTTTCAATCACCGCCGCAACGAGAAGCTCAGCGCCTGGATGGCCGCCGACCTGGCCAAGCGCCCGGTCGACCGCCTGATCGGTTTCAACAAGATGCCTGGGCTGGACGTGTACTACGCCGCCGACGGCTGCTTCGAGGACAAGGCGCAGACCCTGCGTGGCGGCCTGTACCGCCGCTGGGGCCGCTACCGGCACTTTGCCGAGTACGAACGTGCGGTGTTCGCCAAGGACGCCCATACCGAAGTGCTGATGATTTCCGAAGTGCAGCAGCCGCTGTTCATCAAGCACTACGGCACCCCGGTGGAGCGTTTCCACCTGCTGCCGCCGGGCATTTCCCAGGACCGCCGCGCGCCGGCCAATGCCGGCGAAATCCGCGCCGAGTTCCGCAAGGAATTCAATCTGGGCGATGACGACCTGCTGCTGGTGCAGATTGGTTCGGGCTTCAAGACCAAGGGCGTTGACCGCAGCCTCAAGGCCCTGGCCGCACTGCCGTCGGCCCTGCGCAAGCGCACCAGGCTGATGGTGATCGGCCAGGATGACCCCAAGGTGTTCCAGCTGCAAAGCGCTACCTTGGGCCTGGGCGAGCAGGTGCAGTTCCTCAAGGGCCGCAGCGACATCCCGCGTTTCCTGCTGGGCGCCGACCTGTTGATCCACCCGGCGTACAACGAAAACACCGGCACTGTGCTGCTCGAGGCGCTGGTGGCCGGCCTGCCGGTGCTGGTCTCCAAGGTGTGCGGCTACGCCCACTACATCGCCGAGGCCGACAGCGGCCTGGTGCTGGACGAGCCGTTCGAGCAGGAACAGCTCAATGGTTACCTGCAGCGTATGCTCGAAGACCAACAGGCCCGCGCCAGCTGGTCGCGCAACGGCCTGGCGTTTGCTGAAACCGCCGATCTGTACAGCATGCCGCAGCATGCCGCCGACGTGATCCTGGGGCAGGAGTCCGCATGAAGCTGATACTGGCCGAACCGTTCAAGCGCCTGTGGGCCGGGCGTGATGCCTTCGATGCCGTGGAGGCGCTGCAAGGCGAGGTCTATCGCGAACTGGAAGGGCGCCGCACGCTGCGCACCGAGGTCGCTGGCGAGGGCTTCTTCGTCAAGATCCACCGCGGCATTGGCTGGGGCGAGATATTCAAGAACCTGCTTACCGCCAAGCTGCCGGTGCTTGGCGCCGGCCAGGAATGGCAGGCCATCCAGCGCCTGCACCAGGTTGGCGTGCCGACCATGACTGCCGTCGCCTATGGCGAGCGTGGCAGCAACCCAGCCGCGCAGCACTCGTTCATCATCACCGAAGAACTGGCGCCGACCATCAGCCTGGAAGACTTCAGCATCGACTGGGTCAGGCAGCCGCCCGAGCCGCGCCTGAAGCGCGCGCTGATCGCCGAAGTGGCGAAGATGACCGGCGGCATGCACCGCGCGGGGGTCAACCACCGCGACTGCTACATCTGCCACTTCCTGCTGCACACCGACCGCCCGGTGACGGCGGACGACTTCAAACTGTCGGTGATCGACCTGCACCGCGCGCAGACCCGGGCGAAAATCAGCCGCCGCTGGCGCGACAAGGACCTGGCCGCGCTGTACTTCTCGGCGCTGGACATCGGCCTGACCCAGCGCGACAAGTTGCGCTTCCTGCGCGGTTACTTCCAGCGCCCGCTGCGGCAGGTCCTGAAGGATGAAGCCGCGCTGCTCGCCTGGCTGGAGCGCAAGGCGCAGAAACTCTATGACCGCAAGCAACGTTATGGGGATGCACTCTGATGGCGGGGTGGACACTGGCGCCGGGCTACGAACACCTGGCGGCGGACTTCGGCAGCCTGGAAGCGGTATTTGCCCTGCAAGGCGAGCGCCTGACCCGCGACCCGATCAGCGAGGTGGTGCGTATCGAGCGTGACGGGGTCAATTACTACGTCAAGCGCTACACCGGGGCAGGCAAGCACATGCGCCGTTACCTGGGCCGGCCGCGGATCAAGGCCGAATGGCAGAACCTCAAGCAGTTCGACAAGTGGGGCATCCCCACTGCCGAAGTGGTGGCCTGGGGCCTGGAGCGCAATGGCCTGGCCTTTGGCCGGGGGGCCATGATCACCCGCGAACTGCCGCGCACCGAAGACCTGTCGGCGCTGGCCGAGCGCAACGATGCACGCCTGGCCGATCGCGCCTGGGTCGGGCATGTCAGCAGCCAGCTGGCGCGCCACACCCGGGTCATGCACCAGCACCACTTCGCCCATAACGACCTGAAATGGCGCAACCTGCTGGTCGACGACCAGGGCACGCTATTCTTCATCGACTGCCCCACCGGCGATTTCTGGCGCGGCTTCATGTGGCGGCACCGGATGATCAAGGACTTGGCGTGCCTGGACAAAGTGGCCAAATACCACCTGTCGGCAACCCAGCGCCTGCGTTTCTACCTGCAATACCGTGGCCGCGACCGGCTGAATGTGCGTGACAAGAAGCGCATTCGCCAGGTGGTGAGCTTTTTCGAGGGAAGGGAATGACCGATTACCTGGCCAGCGCGGACCTCGCGCTGCTCAAACGCCATGGCCTGGATGACTTCGAGGCGTTGTGGGCACTGCAACTGGATGCCGTGGACGAACCGAACACCGGCCGCGGAGGCTGGAGCAGCGTGTTCCGCCTGGAGCTCGAAGGCAAGGGCTACTACCTCAAGCGCCAGAGCGACTACCTGACCCGTACCCTGCACCGGCCATTCGGCGAGCCGACCTTCGCCCGCGAATTCCGCAACATCAGCCGTTACCAGAAGTTGCAGATTCCGGCCTTGCAGGCGGTGTTCTATGGCGAGCGCAAGAAAGGCGGCACGCACCGGGCGATCCTGATGACTCGCGCCCTGGACGAATGGGCCGACCTCGACAGCCTGCTGGCCCAGTGGCCACAACTGAGCGATGCTGAACGCAATGGCGTCCTGCAGGCCTGCGGCCAGCTGGCGCGCACCCTGCACAGCGCCGGCCAGGTGCATGGCTGCTTCTACCCCAAGCACATCTTCCTGCGCCAGCGCCGCGAAGGCTGGGACGCGCAACTGATCGACCTGGAGAAGACCCGCCCCCTGCTGTTCGGCATGCGTGACCGTCTCAAGGACCTGGAGCCGCTGCTGCGTCGTGCCCCGGTCTGGAGCGAGCGTGATGTACGTACCTTGCTGGCCAGCTACCTGGCGCAGCCTGCCGATGGCACGCTGGTCGATACCTGGCTGCAACGCCTGACGCAACGCCGTCGTGAAAAAGAGGCCCGCTGATGCGTTTGTCTGAATTGAAAGAGGCCGGGCGCAGCCCCTCGTTGCCCCTGAGCATCACCCTGGCCGATGCCGCCGGCACGGCCGACCTGCAATTGCTCAGCCTGCTGCGCGTGCTGCCGGGCCAGCGCTATGTGGGCGCCGGCGTGTGGCGCGGTACCCCGGTGCTGGCCAAGCTGCTGGTCGGTGGTAACGCTGCACGGCATTTCCAGCGCGAACTGCAGGGCGTGAAACTGCTGGCCGAGCAGGGCCTGACCACGCCGAAGCTGCTGGCCGACGGCCTCAAGGAAGGCGAGGGCGGCTGGCTGCTGTTCGAATTCCTCGACGGCGCCGAAAGCCTGGCCGATGCCTGGGCGGCAGTGGAGAGCTTGCCGGTATTGGCCGACGAGCAGCACCTGGTGCTGGGCGAGGCGCTCACCGCAGTGGCGCACATGCACGCCCGGGGCCTGTGGCAGGAAGACCTGCACCTGGACAACCTGCTGCGCCACGGCGGCAAGCTGTATCTGATCGACGGCGCCGGTATCAAGGCCGAAACGCCTGGCCAGCAGCTGTCGCGCCCACGTGTGCTGGAAAACCTGGGGGTGTTCTTCGCCCAGCTACCCAAGCGCCTGGAGCCGTTCATCGAAGAACTGCTGGTGCACTACCTGCTGGCCAACGCCGAGCATGCGCTGCCGCTGGAAGCCTTGCAGAAGCAGGTGGACAAGGTGCGCAGCTGGCGCCAGAAGGATTATCTGGAAAAGGCTGGTCGTGAATGCAGCCTGTTCAGTGTCGAGCGCAGCCTTTCGGGCTTGCGGGCAGTCCGCCGCGACGAGGTCGAAGCCATGTTGCCGGTGCTGGAACAGGCCGACGCGTTGATCGATCAGGGCCACCTGTACAAGACCGGCGGTGCGGCCAGTGTGGCGCGCATCGAGGTTGGCGGCCGCACACTGGTGCTCAAACGCTACAACATCAAGAACACCGCGCACTGGTTCAAGCGCTTCTGGCGCCCGAGCCGGGCCTGGCATTCCTGGATCGAAGGCCACCGCCTGGAATTCCTCGACATTGCCACGCCGCGTCCACTCGCGGTGCTGGAGCAGCGGGTGATGGGGCTGCGAAGCCGTGCCTATCTGGTCACCGAGTATATCGATGGCCCGGACCTGGCCGAATGCTTCGCGCCCTACGTGGATAACGGCGATGCGCCCGAGGAGCAGGTGGATGCCCTGGTGCATGTGATGCAGCAACTGATTCGCGAGCGTATCAGCCACGGCGACTTCAAGGGCCACAACCTGTTCTGGCACAACGGCCAGTGGTCGCTGATCGACCTCGACGCCATGTGCCAGCACGCCACCCAGCTCAGCTTTGCCCCGGCCTACGCCCGTGATCGGGCGCGGCTGCTGCGCAACTGGCCGAGTGGCAGTGCCTTGCATCAGCGGCTGGACCGGCTGCTGCCCAAGCTGGCCGAGTAATCCGCCGGCAGTGCCAGCCAGTCGCTGCTGCGGCCTGGCTGGCGCACGCGAATGCGCCATTGGCCGCCCTGTTGGCGCAGTACTGCCCAGGCGTGGACTGCGCCCAGTGCCTTCTCGGGCAGCAGCAGATGGTAATGCCCGGCGAGCAGGTGCCGACGAACCGGCAACTGCTGGTCACCCAGCTGCAGATAGAGTTGCCCCCCGGCGTCGTGCAGGTCGGCTTCCCCTGCCACCGGTTCGCCCTCGAGCGGCGGTTGCAGGCGTACCTCTTCCAACAGCTGGGCTACGTCAGGTAGCCCGTCATGCCATAGCACGATGGAATCGACCACCCAATTGCCATTGCGCAGCCGTTTGATCGGCAGCTGCGCGTAGGCATCCGGCTGCCTGGGGTCGAGCACCCGCCAGCGATAGCCGTCGAAGTGGACGTTGTACAACCGCCCCTGGCTGTCCTTGACGAAGTAACGGTCCGGGCCTGGCACGCTGTTGATCTGTTCGTACACTTCCTCGCCATGAACCCCGTCGATCCGGTAGCGCAGCTTGCTCACATCCACAGCCGCTTCGTGGGTTTTCGGCAGTGGGCGCGGGGGTTGCGGTGGCAGGCCGCGCATCGCCCTGCGCATGAGGGGCGAGCCAGCGAAACTGGACAACCCGTCGGCGCTGTGGCTCAAAGCGGCCATGGCGTGGTGGAAGGTTGCTGCGTAATCCTCTTTTTCCAGGGCTTCGAAGCCGTCCCACAGCGAAATCGACATACGGCCGAAGGCCAGGGCTGACATTGTCGGGGCCGGTAGCACGAGGCTGATCATGTCGAGAACCAGGCGCAGCGTCGACAGCCCGTACTCGCCGAGCAGCTCGCGGTTGCTGCGGCTGTTGGTATCGGCCTCGGCGATCATGGCGTGGACCTGGGCCTTGTAAAGGGCATCGAAGAGGTTGCCGTTGATCATTGGCCTTTGCACATATGGCCCGAGGCGGCCCTTGCGCACCAATTTGTCGAGCCGCTTGCCATCAGCCAGAGGCGCGCGCTGGATCAGGTACTTTCGCAAGGACGGCGTGCTGCGAAGGGTTCTGAGCAGCGCCCGGGTATCGGGGTATTCACGCCATGCGCGCCGGTCGGGTGCGTCCGGTGTATACAGCACCAGCGACGGGTGGTTGTCGCTCTCGGCATTGAGCAGCAGCACCCCTTGCAGCGTGTGCCCGTCGATGATCAGCTGGCGCACCGCGATACGATGCTCGTCGATGGTAGGGCGCCAATTGTTGTCGGGGTGGTCGGTGACGGCTTTGACCCAGCGATAGCCTCGCTCGTGGGTATCGTTCAGAAAGTGCCTGGCATAGCGGGCCTTGGCCGCCTCGGCGCGCATGCGGGCGCGGTTCATGTTGCCGTGGCATTGCATGCGCCAGCGCGCACCGGGAGACTCCAGCAGGTGGGTTCGCAGGTAGCGGATGTAGCCACTGCCTGCGTCAAGCTCGCGCACCAGGCGCTTTACCCCTTCTGCGGATATCGATTCCAGCGTGGAACCGTCTTCGTGGTGTATTCGGGCAGTCAGCCAGTAATCGACGTCGAACCAGCCGATGTTCAACAGGGCCAGCTCGTCCAGGCGGTAGGTGGTGGTTACCAGCTCAATGGTGCCACCTACATGGCGACGGTTGGCAACGGCCACGTAACCCGAAGGTGCCAGCGGGTTGATCAGCGGGCCGGTGCGGTGTGCAAGCGTGACGGTTATGCAGACTTTTTCGGCAGGCAAGTCGATGGAGAATTCGCGCCGCAGCGCCTTGCCAAGGCGTTCGCGCACCCATGCCAGCAGGTGGTGGCGATTGCCGAACGCCTCCAGGGTCAAAAGGCCGGGTGCAGCAGCCTGGGTGATGGCCCCGGCGAGCTCCTGGATCGTTTGCATGATGTGCGTCAGGCTTTGCGTGGAGCTCTGGCGCAGCCAGGCGGGAAGGTGTTTTTCCAGCAGCAGCGCATAACGGGTGGACAACGCATATTGGCTGCCCATGAGATCGGTCAGTGACTGCTGTTTGGACAGGGTGCTTTTCAGTGCCGGCAGATCCGGGTTCTGGTCAAGCGCCCAGGCGGCGTGCCAGGCGATGGTGAGCCTTTGGTGCTGCGCGTCGATCACGTCAGTGGTCTGTTGTTCGACCAGGTCGCCGGTAAACCACTCGTAGCGCAGCCGGTCGGCACACCGGACCAGTTGCTGGTCCTGCAGGCGGGGTAGCAGTTGCAGCATTGGCCGGCTTTGCATGGGGTCGTCCAGGCGCTCGCACAGCTCCCTATGCAGTTCGGCCAGGTTGGCGAAGCCTTCAACGCCATGAGAAACGCTGCACAGCAGTGCCTGGCCTGTGGCTGTTGCAGGCTCGGCAACGGCCCCTTCCGGTGCGTCTGCCACCAATACCAGCACGCCGGGTAACGGCAACCGGCCATGGGGCCTTGAACGGTTGAATACCGGCCGATAAACCTGGGCCCGGTGGGTGTCTGGCAGGTGGTTGCGCTGCCAGGGTAGTGGCAGCTCCAGGGAGGTGCGCAGCAGGCTGATGTGGCTGTAGTCCAGGGTCTGGTCGGCGAGGCGCAGCTCCAGTTCGGCCAGAAGTTGCTCATGACGCAGTTCGCGCAGCTGCTGGACGCGGCTGTGGCCTGCTTCGACAGGGTCGTTCCAGAACGCTGCCAGGTCACCAAAAAAACGCTGACGCATGGCGGCCGGTTCCGTTTCGCCCGCCAGTTCGGGTTTGCCTTGCTCAAGGGCGATGAGTTGTTGATCGAGCGCTTCGAGGCGCTGCAAAGGTGTCATGGTATGGCTCCTTGGAAAATGGGAGCCAACCATGTCGCGGCAAAAGAGGGTGCGGGTATTACCCGGTTACTGCCGTGGACGAGGGTAGAAACCTTGCAGGCCGAGAGCTGCCGACACCCCCAGGCCGAGCCAGGCCAGGCTGTCCCAGACCCCGTCCCCCAGCAAGGCGGCAAACAGCCCCACGGCAGTGAGCAGGGCCACGACCATCGGCCAGATGAAGATGCGCCAGGTCGGCTGTGACTTGTGGCTCATGCACGCGCCTCCCGCTTCGTGCGTTGTTTGCCCCACCACAGGTACAAGCCGCTGCCGAGGACGATGATGGTCAGCACATCGAGTAGCGCCCACAGGATTTGCATTGGCCGGCCGCCGTAGTCGCCGAAGTGCAGTGGTTGCGACAGGCCCATGGCATCCATGTACCAGGGGCGTTCGCCGACGGCGGTCACCGCCAGTGTTCGTGCATCGATCAGCACGGGCGTGAGCAGGTGCGAGGTCAGGTGCGTGGCGCCCTTCATGAACACCGCATAGTGGTGCTCACTGGAAAAGCGTGTGCCGGGGAAGGCGATGAAGTCCGGGCGCATGCCGGGGGCGGCCTGTTCGGCGATGGTCAGCAGGTGGGTGGCCGGGGCGCGTTCGGTGAGCGGTGGGGCATCACGGTATGGGGCAACCATGGCGGCCAGGCTGTCGTTGCGCCAGGCGGCGATGACCAGGTCCGACAGCGCGCTGATGACACCGGTCACGCCTACCGTCAGAGCCCAGGCCAAGGTGACCACGCCGATCAGGTTGTGCAGGTCGAGCCAGCGCAGGCGACGGGATTTGCCGTGGCGCACCGTGCCGAAGTCCAGGCGGCGCATGAACGGTGCATAGAGCACGGTGCCGGAGATGATCGCCACGACGAACAGCACGCCCATGAAGGCCAGCAGCAGCTTGCCGGGCAGGCCGGCGAACATGTCCACGTGCAGGCGCAGCATGGTCATCATGAAGCCGCCGTTGGCGGCCGGCATGGCCACGGCTTCACCGGTGCGGGCGTCGAGCATGAAGGTGTGCGACGAATTGGGTTCGGTGCCGGCGGTGGCGGCGGTTATGGCCACTACGCCGTTGGCTTCGTCCTCGTCGTAGCCGAAGTACTGCATGACCTCGCCGGGGCGGTGCTGCTCGGCCTTGATCACCAACTGCTGCAGGTCGAGGTGTGGTGTATCGGCCGGCATTTCCCGCAGTTCGGGGGCGTCGCCGAGCAGGTGTTCGAGTTCGTGGTGGAAGATCAGCGGCAGGCCGGTGACTGCCAGCAACAGCAGGAACAGGGTGCAGACCAGGCTGCTCCAGGTGTGGATCACCGACCAGCGGCGGATGGTTGGGCTTTTCATCACGGTACCGATTTTTGCCTGTTGGAAGCTGGGGCTGCTGCGCAGCCCTTTCGCGACACAAGGCCGCTCCTACAGGGGAGCACGTTTTCCTGTAGGAGCGGCCTTGTGTCGCGAAAGGGCCGCAAAGCGGCCCCCGTTCACTCAGAACTTGTAATTGACACTGGCTACGACGTTGCGCTCATCGCCGTAGTAGCAGTAGTACCCGTCACAGGTAGACAAGTAGTCCTTGTTGAACAGGTTCTTCGCATCCACGGCTACGGTCACCCCCTTGAGGGTGCTGTTCAGGCGGCCCAGGTCGTAGTGCACCGATGCGTCGTAGACGGTGTAGGACCCCACATGCCCCCAATCGGTGTTAGTGGTATTACCGTAGGTGTCGCCCACGTAGCGCACGCCAACGCCGACCCCAAACCCATCCAGTGGTCCGCTGTGCCAGGTGTAGTCAGCCCAGGCAGTGGCCTGGTTGCGCGGCACCTGCGCCATGCGCTTGCCTTTCTCGTCACTGGTGCCTTTGATGATTTCGCTGTCGTTGTAGGTGTACGAGCCCACCAGTTTGAGGTTCTCGGTCACATCCGAGGTAGCCTCCAGCTCCAGGCCTTTGACACGCACTTCGCCAACCTGGCGGGTTACACCACCCTCGGTCACCGACATGTTCTCCTGCGTCAGGTCGAACACAGCAGCGGTGAACAGGCTATTGCTGCCTGGAGGCTGGTACTTGATGCCCAGTTCGTATTGCTTGCCTTCGGTCGGTTTGAAGGCATCGGTGCTGTTGACGGTGGAGCCGGTGGCGGCCTGGAACGACTCGGCATAGGAGATGTAAGGCGTCAGGCCGTTATCGAATACATAGCTGAGTGCTGCGTTACCACTGAATTTCTTGTCGCGTTGGGTGTTGGTGGCATCGCCTTGGTTGTGGAAGGTGGTGCCGGTGTGCACCCAGTCCTCACGGCCACCAAGGGTCAGGCGCCAGTTGTCCAGGGCCATCTGGTCCTGGATATACAGGCCGGTCTGCTGGGTTTTCTGGTCGTAGTCGTACATGTCGAAGTACTGAACGTTCGAGAAATCCTGACCGTAGATTGGGTTGTGGATATTGCTCGGTGGCACACCAGCCGAGCCCCAGCGCCAGCGGGCATTGCTGTCCGAGCGCTGGTGGTCGAGACCCAGCAGCAGGGTATGGGCAACCTGGCCGGTCTGGAAGTCGGCCTGGAAGTTGTTGTCCAGGGCGAACTGGGAGATGTCCTCCTCGACGATACCGGCGGTGCGTTGCACGGTGCCATCGGCGCTGACAGCTTCGTCCGGGCCGTCTGGCCAGATCGAGCCACCGGCGGTAATGCCCTTGAAGTCCAGTTCGTTACGCGCGTAGCGCAGGTTCTGACGGAACTGCCAGGTATCGTTCAGGCGGGTCTCGAACGCATAGCCCAGGTGGTAGTAGGTGCGGTCGTAGGACTCCCAATCCGGGTCGCCCAGGTTCTTGTGGTGCGAAATCTTGCCTGCGGGGCTATCCAGCTTGGTGCCTTGCAGTGGCAGGAACTGGCCGGTGATGCCGGTGTCATCGCGGGTGTACTGGCTGATGAACGTCAGCTTGGTATCGTCGTTGATGTTCCAGGTCAGGCTGGGCGCGATGTTGTAGCGCTTGTCCGGGATGTGGTCTACCGGCGCACCGCTGTCACGCACGGTGCCGCTCACTCGGTACAGGAACTGGCCTGCATCGTCGAGCTTGCCGGTGCTGTCGAAGTTGATCTGCTTGTGGTTGTTGCTGCCAACCTGGGCTTCGACTTCGTGGCTGCTTTCCAATTGCGGCCGACGGCTGGTCATGTCCAGCAGGCCGCCTGGTGGTGTCTGGCCGTAGACCGAAGAAGCCGGGCCGCGCAGCACGGCGATGCGCTCCAGGTTCCAGGGTTCGATCTTGGGGGTGGCGTAGTTGCCCTTGGGCAATGGCAGGCCATCGAGGAACTGGGTAGGCTCAAAACCACGTACCAGCAACCAGTCGCTGCGCGAGTCGGAGCCATAGCCGCTGCTTTGCACGCCAGCGGTGTAGCGAAGGGCATCGTTCAGGCTGAGCACCGGCCGGTCTTCCATCTGCTGGCGGGTGATCACGCTTACCGAGCGGGGGAGTTCGGCGATGGCGGTGTCGGTCTTGGTGCCAGCTGCTGTCCGGGTCGCGGTGTAACCCTCTACCGGTCCCCAGGCGCTTTCATAGTTGGAAGTCGCATTGATCGCAGTCTCCGGCAACGCCAGTGTCCCTTCCGGCGTAGCCACCAGGCTGTAGCTGCCCACGCTGCTTTGCTGCAGCTGCAGGCCGGTGCCGCGCAGGGCGGCCTGCAGGGCACCAAGGCCATCGTACTGCCCGCTCACCGGGGCCGAGGTGCGGCCGCTGACCAGTGCCGGGTCGATGGCCAGGGTGATGCCGGCCTGGCTGGCGATCTGGTTGAGGGTGGTGGCCAGCGGGGCGCTGGGCAGGTCGTAGGCGCGCTGAGCGGATTGCTCGGCGGCGAACAGGGCAGGGCTGGCCAATGGCGCGGCCACGGCGATGGCCAGGGCCATCAGGCTGGGGCGCAGGATACGATCAACAGCACGGGACATGCAGCGGCTCCTCGACGGATAAGTGCTTTCTGCTTCCTTGCCGAGCGAGATTTGAAAAGTGACAGGGCGAATCTGAAAAAAATTGAGAATTATTTGAAATTGGTTTTTGCCTGTACCGGCCCTTTCGCGGGTAAACCCGCTCCCACAGGGATCGCGGGGGCTTTGAGGCTGGTGCAATCCTGTGGGAGCGGGTTTACCCG
The DNA here is from genome assembly GCF_002113725.1 of Pseudomonas sp. B23(2017). NCBI lineage: Bacteria > Pseudomonadati > Pseudomonadota > Gammaproteobacteria > Pseudomonadales > Pseudomonadaceae > Pseudomonas > Pseudomonas sp. B23(2017). The sequence continues at coordinate 11,437 of NZ_NEJM01000012.1, read as the reverse complement.
CGAAGAGGCCGGTGCAGGCCTACTTCGGAACGACGGTCACCCACCACGGCGTATGCCGCTCGACCTTCACCGGCAGTGCCGGCACCAGAGACGACAGTGCCAGGTCGGTGTCGGTCAGCGGGAAGCTGCCGGTCACCCGCAGGTCGGCGACTTGGTCGTCCACCCCGAGGTAACCGCTGCGGTACTGGCCGAGCGCGGCCAGCAGGTCAGCCAGGCGCACGTTGTCCACCACCAGCATGCCGCGGGTCCAGGCGTCGGCACCGGCTGGCACCGTGCCGATCCGGCCAAGGCCGTTGGCGCTCATCAGCACCTGCTGGCCTTCGCGCAGCACCTGTTCGTCGCCGCTGTTCAGCGGCATGGCGGCGACCGAGGCTTGCAGCACTTCCAGGCGCGTGCCGTCCTCCTCGCGGCGTACCAGGAAGCGCGTGCCCAATGGGCGCAGGCGGCCATCGTCGGTGCGCACCAGCAGCGGGCGCGGGTCCTGATGGCCGGTTTCGACCGAAATCTCGCCCTGGTGCAGCACGATCACCCGTTGCTCGCCGGCGTAGTCGATATCCACGGCAGTGTGGCTGTTCAGGCTCAGCAAGGTGCCGTCTTCCAGGCGCAGGGTACGCAGCTCGCCGGTGGCGGTTCGCTGGTCGGCCAGCCAGTAGCTCGGTGCCAGCGATGGTGCGCCGACCCAGGCCAGCAGCGAGCCCAAAAGAAACATGCCAGCCAGCCCGCCGCCGACCTTGCCGATGCGTCGGCGCAGGCCGGCGCGCGATTGCAGCAGGGCCTGGCGTGCCGGGCCGGCAGCGGCGCTCACGCGCTGGTCCATGGCGCCGAGCTGGCGCCAGGCGCGGGCGTGCTCCTCGCTGGCGGCATGCCAGCGCATGAATTCGCTGCGCTCGTCGGGTGTGCCGCTGCCGTTGTCGAGGCTGATTTTCCAGGCAATGGCGGCTTCCAGCACCCGGGACGAAACCGGTGCACTGCTCACGTCGGCTCCCCGTACAGGGCCACGTAGCACTGGCGCATGCCCTGGGCGATGTACTGGCGCACCCGCGACACCGAAACCCCCATGCGCTCGGCGATTTCGGCATGGCTCATACCGTCCAGGCGATTGTGCAGGAATGCTGCGCGGGCCTTGCTCGACAGCTTGCCGAGCAGGCGGTCGATGGCCTTGAGGTCCTCGAGGATCAGGTGCTGCACTTCCGGGGAAGGTTGTTCGGCTTCCGGCATCAGGGCCAGTTCGGCCAGGTAGGCCTGTTCCAGCGCGGCGCGGCGGAAGTGGTCGAACATCAGGCCTTTGGCCACGGCGGCCAGGAATGCGCGGGGTTCGCGGGGCGTATCCAGTTGCGCACGGCCGAGCAGGCGCACGAAGGTGTCCTGGCTCAGGTCTTCGGCACGTTGGCGGCAGGCCATGCTGCGTTGCAGCCAGGCGAGCAGCCAGCCGCGGTGGTCGCGGTACAGCGCACCGACCAGATCGGCGTGTGGGCTCTGTGCAGAAGACAAGCAGCGTCCCCCCGGAACGAATGCATTAACTAACGATAATTATTCGCGATTGTTGCAGAGGGGAGGGGGTGGGTGCAATGGACGCTTATCGGATGGCCATCATGGAAAAGGCAGGTGGCCAATCGCCGGCAAGCCAGCTCCCACAGGAAACGCGTTGATTCTGGAACTTGTGCAGTACCTGTGGGAGCTGGCTTGCCGGCGATTGGCCCTGTCAGGTCAATACAAATCTACAGGCCGTGGTTGTGCGCCTTGCGCCTGCGCCACCCGCGCAAGCGCTGCTCCAGCTGCAGCGGGCTGTCCAGCTGCTGGCGGCGGGCCTGGCTGAACAGGATCAGCGCCAGCTCGGCGGTCACCAAGGCATCGGCGCTGGCATGATGGCGCTCCTCTACCTGCAGGCCAAACCGCGCCACCCAGTCATCCAGCCCGGCCTCGCGCAGCACTGTGTCGGGGTTGAGCATCGGTGCCAGCTCGGCAACATCAAGGAAGGGCGAGTGCAAGCGATAGCCCAGGCTTTCCTTCAGTGCACGGGCCAGCATGCGCTGGTCGAACGGCGCGTGGAATGCCAGCACCGGGCTATTGCCAATGAAGTCGAGCAGGTCGAGCAACGCCTCGGCCGGGTCGCAACCGGCAGCCAGGGCACTCGGGCCCAGGCCATGGATCAGCACGCTGGCGTTGGTCTTCTGCAAAGGCCGGTGCAGGGTGCGTTCGAACTGCTGGGCAAAGTCGATGGCGCCATCTTCGATGGCCACGGCGCCAACCGACAGCACCTGGTCACGGTTGGGGTTCAGGCCGCTGGTCTCCAGGTCGAGCACCACCCAACGCTGCTCGCGCAGGGTACACACCCCCAGGGGCGCGGCCTTGGGCAGTCGGGCCAGGCGCTGGCGCGTGGCATGGTCCAGTTCGGGCGCACTGGGGCGCAGCCAGGCGAACAGGCTCATAGCTGGTACCGCAAGGCCAGGCTGCTTTGCAGGCGCTGGGCCTGGCGCAGCGACTCGCGCAGGATGCGCCGGTCCAGGTGGTTGAGGCTGTCCGGGTCCAGGCGGTTGGAATAGGGCAGGTTGTCGCGGGTCTGGCGCTGGTGCTGCTGCATGCGGGTTTGCTGGATGAAGTGGTAGGCCTCTTCATACGCTGCGCCGTCCAGTGCTTCGATCACGCCATTGGCCACCAGCTGGCGCAGGCGTTCCAAGGTATTGCAGGCACCGATGCCGTTGGCCAGGGCCAGCAGCCGGGCACCATCGACGAAGGGCGTCAGGCCCTGGACCTTGAGGTCGAGGGTGGCAGCCTTGTCGTTGCCCTGGCGGGTCAGCACGAACTCGCGCAGGCGGCCCACCGGCGGGCGCTGGCGCAGGGCGTTGTCAGCCATCATGCGCTGGAAGATGCGGTTGTCGGCCACCTGGTCCAGCAGGCCCTGGCGCAGCTGCTCGCAACCTTGCTCGTCGCCCCACACCACGCGCAGGTCGAAATAGATGCTCGAGCCCAGCAGGTTCTCCGGGCTGGCTTCACGGACAAAACCGGCAAAACGCCGCGCCCACTCACTACGCGACAGGCACAGCTCTGGGTTGCCGGCCATGACGTTGCCCTTGCACAGGGTGAAGCCACACTGGGCCAGGCACTGGTTGATGTATTGCGCCAGCGGCAGCAGGCGTGCGCGGATGGCGTCGGCTTCGGCGCCGTCGGCGGCTTCGAAGAGGATGCCGTTGTCCTGGTCGGTGTGCAGGGTTTGTTCACGTCGCCCTTCGCTGCCAAAGCACAGCCAGCTGAACGGCACGCCCGGGTCACCGCGCTCGGCCAGCGCCAGTTCGATCACCCGGCACACGGTGTGGTCGTTGAGCAGGGTGATGATCTGGGTGATCTGCGTGGAGGACGCGCCATGGGCCAGCATGCGCTCGACCAGTTGGCTGATTTCGCCGCGCAGCGAGACCAGGGTATCCAGGCGTGGCGCATGGCGGATGGTGCGCGCAAGGTGCACCAGGTCGACCCGTTGCAGGGAAAACAGGTCGCGCTCCGAAACCACACCGCACAGGCGTCGGTTTTCCACCAGGCATACGTGGGCGATATGCCGCTCGGTCATGGCCATGGCTGCGTCGAAGGCGCTGGCCTGGGGGCTGAGGTAGAACGGTTGGGCGGTCATGTGCCGCGCGATGGGCGCGCCCAGGTCGGCATCGGCCGCAGCCACCACCTGGCGCAGGTCGCGCAGGGTGAAGATACCGGTGGGGTAGCGCTGCGGGTCGACCACCACGATGCTGCCGACCTGCTGCTCGTGCATCAGCCGCACGGCGTCGCGCAGGGGCGTGTCGGGGCTGCACACCACCGGGTGGCGCATGGCCAGTTCACCCAGTGGCGTGTTCAGCGAATATTGGGTGCCGAGGGTTTCCACCGCGCGCTGGCGTACCTGCTGATTGACCTGGTCGAGCAGGCTGCTGACGCCGCGCAGGGCAAAATCCCGAAACACTTCCGACATCGAGAACACGCGGATGAACGCGGCCTTGTTCAGCTGCAGGCAGAAGGTGTCCTCACCGGCCAGGTGCTCGGTACGGGTCGCTCGCTCGCCGAGCAGGGCAGCCAGCGGGAAGCATTCGCCGCTGGTGATTTCGAAGGTGGTCTCCACACCAGGCTTGACCAGGTGCTGGCGCTCACCCACCACGCGACCCTGCTTGACGATGTAGAAGTGCTCGACCGGCCCGTCGGCAGGTTTGACGATGCTTTCGCCGCTGGCATAGAAGCGCAGCTGGCACTGTTCGACCAGGTAGGCCAGGTGGCTGTGTTCCATCTGGTTGAACGGCGGAAAACGCTGCAGGAACTGCAGGGTGCCCTGGATGTTCTGCAGCACTGCTGTCCTGCCCGCCTGGCTGTAGGCGTCCTTTTTGCTCATGAAACTGACCGTATCGCTATGCCGAACTATATATATCTATATATAGGTGCCGGCCATGTTGTTCTCTGCCTCCATGGTCGGCTTGCGGCGGGGTGGTGCCCATTGGACGTAAGTCTATGAGCGCCCCTGTCAAAGACCCGACGAAAGGCCAACCGGGTTACGCAAGTTCTGCGGTCCTAATGCTGAAGCGGAATTTTTTTGACGAGATGAGCATGCCTGAGCAACACGACATCCTGAGCGACGCCGAGCGCGAGGCATTGGCAGTCGTAAGTGCGCCTGTGGCAGCCAAGCCGTTGGTGCTGGTGGTGGATGACAATGCAGTGAACCGTGAGGCGCTGATCCTGTACCTGAAAAGCCGGGGGATCGACTGTGTCGGAGCGGATGGGGCCGAGGAAGCCAGGCTATACCTGCACTACCAGCAACGAATCGGCTTGATGATCACGGATTTGCGCATGCAGCCCGAGGATGGCCTGGACCTGATCCGGCAGATTCGCGAGTCGGAACGGGCGGCGTTGTCGATCATCGTGGTGTCGGGCGACACCGATGTGAAAGAGGCGGTGGACGTGATGCACCTGGGGGTTGTGGATTTTCTGCTGAAGCCGGTCGATCTGGACAGGCTGCTGGAGCTGGTGAAGAAAGAACTGAAGATCGAGTAGTGCAGGAGTGGGGCTGCTTTGCAGCCCTTTCGCGACACAAGGCCGCTCCTACAAGTACTGCGCCAGACCTCAGCCTTGCGCGGTACCTGTAGGAGCGGCCTTGTGTCGCGAAAGGGCCGCAAAGCGGCCCCCTGTCGCAGATGTCGCTTACAGCCCGTTACGCGCCTTGAACTCGCGGCGACGGCGGTGCAGTACCGGCTCGGTATAGCCGTTCGGCTGCTTGCCACCTTCCACCACCAGCTCTACCGCAGCCTGGAACGCGACGTTGTCGTCGAAGTTTGGTGCCATCGGGCGATACAGGGCGTCGCCGGCGTTCTGCTGGTCGACCACCACGGCCATGCGCTTGAGGCTTTCCAGTACCTGCTCCTGGCTGACCACGCCATGGCGCAGCCAGTTGGCCAGCAGCTGGGCCGAAATGCGCAGGGTGGCGCGGTCTTCCATCAGGCCGACGTTGTTGATGTCCGGCACCTTCGAGCAACCCACACCCTGGTCGATCCAGCGCACCACGTAGCCGAGGATGCCCTGGGCGTTGTTGTCCAGTTCGTTGCGGATCTCTTCGGCCGACCAGTTGGTGTCGGCGGCCAGCGGGATGGACAGGATGTCGTCCACCGACGCCGGGGTACGCGAAGCCAGTTCACGCTGACGCGCCTGTACGTCCACCTTGTGGTAGTGCAGGGCATGCAGGGTGGCGGCGGTCGGCGACGGCACCCAGGCGGTGTTGGCACCGGCCAGCGGGTGGGCGATCTTCTGCTCGAGCATGGCTGCCATCAGGTCGGGCATGGCCCACATGCCTTTGCCGATCTGCGCACGGCCTTGCAGGCCGGTGGCCAGGCCGACGTCGACGTTGTTGTTCTCGTAGGCACCGATCCACTTCTCGTTCTTCATGGCGCCCTTGCGCACCACGGCGCCGGCTTCCATCGAGGTGTGGATTTCATCGCCGGTGCGGTCAAGGAAGCCGGTGTTGATGAATACCACGCGCTCGGCTGCGGCCTTGATGCACGACTTGAGGTTGACCGTGGTACGGCGCTCCTCGTCCATGATGCCGACCTTGACGGTGTTGCGCTTCATGCCCAGCAGGTCTTCGACCTGGCTGAAGATCTCGGCGGCGAAGGCTACTTCCTCCGGGCCGTGCATCTTCGGCTTGACGATGTACACGCTGCCGCTGCGGGTGTTCTTGCGGCTGGTGTTGCCATTGAGGTTGTGCAGGGCGATCAGGTTGGTGAACAGACCGTCCTGGATGCCTTCGGGGATTTCGTTGCCTTGGGCGTCGAGGATCGCCGGGTTGGTCATCAGGTGGCCAACGTTGCGCACGAACAGCAGCGAACGACCGTGCAGGGTCACGCTGCCGCCGTTGGGCGCGGCGTACTCGCGGTCCGGGTTCATGGTGCGGGTGAAGGTCTTGCCACCCTTGCTCACGCTTTCGGCCAGGTCGCCTTTCATCAGGCCCAGCCAGTTGCGGTAGACGATCACCTTGTCGTCGGCGTCGACGGCGGCAACCGAGTCTTCGCAGTCCATGATGGTGGTCAGCGCCGATTCCATCAGGATGTCTTTCACGCCGGCGGCGTCGGTGCTGCCGACCGGGGTGCTGGCGTCGACCTGGATTTCGAAGTGCAGGCCGTTGTGCTTGAGCAGCACGGCAGTCGGCGCGGCGGCATCGCCATGGAAGCCGATCAGCTGGGCGTCGTCACGCAGGCCGCTGTTGCTGCCACCTTTCAGGGCAACTACCAGCTTGCCGCCTTCGATGCGGTAGCCGGTGGAGTCGACATGCGAGCCGGCCGCCAGTGGCGCGGCTTCGTCGAGGAAGGCGCGGGCGAAGGCGATGACCTTGTCGCCACGTACCTTGTTGTAGCCTTGGCCTTTCTCGGCGCCGCCTTCATCGCTGATGGCATCGGTGCCATACAGCGCGTCGTACAGCGAACCCCAACGGGCGTTGGCGGCGTTCAGGGCGAAGCGGGCGTTCATCACCGGTACGACCAGCTGCGGGCCGGCCATGTGGGCGATTTCTTCGTCCACGTTCTGGGTGGTGGCCTGGAAATCGTCGGCTTGTGGCAGCAGGTAGCCGATTTCCTGGAGGAATGCTTTGTAGGCTACGGCGTCGTGGGCCTGGCCTTTGCGTGCCTGGTGCCAGGCGTCGATCTTGGCTTGCAGCTCGTCGCGCTTGGCGAGCAGGGCTTTGTTCTTTGGAGCGAGGTCATTGATGATCTTCTCTGCACCCGCCCAGAACTGCTCGGCGACGATGCCGGTCCCCGGGATGGCTTCGTTGTTCACGAAGTCGTACAGGACCTTGGCGACCTGAAGGCCACCGACTTGAACGTATCCAGTCATTGCTTGCCTCACTCTGCTCAGCTATTTCGCTCTTCTGTATTAAGCCTGTAGCGCTTCTCTAAACACGGCACCAGTGCATGCCCCCGAGTAAAGCCCCGAGCGCGGCTGGGTGCGGCCTGCCAGACCGGCTGGCAGACAGTGTGCGTATTTTCACAGGCGCCTTGGCAGACATCCAAACGACGTTTTGTAGTCCGCGCCACGGGATACTACATGAAGCAGTAGGCGGGGCAAAATCAGACTAAAAGCGCCGTTATGCGACCCGTTGGTCGCGTATGGTCACGCTGGGAGTGAGTATGTTCGCAAAAAACAGGTGGATTGTTCCAGATAAATCTTGAAACAGTACACGATTCGTTATGCGGATTGCCCTGCGGCAGGTTGCCGCGCCTTGCCTATACTGAGTCGATCCCCCGATTTTCTGCCGCACGGCGCGGTCCGACACGAGGAAGGGCTTGTGGATCATCTTGTACTGACTGTGATTGCCCCTGACAAGGCCGGCCAGGTCGAGCGCATTGCCCAGTGCATCGCCGACCACAGTGGCAACTGGCTGGAGAGCCGCATGTCGCGCATGGCCGGGCAGTTTGCCGGCATCCTGCGGGTGGCGGTGCCGGCGGAAAACTACGACGAGCTGGTGGCTTCGCTGCAGGGGTTGGTCCGATATGACATTCGCGTGCTGATCGCCGAGAGCGGCATCGAGCCGTCGTGTACCTGGAAGCCGATTGCCATGGAGCTGGTAGGTAATGACCGGCCGGGGATCGTGCGTGATATCACCCGCTTGCTGGCGGACCTGGGGGTGAACCTTGAGCGGTTTACCACTGAGGTGCGGCCGGCGCCCATGAGCAGCGAACCGCTGTTCCATGCCGATGCCTTGCTGGCATTGCCGTTGACCCTGTCGCTGGAGGATTTGCAGCAGAAGCTGGAGAGCCTGGCGGACGACTTGATGGTGGAGTTGAAGCTGCGGCCGGAGGATTGATCCGAGATTGCCGGGCCGCTTCGCGGCCATCGCGACACAAGGCCGCTCCTACAAGGGTTACGCGTTCCCCTGTAGGAGCGGCCTTGTGTCGCGATGGGCTGCAAAGCAGCCCCCTGCGGTTATCCCGATATCACGGGGAAGGCCCTGTGGATAACCTGGGGGTTCCCCTCTCCAGCCCAGACCGCGCGCGCCTTACACGGCTTTGATCAAAAAACACCCAAAAATCAGCAGCTTGTGCACAAAGCACGGGGACGAGGGTGTGGATAACCTTTGGAGATGTCTCTGCAGGCCACGAATTACAAGGCCTGCAGAGTTGTGATCATTTTTTGATCAGCTACGCTTGCGCAAACTGACCCACGCATCGACGCTGTAAATCGCCAAACCCGCCCAGATGAACATGAAAGCCACCAAGTTGCTCGACGACAAGTGCTCATCGAACAGCAGCACCGCCTGCAGCAGCACCAGGGTCGGCGCCAGGTACTGCAGGAAGCCCAGCGTGGTATACGGCAAGTGCCGCGCGGCAGCGTTGAAGCACACCAGCGGCACCAGTGTCACCGGCCCCGCAGCCATCAGCCACAACGCTTCGCTGCTGGTGTAGAACGCGCCCTGTGCACTTGTCGCCGCCGGGTGCAGCAACAGCCAGCCAAGGGCCAGCGGTACCAGCATCCAGGTTTCCACCACCAGGCCCGGCAGTGCTGCGACCGGTGCCTGTTTGCGAATCAGCCCATAGAAGCCGAAGCTCAGCGCCAGCACCAGCGACACCCACGGCAGGCTGCCCACCTGCCACACCTGCTGGGCCACACCCACGGCGGCCATGGCCACGGCCAGCCACTGCAGGCGGCGCAGGCGCTCGCCGAGAATCAGCATGCCCAGCAGCACATTGATCAGTGGGTTGATGTAGTAACCCAGGCTGGCCTCGAGCATGCGCCCGTTGTTTACCGACCATACGTAGGTCAGCCAGTTGCCGGCGATCAGCGCCCCGCTCAGGGCCAGGATGCCCAGCCGGCGCGGGTTGTCACGCAGTTCACGCCACCAGCCTGGGTGTTTCCACACCAGTAGCAGCAACGAGCCGAACAAAGCCGACCAGAGCACCCGGTGGACAATGATCTCCACCGCCGGGACGCTCTGGATTGCCTTGAAGTACAGGGGGAACAGCCCCCAGATGATGTAGGCGCTGAGGCCCAGTAGGTACCCGCGACGCGGGTTTGCAGCGTGCATGCAGAATCCTTGCTTAGGTAGCTAAATAAAGCGACGCCTATTGTAGACAGAGGCGGGCGTGCTTCTAGAACAATTTCAGTGGCGCTTCATCCAGTGCGGCCATTTGCTCGCGCAGGGCGAGGATCTGGTCTCCCCAGTAGCGTGGCTGGCCGAACCAGGGGAAGCTCGGCGGGAATGCCGGGTCGTCCCAGCGCCGCGCCAGCCAGGCGCTGTAGTGCAGTTGGCGCAGGGCGCGCAGGGGCTCGATCAGGGCCAGCTCGCGCGGGTCGAAGACGTGGAACTCGTTGTAGCCGTCGATCAGTTCGGCCAGTTGCCCCAGGCGTTCCTCGCGGCTGCCGGCCAGCATCATCCACAGGTCCTGCACCGCCGGGCCCATGCGGCAGTCGTCGAGGTCGACCACGTGGTACACCTCGTCGCGGTGCATCAGATTGCCGGGGTGCAGGTCGCCATGCAGGCGGATGAGCTGGTGCGGCGTGCGGGCATAGATGTCCTCCACCCGCTTGAGCAGGTCGCGCGCCACCGATTCGAACGCTGGCAGCAGTTCGCGGGGGACGAAGTCGCCTTCCAGCAGGGTATTCAGCGAGGCATGGCCGAAGTTGTCCACAGCCAGCGCTTCGCGGTGCTCGAACGGTTTGCTGGCGCCCACGGCGTGCAGGCGGCCGAGCAACTGGCCGAGGCGGTAGAGCTGGTCGAGGTTGCCCGGCTCTGGCGCGTGGCCGCCGCGGCGGGGGAACAGGGTGAAGCGGAAGCCCTGGTGTTCGAACAGGGTGCGGTCGTTGTGCTGCAGCGGGGCGACCACCGGCACTTCGCAGTCGGCCAGTTCGGCGGTGAAGCTGTGCTCTTCGAGGATGGCCGCGTCGCTCCAGCGGCCTGGGCGGTAGAACTTGGCGATCAGCGGTTGCGCGCCCTCGATGCCCACCTGGTAGACGCGGTTTTCGTAGCTGTTCAGCGCCAGCACCCGGGCATCGCTGAGAAAGCCCAGGCTTTCCACGGCGTCCAGGACCAGGTCGGGGGTGAGGGTGTCGAAGGGGTGGGACATGGTGGCTCCGGGGGTAGGCGGCGTGGGGGCCATGGTAGCGCGTTATGCCTGTACCGGCCTCTTCGCGGGTAAACCCGCTCCCACAGGTGCATCGTTTCCCTGGCGGCCAGGCTATGCAGGAATCCCAAGCAATACATAAGAGGGATGAAATTGAACCCGCACCGAACTGCCTGCTGTCACCCGCTGGCCAGCCAACCAATCCGTCTCGGCAAACGCACACAACGTCTGCCCATTCCCCAACGCCAACCGGACCTCACCAGGCCCATCAGCCTCCACCAGTACCTCCTCCACTGTCGCCCGCAGGCAGTTACTCCCCGCTTCGGCCTGTTCCTCGTCGGCCAGCAACCTCACCCACCCCGCCTTGAGCAGCGCCACTACCGTCGTCCCCAGCGTCAGCTCCAGCCGTGCGGTGCTGTCGTGGGTGATCAGCGCCTCAATCTCCAACCCTCCGCCCAACGCCAGGCTGACGCGATCATGCCGTCCCTCGCGGCGCAGGCCACTGACCTGGCCCTGCAACTGGTTGCGCGCGCTGGTACGCAGCATCAGCCGGCCGAGCAGGTCGAGGTCGCTCGACTCCTCGGCCGCTTCGAGGATTTGCGCCTGAAGGGCCTGCAGCCTCTGATACAGGCGCAGCACCCGCTGGCCTTCCGGCGACAGACGGGCACCACCGCCACCACGCCCGCCGGTACTGCGCTCGACGAGGGGCTGGCTGGCCAGGTTGTTGAGTTCGTCGATGGCGTCCCAGGCGGCCTTGTAGCTGATGCCCGCAGCCTTGGCGGCGCGGGTGATCGAACCTTCTTCGGCAATGTGCTGCAGCAGCGCGATGCGCTGGGGGCGGCGGGCGATGTGCTGGGTGAGGTGGGGGG